>JBIKMW010000189.1:0-5043 GCA_044359065.1 Planctomycetales bacterium | reverse complement strand
CGTTCGATCTTCCAGCGTCGTGCGAAGCGTCGGAGGGCTCGGCCATCCTGCTTCTTTGCGCGAGTTCGATTCTTGCGGTGCGGGCAGACCAGTTCAATCCCGCGCTCCCGCAGTCGCTCGCGATGAACATCGCTGTCCAGCGTCCGGTCGTAGATCAGTCGCGCGGGTTCCATGGGCGACAGGCTTTGGTCGAGCAGCGGTTCCGGCAAACTGGCCTCGCCCAGCGACGCGCTTGCTGCCAGCACCGACAGTGGCGTGCCGTGGCAGTCGACCAGCAGCATGATCTTCGAACCCTTTCCCCGTTTGGTCAGGCCGATCGCTTCACCCCCCTTTTTGCGCTCGCAAACGTGCCGTCCGCGAACGCTTCGTCGAGTTTCAGTCGTCCCCGCTCGTCGAGTCGCAGCAGCAATCTTCGCCACGCCTCTTCGAGCAAGCCGAGTTCGGACCACTCGGCGTGCCGCCGCCAGCAAGTGGCTGGCGAGGGAAAATGTTTCGGAAAATCTTTCCATCGCGAGCCGGTCCTGAGCACCCACGCGATCCCCTCGAAGCAGCGCCGCGGATCGACGCGAGGTCGTCCGCCCGCCGGCGAGGGATCGGGGGTCTCGAACAGGTCGGCGATCAGAAACCATTTCTTGTCCGTGAGTTCCGACTCGGGTTCCGTCCTGGACCCCGTGTGGTTGCGACCGCACCCCGTCGATTTGCAGAGGGGGCCACCACGTCAGGGTCATTTTCATGGCGTGGGCCTCCTTTCACACGCCTTGACACGCAATTCCCTTGCCAAAACCCTCCGTCCAATAGGCTTTTGAAACTGCTTCTACGCTGGACTTGTAACAAGCTGCATGTATGGATGTCGCGGTCGCGTGTTTCGAACCGTTGGCGGTGGCGAACGACCCGGAACCCGCCACACCCGCCGACAACATACCGACGGCCTGACAACCAGTACCGCCCAGACGTCCCACGTTCACCGCGTGCGGACGTTCACTCATGGGACGAAGGAAAGTTTTCCCACCCCAACGCCACTTCTGTGCTGGCAGTGCCGGGTCAGCGCCTCTCCCGACCGTCTCATCTCCGTCTCTCAAACCCCCCAGCCGGCGGCGGCCACCAGGTCCGAGTCGGTGAAGAACGTGTCGAACGATACCAGGTCCGCAACGTCGTCAGTCGCAGGCGAGGTTGCAAGTACCCCATCGTCCGGGCCTGGGTTGTCGATATCCGGCGTGCTCGCGGGGACGCTGTCCGTGTTTCGGCTTGGCGCCGCCACCAGTCGGGCAATCGCTTCCACAACGGACGACGCGATCCCAACGGTCCCGCCACCGACGGAGGCAGGAACGGGTGCGGGCATCCGCGCTGCGGTCACCGCGGGGCCGCTCATGGCGGTGGCATCCAACACCAGTGGGGGAGGGCCTCCCGTCGGATTGGGCGTCAACTCCCGCACGAAGCCGCGACTGGCCTCTACACGCCAGGTTCCCGGCCGACCGGTCTCGAAGGCGGTGTTCGTCGTATAGACGTGGTCCCCTTGCTCCTGGGACTTCGTCGTCGTGGGCGTGGATCCTTCCGGCGTGCCTCCCGGACGTGTGGGCTTCGGGAACGCATCGGTCCGGTAGACTTGTGTCATCTGCAGCGTCCCAGGCTGCTGCGTCGAGTAGATGTACCCCAGCGCAGCCGAGCCGGCGTTGACCCCGAGTTCGCGGAAGTAGGCTCCTTCGCGTGTGGGACGTTTGTCCGCGCGTCCCAGCCCTTCCAGAATGTCCGCTTCATCGGACCGGGATGTCAGGTACCGGTACCCCATGTCGGTCTCGGTCCCGTCGTCGTTGAACTGCACGCCAAAGTACATGCGGAACAGCGGTGCCGTCCCCAATTCGGGAACAGCGCTCAAGAGCACCGTGAATCCGGTAAAGGCGCTGGTGGATCGGTCGACGATGGCGGGGTTGGCCGTCAGCGCGTTGAACTCCGCCTCCAGCGTGTAGATGTTGAGGCTCGCGTTCGTGTTGAAGCTGCGGAACAGGCGGGCTTCGAAGTAAATCTTTGCGGTTTCGACCGCTGTGGAGAACGCCGAGGCTCCGCCATTGGTCGTGGTATCGGCGCGACCTTCCACCGCACCGCTCGTCTGGTCCCAGGCGCGGAAACTCAAGCCCGTATCGAGTTTCGACTCCAGCGTCAGGAAGGGAGCACCCGTCGAATGGTGCGGGATCAGACCGGTCGTGAATCGCAGGCGGGCCGTCGTCGGCAACAACAGCGCGCTGGAACCCGAGACGGCCCCGGCCGCCTCAACATCCTTCCAGTCGGCTTCCTGCGGATTGGCGGTAACCAGTGTGTACTGCACCGTCCCGAGCGACTTGTCGACTGCGGTGATGGCGATTCCCTTGAGCGCTCCCGTGTCCGGATCGGTGATGGGGTTGCCGCCGGCACCTCGCGCCAGAATGTCGGAAACGAGCGTCCCCTGCCGCATCTCCGCGGCTTGCCGTGAACCGACACCCAGAATGGCAAACGGATTGCCACTGTTGTCGAGCGTCGGAGCGGTGTTCGCCGCAGCGATGTTCACCGTGACTTGCGCGGTCCCGAGCGCGGAGCTGAACGCGGTTGTGCCCCCCGTGGTCGTGGTGTCTCGAAACCGGCCATTGCGGATGTTAACACCCTGACGCTTGATCGGACCGGTCAGATCCCAGGCCCGGAAGTCGAAAGTCGCCGTTCCGTTGAATCCGGGATTCGGCACGAAACGGACTCGCGTTCCTTGAATCGGACCAAGGCCACGCGCGGTCGTGATCGACGCCCCCGCGAGTGCCGTCCAGGTCACACCCGCATCCAACGTGTACTGCCAGGCCCCATTGGTTTCGTTCACTGCCGTGACAACAATTCCGACGAGGTCGTTCGGATCGGCATCGGTGATTTTACCCGCGCCAAGACTGTCGCGGAGCACGTCAATCTCCGTTCCGGGATTTGCTGCGGCGCTCGTCACCGTGGTGACGATGTAGGGGGCGGCGTTGTCCAAAACGGGTGCGTTGTTCGCGCCGAACACCTGAATTTTCGCTTCCGCGACCGGACTGGCCACTGCTCCCGTTGTGACCGTCACCGTGATCGACCGCGTCGCCGTGTCGGGCTTGATCGAGGTGTTCTGGTAGGTGGCTGTCCGGAGGACCGTTTCGTAGTTGGCCACGGTGTCCGAGCCGGTCAATGTCAGCACGCCGGTTTGGGGATCGAATGCGGCCATGATCGCCGTTCCCGTCGTATCCACTGCCAACAGTTCGTTGGCCCCGTTGGGACGATTCGTGATCGTCAGCGTACCACCCGAGAGGTTGGCCGCCCCCGCCGTCACGGTCAGGTCCGCGGTACCAATTTTCAGCGGTGCGTCCCCTTCGAGAAAACTGGCCGAAGAGTCGATTCCTGTTGCTCCAGGCCCATTCAGATCCACCGCAGGAGCCGCCACGTTCGGCAGTACGGAAATTGAGCTGACAGCCGTGTTGCCGTTTGCAGAACCGTCATTCAGCGTGATGAACAGCTTCCGCGGGTTGGGATTTGGTGCCGCAGCGGTGTTGTTGTACTTCACCGATTGCAGCAGTGTCTGGTAGACGGCGGGGGTCGCCGCTCCCGTGACGATCAATTGGCCTGTCGTGGCGTTGTACGCTTGAGCGGTCAACCCCGAGCCATTCGGGATGTCGACCGAAATCGACTCCGCCGCACCATCTTCCGGGTACAAAAGCTGCAAGGTCGCCGAAACAATCGTCGAGTCAGGGTCCACAGCGGTAAGGTTGGCGGCGTCAACAACCGAAACAGCCCCCCCACCACCAGCAAAATTCGCCGCAAACCCCGTTCCTGTCGCGGCACCGTTGAGGTCCGCAACGGGCGCCACCGAGCCCAGCAGGTCACTCAAAGAGCCCACCGTCCAGATCCCCCGACCGATCACCGATGCCACGAGCAGGTTGTCCTCGGGACTGTAGTACAGGTCGTTAACGGTCACACGCGGCAGATTGGTACCGAACGGGACCCACTGTGTCGTGTCGGCCCCAAAGCTTTCGGCCGCAAACACACCTGTGCGGAACCCATTCGTATAGGATGCGTCGGAAGCCCGGCCCCCGATGAACACGACCTCATCACCGCCAGCCGAAGTCCGGCCGAAAATCTCGATCGTTTCAATCTCGAAGCCGATAACCGAGTTGGAGGCTTTGCCGCCATTCGGGTCGCCGCTCACGTCAGTCCAGGTGTCGCCAGCGTCCGTTGTCCGCCAGACGAGGCCATCACCGGCCAGAAGGTACACGCGAGCCCAGTCGTCCGGATCCATGGCGATATCCTTGACCGCCTCACCGGTGTATGCGGTGACCTCCGAGAACTGCGTCCCCGCGGCCGTGCGTCGATAAAGTTTGTCGCCGGCGGCGACGTATGCCACGTCCTCGTTCGCCACCCCGGCTTTGCGCCCCCCGTACACGATGGATCTAACTTCACCGTCCAGTGCCGTCGTGCCATTAGGACGGGAGAACGAATCCCCACGGTCACTCGATTCGTACAGAATCTTTGTCCCCAGCAACATTTTCCGCGGATTGACGACATTCAACGCATACTGCGTTGTGAAGGGAGGCTTGTCGACCTGTGCCAGCGGTTCATTATTCGCGGGGGTGACCAGGGCGTCAATTTCTTGTCGATCAACTCGTTTGCCGTTGGCATCCCACTTGTCTCGAGAAAATCCACCCAAGTCCTGGGCGGAATAGTAGTGATAGGAAAACCCCGGTTCCGAGGTGTTATCGACCCGCGAGTAGATCCCGTCCCCGCCTCCCACTTCAAATACGACGGAGCTTCCCGTCGCCTGCTGTCGGACGGAGCCATTGTCCTGCAAGCCGGCCACAAACACGTCATTCAGCGAATCCCAGGCGACGGAATACGCCTCACCCGAGAGAATGCCCTTCCCGACGGACGCCCAGGTCCGGGTCGACGAATTCGGATTGGTCAGGCGCCACACTCCCCCGTCGTCCACCTCAATCATGTTGTTGTTGGCGTCGAAGTAGAAGTTGTGCACATCGTCGTGCGGCGCAGTTGGCACCGGAGCGAACAACCGTC
>JBIKMW010000037.1:0-53880 GCA_044359065.1 Planctomycetales bacterium | reverse complement strand
TCGGCCGTCACCAGCCGACGTTCAGCGATGGCCCGCGCGGAGACCGAAATCCGCAATGCCGAGTCGCGACTCCGGCTGCTCGTCAACGACCCCCGCATGCTGGAAACGACCTCGCTGGAGTATCTTCCCCTCGAGGCCCCGCTCTCGGCCTATGTCGATTTGGCGGTGACTCCCTCGTTGCAGACCGCGTTGGAGAACCGCCCCGACATCCATCAGGCGATTCACAAGGTCAAAGCCACGGGCGTCCGGTTGGGTGTCTCCAGGCAGGATATTCTCCCGAAGCTCGATTTGATCCTGAGCACCTATGTCGCGGGGTTGGCGGGGGACAGCGAACTCGGTCAGGCGTACGCCCAACAGTTTTACGTCGGCGAACCCGGCTACACCGTCGGGATGCTCTTCGAGGTGCCGCTAGGCAATCGCGCGGCCAAGGCGCAATACACCCGTCGCGAACTTGAAATGCGAAAGGCCCTTGCCGACTTCCGCACCTCCGTCGAGACCGGCCTGACGGAAGTTGAACTGGCTCTTCGTGAGGCCCGCACGTCGTACCTCGAACTGGGCAGCAAGTTCCAGGCGATGCTCGCCGCCGAACGCGAAAGCCTCTACTTGCTCGAGCGTTGGAAGCTGATGCCCGACGACGAACGGTCGTCGATTCTGCTGCTCGAAGACCTGCTCGACTCCCAGGAGCGTCTGGCCTCCGAGGAAGCCGACTTCACCAACGCTCAGGTCGGCTACGTCATAGCGCTGGCGCAGCTCAAACGCGTCCAGGGCATCCTGCTGAAGGCCGCGCCCCCCGTCGTGCCTTCGGAATTCGCTGATCCTACGACCCCGTCCAACCCCGGTGTCGATCCCGCCACGGCTCCCGTCAACGCTCCCGCGACACGACCCGCGCCGAAGTCGGCGCCCCCTGAACCGGCTCCCGGCGTGGTTGTTCCCGCACCGGCCACCACCGCGCGGCCCCGCGCTGCGAGACCCGCCGTTACCCCCGTGGCGGGAGTCGCGTCGTCCGGTGGCGGTGCCACGGCCACCCCCTCGCGGCGCCGGGCCATTCCCGACGATGGCAGGTGAAGCGAGGACGCCGCCCAACACAGCGCCGCAAGGATCAACAACCCCCAGCTCGTCCTCGGATCGATTTCCGTAAGTAACCGCGCCTCACGGACCACTCATGCTTGCCTCGACGCGACTCCCTACGCGCAACTCATTGACGAGCTTTGGCGCTCGCCAGATCGAGCACGTGCGCGAGCGGGCGTTCGAGTTGCGTACCTTGGGAACCGGGGCGTTCGCGGCGTCGTTCGGCGCGCTCTTCCGGGAACTTCCCCCGCTGGCTCCGTTGGTGCGACATGCGGAGTTGGTCGAGAAGGGGCTGGCCCATGCCTGCGAGGCGCTCCGCCGCGCCCTCGATCTTGAGCCGTATGACGAACAGTTGATCGCCGCCTGGCATTTGGTTCGCGGTTCCATCGCCGAAATGCAAACGGGTGAAGGCAAGACTTTTGCGATCGCGTGTGCCTCTTGGGTCCTCGCCTTGTCCCGCCGTCCGGTTCACGTCATGACGGCCAACGGGTACCTGGCGGAACGCGATCGCGCGCTGGTCGCGCCGGCGGCCCGTCAGTTGGGCCTGTCGGTGCGGACCCTGCCGAGTTTCCCGGACGAAGAGGGCAAGACCCGCGCCTACGCGGCCGACATCCTGTACGGCACCTCCACCGAGATTGGTTTCGACTATCTTCGGTACGATCTCGCGCGGACCGCCGCTGGACCACGGGCGCTGGGGACTCGCTTGCTGGCGGGCATGTGCGAGCCCGAGATTGATGCGGCGCGGCCGTTCCATCTCGATCATGCGATTGGCCTGGTCGACGAGGCCGATCAGGTGCTGTTGGACGACGCGGCGGTGCCACTGGTGTTGGCCGACCGCGAGCCCCCGTCCGCCGACGAACAGTCGTGGATTCGTCGGGCGGATGACTTCGTTTCGAGTTGGCTTCCCGGTCACGAATTCCGGATCGATGCGGCGACCGAGTCGTGCTCGCTCGCGGCTCCGATCCCCTTTGTCGACGACCCGGCCGGTACTCGCACGCGTCCTTGGGGGGACTATGTGCAGCGTGCACTCGAAGCGCGCCATCTCCTGGAACGCGACCGCGATTACTTCGTCGCCGAAGGGGAGATCGTATTGCTCGACCGCAACACCGGCAGACGGCTCCCCGGCCATCGCTGGCAACGGGGTCTGCACGAGGCGGTGGAAGTTCGCGAAGGACTCCGCTCGCTCGGCGCGTCCCGTTCTCTGGCGTCCATCACCCGCCAACGCCTGTTGCGGCTGTACAACCATCTCGCCGGGACGACCGGCACGGCCAGCCCCGCGGCGCGGGAGTTCGCCGATCTTTACCGACTGCCGGTTGTGGTGGTCAACCTGCACTTTCCCGATCGGCGACACACGCTGCCGGGCCGCGCGTTCGTCGACCGCGAGTCGAAACTCCGCGCCGTGGCGGTCGACGCTCGTCGACGCGCCCTCGCCGGGCAACCGGTGTTGATCGGTACGCGAACAATTTCCGACGGCGAGTGGCTTGCGGGCGAACTCGGCGACGGATCGGTCCAACCGGCTCTCCTTACCGGAAAACACGATGCCGACGAAGCGGGGGTGATTGCCCGCGCCGGAATGCCGGGGGCCGTCACCATCACGACCGGCCTTGCCGGTCGAGGCACCGACATCCCCGTCTCCGACGCTTCCGTCGAGGCGGGGGGGCTCCACGTGATCGTCGCCGAACGGCAGCACTCGTCACGCGTCGACCGCCAACTCGCCGGACGTTGCGCCCGACAGGGACAACCCGGCTCGGTCCAGGCCTACGCCAGTGCCGACGATTGGCTGCTCGGACGCTTCAGCCCGCGGGTCGCATCGTGGTTGCGCGGGCAACCGCACGTTGGCGGAGAGGTGGCGGATTCCTGCGATGACGCGGTTGTCGAGGCGCAGCGGCGCGCGGAGACGTGGTCCGCCGAACAGCGAAGACTGCTCCTGGCCGCGGACCTCGCCCGCGAAAGCCTGTGCCGCGCGCTCTGCCCCGAACCTTCCCCGTTTCGCAACACCGGCTGATCGCACCTTTGATCCACGCGGTTCCGCACTTGGCGAAACCGCTCGTTCCACTCGACACGAAACGGCTCGTTCCACCCGACCGCACCCTTCCGAACCGGATCGTCCGTCATGTACCCCACTCGCCTGTTCGCGTTTTTCTCTTCACACCGGAATTCGGTTCGACTCCTGGGCGGACTGGTCCTTTGCGTCGGCCTTGCCGCCTCCGCGCGCGGAGCCGACATCGTCGAGAGCTTTCTGGAGCCGTACCGCACGATCGATGTCGCGGCGACGGAGTCTGGCATCGTCGACAAGATGGAAGTCGTCGAGGGCCAGGATGTCTCGCGCGACCAGCCACTGGTCCGGCTGGATCAGGACATTCACAAAGCGGCGCTTGAGATCGCACGCCGCGCCATGGAAGGCCAGGGGCAGATCAACGCCGCGAAATCCGAATTGACCCTCGCGACGACAAGGCACAAGAAGCTCTTGTCCCTCCGCGAACGTGATCACGCCACCGCTGAAGAGGTCGGCCGGGCCGAAATGGAGTTGGCTTTGGCGGACGCGAAACTGTTGATCGCCAAGGAGACCCTGGAGATTCGCGCCGCGGAATACGACCGCTACCGCATCCAGTTGGATCGGCGCACGATCCGCTCACCGATCTCGGGTGTCGTGATCCGCGTTCACCGGGACGAAGGCGAATTCATCAATCCCGCCGAACCGCTCGTCGTCACCATCGTGCAACTCGACCCCTTGATCGCGACGTTCTCGGTTCCCGAATCCAAGGTGTCGGCCTTCTCGTCGAACCCCGATGTCAAAGTTCGCGTCGCGGGGACTTCGCGCATCGCCCCCGCGCAGATCGAGTTCGTCTCCCCGGTCGTCAGTGCTCAAACCGCGACGGTCACCGTGAAAGTCAAAATCTCCAACTCGGAAGGCAAGTTCCGTGCGGGCGAGCGTTGCCATCTCGTGTTGGGGGACGCCCCTGTCACCCGAGTCGCTCCCACCCCGGCCCCTACGGCGACACCCACCAAGGCCGCCCCACCCGAGTTCGCTCCCGCAGCCGCCTCGTCCGCGCGCTCGGTGTCCGATCAGCGAACCAAACCCCAACCGGCTCCCTCTGCCGCGAAGAGTGAACCCCCCGCCACGAAGGGGGAATAGCCGTTCTCCCCGCACCCGTCGCTGCCCCGACGTGACGGGTTGCGGGTGAACACCGGGAGTAAGGTCGCCCAGCCGTGTTGATTGCCCGGTCCCTCTGATCGCCCAGTCCCGTTGATTGCCCAGCCTCATGGCCACGACCCTCGAACTCCGCGAGTCCATTTGCCCGTCGGGTCTCGACCCGGACGAGCAAACCCGCGCGCTCGCGGCGTTGTTGGAGCTGACCGAACTGTTGGGACTCGCGCCATCCCCGTCCGCTGCGCGGCGGTTGTTGGTCGATCACCTTGCTTTGTACCTGGAAGCCGACGCCGTCTGGTTCGTGTCGGGCGACGCGGATCGGCGGCAGATCGTCTCCGCCGCGCTCCCGACCGTCACCGTCGGGGCGCGGATTCCTCCGGAAGACCTCGGGCAACTTTCCGATGAATGTCGTCTGGGCCGCCGCGTGCTGTGCGTCGCCTCCACCACGCGCCCCAACGACTCCGCCGTCCTGTGTCACGCCGGATTCCTGGAAGCTCGCGAATTCGCCGACGTGGCCACGGTTTCGCTCGCACCGGAAGAGCCAACCGTTCCAGGCGCATCGGTGAAGCCGCGCGAGACACATCGCTCCGCCCACGCGACGCTCACCGTCGCCTGGAAGGCGCGTGCCGAACACCTTTCCCGGCACTTTGCGTTCCTCAAGGCCGCGCGCGGAGTGTTGCCCGGCTTGCTCCGCCTGCTCGACCGGGCCGAGCGGAGCTGGTTCTCGCGCGCGACCGAAGGCTTTCGCCAGTGGGCGTCCGCCTCCACCACCCGTTTCGCCGCGCTGCTGATGGTGCTCGCCGTGGGAGTGCTGTCCCTACCCGTTCCCCATCCGATCGCCTGCGAGGTCGAGATCGAACCGATCGCGCGGCGGTTCGTCGCGGCTCCTTTCGATGTGCGGCTGGAGCGATCCTTGGTGAAGCCGGGCGACACCGTGGCCACCGGGACGCTCCTCGCCCGTTTGGACGGTCGCGACCTCCGCGTCGAACTCGCCGAGTTGGCTGCGAAGATCGGTCGCTCGGCGAAGGAGCGCGACGGACACATCGCCCGTCACGAAACGGGCGACGCGGAACTGGCTCGATACGATCTCGAACAACTCACGGCACGTTACGACCTTCTCACCGCGCGCGTGGCTCAACTGGAAGTGATCGCTCCCGTGGACGGCGTCGTCGTCGCGGGCGACCTGCAAAGCTCGCAGGGCGTCCCGCTCAAAACGGGGCAGACGTTGTTTGAGATCGCGCCCCTCGAAGCCGTTCGCGCGGTCTCGCTCGTCCCCGAGTGGGAATTCGACCGCCTTGCTCCCGCTCAATCCGTCGAATTCCACTTTGACGCCGTACCTCGCGAGGCCTTCACCGCCACCGTCGAACGCGTATTGCCTCGCGCCGAGTCCCGGTTCGACGCCTGGGGCTTTCCCTTCGAAGCGACGCTCGAAAACCCCGCAGGTCGGCTGCGTCCCGGTATGCGGGGCATCGCCCATGTTGCACAGCCACGCACCACTTTGGCCGAACGCCTGTTTCGCCGTCCCTGGCGATCCCTGCGTTTGATGACGGGTTGGTGAACAGGCCTGCGTGGCTTGCGTGGGAACCCAGAAATCCGTCCGAGCACTTCGCCAGTGCGTATTGAAACTGGACTTTCGACTTCCTCCTCGGGTCTTCGATTTCCCCGTGAACTCCCCGCTCTCCACTCGCGAGGTCTCCCGCGCCACCCCCAAATTGAGGGCCGATCTACGCGTGCGCCCCGTCGAGGATGCCTGCGGCCGCGGCGCGATCGTGGAGGACCCCGCTCTCAACCGTCATTTTCGAGCTTCTTGGGACGACTACCGTGTCCTGTCCTTGCTGGATGGACGGTCCACCCTGGATCAAGTTGTCGTCCGTCTGGCTCGCGACACGCGCGAGCGCCCGCATTCGATCGACTCGGTGCAACTCGCTATCGCCCGCTTTCACGCGGCGGAACTGTTGGACGCGGCCACGGACAGTCCCGCCCCCCGGCGAACCGCGTCCCCCCGATCAACGTCGCTGTTGTCGTTCCGCATCCCGCTGACGACCTCGGTCGAGGTGTTTCGCCGCTGCGAACAAGGCCTCGGATGGCTCTTCACCCTGCCGGGGTTGCTGCTGTGGTGCGCGGCCGCTGTTGCCGCGGCATTCACGCTGGCTGCCGATCCCGACCGTCTGACGCGTCAATGGTCGCACGGTTTGCTGTCGGACAACTGGTGGGGTTTGGCCCTGTTGTGGCTGGTCCTCAAGGTGATGCACGAGGCGGGGCACGCCGCGGCGGCCATGCGCTGCGGAGCACGCCCCGCCGAAGCGGGCTTGGCCGTCGTCTATTTCCTGCCGATGGCCTATGTCGACGTTTCGTCCGCATGGAACCTGCCGCGGCGCTTCGACCGTATCCGTGTCGCGTTGGGTGGCATGGCGGTCGAGACGCTGATCGCGTTCATGCTCGTCGTCGCCTGGGGTTTTCAACGGTCGCCGATCGCCGCCGACTGGCTGTTCCGCGCCGCGATGCTTGCCGGGGTCAACACCCTGCTGTTCAACCTCAACCCCTTGGCGCGGTTGGACGGTTATCACGCGTTGTCCGACGGGTGGAACCAACCCAATCTGGGGGAACGCGCGCGGATCGCGGCGGGGCGGCAGGCGATCGAGTTCCTGTTCGGGCCGCGCAAGGACGGACTCCATGCGGGTGAATCCGCGTGGATCGCCCTCTTCGGCCTGGCCTCGTTCGCGTGGTCGCTCGGGATGGCGACGACCGCGCTTCTCGCCATCACCGTGTGGTGGCGCGGGTGGGGACTGCTCTTGGCCGGGGCGGCCGTCGCGATCGCCTTCGCTCCCGGTCTCTTGCGGACCGCGGCACGACTTGTCGCGGAGTCCCGTGATCGGCCGTGGGCGGCGGTTCGAGCCGCTGTCCTGATGTTGACGGCGATCGGCTTCCTTTCCGCGTTGGCATCGGTCGTGCCGACCCCGTGGACGACACGCGCGCCGTGTGCGGTCGTCATTCGCGACGAAGCCGTCCTGCGTGCGCCGGTGGATGCTTTCGTTGAGGAAGTGTTCGTTCGAGCGGGAGACATCGTCGAGCCGGGCCGACTTCTGGTTCGTCTTCGCAACGATGAACTCGTCGCCCGCGTCCGCGAGCTGGAGGCCCGCCTGGGAGAATTGACAAGCCTTTCCGACCAGCATCTCGAGCGACAAGACACCGCGGCGCACCAGATCATCGCCGATCAGTTGCGCTCGGCCCGGGTGGAACTCGACGAACGCCGCGCCGAGCAAACCGCGCTGGAGGTCCGCGCTCCCTTCGCCGGTCGCGTTGTGTCCGCGACCCTTGAGAACCGCATTGGGGCTTGGTTGGAATCGGGGGCCGAGTTGTTGATCCTCGGCGACGGGGATCGGTTGGAGTTGGTGGCGTACGTCGCTGAAGAAGATTTGGCCGATCCAAGGGACGTTGCAGCAAACCGTACCGAGTGGACGTTTCGGCTCCGCTCCGGATGCCACGGTGCAACCGTTCCGGAGCGAGTCCTGCCGCGCAGCCGCGCGACACTCGATCACCCGGCCCTCGGCACGCCACTCGGCGGCCCGCTGGCGGTGGATATCGGTCCCGGACCGCGCGAGGGATCGGAGCCGATGCTTCCGGAACCGCGCATCCGAGTGGTCTGTTCACTGTCTCCGGAAGTCTCGCGTCGGCTCAGTCCCGGCGAAACCGGTATCGTCTCGCTCGCTTCCTCCGGTGAGGCGCTCGGCCCCGCCCTATGGCGTGCCGCTCGCTCCGGCTTCATGCGCGGCATTGAGAACCTCGCAGGAGACCGCTTCCGTTGAGGATCCGATTCGGACCAAGCCGAAGCCGTCTCTCGCTCGTTTCTCCCCGCCTCGCGGTACGCGCGAACATCCCGCGTCCCCCACACTGTTTCTCCGTGCGTTCGCCCTCTAACCTTCATGGCGGGCTCGATTCCACACAACACGTGCGCCCCCTTCCCGCCCCCTCTCGCCGACGAGACCTCTCCCATGTCCGCCTCTCCGGTGCATGCCACCGTCGACTACTACCTCCCCGGCAAGCAACATGGCGAATTGCGCATTCCGTTCTCATACAACATGGCCGGTTGGGCGAACGTGTTCGTTCCCATCACCGTGATCAACGGCGGACCCGGTCCGACCGCGTTGGTGATGGCGGGAAATCACGGCGACGAATACCCCGGCCAGGTCGCCATTCTCAAGCTCTTGCGGGAGCTGGACCCCTCCCAGATTCGTGGCCGCTTGATTCTCATCCCCGCGCTCAACGCGCCGGCCGCGAAGGCCTCCACGCGCCTCTCGCCGATCGACGGCAAGAATCTCAATCGGAGCTTTCCGGGCAACCCCGCAGGTTCCGTCACCGACATCATCGCCGACTATCTCACACGGGTTCTCTTCCCCTTGGCCGACATCGTGATCGACATCCACACCGGTGGTCGCGGTGTCGATTTCGTCCCCTGCGCCCATATGCACCTGGTTCCCGCCGGTCCACAGCGCGACGCGATGCTCGACGGGACCGAAGCGTGGTTGAGCGAGTTCTGTTTCCTGTACGCCGACATTGCCGGTTCGGGGTTGCTCCCCGTGGAGGCCGAACGCCAAGGGAAAACGGTCATCACGACGGAAATGGGAGGGACGGAAAACGTCACCGCCGAGGTCCATTCCATCACGCAGCGGGGGTTGCGCAACGTGTTGCGCCACTACGGGATTCTCAATGAACCCGTCGAAACGCGCGCGGCCGCCGGCGTCCCCGCGCCCCGGTGGGTACAGTCGCTCGACCGCAGCGACTATCTGATGGCTCCCGAATCGGGGTTGTTCGAGAAACTCGTCCCGCTCGGTGCTCCGGTGTTCGCTAACCGTCCGTTCGGATTGATCCACTTCCTCGAACGCCCCGACCGACCACCCGTCGAAGTCGCCGCCGAATCCGATGGCCTGTTGATCGCGGTTCGCGGTCCCAGTTTGGTTTCCCAAGGAGACTGCGTCGCCTGCATCGGCCACGAAGTCGACCCGCGCCGCCTGCCGTGACGGCCGAAGTCGCCCGAAACGCTCCGCGCGAACTCCCAGTTCGCACTGGCGGCCATTCCGCCTTCGTCTGTCAGCTATGCAAATACCCTGGGTTGCCTAAGTGTTTAGGCGTGTGGGGTGTCTGGCGGACTTGCGTGTTTTGGAGTGTCTGGGGCGACCTGCTCGACTCTTCCGCACATAACGAACACCTCAATTTTTCCGCGCATCCGCCCGATTCTTACTGACGCGACGGTCTCTTGGCGCTTCCCGCGCACATACCGCGTTTCGACCGTCCCGCATCTCGACCTGTGCCAATGACGGGTCCACTTCCCCGGGCGACACCCATGCGGATTCTCTACGGCGTTCACACCCAAGGCCAAGGTGGACTGGCGAAGGCTTCGATCCTGGTCCCTCGGATGGAAGCGTTGGGACACGAAGTGCGGGTCGTCAGCTCCGGGCTGGTGCCGCCACCGTGTTACTCGTTCCGCTGGCATCGCCACGTGTCGGGGATGGAATACGTCGTCGCCGGTGGGCGGGCCGACTCGATGGCCACGTTCAACAAATGGCTGCGCGAAACTCCCGCGATTTACTCCAGCCTCAAAACGCTGCGCGCCCTCTGTACCGAATTCTCTCCACAACTGGTGATTTCCGATTTTGAACCGCTCACCGCAAATCCGTTGTTGCGGCCCGGTTGCGAAGTTGTCGCCGCCAGTCGTCCTGTTGCCCTGATCGATCCGCAGCTACACCTCCCCGAAGGGCTCGACCACGCTCGGAAACTCGCCCGCACGGTGATTCGTCTGTTTACCTGCGGGGCCGACCGTCGGTTGGGCTACCACGTCGCGCGGGCTTCCTATCGCTGTCTGCCGCCGCTTGTGTCCGAAGACGTACGCCGACTGAACCCCGTTTGTGGTTCGCACCTCGTTGTGTACAACGTTTTTCACACCGCCGACGGAAGTCCGCACGACCTCATCCGATGGGCCGCGCGACGGCGACAGTACGTGCAGGCTTACGGGTTCCCCCGCTTCCGCACGGGAAAATACGGGTACGTCACGTTCCACCGTCCCGACCGGGCGGCGTTTCTCAAGGACTTGGCCTCGTGCCGTGGCGTGTTGTGCACGGCGGGAGTCAATCTCCCGGTCGAGGCGCACTTGCTGGGCAAGCCGTGCGCCGTCGTGCCGATTCCGAACCAATGGGAGCAACGCGTCAACGCCCACCATTTGCAAGAAGCCGGAATCGCGTCCGCATTCACGAACTGGGACTACGACGCCCTGATGGAACTGTGTGGAGCGGGAACCGTCCGCTTGCCGACTCCCTGGCTGCAATCGACGGCGGACGATGTCTTGGAACCACTGTTGGGGCAGAAGATTGCCCGACATCCCGCCCCCGTCGACACTCCCCAAGCGCTCCCACTGCGTCGCGCGGCCTGATTCGTGTTCCGCAACTTCCCACTCGATTCCCAAGCAGCCCATCCATCCCATTCCCCCGAGGCGGGCGCGAAACTCCTCTTGGGGCGATTTACCTCCCGCCGCTAGACTCCCACGCGGGGTGTTTGCTCAATTCCGGCGACGGGATGGCGCCGCATCGACACGTTGGCTCCGCCTGTTCGAATTCGATTCCGGGGAAAGGATTCCCGATGCGCACGATCGCCGTGATGAATCAAAAGGGTGGCGTCGGCAAGACCACGACCAGCGTGAACTTGGCGGCGGGGCTGGCCAAACGCGGCAAGCGCGTCTGTATTCTCGACCTCGACCCCCAGGCCCACGCGTCCCTGCATTTGGGCATCGAGATCGCCGGGGACACCCCCACGATCTACCACACCTTCGCCGGGGAACTCCCCCTCGAAAAGGTCCGGCGTCTGGTGGGGCCGCACTTGTGGCTGGCTCCGTCGAACCTCGATCTGGCCGCCACGGAAGTCGAACTCGCCGACACTCCGGGCCGCGAACTGATCCTCCGCGAAGCACTGCAGGAACTGACGCGCCGCGAAGTCTATGACTATTGCATCATGGACTGCCCCCCGTCGCTGGGGGTGTTGACGATCAACGCCCTGAGCTGCGCCGAAGAAGTGATGATCCCCTTGCAGCCGCACTTCCTGGCGCTGCACGGCCTGTCGAAGTTGCTGGAGACCGTCGCTCTCGTCACGCGCCGCCTGAATCGGCGACTCCGCGTCGGTGGGATCGTGCTCTGCATGTACGAAACGTCGACGCGGCTCGCCGCCGACATCGCCGACGATTTGCAGGGTTTCCTCTCGCACAGCGACCCGGAAGCCCCGTGGGCCAAGGCCCGCATCTTTGAAAGTCGCATCCGCCGCAACATCAAGCTGGCGGAAGCCCCCAGCCACGGGCGTTCGATTTTCGACTACGCGCCGAAGTGTCCGGGCTCGGTGGACTACCAGGGCTTGGTCGACGAGATCGTGGCCATGGAAGAAGCGGCCTTCATCCCTCTCGCCAAGGCCGGTTGAACCCCCGCGCGCTTCGGTCGCGGAAGTGTTTTATTCGTGGGATAGGCTTCCAGCCTGTCGGATTTCCCGGCTTTCCAGGAAATGAACGACAGGCCGGAAGCCTATCCCATTGGCTTTTTCACGGACTCGTAGCGGAATTCGTGAGATTTCCGCCGCGCGTGAACACGCGTCGCCGAACGGGCGCGTCGGCAGGAAACGTATTCTTCGTGCGCTCGCGAGAAACTCGAATGGGCTGCACCGCCACGCACCGGCCTGTGCTCCCTTTGCGCCTCCGCTCCCGCCCTTTACAGTTCGGTCCATCAACGACCATCGATTGTTTGCCACTCGGGAGCCGTTTCACCCATGTTCGCTCTGCTCACCACCTGCGCCCTGCTGGCGGGCGATTGGCCGCAGTTTCGCGGTCCGAATTCCGATGGACATGCGTCGGGAACCACGACGCCGCTGGAGTGGTCCGACACGAAGAACGTCGTCTGGAAGGTGCGCGTTCCTGGGTTGGGTTGGTCGTCGCCGGCCGTCGTCGACGGGCGCGTGTTCCTGACGACCGCCGTGAGTGTGGGAGAGGGGTTGTCGCTCCGCGCGCTGGCCCTCGAGGCGACGACGGGCAAGCCGCTCTGGGATCGGGAGATTCGCGCGGTCGACAAGGCGCCGTCCATTCACACCAAGAACAGCCACGCCAGTCCCACGCCGATTGTTCGCGACGGAGCGGTTTACGTTCACTTCGGTGCTTTGGGCATGGCCAAGCTCGCCGCGAGCGACGGACGCGTGATTTGGACCTGCACCGAACTCGACTATCCCCCCCTTCACGGCAGCGGTGGTTCGCCGGTCCTGCATGACGGAAAACTGGTGGTCGTGTGCGACGGCAGCAAGCAACCGTTCGTGGCGGCCGTTGACGCGGAGTCGGGGAAGGTCGCGTGGAAGACGCTGCGATCGCAGGAGGCCCGGATCAGCCACTCGTTCGTGACCCCCGCGATCGCCCGTGTCGAAGGGCAATCCCAGGTGATGGCCCCCGGTCCGAATCACTTCGCGGCCTACGACCTCGCGACGGGGGCGGAGTTGTGGAGAGTTCTCGCTCCGGGTTGGTCGGTCGTGCCGCAACCGACCGTCGCGCACGGTTTGGTGATCTACAATCACGACTACGACAACCCCGAACTGATCGCCGCCCGACTGGGTGGAAAGGGGGATGTCACGGAATCGCACATCGTCTGGCGGATCAAGACAGGTGCTCCCAGCACTCCTTCGCCCGTGCTGGTGGGGGACGACCTGTACTACGTGGCGGACAACGGCGTGGCGTCGTGTATCAACGCGAAGACCGGCGAACGGCATTGGATGCAGCGAGTCGGCGGGAACTATTCGGCGTCGCCGATTTTCGTCAACGGACGGATTCTGTTTCTCAACGAAACGGGCGTCGCGACGTGGGTCGCACCGGGACCCGAGTTCAAAGTGCTGGGGACGAACGAACTGCCGGGCAGAACGCTGGCGACACCGGCGTTCGCCGGAGGGGCGATGTACCTGCGGACGGACGAGACGCTGTACAAGTTCGCGGAGTGAACCAGCGCGGCAGAGGCGGTAGCGGAAAACGTAGGTTTTCCGCCGAGCTTGAGCAGGTCTTCCCACGCTCGCGCGGCCTGCTCACACCTTCACGAAGATCCGCTGCCGATACATCCACCAGCAGATCAGCCACAGCCCGAACAGGATCAGCACCTGTTGAAAAATCGGCCCGTACGTCCCCTCGAACAGCGTCGGGACAACGCTCCAGCCCGTCATGAGATCGAGCGTCGTCAGGTGCGTGCGGAACGACTGTCCCACCCAACCCTTGACGAGCTGCGCCAGGCAGTACATCGCGATCGAGTTCATGCCAACGACGACCAGCGGGAACGACCACGCTCGCCAACCGCGGACATCGATCACATAGTAGAACGCCGCCAGCATCCACAACGTCCAGCCAGTGCTGAACAGCGCCCAGGTCGGCGTCCAGATGCGTTTGACGACGGGGCAGACGACCCAGTCGCAACCCGCGATCTTCACCGGCCAGATCGACGTGTCCAGCCCCATCGGCACCACGAAGCAGGCCAGCCCCGCGAAGACCATCGCGGCGATCTTTCGGCCGGGCGAGCGATCGCCCCGCAGCAGCACGCCCGTCATCAAGCCGAAGATCATCGTCGCGAGGCTCGGCACGAAATTCAGCGTTTGGTACCCACCTCCGTTGATCCAGAACGAGCGTCCTTCCCACACGGGTTCTTTCTTCTCGTCGCGCGGCGTGACGTTCAGCAACCAGCGGTCGACCGTCGCCGCCGGATTCGTGTGTTTGTTCCAATGTGCGGCCAAGCCCGCGTATTGATCGAACTCCTTCGCGACCTCTCCCTTCTTGACTTCGGTCACGTAGCGGCGGAGCAACGCGTCCTCCTCGGCCGAAACGGTCGATCGCGCGAACCACGCGCCGTAGCCCCCCAACACCACCGCCGCCGCCAGAAGCTGCACCCACCAGGCTCGACCGTTCAGCAGATACAGCAGCGGGTATCCCAGTCCAATTTGGGTCAGCACATTGACGTAGGTGAAGTTCGTCTGCGCTGCCCCGTTCGACGACAGGAACACTCCCAGCGCCACCAGCACGAACGAACGCAGCAGTGTGTGGAACCACCGCCCCGCCGCAGTCTGACCATCCGCCGCCCGTCGCGCCGCCGAGAACGGCAATGCCACCCCCACCATGAACATGAACGACGGCTGGATCAAATCCCAGAACGCGCATCCACCCCACGGTACGTGGTCGAATTGGTACGCCAATGTCCGCCAGATCCACCCGGACCACGTTCCGTCCGCCTCTCCCGAAACCAGTTCGGGGTGATTGCGGACGACTGTCGAGAACGCCAACCCAGAACTGGCCATCGCCAGCATCACGAAGCCGCGATAAGCGTCCAGCGACGCCAATCGCAGAAACGGAACGGGGCTTCGCGCGGGAGTGACGGACGACATGGGCGATCTCCCGACGGGACGAAGTTCCGGGTTTCGGCGTGGCGGCATTCTTGGCGATTGGCAGCAGTGCGGCGGGCCGCAGGTTCGACGCGGGCGAACTGGTTCACGCATGGTATCCGTGCGACCGGTGCCGACGCATCAGGCCGGTCCATGAAACCGGCAGGGTTGAACCCGCTCCCCTCGGCCCGAAAACCGTTGCCATCGCTCGAACCGCTTTCCCTGTGGCATCGCCGACGAACGGATTCTCCCGCAATACGATCCGACTCGGAAAAACCGTCTCTTTCCCACCCCGGAGCGGCGTTGGGCGACATTCCCCTCCGAATGCCGGATTCGCGCGGACGAATCGAGGGCTTACGATAGCGAGGTCCCCAACCCGCTCGTTTCGCTGCGGGCGGTCGTGGGTCGGCTTATCTCCGTGGTGGCGAAGTCCGCCCAACGCGTCCAGGGGGTGCGTGTGTCGTTGTCGAGAATGCCCCGTTCCCGGAAGGTCGTTTCGCACACGCCCGAGGTGCTGTTTCATGCCCGCTCGACTCGCCCCCCTCAACGGAGGGGCACCCATTCAGCTCGACAAGCCCATTATTCTCATCGGGCGGCACCCCGATTGTGATGTCGTCATCGCCAACAGTGGCAAAGTCTCGCGACGCCACTGTTGCGTCGCCCAGATCAACGGCACGCACCGCATTCGCGACCTCGGGAGCATGAACGGTATCCGCGTGAACGGCACGCGGGTGACCGAGGCCGTCCTCGCCATCAATGACCAAGTGGGTATCGGCGACGTCATCTTCGCGTTCCAACTGGACGCCGCGGCACCGCAAAGGCCTGCCGCAATGCCGCAAGCGATCGACGCCACGCTTCCGCCATCCGTCGAGGCCCCCTTCGCCCCGGAGTCTTTCGCCCCTCAACCGCCCCAACCCGCACCCCATTATCCGGCGCCGCCGCAGCCCGCACCTCCGGCGTACAACCCCTATCCGCAGCCTGTGGCGCAGCAAGCCCGCCCGCCCCAGTTCGCACCGCAGCCCGCGTACGCCCCCCCCGCGCCGGTTCACAATCCAGCACCCCCGTATCAGCCTGCGCCCGCTCCGGCCGCACCCGAGTACGTACCGCAGTATCAACCCCCACCCCGCTTTGAGCAGCCTTACGCCCCACCTGCGGCGTCTCCTCACCCGGCGCAGTCGTCACCCCCACCGGGTTATGGTTCGGTCCCCATTCCTCCCCCTCCAAGCTATTCGGTCCCCTATCTTCCCGCCGAGTGGGCCGCGCTGCCAGATGCACCACGCCCCGACGCGCCCCGACCCGACGCCCCTCGACCCGACGCCCCTCGACCCGCTCAGGCTTTCGTTCCGCCGGCTCCTCCGCCCCCCCAGGCGGCCCCCCCTTCCCCACCGGCCCGTTACGCTCTGCCTCCGGCGGCCCCGGCCTATGGCGCGCCCGTTTCACATCACGCTGCAGCGGGTCATGGATCGGTGACCGTTCCGCCGGCTCCGATTCCCCTCCATCCTGGGCAACCGGCCCGGTCCGAGTACCTGTCACCCCAAGCCCCGTCAGCCCCTCCAACTCCCCCTGCTCCGCCAGCTTTCTCCGAACCGCCCCCGTTCGAGCACGCACCCCAGTACGGCACGGTCGTGGGTTTTCCGGGATCTGCAGGACCCTCGGCGGGCGCGCCGCAGGTCTCGCCCGCTTTCGCTCACCCGTCCTCGCCACCCCCCCCTGACCCGTACGAACACCACGACAATCGTGGTACCGTCGCTGGCATCCCGGTCGAGCCCCCGCCCCCTCCCGCCCCTGTGGCGCCCCGTAGCGTCCCACAGGATTTCACGACGCCAGCACCTCCCCCCGCCCCGGCTGCCGTCGCCCCCGCACCCTGGTCGCCACCGCCGACGCCACCAGCGCCGAATCCTTCCGCGCCGCCTTTACCGGTGGCAGCACCGGTGGCCCGGTCCGCATACGACGATGGCTTACCGCCGATGCCTCCCTTGCCGTTGGAAAAGCCGGTGACCGCCACGCAGTTCGTGCGATCCTCGATCGCGGGGGCCGGCCACCCGTCGCTGCACGCCGGGCAGTCGCCCGGATTCGTCAGCGCGCCGCTTGTTCCCGGCTACCTCGACGATCCCTCCGGCCCCCCCAGCCTCGAGATTCCCGTCGCCATCGACGAGCCCTATCCGGCCATCCCTCCAATGCCGAAATGGGTGGACGATCCTTCGTCCGTCCAACCCGCCGTCCAACCCACTGCGCGTCCCCGGCCATCCGCCCCGGAAGGCGATATCCGACTCAAGGACATCGACTGAGCCGACGAATCGTGACATTCTCGCGCGGGTCGCCCGGTTCCGCTCATCCCGCGGGCCAGTGGTACAGCATTCCGTAAATCACCACCCCGGTGATCGACACGTACAGCCAGATCGGGAACGTGATCTTCGCGATCCGTTTGTGGGCTGCCCAATCCTGGCGGTAGCCCCGCCGGATGGTCACGATCGCCAGCACCGGCACCGCCGCCGCCAGCACGACGTGCGTCAGCAGGATCGTGTAGTACACCCAGCGCCAGACCCCTTCGCCGGTGAACTTCCGCGACACCACGTGGAAGTGGTACACGAGGTAGCAGGCGAGAAACACGCACGACACGCCGAACGCGGCCAGCATCACCCGCTTGTGCGCCTCGGTCTTCCCCTGCTTGACCAGCGCCACGCCCACGCACAGCAGCACCCCGGCCAGCGCGTTCAGCGACGCATTCACCTTGGGGAGCGTCATCACCCACGCGGGGGGCGTGGCAACATTGTCCGGCGAGGGGCCGCCCGAACCCGTTGAACGAGGCAGCACCTTGCGCCCCTGCAGGATGCGACGCAACCGGGCCACCTCTTCGGGCTTCTGTGCATTGAACTTGTCCCGGACGACGCCCGTTTCGTCGACATACATCAGGTTGACGCTGTGGATGACCTCGAAGCCGGGCTGTCGGTCGGCACCGGATGTTTCCTCGACGGGGAGCTTGAAGCCGTCGCGGATCAGTTCGTAGGTCTTGTTGCGGTCCCCGGTCAGGAACAGCCACTTCTCTTTGTCCGCCGAGTACGAATCCGCGTACTTCGTGAGGACTTCGGGGGTGTCCCGTTCCGGATCGACCGTGATCGTCACCAGACGGAAGTCGACGTTCGCGCAGTCCTCCTGCAGCGACTTCATCGCCCCCGTCACCAGCGGACACGGACCGGCACACCGAGTGAAAATGAACCCGTACACGGCGGGTTTGCCGAGTAGGTCCTTCGATGTCACCGTCGCTCCGCCACGCTCGGTGAACTTGAACTCGCCCAGTCCCTTGGGGTCCCAGATGTCGCCGACGGGTTGCGTCTTCAGAACCACGACCGGAGGGGCTTCCTCGTCGTCCTGCGCGAAGACCGCACTTGTGCCAAGCAGCACGAACAGAATCCCGACCGCACCGACGGTAGCCCGACGCGTGAGCGAGGGAGAACGTGAACCCGCTCCCAACCCGCATCCCGAATTCACCCGCTCACCGTTCGTCACGCGTCACCCGCCTTTCCACCATCCGCAGGCCCACCCACAGGCAGGCTCCGCCAAACACCGCGACCACCAATACACACACCCACAAGGGGGGCATGTCCATCGTCGCGGGAATCTCTCGCCCGTGGTACAGAATCCGCCGCGACCCGGCGACCATGTAAGTCATTGGATTCAGTCGCATGATCCAGCCGAGCGGCCCCGCCCCCTCGGCCGGGAAGAACGCTCCCGATAGAAGCCACATCGGCATCAGCACCACGCTCATGATCGCGTGAAATCCCTGCGTCGAATCCATCGGCCAGGCGATCGCGAACCCCAGCGCCGTCAGCGCCATGCCGCTCAGCGAGAAAAAGAGCGCCAGTGCCGCAATCTCCAGCGGACCCGTCCACACCCCTGCCAGCGGCGCGAGCAACCAGAACACACTCACCTGCAACAGCGCGAGTGCGGTTCCCCCCAACACCTTCCCCAACACGATCGCCGCGCGGGGGACCGGTGCGACGAGCACTCCTTGCAAAAAACCTTCGCGCCGGTCTTCGATGATCGAGATCGTCGAGAAGATCGCCGTGAACAGCAGGATCATCACCGCCACGCCCGGGAAGAAGTACTCGGCGTAGCTCTGTCCGACACCCCAAGCGGGTGGCTGAAAGCTCCCTCGTAGACCCGTTCCGAACAGCAGCCAGAACATCACCGGTTGCCCGAGCGCCCCGATGATCCGCGTGCGCTGCCGGAAGAACCGGCGCAGCTCCCGCTCGGCAAGCGTCAGCGTCGCGGACACCATGAGCGGCAGCCCCGTCAGCGTCGCGTCGTCACTTGTCGAAGTCGAACTCACGACGCCTCCTCGAAGAAGCGTCGTCCCGTTCGCCGCACGAACACGTCCTCCAGAGTCGGCCGCGCCAGCGCGATCGACTCAATCCGCGACCCAAAACGCTCGACGATCCGACCCACGAGTGCCGCCCCCTCGCTCCTCGAACTCGCTTCATCGCGGCTCTTGCATTCGACCCGCACGTCACGCCCCACGACCACCGAGTCAATCCCCAGTTCCGCGTGCAATTCCCGCGCGAACGCAGCAGGGTCCCCCACGCGAGTCGACACGATCTCCCCCCCGGCCTCCCCCTTCAGGACATCCGGCGTACCCCGTGCCACCAATCGCCCGGCGTCGAGGATTCCGAGGTCTTCGCAACGATCCGCCTCTTCCATCAGGTGCGTCGTCAGGACAATCGTCATTCCGTCGCTTCGCAGGCTTTGCAGAAACGTCCACAAGTCCAGCCGCGCGCCGGGATCGAGACCAGTACTCGGTTCGTCGAGCAGGAGCAATCGCGGACGGTGCAGCAATCCCTTCGCCACTTCGACCCGCCGCTGCATCCCTCCCGACAGCGCCGCGCACTTGTCGTCCCGACGCTCCAGCAAACCCAATCGGCTGAGCACCTCGTCGATTCGCATCGCTAAGCCGCGTCCCCACAGCCCGTACAGCCGCCCCTGATGCGCGAGGTTCTCGGCGACGGTCAGCCGCTTGTCGAGACTGGGGTGCTGAAACGTCACCCCCATCAGACGCCGCGCGGCCGCTCCCTGGCTCGTCACGTCCAGACCCAGCACCCGCACCTCGCCGGACATCGCCGGCAAGAGCGTCGACAGCACCCGGAACAGTGTCGTCTTGCCGCCGCCGTTGGGGCCCAGAAGTCCGAAGATCGTCCCTTCGGGGATCGTGAGATCAAGTTCCGCCAGCGCGGTCAGCCCCCCATAGCGATGCGTCAGGGCGTGGGTCTCGACGGCGTTCACGGGGAGTCTTGCGGGAAGGGGGCGAAGAGAGCAAAGAGGAGTGAGTTCACCACGAAGAACACAAAGATCGAATCATCAAGGCACAACGGCACCAAGATAGGCAGAAGACAATCGATTCCGAATTCTTTTGTCTTCCTTGGTGCCTTGGTGGTTCCAATCATTCCCGTCAGTTCGCGTGCCGCTCCTCCGTGATGACGAGTGGTCCGGAATCAGTGACCGACGGACTCCGCCCCGCTGTCGAAGGTGTCGAGCATCTCGTAGTAATGCACCCCGAATTCGGCACCGAGCGTCACCACCAGCCCCACCGCCAGCGCGATCGTCGGGGCGAGCAGCGCGTACTTCCACTTCCCCTCGAACTTCAGGTGCATGAAGTACAGCATCACGAACAGCGCCTTGGCCGTCGCCACCAGCAGCACGACGAGGGCGATCGTCCCCTTGCCGAGACTCCCCCCCAGCACATCCGCCGCCACCGACAGGGCCGTGAGCCCGCACAGGGCGTAGAACACGCCGAGGTAGTTCGCATGCGGGGCGGTGTCTTTTGTCGCGTGATCCATTGTTCGTTCACTCATCCTTCGTCGACAACCCGATGTGTCATCATGATTTAAGGCCGTCGGCCACTATCCAAAAGCAATCGTCGTTGCCGACGAAGTCACGATCAGCAGGTAGCGGATTCGATCACAGTCCCCTGGGTGGAATGGGGCGAGAGCGGACCCGCCGTTCGTCAACGACGCTGAACCGGCCCGGCCAATCGTTCGTCGCCGAAAGGACCTCGATCATCCTGCGACTATCGGTTTCGGGGTCCGGTCCATCCAGTCTGAAGAGAACGACTCCACAATCGGCTGGCAAGCCCGAGCGGAAGGCCAGTTCGCCGAAATCCTTGTCCTGCGAAATCAGCACCCGACCTTCCGATTGAGCACGCGCGAGAATCACTTCGTCGCATTCTCCTCGCAGCGACTCTTTCGCAGCCAACACATCGTGCCCACCGCTTCTCAATTGGCGGATCACGCTGGAAGGCATGTTCTCGTTCGCCAGAAACTTCATCGATTCATTCACGTCATCAACCTGGGACCAGATAAACCCGCTCCGATTTCAGTGTTTCGCTCGCGTACATGAGACATGCCTGAATGTCCTCGCGGGTCAGGTGGTCATACTCCTCAAGCACCTGCTCGGTCGTCCACCCGCGTCCCAGCCGCTCGATCACGAACTCGACCGCGATTCGTGTCCCGCGAATAATCGGTTTTCCCACCAAAACCCTGGGGTTGATCTCGATGCGTTCTTCCCAGTTCATGTCACACCTGCATTCCAGTCGCTCGCTTGGATCGGTCTGACACAAACCGAAACCCTTCCATTTCACACGATGTACAACAGCGGAAACAGGAAAATCCACACCAGGTCCACGAAGTGCCAGTACAGACCGTAGTTCTCGACCAGCGTCGCATGCCGTGGACCAAGCTTGCCCAGCAGCCCCAGTCCGATCGCGTGCAGGAACATGATCATGCCAAGTACCACGTGCAGCGCGTGGAACCCCGTCATGCAGAAGTACGTCGAAGCGAACACGTTCCCGTAAGGGATGACCGCCGGAGGGATGACCTTGTCGAACATCCCCGGATGCGCCTGCTTGAGCGACTCCAGCTTTTGCGCCGCGTCCGCCGCGCTGAGTGTCCCGCCACGCAGTTCCGTTTTCAGCGTGTTCAGCGACACCTTCACAGGGGACAGTTCCGTCAGTCGCTTCTCCGCCGCCTCGATTTCCTTCGCGGTCCCGTCGTTCGCCACGCCCCGCGCGACGGAGTTCTTGAGTCGTTCGCGCTGGAGTTCGAGAGCACCGATTCCCGACGCCCGTTCGATGTCCCGGTCGAGTTTCGCGAGCGCTTCGGCGGTCGTCTCGGCGATGCGCCCGGGCAGAATGTCGTGATCGAACTTCCCCTTGTATTCGACCGCCTTGATCCCGAGGAACACCAGTGCCAGCGCGAGCGTCGCCACGAACAGTCCGGTCGCCTTGCCCGGACGACCCTGCCCCAATGCTTCATGGGCGAGGACCACCGTGACGCTCGAACAGATCAGCACGAACGTGTTGATCCCTCCCAGCAGCACGTTGATGTGCGTGACATGCGTGTCGGTCGGCCACAAGGGAGAGCCGATCCGCACGACGATGTACGACCCGATGAAGGCCGTGAAGAACATGATCTCGGTCCCCAGGAACAGCCACATCCCGAGCTTCGCGTTCGGCACGGGCACGCCCGACCGCGCACTCGGTGCGACTTCTCCCTCGATCATGTGCATCCCCACCGCGCTCATTCTCACTCCCGTCCGTCATCAATCCTGTAGCCCGACGCGTCAGCGAGGGACAACCTGAACCCGCCCCCGATTCGCTCCCGACGGCGTTCATCCCCAAACATGGTCCGCCACCAGCACCGACAACAGCGCCGGCAAATACGCAATCGATACCAGCAGCAGCTTCCGCGCGTTAACTCGCGACTCGTCCCGTGCAAACCTTACCGACGCCGCGAGGTAACCGAGCCCCAACACCAACGCACACCCGGCATACACCGGTCCCGCCAATCCGCACAGCGTCGGTTGCAGCGAAATCGGCACGAGGGCCAACGCGTACGCCACTCCCAGCCAACCGACCTGCTTCGACAGTCGCCCCTCGGGCAGCATCTTCAATCCCGCCCGTGCGTACTCGTCGCGATACATGGTGGCGATCGCCAGGAAGTGCGGGAACTGCCAGAAAAACAGGATCAGGAACAGCCCCGCCGCCCCTGCATCCAGTCCCCGTCCCGAGGCGGTCCAACCCAGCACCGGCGGCATCGCACCGGGAATTGCCCCCACAACCAATGCGAGCGAATTCACCCGCTTCATCGGCGTATACACGGCTGTGTAGATCACAAGTGTCGCCGCCGCCAAACCCGCTGTCAGCGGATTCACAGCGAGCGCGAGATAGGTCGTGCCGCACAAACCGAGTGCTCCGCCAAACACCAGCGCCTCGGTCGGGCTGAGCGTCCCCGACGGCAACGGTCGGCGGGCGGTGCGCCCCATCCGCGCGTCCGTATCCCGTTCCCACCACTGGTTGAGCGCACCCGAGGCGACGGCCGTCATGCCGATCCCCAGGACCGCATGCCACATCCCCCAGCCGGTCGGCCCGGTCGAACCGAGCGCGTAACCCAAGGCCACTGTCAGCAGCACCATGACTGCGATGCGTGGCTTCGCGAGCACCAGATAATTGTGCATCCGCGCGAGTGCGACGCCGCGCGACTCGTGAACCGTGACAACCGGTGTTTCACCCGGCGTCCCTTTCCCGACAGGCACCATTCGCCCGCTCGAGGTTTCCGCAACGTAGGTCAGGCTGTGCCTGACAACCCGCTGTTGGATTTCCGGGTCGTTCATGCTCGGCCTCCACTCGTCACCAACTCGCGCGACCCCGTCACGACCGCCACACCACGCGTGGCCCCCGCCAACCGCCAGATTCGCAGCGTCAGCACCGTGGCCATGAGGAACACCAGCATGCCACCCAGCACATGCGCCGTCCTGAAGAATACCTGCCACGGGGACTGCGCGACCACCACGTCGACGAAACCCGGCATGCCGAACTTCGTCACCCACGCCCCCAGCCCCAGAAACAACTGGAACATGATCGCCAGAGCGAGCCCGAATGCCGGAGCCTTCAGCCACTGCGACGGCCCCATCGCCGACCCACCCGCCAGAAACACCGTCATCAGGAACGAGACCATCGCCCCCCCGACATGCTCGTACAGCACCAGCCCATGATGCCGCACCAGGCCCCCCAGAACGTACTGCACAAACAGAACCACCATCGTCGCGGTCGCAAGCCACTTCAGCTTGTCCAAATCCGCACCGCGATTCGGCCCCTCCTCGATGTCGCCATCCACTCTCGTCAACGCGGAAAACCAGCCACGCGAGGTGACGACCGCCAGCGCCCCCATCAGCCCGAACACCAGCGCCGCGAAACTGCCGTGGACGAAGGCCAATCCCCGCGCGTTCAACAGCACGCGCTGTCCACCAAGAAGACCCTGCGCAATCACGCACAACAGGATCGAACCAGCCAACACTTTCACCCACCCTCGCCGCTCGACCACTCCCGCGACCACCACGACGGCGATGCTCACCACGCCGATCAGCACGCCGGCCAGGCGGTGTCCATGTTCAAGGAACTTGTCCCCGACCGATCGTAACCAGGGATAGGCGAACATCCCCTGACCATCCGACGAAGGCCAGTCCGGAAACGCCATCCCCGCCTCTTTGGTGGTCGTCAGCGCGCCAAACAAAATCGGCAACACCGCCGTCGCAAGCATCGCAAGCGCCAGCCTGTGCAACAATCGTGGAGTGTCCGTCGGCATCGTTCAACAACTCAAAAAGACGTCTTTAACCACCAAGGCACAAAGGCACCAAGTAAGACACACCAAGGGAACCGAAGACCATCGCCCGACAGACACCCACCCAATTCACAACACTCTTCTTTTTCTTACCTTGGTGTCTTGGTGCCTTGGTGGTTCAAACATCACCACCCCCTTCGTGTTCTTCGTGCCTCTTCCCTTGGTGCCCTTCGTGGTTCCACTCCCGCTACGCCAATTGTTGCGACCCTGGCGGGGGATCAAACTGCGTCAAATGGTCGCTCCCTTCCGGAGCCTCCGGACACCCGTACTCATACGGCCCCCGATACACCACCGGCGTGACCTCGAAATTGCCATGTGGTGGTGGTGACGGGCAGGCCCACTCGAGTCCGTTGGCGTTCCATGGATTCCGCCCCGACTTCTTCCCGAACAGCATACTTCCGAAGAAGTTGACGACGAGGATTAGTTGGGCCGCCCCCATCACGATCGCCGCCCACGTCATGAACTGGTTGATGGGCAAGAGGTGCGACAGATACGGGTAGTTGTACGGGTCCGCCAGACGCCGCGGCATCCCCCCCACACCCAGCAGGTGCATCGGGAAGAACGTGGCGTTGAACGAGATGAACGTGATCACAAAGTGCAGCTTGCCCAGCCGCTCACTCATCATGCGACCGAACATCTTCGGGAACCAGAAATGGATCGCTCCGAACACGCCGAACAGCGTGGCCCCGAACAGCACGTAATGGAAATGGGCCACAATGAAATAGGTGTCGTGGATGTACACGTCGACCGGGACCGCGGCCATGAAGATGCCGCTCAGTCCGCCAACGATGAACATTGACACGAATGCGATGCAGTTGAGCATCGGCGTGGTGAACTGGATATTCCCCCCCCACATCGTCCCCAGCCAGTTGAACACCTTCACGGCGCTCGGCAGCGCGATCATGATCGTGCTGACCATGAACGCCATGCCGATGGCCGGGTTCATCCCGCTGATGAACATGTGGTGTCCCCACACGATGAAGCCCAGCCCCGCGATGGCGGTCATCGAGTACACCATCGGGCGATACCCGAACACCGGCTTGCGGCAGAAACAGGCCAGCATGTCCGACACCATCCCCATCGCCGGCAGCAGCATGATGTAGACGGCGGGATGCGAATAGAACCAGAACAGATGCTGCCAGAGCAGAACCTGACCCGTTCCGGTCGTCGCCCCGGCGTTGTTCACGACCAAACTTCCCGGCGTGAAGAACGTCGTCCCGACCATCCGGTCAAGCACCAGCATGAGTCCCGCCGCCGTCAGCACCGGCAGCGCGAACGCCTGCAGGATCGCCGTGATGAACATCGCCCAAATCGTCAGCGGCATCCGGAACAGCGACATCCCCGGCGCCCGCATGTTGATGATCGTCGTGAGATAATTCACCGACCCCATCATCGACGACACACCGATGAACGTGACGCCGAACAGCCACAACGTCTGCCCTGCCCCCGAACCGGGAGCCGCCTGTGTGAGGGACGCCAGTGGTGGATACGAAGTCCACCCCGCCGCCGCCGCTCCCCCCTCGACGAAAAAGCTCCCCAGGAAGCAGGCGATCGCCGGCCACATGAACCAGTAGCTCAGCATGTTCAATCGCGGGAACGCCATGTCTGGCGCGCCGATTTGCAGCGGAATCAGCAGGTTTCCGAACGCACCGGCGAGGATCGGGATGACCACCAGGAAGATCATCACCGTCGCGTGCATCGTGAACAGCATCGTGTAGAACTCGGGGGACACCTGCCCCCCTTCGCCGGGGAACAGCCACCGCCCGATGAGCGGCATCTCCTTCCACGGATACGCCAGTTGCCACCGCACGGCGAGCGCGAGCGCCCCTCCCAGCAGCAGCATGAGCAGCGTCGTGAACAGGAACTGGACGGCGATCACCTTGTGATCGGTCGAGAAAATGTACCGACCGATGAACCCCGGTTGGTGATGCGCAGGTCCGTGACCATGTCCGTGGTCGTGCGCGGGGAGATGCGCCCCGTGATCCGGCAGGATCGACGCGTTTTCGTGAATCTGTGGTTGATCGGCGACGCTCACGAGCCTGCCTCCCCGGGAGCCTGTGTCGCCCCTCCTTCCGCTGGTGGATTCGTGCCGTCGGCGGATTGCTTGGCCGACAGCGTTTTCAGATGGGCTTCGAAGTCCCCTTGCGAATGGACCGTCACACGGCCCCGCATCTTGTAGTGACCCCACCCGCACAGTTCCGCACACACAAGGTCGTACTCACCCTCCTTCAGCGCCTCGAACCAGACGGGAATCGCCATCCCCGGCACGGCGTCCTGCTTGATACGCAGGAGCGGGACGAAGAACGAGTGCAGCACGTCCTCGCTGACCAACCGAACCGCCACCATCCGCCCCGTCGGCACCCGCAGGTCGTTGACCGCGTAGATGTCGTCCGGTTGCGGCTTCGATTGCAGCTTCTTGCCGGGGGCGGGATACCGGATCCGCCACTCGAACTGTCGTGCGGTCACTTCGGCGATGGGGCTGTCGAGGACCTCTTTGGCGACCGTCCCCTTCATGCGGAACTTGGCCCACACATCGATCTGCACGAACGAAATGTACAGCAGAATGATGCCCGGAATGATGCACCACACCAGTTCGACCTTGTGGTTCCCGTGCGAGTACCACGCCTTGCGGTCGGGTCGCGAAGGATACTTCCAGAGAGCGACGCTGAGCACGATGTGCGTACCGACATAAACGATCGCCACGATCCACAGAATCAGGAAGAACAGGCCGTCGATCTGTTGCCCGATGGGGGACAGCGGTTCCCCCGCCGGGGCTTGCGGCGCAACCGGGAACCACCATCCCAGTGACGGCGCGGCGAAGCACAGCGCCAACCCCACCAGGGCATGCAGTCCGAAAAACAGGCTCCAGAACCGTCCCACTCGAATCTCTCCCGGCTCGATTCGTTGTCCGCGTTAATTGTCAGGATCGCCTTGAGGCGTTATCGGAAACCTAATTCACCACGGAGGACACGGAGTTACACAGAGAAAACACTAACAGTTCGTACAGTCAAATGATGTTGAAGCGGCCTCCGCCTCAGTTTGATCAACTCCGTGTCCCTCTGTGTTCTGTGTGGTTCATGAAAATATGCGATCGGGCCGACTTCCCGCCATGCGGCCGCCCTGGTGGGCAAAGTTGGATTTGACGGCGGGTCTGAATCGATGAATGTTTCACCACAGTGGACACGGAGTTTCAAAGAGAAATCCACGGACAGTCCGTACGGTCAAATGTTGTTGAAGAGGCCAACGCCTCAGTTTGACCAACTCCGTGCCCCTCTGTGTCGTCTGTGGTGAATGGAATTCTTCGTCGGGGCCTACTTCCCTCCATGAGGCAGCGCCATCACGTAGTTCACCAGGTCCCAGATCTCCGCCTCTTCCAGCGCCGACCCGTAACCGGTCATCTGCGTCCCCTTCACCCCTACGAACAGCCGCCGGTACACATCCACCGGACGCCGCCCTCCCCGGAACTGGCCGCGCGTCAAATTCCGGGGTGCTTGCGGGTTCCCCCAGGTGTCGTGCAACCCGGCCACTTCGTACTTCTGTTCGGGGGTCACTCCCGGTCGAGGCCAGTAATCGAGCGTGAGCAGCCCGTTCCCCTGACCCGCCGGACCGTGGCAGTCCGCGCACTTGGCCTTCTGAGAAACGAACAACGCCTGGCCTCGCTTGAAGGACTCTTCCGTCGGCGGCGTGCGCGGTTGCTTGGGGGTGACGAGACTGTCGGCGGAGTCGCTGTTCGTCCACGCAGCCACGACCGACTCCATGAGTTCGGCGGAGATGTCCGGGAAATCGCCGTCGATGGTTTCCTTGAGTTCGGCGACGAGCGGTTCCATCCCCTTGGTCCGCGCCGCGAGGTACGCTTGCCGGGCCGCCTCTTCAGCCGGTTTCTTGCCCCCATCTGCCGACGCCGCCTTGCGAGCCTCTTCCCACGCGGTTTTGAGCTTGGCGACCTCTTCGGTTTCGTCCGCCCGCTTCTCAAGTTCAGCCCGATCCCCACCCATACCGGAGACTTCGGCGGTGAGCTTGATTTCGAGTTCGCCTCGCATGCTCAACCAGCGGACGTAGTCCACCAGCAGTTCGACCTGCTCCGTACCGAGCAGCACGAACGAAGGCATGGACGTTCCCGGAATCCCCTCGTCGAGAACTTTGATCAGGTCCAGCCGGGAAGGCCGCATGCCGCCATGCGTCGAAGTGAACTTGAACACCCCCTGGCGATAGTCCCGCGGACGGGGGTTCAGGAACCGGGCCGTCGGTCCCAACCCGTCGCCGGTCGTGCCGTGACAGTGGACGCAATGGACCATGTACAGGTCGCGACCCTTGTGAATGCGCCACCCTTCGACCTTGGCGGCACTCTTGTCCGACGAGGCCTCGCCGAAATCGATGGGCAGTTCTTTCCACACCGCAGGCTTCGCGGGGGAGCCAAACTTCTCGTCGAGGATGCTCTGAACGGGTGAACGTGCGACCTCGATCAGACCGACGGTCTTTTCGTGCGGCGTGAACTTCAGTTCCGGCGCGGGACCACCACACCCGGCCAGCGCGAGCACGCCGACCAGACACGCGAACACCGTCCCTCGCACACCCGCCATTCTCATCCTCGCCGTGACTCCCGGAAACTTCGCTCGACCTGTTCGCCGTCGGGCTTGCCCGACGTGCCCCTCCCGCACACCCAACTTGAAAATCCACCCGCACTTTCGACACGTCGGGAAAGCCCGACGGCGAAGGCCACAGACTACTTCTTGAACTTCGCCACCGGCACCTTCAGGTCGAGCTTCGTATCGGCACCCGCCTTAATCTCGACCGCTTTGCTGCGCTCGATGTAACCCGACGACTCCTGGAAAATCACGAACTCGTACTTCCCGGCAGGAAGGTTCGGAATCTCGAAATTCCCCTTTTCATCCGTGATCGCCGCGAACGGGTGATCGACCACCAGGTGGTACGCCTTCATCCACGGATGCAGGTCGCAGGTGACCGGGACCGGGGTGCGGAACGTCTTCGGGTAGGGAATACTGAGCCCCACGCGATCCATGGGCTTGATCGCCTCGTTGAACTGGTACTGCACGGTCGTGCAGTGCGTGTTGTGCAGGCAATTGTCAGCGCTCAGCACCGTAACGGCCACATCCGGCTCCTCCTTGCCACCGACCTTCTTCGTTCTCAATGGCACGATCATCGCGTGCGGGATGAACTTGCACGCCTTCTGGTCAAACTCCACCGGCTTCGCGGGTTGGACGTACTTGTACCCTTCTGGGGCCTTCGCCAGGTAAATGAAGACGTTGGCGATCCCCTTGGTGGCCGGGTCAACGATCAGCGATTCGTCGGGAATCGTCGCCACCGCACAAATCGCGGCGTCCTTCACCGCAGCGTCCCCCATCTTCACAACGGGAGCCAGCGTCGGCACCGCGCCGTCAAGCACGATCGAACCTTTGAGTGTCCCCGTCTTGGCGTCCTGAGCCGTCAGGCGACCCGATACGGTCCCACCCGGCAACCCGGTCAATACCCCCAGAGCAACCAGCAAACCGGCAAGGCTGGTCCGAACGCGAAACGCGGAAAACGACATGGTCGACACCTTTGCAATCAGCGCGGAATTGCGAGCACTTTGTCACGCGGCTCGCTGGGCCACTCGGGGGAACGTTCATTCAGTCTACCGGGGCGACGCGTCGAGCTGACCGAGCCTCGCTCAGGTACGCCCCGCTCCGGAATGCCGAAACCTTCAATGTACCGTCACTCCGCCCGAATCTCACCCGAAGGAGTCACCGTCGCGGAAAACGGGAGTCTTCCCCCGAGCGTGAACGCGCATCCCTGAAGTTAACGGTCTCGCACAGAAACACTCTCGTCAATGCGTCAAATCGGCGCAACACAAGGCGCGGCAATCGCTTGCAAGACACAGCAAACATGCCGTGCCAGCCAGATTGAGGCGGAAGGATTTCAGGCGGGATCTTCTGGGCGGGGCGTCGTCGAGCAGGGCGATCCGGTCGATTGGCGAGCCGCGGAAAAGACCATTCCTGTACGACGGACTGGACGTCCGTCGTACTTTTCCGCTCGGTCAGTCCTCGTCCGCCGTTCGACTCATCGAATTGTCCGCGACGACAGCCCCGTTGACAACGCCCTGACTTGCGGATTTCACGGCGGACTCGGTTGGAAATCGGGCTCAAGATGGCGATTCTCGTGGGGCGCGTCCCGCTTCATTCATCGTCCCGCCACTCCGGGAGCCGCTTTCGTGTCGTTGCCTCGGGATTGGCTGGATCAGTTCGAAGTCTTCATCCGCCGCGATCCGGGTCGTCGGGGATTGCTGGCGGACGACCGGTACCCCCCGCTGCTCGTCGGCCAACTGGGAGCGGCCGCTGCGGACTTGGCCGCCACCGGACGATCGGTCGCCATCGTCACGGGGTTTTTCATTCCGTCAGCCCAGCCCCCGGCCGCGGAAACGGATGGCCCGCCCGGTGCGATGCTGCTCGCCCAGGTTTTGGAGAACCTCGGCATACGGGCGTGGCTGGTCACCGACGAACCGTGCCGCGCTGCGCTGACCCATCTCGCTATAGCCGCCGAATTCCCGGAAGAACGATTGCTCGCCGTCCCATTGCCGAGCCCCGCCGGCCCGACGGATCCGCGCGCGGTGTGTGACTCCGTCTGGCAGCGACTCGTCGACGACGGATTGACGCATTTGGTGGCCATCGAACGGGTCGGACCAAGTCACACGCTGGAGTCGCTCGCCACGCAGTCGCGTCCCGGTCCTCCCCCATCCGACCAATTTTCGGCTCTTGTTTCGGAGGGGAGTCGCGGTTTGCCGCACAACATGCGCGGGGAAGACCTCTCCCCTCACACCGCCCCGCTCCACGGTTTGTTTGAGTTCGCCCGCCGCGCAAGCCCGCTCGTCCGCACGCTGGCCATTGGCGACGGGGGCAACGAGATCGGGATGGGATCGGTCCCGTGGGAAGACTTGGTCCGTCGCTTGGCCGGGGACCATGCGGGGCGAGTCCCCTGCCGCATTGCCGCCGACGCCACGATCCTGGCTGGCGTCAGCAACTGGGGCGGTTACGCGTTGGCGGCGGCGACGGCCATTTGGCGGCGAGACATGGCGGTCCTCTCACCGTTCACCGCCGAGCGCGAATTGATGTTGCTGGAGCACCTGGTCCGCAAAGGTCCGGCGGTCGATGGCGTCACCCGTCGCCAGCAGCCGACCGTCGATGGTCTGCCATTCCTGACCTACATCCAACCGTGGCTCGGGATGCGACGTGTGTTGGGGTTCGCCGATTGACGCGCGCCGCCTGGAAGCTCGACGCGTTCCTCTCGGGGGTCAGCTGCGACGCACGACCGGCAAAGGAGCGAAACCCGGCCCCACGATGTGGGACGACGGAACCCCCAGCCAATCGTCGAGGACCGAGGCGTAAACGCGTCGGAAGTCGACCGTGTGCTTGAGGTCGCCGTCGTCGAGATCGGTCATGCTTGGGAACACGCCGTGTAAACCAGCGTTCACCGCCCCCCCCACCAGAAACAGGCAGGAGGCGGCACCATGGTCGGTCCCGCCGGAACTGTTCTCGCGCACGCGGCGACCGAACTCGGAGAACACCAGCGTCAACACCCGGTCGGCGACCTTGTGACGCTCCAAGTCCTTTTGGAATGCCGCGAGGGAATCCCCCAACTCTCCGAGGAGATAGCCGTGGGCGGTTGCCTGCGACGCATGAGTGTCGTATCCGTCCTGCGCGGTGAAGAACACGCGCTCGGGAATTCCCCCGGCGATCAAGCGTGCCACCAGCTTCAACCGTTGCCCCAGCTCGCCGGGGGGATAACCGTCGGCGGTCGCGGCCCCCGTGGCCGCTTTCGCCTGGAGGGCCTCGTCCCGTATCACGCGGTCGACACGCTCCGTGGACGCGTGAGTTTCCAGGGCCGTACGGCGAATCTTGTCGAGTAGGGGATTCGACGCGGCGGACGCGCTGTCACCCCCCCGCGCCGCGAAGCCCCGGATCGCCAACCGTCGCACGGGATCGTCTCCGTACTCCGCCACCTTCAGCCGGTAGTCCTCGATCGATTGCAACGACGTCGACTTGCCCGACCGGTTCTCGACGGCCAGCGGGGTTTCCCCCGGACCGACATGCAGCGCCCCGACCCCGGTGGCGAAGTGATCGCTCGCCTTGCCGAGCCAACCGACGGGATCGTCCTCGGAGAACGACGCACGGTGCCAAATGTCCATCGACACGAAGTGCGAGCGGTTGGGGTTCGGATACCCAACCCCCTGCACCACGGCCAATTGCGACCGCTCCAGTAGGTCAGCCATCCCCTTCAATTTCGGGTGGAATGCGAATCCCCCCGCAAGTGCCAGCGACTGCTCTGGACGGACTCGCAAATTCGGCCGGGCGGCGATGTAGCTGGGGTCGCGAACCGGCGCGACTGTATTGAGGCCGTCGTTCCCGCCCCCCAATTGCACGACCACGAGCACTGTGCCGCGTCCCCCAGGGGCTCCCTCGTCCGGCGCAGCGCATGCCAACCGGCCCCAAAGGCCGGGCGCCGCCGCCCCCAATGCCAGCCCCGAGGCACTCCGCAAAAACCCTCGCCGCTGGAATCTCATGGCTTCGCTCCGGGGGGAACCGATCTGTGCCACGCGGTTTCAAACCGCCTCCGGACGTAAAGAACTCCGGCACCACGGAACTACTCCCGTCGGCCGCGATCGGTTTCATCCGTTTCGACACGGGTTTGACGGCATCCCCGCCACACAACCGATTCCCACGCGAATCGCTGTGCTTACTGGTGCTCGCGATTGCCCAGATCGATCGGCCACCGCATCCCGGCGGAAATCCCCCCGTCGACGTACAGCACCTGGCCCGTCATGAACTTCGACGCGCGGGAGGCCAGATAGATCGCCGTTCCCGGCAGGTCGTCGACCTCTCCCAATCGCCGCAGTGGCGTGTTTGGCAATCCCCAGGCTTGCATCGTGGGGTCGGACCAGAGCTTCTTGGTGAGGTCGGTCAGGATGAAGCCCGGCGCGATCGCGTTGACGCGGACGCCGTCCTCCCCCCACTCCGCCGCCATGCCGCGCGTGAGCATGCTCACTCCGGCCTTGCTGATCGCGTACGGCAGCACTCCTCGGAGCGGTGCGTTGGTGTTCAGCGAGTCGATGTTGATGATGCTGCCCGATTTCCGCTTCAACATCGCCAAGCCCGCCGCTTGCGACAGGAAAAACAGGCCGCGAAGGTTGATGTTGAGGATGTGGTCGTACTCCTCGACGGTGTACGACTCGACCCGTTTCCGGATGTTGACCCCGGCCACGTTGACCAGCGTGTCGATCCGTCCAAACTCGGACACGACGCTTTCCACGAGCGGTTTGGCGGCGTGGGGATCGCTGACATCGTTCTGGCGGAATGCGACGGGATGTTTGCCGGTCGAGATTTCGCCGCACGCGGATTCGAGCGTGTCGAGCTTGCGTCCGGTGATGATCACGCGGGCGTCACGCTTGGCGAATTCGGCGGCGATCGCTTTGCCGATGCCGCGGCTGCCGCCGCTGACCAGGACCACTTGATCGGAAACATCGAACAACGGATCGGACATGCGAGGATTTCCCGGTGGGGCGTGATGTGACAAATCGAATAAGGTGCGAATCGCCTTTGGAATCGCGAGGTATCGGGGGGCGGTCCGACAAATCAACGACGGGGCGACAACCGTCGGCCGCCGCTCGTCGCCCCTCCGCTGCTACCATATCTCGGTGTCGCGGCGTCGGGAAACCCGACCCCTTCGATCGTCGCCACGACGGACCACACCCGATGCCGAGCACGTCCCATCCCGCTCCTCGAGAGCCCCAGCCCGACGGTCCTGTCGGGCCAACTCGCGATGGAACCTCACCCCGACTCCCTGCGGTGTTTGCGCTGTGGATCGGGATCGTCGTGCTGGCCCTCTTGGCGCGGTTGGTCGTCATCGGTCTGTTCGACCACCTTCTGACGGAAGATCGCGACGCCTATCTCTCGCTCGCGCGCGGATTGGCCGCCGGGCGGGGGTATGTTCAACCGGACGGGCGCACCCCCACGGCGTTTCGTCCACCGCTGTACCCATTGGTGTTGGCTCCCGCCCTGCGCACCTTTCCCGAATCCACCGGCGTGGCACTCCTCAACCTCGCGGCTGGGCTGGCGACAATATTGGCCGTGCTGTCGCTCGTCGGCTCGCAGAAGAAGGGGGCCGGTGTGTTGTGGTCGCCCCTGGTCGCGGGAGGGATCGTGGCGATCGATCCGCTGTTGCTCCACAACACGGCGCTCCCCATGACGGAAGTCCTGGCGGCGGCATTGATGGCGATCTGGCTGCGACAAGTGGTGGCGAATCGCGTGGAGTCGCCCCATCCCGCGGTTCGCGGTCCTCTCATCGAGGGGGTGCTGTGGGGGATTGGAGCGCTCTGTCGTCCGGTGTTCCTTCCGCTGGGAATGCTGGTCGCCTGTTGGCCGACGCCCGCCGAGCGACACGGCCATTGGAGGCATTGGCGGATCAGAGCGGTGTGGTCCGTGTGCGGAGCGGCACTGGTGCTCACGCCGTGGGTGGTTCGCAACGCGGTGCTGTTCGGGCGACCGATCGCGACGACCACGCACGGCGGGTACACGCTGCTGCTGGGGCACAACCCCGTTTATTACCGAGAAATCGTGAACGGTCCGCCGGGGGCCGTGTGGGACGGTCGGAGTCTGGAGGCTTGGCAACGATCGCTGGAGGAAGAACTCGCGGCCGCCGGAATCCCTCCCTCCGACGAGACCGCGCGGGACGCCTGGTTCGGGGCGACCGCCCGCAAGATCGTGTTCGACGATCCCTGGATGGCGGTGCGGAGCGGTATGACCCTGATGGGCCGATTCTGGAGCGTGGCCCCCTCGGATGTCGCCGCCCGTCCCCTGCCCCGCGTTGTCGTTTGGGGCATCGCGGCGGGGAATGTGGTCGTGTTTACGTTGGCGGGCATCGGGTTGGTTGTGTGTCTGCGAACGCGGAATCCACTCGGCGAAACGGCGCTGATCGCGCTGCTCGTGTTTTCGGCGGTGCACTTCGTGTACTGGTCCGACCAGCGGATGCGCGCGCCACTTGTTCCCGTGTTGGCATGCCTGGCGGCGACGGGATTCGTCTCGGCCATGCGGTGGTCACGCGGACGGGACGCTGCCCGGAGCGGTGCCGCGAACGCCGAATGAAACGCGAGTCGACGGGAGCGACCGGAATGCAAATGCACCGGTCCGAAAACGTCAGGAATGACGCTTCCGGGCCGGTGCGACTCATCGCGAAATCCCCGCGAATACGGTCAGCGTCTCACTTGGCGCAGCACGGCGCCGAGCAAGCGACTTCTCCCGTGCAGCAACCGCTGGCGAGGCATTCGTCGGTGCACAGGCAATCCGGACACACGCAGACCGATGCCGAGCAACAGTCGCAGCCCGGCGCGCAGCCAGCGCAACACGACGCACCCCGCGCGGTCGCGGACGACGCCCACACCGAACCGCCCGCCAACGCCACGGCGGACAACAGCAACACCGTACGAGCCCAAGTCAACATGATCGAAACCCCTGTGGGAAAGTGATTGAAGATCGGGTCGCGAACTCCATGAGCGCGACACCCGGCAGGATTCCGGCTTGCCGTCCCTGCGGACGCGAAGCCGGACCGTGAATCGACAACGCCAAACGCGCTTCGATCCCTCAAATCACCCACACGCACAGGGATGCGCGGGACGGGGGCCGATTGGCCATCCCGATCGACATTCGGCGCTCACCGACAGAGAACGACGTTCGAAAGTCGGTCGGCCACGCCTGCGTTGGAAGAAATCCCTCGGCAGGGTCGCGGTCCCCCGCGAATGCGAAGCGTGCGGCCACCACCGCCGTCGGCGGGGGCGAAACTTCGCACTTGCCGCACGGACCGGGGACCGCGCCGCATACGGCGCCCCGATTCGCCCGGAGTTCAGCAGCCGCGGGTTTCGAGGCGGCGCAGCAAGCACATCCCGCTTCGTGCTCGGCCTTCACCGGGCGGGCCGCGCACGCGTCGACGATTCCCTCGTCGCACAGGCACACCAAACAACACAACGGCTCCGCCGCCCAAGCCGGCGCGACCGCCGACCAGAACGCCAGAAACGCGACGAGAAATCGTCCGGGTTGAATGATGTTTGAATGACCCAAGATCGAACGTGTCCAGGGACTTTCCGCCGTGAACATCCATCGTCTTCAGTGATTTGTACGCGTTTGGTCCCTTCAGCGTGAACGTGAAGATTTCGGATTCTTAGATTCTCGACACGTCGAACACCTCGACCGAAATCGCGTCGGCGTCGTGGCGGATCCAAACGACGCGACGAAAACGAAAAAACGCGGTCCGGCGATTGCCGAACCGCGTTGCGGTGGTTTCTTTCGAGGCGATCCGCCGTCAGGTCGTCGCAGCCGCCGCTTCGGCGGTGTTCTCCATGAAGCCGCGCAATTGCTTGCTGCGCACCGGATGCTGCAGCTTGCGAACCGCCTTGGCTTCGATCTGGCGAACCCGTTCGCGCGTCACCTTGAAGATGCGCCCGACCTCTTCGAGTGTGTACGTGTAGCCGTCACCCAGCCCGTATCGCAGCTTGATGATTTCCCGCTCGCGATAGGTCAGCGTTTTCAGGACGGTGTCGATCTTGTCCTTGAGCATCTCGGACGCGGCGGTGTTGACCGGGCTGTCGGTGCCATGATCCTCGATGAAGTCACCGAAGTAGCTGTCTTCGCTCTCCCCGACGGGACGGTCGAGGCTGATCGGCTGACGCGAGATCTTCATCACGCGGCGGGCTTCTTCGATGTTGACGCCGGCGGCGGCCGCCATTTCGTCGACCGAAGGCTCGCGCCCGTTTTCCTGGAGCAACTTCTTGCCGACCTTGCGCAGCTTCGACATCGTCTCGATCATGTGGACCGGGATACGGATCGTCCGCGCCTGGTCGGCGATCGCGCGGGTGATCGCCTGGCGGATCCACCACGTCGCATAGGTCGAGAATTTGAACCCGCGGCGGTACTCGTACTTGTCGACCGCCCGCATCAGGCCGGTGTTCCCCTCCTGAATCAGGTCGAGGAAGCTCAAGCCGCGGTTGCGATACTTCTTGGCGATCGAGACCACCAGGCGGAGGTTTCCGCCCGACAGGTCGCGCATCGCCTGTTCGTAACAGTCGAACTTTTCGGTCAACGAGCGCATCCGGACCGACGCGCTTTCGGCGGTTTCGAGGGTCAGACGCGACAAGTCGGCCAATTCGGCCTGCAAGTTGGCACGTTCGTCGCGCGCCGATTTGATCGTTCGCAAACGGTCGATCTGGTGTCGCAGCTCCAGCATACGGTGCGTGATCTGCCGCAACCGCTTCATGATCGGCTGCAACCGCTGCGTGCGGATGCCCAGTTCCTCAAGCAGCGTGGCCATCTTGCGGCGGCGCACGACCATTGCCCGCTGGCGGTCCTGCCGCTCGTGCGACGGGAGGTCGGACGAGGTCAACGCCTCGAAGTCGGCAATATTCTCCTTGCGGAGTTCGTTGAGGGTCCGCAGGTTGTGCGGCAGGCGACCGGTGATCTGCTCTTTTTGCAAACCTTCGGTCATCGACACCTTGATGGTGCGGTCGAACGGCAGTTCGCCGTCGAGGACCTTCGTCAACACCTCGATCGTTTGCTGTTGGGCGAAGTCGGATTCCAGCAACTCGCGTCGAAACCGCTTGCGGGTGACTTCGATCTTCTTGGCGAGCGAGATTTCCTCGTGCCGCGTGAGGAGGGGAATCTCTCCCATCTGCGTGAGGTACATCCGCACCGGGTCTTCGATGCGGCGGTCGCCGCCGTCGACATCCTTCTTCTTCGCTCGTTGCTTGACCGGCTTGCCCGCCTTCGTGAGGCGCGGCTTGGCGGCGACCCGCGTGGAACGATGCGGCTCGGTGCGGATCTCGAGGCCGAGTTCCTCGAGCGTCATCAGCAGCGCGTCGAGTTTCTCGGGATTGACGGCTTCGTCCGGCAGGTATTCGTTCACCTGATCGAACGTGACAAATCCTTGTTGTTGACCCTTGTCGACGATCTTGCGAAGGGCTTCGTCAAGTTGATGCACGTGAAGGACTCCTGCGGAGGGCGTCGTCAACAGGCGGGCTTTTTTGTATGCGACGGGAATTCGGCTGGTATTCGGCGACCGGGATTGGTCCCGGGGTCACTGCGGCGCAAAGCGGGTTTGTTCCGCATCAGTCATTCTAGGGAACGTCCAACTGTCGTCATTCGATGGTCGCGTCCGTTCCGTCTCTCTCTGCGACTCACTCTCCGGGACCACGCAGTTTCCGCACGGCGCGGACGTGGTTTTGCAGAGTCGCTTGGCGAAGTCGGGCCAGTTTGTCGTCGGAAGGCGCACGCGGTGGGGCGTCCGCCCCTTGTGCCCCGGTCGCCGTTTCGACCCCCGCGGAATCCGTCGCCCCCCCGGAAGCACCGGCGGCGGGCGAAACGTTCCGATCCTGTGTGGCGGGTGGTGTCGAAGTCGGGCCGGGCGACGTGGATCGCTGGAGTGTCGAAAGGCGGGACAACTCGGCTGTCAGACCGAGAGAATTTTCGGAGTATGCAACAACCGCGCCAAGCGCCGCGGAGGAGTTCACCGCCCCGGAACGAATCGCGGCTTCCAGTCGCTTGCGGCGGAAATAGTCCAGCACTTCGCCGACCAGTTCCGGACGCGTGTTCACCGCACGTGCGTGTCGTTCCAGGGCCACCACCAAGCTTTTCAAATCCGGATCCTCGATGGCGGTCAGCACTTGCTCGAAGCCCCGCCACGGGCCGTCGCCGGCGGTCTTCAAACATACCTCAAACACCGTCCGCAGGTCGGGGTTTGTAAAATCGCCTGTCGAAATCTCCGAGCGCAGGTCCGCACAGCTTTCCGGACACACAAGGATTAACTCGACGATCTCCCATTCCATCCGAACTTGCGGGTCGCGCGTGGGGGGTTCCTTCGGTATCTCTCGCGGTCGCGACGACGCTTCCGTCCGCACCGGCTGCGCCGTCGTCTTCTGCAATTCCGCCAGCCGCTCCCGCACCGTCCTCTCGGGGATGCCCAACTGTTGCGAAAGTCCACCAAGTATGATGTCTTTTCGCAACATCCACACGCTCGACTGTTCCCCCGACGCCGACACCGGCACCTGAGCGATCGTGTCCAGCATCTCCCGCAGGACCCGGTGCCGCGCGTCGATCGTCGCCAAACCCACCCGTTCCACCAAACCCCGCAGTTTGAACTGCCACGCCTCCGCCGCCGTTTCGATGAGCGTCTCGAACGCCTCGGGGCTGTTCCCCTCCAGGAAGTCCGCCGGGTCCTGATCTCCCGGCAGAGTCAAAACCCTCAGATCGATCTCCTGGGCCAGGAAGCGTGGCAGCGAGCGCTCCGCCGCGTTGCGCCCCGCTTCGTCGCCGTCGTACACCAGCACGACCTTGCGGGCGAACCGCTTCAGGAACGACACATGGTGCTCGGTCAAGGCCGTGCCGAGCGTGGCGACCACGTTTTTGATCCCGCACTGCTGGGCGGCGATGCAGTCCATGTAGCCTTCGGTGACAACCACGGTTCCCGACTTTTTTATGGCCTCCCGCGCCTGTTCGAAGCCGTAGACAAGACGGCTCTTGCTGAACAGCGCGAACTCGCCACTGTTCATGTACTTGCCGCCGAATTCCTTCTCCGATCCCGGGATCACCCGCCCCCCGAAAGCGACCGTCCGGCCCCGCGCGTCCCGAATCGGGAAAATCACCCGGTCGATGAACATGGCCTCGTCGCGATATCCCCCCGATTCGCGTGTCCCCGCCAACCGCACCCCCACCAACTCGTCGGGCGAATACCTCCCCCGCGCCCGATCCACCAGCCACGACCATTCGGGGGGGTGGTAGCCCAGGCGGAATTCGTTGACCGTGGCCGGGGAGAGATGCCGCCCGCGGAAGTACTCGCGGCCGCGCGCCCCCTGGGGGGATTGCAGCAGGGCCTCGTGCATGGTCTGCTCGGCCCAGGCGAGGATTTCGTACCAGCGGTTCTTGTTGTCCTTCTCTTCCGCGGGTTCGGGGCGGAACGTCGTCGGAATCGGGATGTTCGCCCGATTGGCCAGCATTTCGAGGGTTTCGCGAAAGCTGAGGCGGTCGTAGTTCATCACGAACGCGAACACGTCTCCCCCTGCCCCGCACGACCAGCAGCGGTACGTCTGCCGCTCGGGGCTGACGGTGAACGAGGGGTTGTGGTCGTCGTGAAAGGGGCAGAGACCGACGAACTCCCGCCCACCGCGGCGTGGCTGTAGCGCCACGGCGTCCCCGATGATGCCGACAATGTCGCTTTGGGTCCGAACCGTCTCTTTGAATTCGTCCCCGAGCAATTTGCCCACCAGATGCTCCGCACGAAACCCGTTGGCCGTCGAACCGCTTACAGGCCACGACGCGACGGCCATGCGCCATTGTCGCAAGGGGAACCGCCGAAGCCAATGTGCGCGGACGCGGCAATCGCCAAGAGACGCGTTTGTGCAGCGAGGAACGGCCGTTTCTCGAGAAACACTTCAGAGCGTGGGTGGCCCGGCCACCTGGTGGCTGGGTCGCGCAGCGACAAGACGCATGACCTTCCGCATCCAACCACCAGAAAGCCATTCACTTCGACGGAGTGTCGGGAGTGAGCCGCTTTGCTCCGCCCAACGGACTGCCGGTGCTCCTTTTGCGGGCTCGAAATCAATCCGCCCCTCACCGCCCCTTGCCCAGCCACAACCCCAACAGGATCGCCGCGCAGCCTAGCACGTTTTGCAGTACGAGGTTGCCCGCCGCCGCGATCCAACGTCCTTGTCGGGCCAGTTCGACGGTGTCGAACGCCAACGTCGAAAACGTCGTGAACGCGCCCGCGAAGCCGACGAGCAGGACCAGCCGAGTTTCGTCGGACAGGCTTGAGCGATGTTCGGCCAGTGCGTAGACCCACCCGAAAAACACACAGCCCAACAGATTGACCCCCCACGTCCCCCACGGGAATTGCGAACCGGCCACCGAACGGATCGCACTCGCCAGCAAGTAACGAGCGAGCGTGCCGCAGGCCCCGGCAATCAGCATCGACAGCAGCAGGGTGGGACGCATGAGGGACGCATTCGCCAGCGGGGGATGTGATCCATCCAGCCTACCGCCAACCCTCCGGAACCGCGAACACCGTCGAGACCCCGATCTGGAATCCGGCCAGACTGCGGGTTCCGTGCAGCGACTCCCCTTCCCGGTACTTCACCGCCCCTTCCTTGGCCGTTACCACGTTCGCCTCGCGGCGGGACGGGTCGAGCACCCACACGGTCGGCACGCCCCACTCGAGCCATTGGCGGACCCGGTCGCCAATCCCCCGTCGGCGGTCGTTGGTCGAAGCCATTTCGACGACGAGATCGGGTCGAATCTCGCACAGATCCGCGTCGAGCGCCGCGAACGTCGGCCCCCCGCCGAAGCAGGCGATCGCGGGGCAGCGGACGGTGTCGGGATCGCGTGCGACGACAATCGGATGGGCAAACGCCGCGTATCCGGTCGGGTTCCGGCGCAGATGATCTCCCAATGCCCGCGTCAGGTTCATCACCGCGAGGCCGTGGTCCTCGTCGGCGGGGCTCAGCACCACCAGGCGGCCCATCCACAGTTCACACCGCGAACCGTCGGACCGTTCATTCCGCACGTCGAGGAACTCCTCGGCGGTCAGGATGCGGCCGATGCCCGCCAAGCGGGCTTCGACCGGGTCGCCAACCGGTTCGCCGGAAGTCATTGCAGCGCCCCCCGCGCCAAAATCGGCCAGACGACTTCCAACCGATCCCCCCGGAAGCCGTGGAATTCATCGTGCAACACGACTGTCCAGTCGTGATAGCCGACGAACACCTCGACCCGGTCGCCGATCGCCAGCCGCTCCGATTCCGGACCGAGCACGAGTTCGCAGTGTTCGGCGCTCTGCACGCGAACCTCGGCGTCGGGGAACCCCTTGACCCGCGCGGGGCCCAGCTCGGCATTGATCGATTTGCGACCCAGGTCGATGTACGCCTTGCTCCGTTTCGGGCGGCTGACCACCGTGGCCAGCACCGACAGGCAGTGCACCAATCCCTCGACATGGCACTTCTCGGAGTACATGCCGTCCATGAAGATGCCGCCGCCGGCCTGCACTTCCGTGATCCCCGGGCACTTCACGGTCCACGGGAGAGAACCGGTTCCGCCGCAACTGACGATGTCGCAACACAACCCGGCGGCCAGCAGTTGGTCCTTGCAACCGACCAGCGTGCCGATGGCCTCGCCGATGCGGCGTTCCTTCTCGACGAGGTCGGGAATCTTCAGCAAGTGCCCTTCGTAACCCATGATTCCCGCGAGCTTCAGCCCCGGAAGCCGGTCGATCGCTTGGGCAAGTTCGAGCGTGTCGCGACCGGGGGTGACCCCGACCCGGTCGAGGCCGATGTCGACCTCGATAATCACGCGCACCTTCGTGCCGCGCGCGCGACACACGCGCGACAGCCCTTCCGCCTGAACGTAGTGATCGACGGTGATGATCGGATCGGCCCAGCGTGTCAGCGCCGCCACCCGCTCCCACTTCCGCTCGCCAACAACGAGGTTGGCAACCAGCAGATCCCGCACGCCCGCCTGGGCGAGGACTTCCGCTTCGCCCAACTTCGCGCACGTGGCCCCGATGGCCCCCGCAAGCCGTTGTTCGTGCGCGATCGCCGGGCATTTGTGCCCCTTCGCGTGGGGCCGCCAAGCGACTCCGTGCACTGCGCACATCGACGAAATTTTGCGAATGTTCGCTTGCAGCCCGTCGAGATCGACGCACAACGCGGGGGTGTCCAGGTCCCCCTTCAAACACCCCACCCACGATTGCGGCATGCGATCCCCAACTTGTTGTGCTCGAAGTACCTTGAGCGCAGAGTGCCCTTGCATCGGCCCTGGGGGGCGAGCAAGTGACTGATTTGCGACTCGATTGGTCGCAACGTTCCCGTGCAACCTCGCCGTTGACGAAGGCGGCACACGGCCCCCACGGTCCGCATGCTGGCCCCCAAAACGGGATGAGCATGGGACCCATCAGGGGACCACCTCGACCCGCTTCACGCCAGCGCCAGCACCTTGTCCATCTGTTGCGACAACTGCTCGAGGCGTGCCTTGTCCCCTCCCGGCATCTCGGCGGTCCCCCAACCGGTGAAGCCGATTTCGTCGAGCGCCTTGAGCACACTCGGCCAATCGACGCTACCCTCGCCAAGATTCCGCACGAAGCCCGCCCCGGGACCCCGCTTGTTGGCTTCGTCGAGGCTGTATTCCTTGATATCGAGCTTGCCGATCCGCTTGCCGAGCGTCCGAATCCAATGCTCGGGCCAGCCAAACGCGACAACGTTGCCGATGTCGAAGTAGGCCCCGATGAGTGGACTCTCGAATTCGTCGATGTAGCGCGCCGTTTCGAGCGGGCTGAGCAGGAACTTGTTCCAGACGTTTTCAAACAGGATGCGAATGCCGAGTTCGGCGGCCAGCGGAAGTGCCTTGCGGATCTGTTCCTGCGACCGCGTGTAACAGTCCGCGTACGAAACGTCCTTGTTCACGACGCCTGGCACCAGCAGCACCGTCGTGCCACCATATGCCTTGCAGTCCTTGATCGACGTCAGCAGGCCGTCCAAGCCCTTTTGGCGCACCGCCGGATCCGGATGCGACAGCGGTTGGCCCCAGTGCACGTAATCGACCACGCCATGGACCTTCAGCCCGGACGCGGCTTGTGCTTCGTTCACCTCCGCATGGTCGGCCGGACGGTCCATGTCGATGCCGTCGTAGCCGAGCGCCTTGAGCAGCTTGAACTGCTCCATCAGCGACCCCTTCTCGCCGACCATGCTGTACTTCACGGCCTTCTGGAACTTTCGCACCGGGGCGTCTTCTTTGGCCGAGGCGATGTTGGCCGCACCGAGCGCGAGGGAACCGGCCCCGGCCAAGCCAGCCGCCAGAAACGTACGTCGTGTTGGATCGTCCATGGTTGGGTGACTCCGGGGTGCGGAAACTCAAAGAGGGGACGCGGCGCGACCGTCGTGGACGCGCGGCCGCGATGTCGACGGCGCGGTCAAATGTTCCATCGACCAATGAATATACGTTTCGCAGAACGTTGCGACAAACGGGTCGCGGCGATTGTGACCACCAGCGACTTCGCGTTTGAATCCCGGCGAAATCGGGGGAAGATCGAAGCAATCGGGGCCGACGCGGAGCGGGAAGGTGGGAACGCTCCCGGAATCACGCGCTGCGGCGCACGGGGATCAGCTTCGGAATCGGGACCTTGAGGCCCACCACCGGACCGTGCCGCTCCTGCAGCGACCGAAAGTCGTGCGCGAGGAACTCGTACAGTTCAACGGGCGGACGCTGCGCCAGATACTGGTCGGCATAGACCCCCATCTGTTCGTCGTACTCGTCCTGCGAATGCGAGTGCACGTGGTAATGGCCCGGCAGACGGCGAATGTCGCCGTCGAACTCCGGGCTGATGTGATACAGCTCGTGCATCACGGTGACGAGTTTTTCCCGCAGTGGGTGCGAGAAAAACCGCGGGCAGTAAAAGGTCAGGATGTACAGCATCTCGCGCGGGCCGTCGTACACCCGCTGGACCGTCCACTCGGTGCCGCGACGGACGCCGGTGAGCGAACCCCCCTCGAACCGCAGAGGCGTGAGCTTCGCCTGCAAACCGTGCGACACGTTGCGGCGTGCCTGGGCGAACGTGACGCACACGCGATCCATGTCCACGTGCGAGAACTCGTCGATCCGCACGGCGATGTCCGAACACAAGCGGCGCATCGCGGCGGTGAAATCGAACATCCGACCCACGCGGAACATCCTTTCCCGGCGCGGAAACCCTGCCGATCCCCGGATCGCGGCAGCAACACTCGACCGCCGCAAAGTCATGGCGGCGCAAAAAATAAGGGACTTGTCGCCCGGATGGCAAGACAAGTCCCTCGGATGCGCATTCGCACTGCGGCCTTGGTTTTGTGAACGAGACCGGATTTTCTTATCAAACGGCGGCGGGAGCGTCAGCAACCGGGGCAACCGCAGGAGCGGGCCGTTGCGACTTCCTCTTCACACGGTCGTTGCCGTTGCCGACGAATTCGATCAACGCACGGGCACCGGCGTCCCCCAAGCGGGGCGTGGCCAACCGCAGGATGCGGGTGTAACCCCCTTGACGATCCTGAAAGCGCGGTCCGAGCACACTGAACAGGATCGTGACAGCCTCTTTGTCGCGAAGCTTGGCGAAGGCGCGGCGACGGTACGCCACCGCCGGAGCAATCGCCTGATTCCACTTGAGCCACGTCGGCGATTCGCGCCAAGCTTTCCACTCGGGCGTGTTGCGCTTCGCGGCGCAAGCGTAGCGAGCCGCCTCTTCCGTGTGCGGGAGAGACTTCTTCGCCAAGGTGATCAGCTTCTCGACGAACGGACGAAGTTCCTTGGCCTTGGGGACGGTCGTGACGATCCGCCCTTCGACCTTGGCCTTCTTCTCGTCTCCCTCTTCGCCGCCCAGCGTACGGATCAGGCTGGCCGCCATGTTCCGAAACATCGCCTTGCGATGAGACGCGTTGCGCCCGAGCGTGCGTCCCTTGACCTTGTGCCGCATGATCTTTCCATCCCGGCGACAAGCGCCGCTTCAAAAGGGGGGTGCCAACACCGCCCCGAATCCGTCACTTGCCGAACACCGCGTCCTTCAACATCCGCCACCGTTAAAAAACGGTGCACGCCGAAATCCAAACCGACCTAACGCCGGGTGGACGACGGAATCCGCATGCCCAACCGCAATCCGATTTGCGTCAACCGGTCGCGGACTTCCTGCAACGTCGTCTCGCCAAAGTTCCGCACCTGCAGGAGTTGGTCTTCGGACCGCGTCACCAGGTCCCGCACGCTTGTGATCCCCTCGGACTCCAAGCAGTTCGTTGCCCGCACCGAAAGGTTCAACTCGGCCAGGCTGCGACCCAACTTCTCTTCCAATTCGAGGTCGATCGGCGAGTAGCCCGTCGCGTCCGCCATGCCTCGCAATCCGCTGTCCGGAGGAAGCTCGGGACCCGGTTCGCGATAGGTGATGAACGGATTGAGATGCTTCCGCAGAATCTTCGCGGCCTCGACCAACGCCATATCGGGCGTAATCGTGCCGTTCGTCCAGATCTCAAGGATCAACTTGTCGTAGTTCGTCCGTTGGCCGACGCGCGTTTCCTCGACTTTGTAACGCACGCGGATGACGGGGGAGTAAATCGCGTCCAGCGGAATCACGCCGACTTCCGGCTCCCGCTCGTAATGTTCGGCGGCGGGGATGTAGCCCCGCCCGTTGTTGGCCGTGAGTTCCAACATGAACGGCACGTCGTCGGTCATCGTCGCGATGACGAGGTCGCGATTGATGATCTCAACCTGATCGTCGGTTTGAATATCGGCAGCCGTCACAACCCCCTTGGTGCGGCGTTCGATCCGCAGGGTCTTGGTGTCGGTTCCGTGGTTCTTGATGATGATCGACTTGAGATTCAGCGCGATGTCGGTGACATCCTCGACCACGCCGGGGATCGTCGAAAACTCGTGCTGAATCCCCTGGATTTTGACCTTCGTGAGCGAACTGCCTTCGAGGCTGGACAACAGAATCCGGCGCAGGCTGTTGCCGATCGTCACTCCGAATCCGCGCTCGAACGGTTCGGCCACGAACTTGCCGTACGTTCCCGTCGCGGTTTCCACCTCGGGAATCACTCGACTCGGAAGTTCCAACCCGCGCCAACGAATTCGCATGCTTCGCCTCTCCGACACGTCTTTGGAATCGCGATCGCCCTCGGCCATCCGTGCCTGTTCGGCGATCCGCTCCTCGACTTCCCCGAAAAACCCGCGAACTCCATTCATCGCGGGCTGTATGTCACACTCGCTTCGCGAAGGCCATCAACCAAACGCCCCAAGTCCTGGACTCCCCGCGTCCCGACTCCGACGAACTCGGCGTACGGATCACTTCGACAGCAATTCGATGATCAACTGCGGTTGGACCGGAACCGAAGCGTCGCCGATGTCGGGCAACCGCAGCACCAACCCTTCGGGGATGTCCCCCTTGGTCACGCTGAGGAAATCCGGGACGCGGGAAGCATGCGTCTCCAGGTTCTCCTTGACGAACCGCACGCTCCGGGGACGGGGACGGACGGTGATCCGGTCTCCCGCCTTCACCAGGAAGCTGGGGATGTCCACCTTCTTGCCATTGACCTGGATGTGCCCGTAAGCGACGAACTGCCGCGCTTGGCGCTTCGAACCCGCAAAGCCCAAACGGTGCACGATACTGTCGAGCCGACGCTCGAGCAGGCTCATCAGCGTGCTCCCGGTGTTCCCCTTGGAGCGGCTGGCGATGTCGAAATAGCGGCGGAACTGACGTTCGAGAATGCCGTAAAAGCGCTTGACCTTTTGCTTCTCGCGCAACCGCTCGCCGTAGTCGGTCGCTTTACGCTTCCGCTGCGTATGCATGCCGGGGGGTTGATCGCGACGGTCGATGCTGCACTTGGACGACTCGCACCGAGTCGCCTTCAGGAACAGCTTCAAGCCTTCGCGGCGGCAGAGACGACAAACCGGACCGGTGTAACGACCCATGAAATCCACTCGCTGACTGATTGCGCCCGTCGCCGACCGGAAGGCCGCGGCAGGTCGAACTCGTGACTTGTTTGCACCCGTTTGTCTTTGGCTTCACCAACCGCCAGAAAGCCGGAATCGCCCGGCACGTCGATTAGACGCGTCGGCGCTTCCGGGGACGGCAACCGTTGTGGGGCAACGGCGTGACATCTTCGATGGCCTTCACCGACAACCCGGAACTTTGCAGCCCGGTGATCGCGCTTTCGCGACCCGAGCCGGGGCCATTGACCTTCACTTCCAGTTCCTTGACGCCGAACTTCGACGCCTTTTCCGCCACAGTTTCGGCAGCGCGCTGCGCGGCAAATGGGGTGCTCTTGCGGCTCCCCTTGTAGCCGACGGTACCCGCGGTCGCCCAACACAGAACGTCGCCGTTCGTGTCGGTGATCGTGACCGTGGTGTTGTTAAAGGTCGCCTTGATATGGGCGACGGCCCGCGTCACGTTGCGACGAATCTTCTTGCGAACCGACTTGGCCACGACTCACCCGATCCGATGAAAAAAACCACAAACCCGTCCGGCGAACCTCTCCGCAGGGAAATCTCCAAGGCCCCAGTCGCCACAGGCGAGCCCCCAGGACCACGGAAATCAGCGGAGGTCCTTGACCCCCTTCTTCCCGGCCACCGTCTTGCGAACCCCCTTGCGGGTTCGCGCGTTGGTCCGAGTCCGCTGACCGCGAACGGGAAGACTCTTCTTGTGTCGCAAGCCGCGATAGCAGCCGATGTCGCGCAACCGCGCGATGTCCTGCTGGATCTTCCGGCGGAGCTGCCCTTCGATCGTGTATTCCTTGTCGAGGTGGCTCGCGATCCGCGCCACTTCGTCGTCGCTCAATTCCTTCGCGGGCGTCATCAGATCGATGCCCAGCTCGCGCAGAATCTGGATCGACAACGTCTGACCCACGCCGTAAAGATACGACAGGGAGATGTAAATGGGCTTCTGGGCCGGAATATCGACGCCGGAAATACGAGGCATGCCTGATCCTCTGACACTGTCTTTGCCGGGCGGGTGCCCGAATATGATCTTCTCCGGCCAACCGCCGGAATTTGGTCAATCACGGGCAACCGCCCGAAGAAGTCGCCGCGGGCAAACGCCCGATTGACTCATGCGGGCAACAGCCCGACAAAACAACGCCCCGGTCAATAGTCACCGGAGCCATCCGCACGATCCGCAAACACACCCAACGCTCAGCCCTGCCGTTGCTTGTGGCGGGGGTTGAGGGAGCAGATCACGTAGTTCCGCCCCTTGCGACGGACGACCTTGCAGCCTTCGCAAATCCGTTTCACACTCGAGCGAATCTTCATCACCCACGTCCTCGGGAGCTTGGCCCCCGCAAAAAATGAAACATCCCCGCCGCCGCGAGGAATCGCGTAGCATATCCACGACGACCACTTGTATTCAAGCGTCGTTCCGGAATTTCCCGTCAACCTCAATCAATCCGAGCTTCACAAACGCGACGCAATCGACGATTACCCTCTATCGGGCAACCACTTCGGGCGATGCCGCCCCGTTTGCCACCGATCGCGGCGCCGTGGCGTCTGCCCCGTCGTCGAGTGTCGTCAAAATCACCGGGCCGGCGTCGGTGATCGCCACCGTGTGCTCGAAATGCACGCTCGGTTTGCGATCCTTCGTCTCCACTGTCCAGTGATCTTTCAGAATTCTCACGTCCGGAGTGCCGGCGTTAACCATCGGCTCGATGGCCAACACCAATCCTGGTTCGATCCGGAAATCGTGCTTCAGCAACTGCGGACTCACGTAATTCGGGACTTGCGGATCCTCATGCATCGTCCGTCCGATCCCGTGACCGACGAACTGCTCCACCACGCTAAACCCCGCCTTCCGCACCGCCTCCTGCATCCGCTTCGCCACGTCCGACCACCGCCGACAGTCCTTGAGACCGTCGATCGCCAGCCGAAGATTCTCTTCGCCGATCTTCAACAGCTTCTTCTTGAGGGCATCGACTTCGCCAACCGGATACGACCAAGCCGAATCGCCGCACCACCCGTTGAGTTTGCACCCCGTATCCACTTTGACGATGTCACCCGGCACCAAAACCCGGTCCCCCGGAATGCCGTGTACGATCTGTTCGTTGACCGAAATGCAACACACCGCCGGGAAAGGCGTCTTCCCCGGATATCCTTTGAACAGAGGGATCGCCCCGCGAGATTCAAACAACTCCTCGACGGCGCGGTCGATCTCCCTCGTCGTGATTCCCGGCGCGACCAATCCCTTGACGAGACGGTGGGCCTCCGCCACCAGTCGGCCGGCAGCCCGCATCAACTCGATCTCGCGAGGCCGCTTCAGTTCGATCACGACTCCGGACTCCCGTTCACTCCCGCCTCGCCTTCACCAACCGATCGATCCGCCGGAGCTCCGAACGGTCCATCGCCGAGGCCCCGTCAGTCTTCGAGCAGCCCGCCATAGTTCCGCATGACGAGGTAATTGTCGATCTTCTGCACCAAATCCAGCCCGACCGATACCACGATCAACAGCCCCGTTCCGCCATAGAAACTGGCCGTCACGAAGTCGATGTTCATCAAGCTCTGGACGATCGACGGAATCACCGCCACCACGGCCAGGAATGCCGCACCCACGAAGGTGATTCTCACCATGACTTTCTCAAGGTATTCGGCCGTCCGCTTCCCAGGGCGATGGCCCGGAATGAAGCTGCCATAGTCCCGGAGGTTGTTCGCGATGTCGTGCGGGTTGAAGATCAGCGCCGTCCAGAAATAACAGAAGAAGTAAATCAGTGCGATGTAGCTGAGGTTGTAGAGATAGCCCCGCTCCTGACCGAACGAACCGGCCAAGGCCTCGAAGAAGCTCCAGCCCGTCCAGCTCGCCAGTTGACCGAACAGGAAGCCCGGCAACAGCAACAGGCTCGACGCGAAGATGATCGGCATCACGCCCGCTTGATTGACCTTCAGCGGGAGATGTTGGCGAGTCCCACCCCACACGCGGCGCCCTCGTTGATGCTTCGCCGACTGCGTCGGGATCCGCCTTTGCGCCTGGGTCATCGCGACGACGACGAAGATCACCCCCACGAACAGCCCGGCCAACAGCAACAGCTTTTCGATGCCCCGTTCGGTTCCCAGAGCCACACCGTCGCGGAACGCGGGTTCCAACAGTTGCATCGTCGCCCCTGGGATCCGCGACAGGATGCCAGCCATTATGAGCAGGCTGATGCCGTTGCCGATGCCGTACTCGTCGATCTGCTCGCCGATCCACATCAGCAGCATCGTTCCGGCGGTCATCGTCGTCGCCATAGTGAGTCGGGCGAGGAATGCCTCGAATCCCTCCAGCGGGATGAAGTACGATTGCGGCAGGCCGTTCGAAATCCAGAACCAGCTTTGGAAGAAGGCGAGAAACACCGTCGCGTAACGGGTGTACTCGTTGATCTTCTTGCGCCCCGCCTCCCCTTCCTTCTGCAGTTTCTCCAGCGGCGGATAGGCGCTCGCCAGCAGTTGGAAGATGATCGATGCGGAGATGTACGGCATGATCCCCATGCCGAAGATCGTCGCCATCCCAAAGTTCGAGGCCGAAAACAACTCGACGATCTTCAACGCCTGGCCGAGCCCCTGGCTCTGCTTCTTCATGTCCTCAAAACCCTTCATGGCCGTCTCTTGATCGAGTAGCGGCAAGGGAATGAAGGACCCGAGGCGGAAGACGAACAGCAGGGCCAGCGTCAGCAAAATCTTGTTGCGGAGTTCGGGAATCCGCATCACAAGCAACAGTTTGGCGAACATGAATCACCGTCCCGGTTTGTCGCGGGCCTCAATGCGACCCGAACTGGCGGAGCGCAACGCCCCAAGCGGAGCAAACGCCCCGAATCGTCCCTTCGACATCATGTCAGGCCCGAGCGTTTCGGGCAATCTCCACCAAAACGGAACAACCACCCGCCGGGGGTGGTTGTCACGATCGCTTCAAACACCCGCAGAAATCGACCCGGCTCACTTGGCAACGCGCGTCGCGGTCCCGCCCGAGGCCAAAATCTTCTGCTCCGCAGAAGCCGAGAATTCGTGGGCGACGACGATCAACTTTTTCGTCAGATTGCCGGTTCCCAGAATCTTGATGCCGTCCCACTTCCCCTTCACCAGCCCCTTCTCGCGAAGGGTCTCGGGAGACACGGTCTCACCGTTCTCGAACGTTCGTTCCAGCACGTAGACGTTCAGAGGGAAGAACTTCGTGGTGTGGAATTCGTTGCTGAAGCCGAACTTCGCCACGCGGCGCACGAGGGACATTTGGCCCCCTTCGTGACCCAAGCGGCGCGAGAACCCCTGACGGCTGGAGTGACCTTTGTCACCCTTCCCCGAGGTCTTGCCCAAGCCCGAACCCATCCCGCGGCCGACGCGCTTACGCGCTTTCCGCTTTTCGATCCCCTTGTGGACATCGTTGATCAACATCAGACGTTCACCCCCCGCAGACGGGCGACTTCCTCGCGCGTCCGCAGTTTCAGAAGAGCGTCGAACGTCGCCCGCACCAGCGTGGCGGGATTCGTCGAGCCCCGGCTCTTGGTCAGAATATCGCGGATACCGCACGATTCCATCACCGCGCGCACCGTGTTGCCCGCGATCACGCCCGTTCCGGGCAACGCCGGAATCAGCAGCACGCGGGACGTGCCGTAGCGACCTTCGACGACGTGCGGAATGGTACTGCCGGAAAGCGGCGCCCGCATCGTATTGCGAGCGGTTTGGCGGACGGCCTTGTCCACGGCCTGAGGGACTTCGCCCCCTTTGCCGTAGCCCCAGCCGACCTTACCCTTCTTGTCGCCGAGGACGACGAGCGCCGTGAAACTGAAACGGCGGCCCCCCTTGACCACGCACGCACAGCGGCGGATCTGGACCACCTTCTCTTGGCCGTCGTTCTTGTTTTCCGTGGACACCGCGTCTCTCCCAACCCGCCCGATCGTGTCGAACAACCGTCGCTTCAAACCCTCGGATGTCCGCACTGTTCGCGGAAACCCGACGGAAAACTGCTACTCAGAAATTCAGTCCCGCTTCGCGAGCCGCTTCGGCCAACGCCGCGACGCGGCCATGATAGCGATATTGTCCGCGATCAAAACACACGTCCTTGACGCCCGCCTTCACCGCACGCTCGGCCACCGCTTTGCCAATCGATTTGGCAGCCGCGACGTTTCCGCCGTTCGTCCCCGCCGGGCAAAGCTCCTTCTCGGCCGTGCTCGCGCTCGCCAAGGTCTTGCCGGTGACATCATCGATCACTTGGGCGTAAACGTGCTTGTTGCTGCGATACACGCTCAAGCGGGGACGGGACGCGGTGCCGCGAAGCTTGTTGCGGACGCGATACGCCCGAAGCAAACGCTGCTTGGAAATCTTCTTGTCCAGACGCATGACCCAAACCCCTCAACCTCGAACCGTTCGCGGAGGCATCCGTCGAACGTTGTGTGTTTCCCGCGTTTTCGAACGATTCCGCCACCGCCCCCGCAAACCACCATCCACGGGAGCCCGATCAACTCCAGTCGCCTGGAGTTACTTGCCCGCCATGGCCTTACCGGCCTTGCGACGGACCTTCTCGCCGTCGTAGCGGATCCCCTTGCCTTTGTACGGCTCGGGGGGACGAACCCGGCGAATCACCGCCGCGAACTGTCCGACCGCTTGCTTGTCACAACTGTGCAAAATGATGTGTGTCGGGTCCGGCAACGTCACCTTGACGTTCGCGGGAATCGGCAACTTGATGGTGTTGGCGAAGCCCACTTGCAACGTCAGGAACTTGCCAGCCACGGCGGCCTGATAACCGACCCCCTGGATTTCGAGCTTACGCTCGAAGGGATTGGTCACGCCTGAAACCATGTTATTGATGAGGGCGCGGGTGAGCCCGTGCAAAGCGCGGTTGCCCGCGGAGTCGTCGGGGCGGACCACCAGGACCGACTTGGTCGCGTCGTCCACGCTGACCTTCATCAACGGGTGGTACTCGAACTTGAGTTCCCCCGCCTTGCCCTTCACGCTGATCGTTCCGTCCGCCACCTTGGCCGTCACGCCTTCGGGCAGAGGGACGGGTTTTTTCCCGATTCTCGACATGATTTCAACCTCGACC
>JBIKMW010000036.1:0-53897 GCA_044359065.1 Planctomycetales bacterium | reverse complement strand
CGACTACATCTACGAGGCGGACAAGCGCGTCGCCTACCTCACCGACGCCGGCTGTCGACGGGTCATGCTGCTCAAGAAGCCCGCGCTGCTGGATTCGATCAGCGTCCCTCGCATTTACGAGCAAATCGAGCGGGCCCTCATCGCGCGGCACGGCTTCCAGCGCGACCGCGACTACGTCATCGACGAAGGGAAGATCGTCATCGTCGACGAATCGACGGGCCGCATGATGGACGGCCGCAAATGGCAAGACGGCCTGCACCAGGCGATCGAGGCCAAGGAACTCGTGCCGATCACCGCCGCCACGGGACAGGCCGCCCGCATCACCGTGCAGAGTTTCTTCCGGCATTACGTCCATTTGGCGGGGATGACCGGGACCGGTGTGCAGGTCGCGCGGGAGTTGCGTCGCACCTTCCGCCTGAAAACGACGGTCATCCCGACGCACCGGGTGTGTATTCGGAAGGGGTTGCCCACGCGCGTGTTCGCCACGCTCGCCGGGAAGAACGCCGCCATCGTCGAGGACATCCGCAAGTTGGTCGCCGCGGGACGCGCGATCCTGGTGGGGACCCCCAGCGTCGAGCGGAGCGAGATGCTCAGCGCGGCCCTCACCAAGGTGGACATCGACCACCAGGTGCTCAACGCCCGCTATCACGAGCAGGAGGCCGAGATCGTCAAGCGGGCCGGGCACGCGGGCCGGGTGACGATCGCCACAAACATGGCGGGCCGCGGGACCGACATCCTGTTGGACGAGAGTGTGCGGGCTTCGGGGGGCCTGCACGTCATCGCCACCGAAATGCACTCGTCGTACCGGATCGACCGGCAGTTGGTGGGCCGCGCCGCCCGGCAGGGGGACCCAGGCACGTACCAGTTCTTCCTGTCGCTGGAGGACGAACTGCTGCGGTGTCTGGGCGCGCCGAAGATCAAACGCATTCGGGCTCGCGCGCGACCGAACGAACGGGGCGAACTGTCGCCGTCGTGGCTGGCGTTCTTCCGCAAGACGCAACGATTCCTGGAACGCCAACACCACAAACAGCGCAAGCAGTTGTTGAAAGCCGAACGCTTCCGCAACAACGGCTACGAGCGCATGGGCCTCGACCCTTTTTTGGAGATGACGGACTGAGGGCCGGGTGTGTCAAGGTCCTGGCATCGGGTAGCGGGAGCTGCCGCGTCAGGCCGCTCCCGGAAGGGTGTGATCAAGAGTCCGGGGGCTCGAAGACTCGACCCCGGCCACCCGGCCGAAAACTCGTTGCGCAGGCGGAATCCCTGTCGCGGCACCTGACCCACAATAAGGCGGTGAAGGCACGAGCCTGTCGAGCACAAGGTATCCGCGTTTCTGCTGCCTGAGGACACTGGCAATGATCGTCAACGAAAAGGCAAGAAAGAACCAATGCACCCGATGCAGCCAATGAAAGCGGAAATCCATACGAACCAACTGCTTTTGGTCTCCCTCCTCCTGGTTCTCGTCTCGGGCGGCTGCGGCCAGGCGAAGACCTCCTCGGGTCCTGCCAACAGCCCGGCCGTTGCGGTCAGCAATCATCTCGCCGCCGTTGCTAAGGCAGGTGATCCGGTCACGCTCGACCAATTGAGCGACATGTATGTGGAGCCCCCACCTGCGCAGAACGCCGCGCCACTCTACGCTCAGGCGTTCGCCGCGCTCAGTGCCGAGGACGCAAACTCGCCTGACTTCCTGGCGCACAACCAAGAGGCCCTGGCCCTCTTGCTCCAGGCTGCTGAGCTCCCATCCTGCCGCTATCCCGTGGCGCTCACGGGTGGCGCGATGGTTCCATTGCACCATCTCCGCAAGATCAAGGCCTGCGCGGCGCTGCTGCGACAGGAAGCCGTCAGCCAGGCTGCGCGCGGGAACATGGATGCCGCCACTACGGCCATCCTCGCCGGTTTCCGCCTGGCTCGCTCGCTCGACCACGAGCCAGTACTGATCTCCAAGCTGGTGGAGATAGCGAGTCTGGAGCAGGCATTGAACGGGCTGCAGGAGTCGCTCAACCAGAAGAGCTTCACCGACGCCGAATTGCTCCGCCTGCTAACGGCCCTGCGTGACGCCGAGTCAGCCGTTAACTTCCGGCGAGCGATGCTGGGCGAGCGCGTCAACCTCGTGGCCGCCTTCCAATCGTCGGACGAGAAGCTCGCCGAAGCGATGGCCGTGAGCGGCGGCAGTGAAGCTTCAGCACCGCCTTCCATGCTTCGCCTCTATCGCTCCGGGGGCCATCTCCAAGAAGACTTCGCCTTCGCTCTGGACTTCATGTCGAAGCTCGTCACGCTGGTGGACTTACCCTATCCGCAATCGCTTGATGCAGCAGCCGGGATGAAGATACCAACCGTGGTGGTTGGGAAACTCTCTGTCTCGGCTGCTCTACTTCCGGAACCCGCTCGGTTTGTCAACAAGGGTGCTGAGGCGGTGGCCCGCATCCGCCTTGCGCGGACGGTGCTGGCGGTGGAGCGTTACCGGCTGAAACACGACGGCGCGCTGCCGACCGCTATCGCGGACGTATCCGCCGAACTGTCCGGCGGCCTGCCTGAAGACCCGTTCGACGGCCAGGCCTTGCGCTACAATAAACTGCCCGCCGGCGGCTATACCGTTCACTCCGTGGGAGCGGACCGAAAAGACGACGGAGGCGCGGTCCAGGTTCCCAACGGCAAGACACCCCTCGATGTTATGATGACGATTGCGCGGTAATGAATGGCTGACGCCATAAACGGAAACGCTTGAGTCTTTATGAATGACGATAGCGCCATGAGATGATGCCAGTCATAGGGCCGAACCGATAATGGCGATCCTCGGATAGGTAGGAACGGGCCGAGCCATCCGCTCCAGCAAACCCGGCCATCGCACTCCGGTTGCAATCCACGCGTCGCATTAAGAGCCTATCCCAGAATCATCTTTTCGCGGAAGGGGTGGTTGGGTAAAAGTCTGTGGTGTGGACGGGGTGATCGAAGATCGTAGTCCAGGGACGGACACAATGGCGACAACAATTGATCCTGCATGGCGGATGCCGGAAGCGATGTGGGAGCGGGTCCAGGACCTGCTCCCGGTACGAAAGCGTCGCAAGAAGAACCCCGGTCGCAAGCCGCTGGAGTGGCGACCCGTGCTCGACGGGATTTTCTTTGTGCTGCGGACCGGTTGCCAGTGGAAGGCCGCGCCGCCGGAATTCGGTTCGGGCAGCAGCCTGCACCGGTACTTTCAACGACTGGTTGAATCGGGCTTCTTCGCCGAGTTGTGGCGGCGTGGACTGCTGGAGTACGAACAGCTTCAGGGGATCGACTGGGAGTGGCAAAGTCTCGACGGGAGCATGACCAAGGCTCCTCTCGGGGGGGAAAAACACGGGAAGAAACCCGAACGAACGGGGCGAACTGTCGCCGTCGTGGCTGGCGTTCTTCCGCAAGACGCAACGATTCCTCGAACGCCAACACCACAAACAGCGGAAGCAGTTGTTGAAAGCCGAACGCTTCCGCAACAACGGCTACGAGCGCATGGGCCTCGACCCGTTTTTGGAGATGACGGACTGAAGGCCGGGTGTGTCAAAGTCCTGGCATCGGGTAGCGGGAGCTGCCGCGTCAGGCCGCTCCCGGAAGGGTGTGATCAAGAGTCCGGGGGCTCGAAGACTCGACCCCGGCCACCCGGCCGCTTATACGAAGTGATCGCAAACGCTCATGCACGGGCGGGGCTGCGGGAAGAATCGCTAACGGAGGCGACAGCAGCTCATGAGGATTGGGAAATCCGTTGTAGTGTTCTCTCCGCACTTTTTCCCAACACTGGAATCTGCAACAATCGGACGAGCGTCTCTCGGCAGTTTTGCGACGATGCGTTAGCTTCAATCGCACTGAGTGCGTTGTGGCGTACGTCAATGTCATCCGACTCATTGCGAATGATCCTCTCCAGCAGTTCGATCGCTCCGTCACATGCGATGAAACGTCGCATTGTTTTGGCGGCGTACTGACGTACAAGGTCGTCGTCACCTTGGAGGATTTGCATCGTTGCTTCTCCAAAGCGAATTCGATTTACTGGACTGTCTTTTCTGAAAGGCAGCGACTTCAAGACTTCGACACGAACGAGTTCTTCTTCCGTCTTGTCGAGCAACGTCTTCAAAAAGCGTGCGACAACGCGTTCGTCCAAAGAATCAGCTAGCGATTCAATGACAGCGATTTTGTCGGTCTCACTCGAATCGAACGCAACGAGCGCGGTTTCAATTTCATCCATTCCGTCACCTATCTGGTATCCAAGGTGAAGTCAAGTCTTGTCACATCGTCGGGCATGTCGAGAATCTCTCTCCGAAGCCGGTCAGCCTGTCCACCGATAATGGAATTGAGCCGTCGGTCAGCAGGGCGTCCTACAGCAGATTTGGGCCTTCCACCGGTTGCCATATCTGGATAGTGAGGCCACACCTTGCCTTCGCCTGCCGGGCCAAGGCCCTTCGTATACTTTCGACCGGCTGCTTCAATGTCATCGCCGAACTGCTCCCACTGCTGGAGACGCCTCTTTAGCCCCGTCATACCTTCCTTCTGCAAGATTTCGTTCCACGCATCAATGTGTAACTGAATCTCGCTCCGCAGTGCGGCTAGGTCAGTTGTCTTACCCGCCTTTACGGTGTGGTTGAATGTAAGAGGCTATCCGAGAAGCCCCTTCAAGCTGCGACTCGATACATGAACGGTGCTTGCGACTTTCGCGGCGCGAGGCGGTTCAGCAGCAAGGAGATTCCGGCAATGCGGATCATACACTCGCTGGAGTCCGTTCGGCTTTCATAGTCTTTGGAGAGCCGCCTGTATCTGCCCAGCCACGCGAAGGTGCGTTCCACAACCCAACGCTTCGGAAGAAATACGAAACCCTTCGATTCGGACAGTCGACTTACGATTTCCAATCGCCAGGGACAACTCCGGCGGGGGCGTGGCAGGCGCAGGTGGGTCGGTCGAGTGGCCGGGGTCGGCCGCTTTGGGCCGCCCCCGGAAGGGCGTGATCGGGAGACCGGGGGCTCGAAGACTCGACCCCGGCCACACGGCGAGGCATAAGGGCCACCCAAGCGCATGGTGTTTCGGGAATACCCGTGTGGCGTGAGAGGAGCCTCGTCCGGAGACATCTTCAACGATCCACCGTGGTGGTCGCTTCGCGAAGCGCCCCTTCTCCCGTCACCTGTCCGTACAGCCGGTTGACGAATTCCTCGGCCGCTCCCGCCAGGTGGGTCTGCAACAGCAGTTGCAGCTTGAACGTCAACTCGCGCTGGCGATTGATTCGCTCGGCCTGCGCGACGACACCCTCGTCGGACAAACTCCCCCCGACGCCGAACGTGCTGTACAGCTGGTCCCAGTCCTCGCGCGACCACCCGGCGAACAGGGTGGGGTCGTGCCGCACGACTTCATCGACGCGCGGATTCGTCCGACGGTCGAAGTCGGTCGAAAGTTCCCGCGGACCGGAGGCGGAGGCTCCCGCCGACGGCCCCCCCCCGTCGCCGAGACGGGGCGCGTCGCGCGGCGCGGCCTCCGCAGCGAGCATCGCGCCGAGGTCGGCCGCCGGCAACCCCAGCGCTTCCGCCAGTCGACGCAGCGTCGACGCCCGGGGCCGCGCGATCGCCCCGCATTCCAGCCCGTACACCGTCGTCCGCGACAAGCCCGCCTTGCGGGCCAGGCGGTCCAGGTTCCAGCCACGCTCCAGTCGCAGGCGGAACAGCGGCCCCCCACGCCTCCGGGCGGGACCGGCCTCATCGAGCTGTACATCACCCTGCGGAAGCTCACCTCGCAGTGCCTCATCAACGGGCACATGGCGCGGGGCCGCGTCGAGGGGGCGCTGGCGCGGCCACATCGGCAGCGACGCATCGCGAATTTTGAGCATGGGAATCATGGCTTCGCCTCGGAAAAAGAGGCCGGTCTCCCGGAACGATGTGGCTCGAACAGTGGTCGGCGCGTCGCAACCCCCGCGTGGACCGGCACCTGTGTCCGAACTGTACAAAACTGAACATCCCCGCTTGATTGATGTACAAGGGTATACTAAACTTCGTGAGTCAGCCACGTCAATGGAAGGCGGCGAGTTCCAACGGGTGGGAGCGGCGGGCGGGACCGGGTTGGACGGGGCGGAACGTGTGGTTCCGCCCGACAGGGACAATTGGCAATCGGCATCGACGAGGGACAGCCATGGTGCGCAAGGTGCAATGGTCGGGGGAGCGGACGCGTTCGTCCGACGCGGGGGTTCCGGACGAAGATCGCTTCGAGCGGGCGCGGGAGTGGGACATCGTTCCCGAATTCGACGACGAGGATTTGCCCGACCTGACGACGGTGGACGGTTGGCGGCGACCGCGGCATCGCCCGAACAAGGATCGCCCCGACGACAACCGACGACATTTGTCGGGCGCGGACTGGATCGAGTAGGGGGCGGGGGGGTTCCGTGAGACGGGCTGTGCCAGACGCACGAGGGGCGGGCCACGACCACGTTCGTCAGGCACAGCCTGATCTACGAAGTCGAGAATGCGGGGGAAGGACGACCATGCGACGGAACACGCTGCGGAAGCAGATCACGGTCCTGGTGCCGGTCGAGGACTGGCGGGTGATGCGGGACGAGGCGGCCCGGCGCGGCATGGCGGTCACGGAGTTGTGCCGCGCGACGCTGGAACCGCTGATCGACGAACTCCGCCGCTCCGGCGGAGCGCCGTCATCGCTGCCTCCGGGCCGATGCGACGAAGACGCGTTCGGCGAAACCGGGAGCGATCCGGACGAGAACCCGCGCCCGCGTCCGGCGAGGAATCCACCCGATCATCCGTGGCGGAGGACTTGAACACGGACGGAAACGTCCAGGACCGCAACGAGGGCGTGATTTTTTGTCGCGTGACGAGCTGCTGAATTTCGAAACGGAAAGCGCGTGTTCGGCCTTCAACCTGATGGAGGGAGGGACGACCGATTGGATTCGGTCGCCCCTCCCTCCAGACCGGACGTGCGGATCTCCCGCATCCAGCTTTCCCGTCGACGGACCTGCACTCGACAGGATTGACAGGCCAGGCGATGGGCATCGCTCAGGGAGTGCGGCCCGCGTTGGTGAAGGTAGGCATCAGGCCCTTTCACGCGCTGTTCGAGCGCTGTCAACATGCGTGCGGTCCATACCGACCATTCCACCCACGCCCAGCGGTGCCGTACGCCTCCGATGGACGTGGCGTCTCCGTCTTGCGTAGCCGTTGCCGGCACTGGCGTCGGCCGCGATTCGCGTTGGTCCGTTTCGCGATGGTCCATGTGGTTCCCCACGCCTCCATCTCCCTGCGCCCCTTCGCTCCCCCGGAGTTACCCGGCTTCGACGCTACCAGGAACGCTCTGACTCCCGGACGGCGGCACGCGCGGAACAGGGCCCGAGACCACGCCTTCCCGACCCGTCCGGGCCTCCTTGCTTCCTGTTTCGGGCCTTCCGATCGTTCCGTCTCCAACCACCCGTTGCCGTCCCCCGAAGCGCGGTTTGGTTTTCTGCTTTGCGACCTGGAAGTGGTTTCAAAACCCTCTGACGGGCAGATCCGCGTCGACCCCCTGTTGACGTTCTCGTGCCGGCAACCGGGTTTTGAAACGGCTACTCCCGTCGAACCGGGTTCACCACCCCGCCGACCTGAAACGCTCACAAGCGCACTACGACGGACTTTCAGTCCGTCGCCCGAAAGGCCGACGAATCGACGGACTGGAAGTCCGTCGTACAAGACAGGCCACTTTCGTCGATTCCCTCGAATCCGCCTGGATTTCAGAACGACTCCGTCCTCCCCGCGTGAGGCATATGTCCAAGGACCGGACGTAACCAACTGTGCCGAAGAGAGATGCGACAATCCCTGACCAACCCGAACCGAGCATCAGGGATTTTCTGATTGACTCTCCAACAATCGTTTCCTACGATTGATTGACACAAACGTTTGATTCAATTGCTCGCTTGAGACGATACTCCTTCCATGTCACCTTCCGCTCCCGATCCCACGCGCGAACGATTGCTCAATGCCGCGGGCGAAGTCTTTGCCGAAAAGGGCTTCAAGGCTGCCACCGTTCGCGATATCTGCGGGCGGGTGGGAGCCAACCTCGCCGCCGTCAACTACCACTTCCGCGACAAATCGGGGCTGTACATCGAGGCCGTCAAGGCGGCCCATTGCTCGTCGATGCAGGCGTCCCCCGAGTGGCCGCCGGGAATGTCCACCGGACAAAAACTCCATGTGTGGGTCCGCGAGATGCTGTCCCAATTGCTGGACCCCACCCGTCCCGCGTGGCATGCCCGCCTCATGATGCGGGAGTTGGCCGAACCGACCGAAGCATGCGCCGCGCTGGTCGAGTCGTACATCCGCCCGTCCGCGCAGTTGCTCGAAGAGATCCTGCGGGACCCGCTCAACGCCCGTCCGGGTCAGCCACCCCTCAACCACGCGACGTTCTACCTGCACGGTTTCAGCGTCGTCGCCCAATGCCTGTTCTTCAAAGTGCAGCGTCCCATCGCCGAACTGCTCGTCGGGACGGCCAACTATGCGACCTACAGCGTCGACGTGTTGGCCGAGCACATCACGCGGTTCAGTCTTCGCGGGATGGGACTGGACGCCGATTGGTCCCCGGCGGGACCGGGATTGGCGGAGGAAGCCGGATCCGAGTCGTGGACAACGGCGACGGTGGGCGGGGAGGTTCAACCATGAACTGGGTCGCGTGGAAGATGTTGACGGGGGACCGCACCAAGTACCTCGGCATCGTGTTCGGCGTCGCGTTCGGGTCGCTGCTGATCGCGCATCAAGCGTCGATCTTCGTGAGTCTCATGAAGCGGACGGCGTCGCAGATCCTCGACGTGACCGACGCCGACATCTGGGTGATGGACCGCGAACTGCAAAGCGTCGACGAGGTTCGCCCACTGCCCGAAACCGATGTGTATCGGGTGCGTGGCGTACCGGGGGTCGACTGGGCGGTGCGGATGTACAAGGGACTGGTTACGGTTCGCACGCCGTCGGGCATTTATCGGCAGTCGATCCTCATGGGCATCGACGACGCTTCGCTGGTCGGAGCTCCGCGCACGATGCTGATGGGGAGTCTCTCCGACATCCGTCGCCCCGACGCGCTGATCGTCGACGCGGCGGGTTTCGACTACCTGTTTCCGGGCGAACCGCTCGAAATCGGGCGGACCGTGGAGATCAACGACCATCGCGGCGTGATCGTGGGGATTTGCGACGCCTCGCCCCCCTTCATGACGTTTCCGGTGATTTTCACGCGCTACAGTACCGCCACGCTCATCGCCCCTCGGGAACGCAACACGCTCGGCTTTGTGATGACCAAGGCGGCTGAAGGCGTTTCGTTACGCGAACTGTGCGAGCGGATCGAGCGGACGACCGGTCTGAAGGCGCTGACCCGCGTGGAGTTCGCGTGGTTGACGGTCTGGTATTACATCAAAACGACTGGCATTCCGGTGAACTTCGGCATCACGGTGTTGTTGGGCTTCATTGTGGGGACGGCCATCACCGGGCAGACGTTCTATCTGTTCACGATCGAGAACCTGAAGCACTTCGGGAACCTCAAGGCGATGGGTCTCGTGAACTCGCGGATCATGGGGATGATCCTGTTCCAGGGGTTCGTGACGGGCTTGCTCGGCTACGGCATCGGGATGGGTTTGGCCGCCGCGTTCTTCGAAACCACAAAGGATCTCACGCACCTCAAGGGCTTCGCCATGCCGTGGCAAATCATGGCGATGACGGGCGGAGCGGTGTTCGCCATCGTGTTCCTCACGAGCGTCGTCAGCGTCCGCAAGGTGCTCGTCCTCGAACCGGCAATGGTGTTCAAGTGAGGCGTATTGTCGTGCCCCGCAATATCGCAATGTTGACCAGTTCTAGATCGAAACTTCGTTTGTGGCAGCCTTTCCGAAGTCCGGACAAGTGATCATGACCCTCCAGGTCGCCGACTCGACAGCGTTGTATACCGCTCCGTCCAACGCGGGCGCCGGTCCTGCCGCGGTGGTCTGTCGCGGCGTCACCAAGTCGTTCGGACAGGGGGACACTCGCGTGCAGGTGCTGCACGGGATCGATCTGGAGATCCCCGCAGGTGAAATGGCGCTGTTGGTGGGGCCGTCCGGATGCGGCAAAACGACGCTGATCTCGATCATTTGTGGATTGCTCGATCCCACCGAGGGGAATGTCAGCTTGTTCGGGGTCGAACAACAGCAACTCACCGGTCGGCGGTTGGTCGAGTACCGAGGCCGCAACGTGGGTTTCGTGTTTCAGCAGTACAACCTGCTCCCGAGTCTCACGGCGGCCGAGAACGCGGCGGTGCCGCTCATCATTCAAGGAACGCCCCGTCGCGATGCCATCGAACGAGCGCGACGAGTGCTGGACGAAGTGGGACTGGGCCATCGCGCGGACGCCCGTCCGGCGCAGATGTCCGGGGGACAGCAACAGCGGGTCGCCATCGCCCGGGCGTTGGTCCACGAACCGCGACTGCTCGTCTGCGACGAGCCGACGGCGGCCCTCGACGCGCAGTCGGGACAAACCGTTATGGAGTTGCTGCGGAAATCGGCGGTCCAGCCGGGACGAGCGGTACTGATCGTCACACACGACAGCCGCGTGTTTCAGTATGGCGACCGCATCGTGACGATGAGCGACGGCCGCGTGGAGTCGGTCGTACGACGAGACGGGAAGGTTCCGTTCGGCCATTGAGTGTGACGCCCGGTTTGCCGCCGGGTATCGACGCGACACAAATCTCGAAACAAACCCGCAAGGGGGAAGCCATGTGGAAATCGTTCCTGTTGCCGGTGTTGTCGGTCGGCATGCTGACATTGGCGAGCTACCACATCGCCCGCACGTCGCGCGCGGAACCGCGCTTGCCGCCCCCCAGCCCACCAGCACGTGCGCCGTACGGCGCGACGATCGGCGCCTCGGGCGTGATCGAACCACGCACCGAAAACATCTCGCTCGGTTCGCCGGTGCCGGGCATGGTGGAAGAGGTGTTCGTCCGCGTGGGTGAGAAAGTCGCCAAAGGACGGCCGCTGTTTCGCCTGGATGATCGGCAATGGCGGGCCGAGCTGCGCGTCCGCGAGGCGATGCTGGCGGCGAGCGAGGCCCAGTTGGAACGCCTCGTGAAAATGCCACGGTCCGAGGAGATTCCGCCGAGCCAGGCGAAGATCGACGAAGCGCAGGCGAACGTCGCCCGGGTGGGGGACCTGGTCGACCGCGGACGCCGGCTGCTGGCGAACAAGGTGATCACCGCCGAGGAAATGGTCTCCCGCGAACAGAACTGGCAGATGGTTCGCCAGCAACTGGCCAAGGCGGAGGCCGAGCACAAGTTGTTGCTGGCGGGGGCGTGGGAACCGGACAAGCTCGTGGCGCGGGTGGCGGTGGAACAAGCGCGGGCCGAAGTCGCCCGCGTGCGGACGGAACTCGACCGGTTGGTCGTGAACGCTTCCGTCGACGGGGAAATCCTGCAGGTCAATGTCCGGCCCGGCGAGTACGTCAACCAGACGAACTCGAAGGCGCTGATCGTGTTGGGCAACGTCGAGCAGTTGCATGTTCGCGTGGACATCGACGAGCAGGACATCCCGCGATTCGCCACCGAGTCGCCCGCCGAGGCGTTCCTCCGATCCGATTCGCGACGGGCGTATCCGCTGACGTTCGTCCGCGTGGAACCGTTTGTGGTCCCCAAGAAGTCGTTGACCGGCGACGTGACCGAACGGGTCGACACGCGCGTGCTGCAGGTGATCTACGCGCTCGATCAACAGGGGGACCGCGTGTTCGTCGGACAGCAGATGGACGTGTTCCTCAAGCTGGCGAAAGAGCCGGTTTCGGGAGGCGCGCCCACGGACCGCGCCCCAGGTCGAGAACTGGCGAAGGGGGACTCCGCGGCAGCTCCGGCGGTCGACAACACGGTCGACAACACGGTGGACGACGCGGGCCGATAGTGGGTTCTCCGAAAACGCTGGTCGGGATCCCGTCCGTTGTGCGGAATGCACACTCCCGTCACCAGGGGATTGGGCGGCATGCCGCATTTCGGAGAACCTTGAAACGGGACATCCAACCCCGCTTGCCCCCCGCCCGCGCAACCGCCAACATCGCACCCGTCCCGTGCGTACCGTGCCCCTGCGTACCGTGACGGTCCCACCGGTTTCCGTCCGCCGCTTTTCCACACTCCTGTCGCCGAACTTGTTGTCGAACATGCGGCATCCGTTGATCGATGTTCCCGAACTCGTTCGACTCGCGTCGGGTGTGGAGATCATCCGCATTCCCAACGAGATCGACGTTCCGTTCACCCCGCGGGTGCGAGCGCTGGTCGACACCGCGCCGTTCCAACGCCTGCGGCAAATCAGCCAACTGGGGCTGGTCTCGCTCGTTTATCCAGGTGCCACCCACTCCCGCTTCGAGCATGTGCTGGGGGTGTTCCACAACGCGCTCAGGTACCTTTGGCAACTGGGCAAGGACGAGCGCTTCGCGGGTTTGGTGTCGCCGCACCAGGCCGAAACGCTGTTGGCCGCGGCCCTGCTCCACGATTTGGGGCATTGGCCGTTCTGCCATCCCATCGAGGACATGGGCTTGGGGGAATTGCCGCCGCACGAGGAACTGGCCGGTCGCTTCCTGGAAGAGGGGGGCGAGATCGCTTCCGTGTTGCGCGGCCAATGGGGGGTCGACCCGCAAGAGGTGTTGGAGATCCTCGCCCCGACGCCCGGTCCCGCGAATCCCAAGCTGCGGCTGCTGCGGTCGATCCTCTCGGGACCGATCGACATCGACAAGATGGATTATCTCGAACGCGACAGCCTGCACTGCGGGGTCCCGTATGGCCGCAATTTCGACAAGCAGCGGTTGATCCAGTCGCTGGTCCTCAATGCGGAGGGGGACGGAGTGGCCATCAGTTCCAAAGGGAAGACGGCCGCCGAACTGATGGTGTTCGCCCGCTATGTGATGTTCAGCGAAGTCTACTGGCACCACACCGTGCGGGCGGCGACGGCCATGTTCGCGCGGGCGTTCCACGAGTTGCGTGGCCGCGTCCATTACGCGGAATTGTTCCACGCGACGGACCGCGAATTGATCGAATCGTTGCGCGGTTTCGCGAAGGGGGGACCGGCCGAGACGCTTGTCGAAGGCTTGTTCGGCGCGCGCCGTGGCATCTACAAGCGAGTGCTGGAGGCGACCCCGCGCACGCATCCGGAGATTTTTCGAGGACTGGCGCATCGGCGGTTCGCGGACCTCGCGGGGGCCGCGGAGCGGATCGCGCGGGGGGCCGCCGCGCGGTGGGGCGTCGACGTGCGCGCATGCGATGTGCTGATCGATGCCCCTCCCCGCGAGAAGGAGATTCAGTTCCGCGTCGACATTTTCCACCGCAAAGAGGGTCGCTACCAACCGCTCGACGAGGCCTCCCCCATCATCGCGTCGCTGGCTCGCGAACAGTTCGACGAATACGTCAAGCGGGTGCGGGTGTTCGCCCGTCCCGACATCGCCAGAGACCTGTCGGGCCGCGCCGACCTGCCCGACCTCATCCGCGAGGCCATTGGCACGGAGACCGCCGCGACGGGCGGGTAGGGGCGGTCACACGGGTCTGACAGATTCCGCTGGCGGCGAATCTGTTTGGAGTTGTGTGCCATGCTTGGCCCGGCTTTGCGGGACAAGCATGCGGCTTGGGAACCGACTTTCACGTTGCAGAGTGTCGAGCTTCTCATCGACCGCCGTCGAATCGAAGATTCGACCGGGAGCTCACGTGCATCGTTGATTCTCGGGCAGTTGTGGTCCGATCCGTTGGCGGAAGTCGAACGCATGCTTGTCCCGCAAAGCCGGGCCAAGCATGGCACCCAAAAAGCTTTCGAGTCCCCGTCAGCTCGAAACCCCGTCAACTCGAAACACCGTTGGGGTGCGAGAGGTTCCCTACGCCCACAATCGTCCTCACACCCGGGATCGCGTCCACTGGTTTCGCGTCCACCGGGATTCGTCCTATCATCGCGGGACACCGTTTCGTCCCTGCCTTGTCTCACAACCCGGAAACATTCCCGTGCGCGCCGGCCGATTCACCCAACAGCACCGTCTCGAACTGGTCGACATTCCGGACGCCACGTTGGCCGCTCCGTGGCCCGCCTCCGCCCCGGCGGCTGGCTCGGGCATCGGTCGCATCGTGTTCCGCACCGAACTCGCCTGTTTGTGCGGGTCCGATCTGCCGTACTTCAACGCCGAGGCGCCGGAGTTCCCGGCCTCGCAGGTCGGGCACTCACTCCACGAAATGGTGGGGACGGTGCTGGACACCGACGGACAGCGGTTTCGTCCGGGGGACCGCGTGCTGGCGGTTCCCGTGAACCAACAAGGCCTCGCCGAAAGGTGGGTGCTCGACGAACGCCGCGCGATCCCGCTCGATCCGCGGCTCGACGACGACCACGCCGTGCTGGCGCAGCCGTTGGGGACCGCCATCTATGCCTTGAAGAAGATTCCGTTTCTGCTCGACAAGGATGTCGCGGTGGTCGGACAGGGGCCGATGGGGCAGATCTTCAACGCCCTGTTGCGCAACGCGGGCTGCCGAGAGATCATCGGCATCGACCTGCTCGACTCGCGATTGCGACTGTCGCCAACGCTGGGGGCCACGCACACGGTGCGCGCGGGGAACGGCAAAACGGTCGACGCGGTCCGGGACCTGCTGGGTGGCGAACTTCCGGACCTCGTGATCGAGGCGGTCGGCCACGCCGATCAACAACTCAATCTGTGCATCGACCTGTGTCGGCACAAAGGGACGCTGCTGTACTTCGGCGTGCCCCCCTCGACCATCGACGGCATCCGCTGGCGCGAGTTGCTGTTAAAGAACGTGACACTCCACACGAGCGTGAATCCGGATTTCTCGCGGGATTTCCCGCTCGCCATGCGCATGCTGGCGGAAGGTCGGCTCGACCTGCGGCCGCTGGTGACCCACCGGTTCCCGTTCGCCGAGATCCAGACCGCGTTCGAGTTTTTCCGCGACCGCCGCGACGGCGCACAGAAGATCCTGTTGGATTTTCCGCGGTCGTGATCCCTGTTACGGAGTTCGCCGCCCGCTCCCGTCACTCCGACCCGTCACTCCAGTTCGACGGCCTCTTCCCAGTGCTCGAGGAGCTTGGCCAGCTTCTCTTGCGTGGCCTCGAACTCGGCGTGTACGGCTTTCATTCGCTCGCCGTCGCGCAGTACCTCGGGGCGTCCCATCTCCTCCTGCAGGTCCGCCACGCGGGCTTCGGCCTCGGCGATGTCCCACTCGATGTCGGCCACTTTCCGGAAGGGAAACTTGCGCTTGCGGCGCGACTTGCCACCGGTCGACACGGCTGGGGCCGACGCCGCCGAAGAGCGGGACTCGCCCCATCCGCCGACATCGCCGGACTTCTTCGAGGCTTCCCAACCGGCTTCCTCCTCGGCCCGTCGCATCGAGTCGATGTACGCCGAGTAGTTGCCGTTGTACAGCCGCCAGCGCCCCGGCTCGAACACGATCAGCGAGGTCGCCACGCGGTCGAGGAAGTACCGGTCGTGCGACACGAACAGCAACGTCCCTTCGAACGCCAGCAAGTTTTTCTCGAGCGCCGAGCAAGCCCACAGATCGAGGTGATTCGTCGGTTCGTCGAGGATCAACACGTTCGCCATCAACGCCGACAGCCGCGCCAGCGCGACCTTGCCCCGTTCCCCTCCGGACAGCGACCCGACTCGTTGGCTGACGATCTCCCCCTTCAGCGCGAACCGGGCCAACACCTCGCGGATCTGGCCGGGAGTCATCATCGGATTGTTCGCGGGGCGGACGGCTTCGATCAAATCGACATCGTCCGGAATCGACGCGAGCTGTTGATCGTAGTACGCGATGTCGACATTGGTGCCGCGGCGCACTTTGCCCGCGTCCGGCTCCAATTCGCCGAGGATCGTTCGCAACAGCGTCGTTTTCCCGGCACCGTTCGGGCCGAAAATTCCCACCCGTTCGCCGCGCGGTACGCGCAGCGTGACATCGCGGAACAAAGGCTCGCCGCCGAACCCTTTCGTCACCCCCTCAAGGTCGAAGACCCAATCCCCGGCCCGGCGCGGCTGGCCGAAGCCCATCACCGGTAGCGGAATTTCGCGGGGACGGTCGACACGCTCCAGACGCTCGAGTTTCTTCTCGCGGTCCTTGGCCTGGGTCGCCTTCTGGCCGTAGTGGTTGCGGCGGATGAAGTCCTCGGTTTTGGCGATGAACTCCTTCTGCTTCTCGAAGGTCCGCTCAAGGACCTTGTTGCGTTCCTCTTTCAGCTCCCAATACTTCGAGAAGTTGCCCGGGTAGTCGACCGTCGTCCCCTCGTACAGTTCGAGGATCCGCGTCGTCACCTTGTCGAGGAAGTAGCGGTCGTGGCTGACGAGGATCACCGCCTGGTCGGTGTCGGCCAGATACTTCTCGAGCCATTCGGTGGCGACGATGTCCAGGTGGTTGGTCGGTTCGTCGAGCAAGAGCACATCGGGCCGTGCCAACAGCAACCGGGCCAAGGCCGCGCGATTGCGCTGCCCGCCGCTCAATTCCCGCATCCGTTGCGAGAACTGCGCGTCGACGAATCCCAGTCCGTGCAGCACTTCTTCGACGCGGTGGTCGATCGCGTAGGCCCCGAGGCGATGCAATTCCAGTTGCAGGGCGTCGTACTTCTTGTGGAGTTTCGCCTCTTCCGCGGGACTGGCGGTCGCCAACGCCGCTGCGGCCCGTTCGGCTTCCGCCTGCAACTCGTACAGCGGCCCCAAGCCCGACCGCACCTCTTCGACGAGCGTGCGTTCTTCGTCGTAGGTCGGGTCCTGCTCAAGAATCCCCACGCGGGAACCGGTCGCGTACTCGACATGTCCGCGGTCCGCGTCGTCCTGCTTGGCGATGATCTGGAACAGCGTCGTCTTGCCCGCGCCGTTGGGTCCCACCAGGCCGATCTTTTCGCCGCGGCGCACTTCGAACGCCACCCCGTCGAGAATGGGGCTGCGGTCGAACTGGCGGACAATGTCGCAGGCCTTGAGCAGGATCATGACAACGAGGTCGGGGCGGGGGCCGAACTGGGGGGGAGGCAGGTCATCGCGGGGCAGCGGTCCAGAGGGACCGGCGCGGTGGCGGAAAGCACCACAGAATCGGGTGTTCGGGCGGCGCGGGCAAGTGGAAGCCGTGGAAAATCGGGCTCGCCAGCCACATCCCCCGTGGGCCGCCGTTGCGGGAATTCGTCCGTCTTTTGGGACGAACTCGATCCAAAACGCCCCGGTCGCAACGGCGGCGTCCGCTCTGGCTGGGCCTCACCGGCAAAAATCCGGGTGCGATCGTGCCGATTTTGCCGATATTGACGACATGCGATTCGTCGGCGCGGCCTTGCGCCATGCCGACACATTGGTCTTCGCGAAAACACCCGGTTTCGCTAAGTTCCCCCGGCGCGTCGTCCGGGTGTCGAAGCAGCTTCGTTAAAGGGGCCGCTTTGATCGCTCGCCGCCGTGCTTCGGGAATGTTGGTCCACCGGATCCCCAGTGCAGGATGCCGTTCCATGTGGTCAGCCCGTTCCTCGCGTCCCGTCCGTCCCGGCAGTCGACTGGGCCGCGGTGGCGTCGATCACCCGCAAAGCACATCCCGCCGCGCGATGTTGCAGCGGCTGGGACTGTTGTGTGTGGTGACGGCGTTCGGAGTGTCCGTTCGCTCCTCGAACGGAACCCCGACGGTTTCGGTGCTGGACCTCGCTTCAAGTTCGGTCGCGCCGGCATCGAACCCACTGCCCTCCAGCTTGCAAATGGCCGGTCCCCTGCGTCAGGTTGAAACCGTGCCGATCCTGCGCCGAGCGGGGTCCGAAATCCGCCTGGCCTCCGCGAGCGAGATGCCGCCCGGAAGTCTGCCGGCCGCGGAGGAATGTCCGGTTCGTTCGGCGGACTTCACCGAGGACACCGCCGGCCGACTGATTGGATCGTGGGAGGACGACTACTACGGCCATCGCGTGATGACGCTGCGGCCCGACGGCACCGGAACGATGCTCGTCGAATTGAAGGGACCAGCAAAACTGATCGTGGGATCGAAATTGACATTCCGCGTCGAGTGGAGCGTGGCGGACGGTCGCCTCGATATCCATACCACGGGGGGCGAACCGGCCAACAAGGTCGCCATGATCACCCGGACCTACGGCGACCGCGCGGTGCAGGAGATCCTCGAACTGACCGCGAACGAACTGCAAGTCCGCGACACCGACGACGGCGACGAGTTCGTGTGGCGCCGCCTGCAACCGACACCTGTTCTGCGATGATTCTCGCGGGGAAATCGTCGGCGACATTCGTCCGTCGGTGTCTCGGTGCGTGACACGGCAACCGCCGCCATGTTCAATGGAGGCGGTTGTTCCCGTTTCCTGTTCCGAAATCGGTCCTGGTCATGGCCACCGTTGCGAGTCGACCGATCACCGCCGAGGAGTTCCACCGAGCTTCCATCAACCGCAAGCATGCGGAATTGGTCCGGGGGGAAGGTCGTCGACCACATGCCGCCAGGATTGGCGCATGGGTTGATCGCGCTCGCGTTGGGAGCGCGGATCTGGAACTGGATCGCCGCCGGGGGAGGTGGCTTCGCGGGAGTGGAATCCGGTTTCGTCCTGGAACGCGACCCCGACACGGTCCGGGGGCCGGACCTTTACTACGTCAAACGGGAGTGTGCCGAGGCGCTCCAGCAGGTCCGCTCGTTCGCGGATTTCGCGCCAGATCTGGCCGTGGAGATCGTCAGCCCCGGCGATGCGGGTGAAGCGATCGTCGACAAGGTCGATCAGTATCTGTCCGCCGGGACCGCGCAAGTGTGGGTGGTGTACCCCGCGCATCGCAGCGTTCACGTGCATGTCCCGGATGGAACCACGCGGCGTTTGAGTGAGACGGACACGCTGACGGGGGGCGACCTGCTGCCCGGGTTCGCTGCGCTTGCTTCCGATTTAATGGCCGACTGTTGAGTTTCGCGGCGGTTTTCCGGTTAAACGCGATTCGGTCCTCACACCTCGACGAGCGTCAGATGCCTGGGGAAACAGGTCCCGAATTCACGGTGTTTGCGGTCGCGTCATGCGGGGCGATGTCGGTCGAATTGCTTCAGTCGATACACGGCACTTGGCTACTTGACATTGACGCTAAAAATTGGTCTCTCGGTGTGGCAATCCCTCGAACCGCGGTGGTTTCGATTTTCGCTGCGTTTCTGCGTCGGACAATCGGAACCACGCTGCATTCCGAAATCGACATCGGGACTCTATTTGGCTCCACAGTCAAGGTTCATAAGGACGACGAGTTTCCTGATCGCTACTTCATTCGCGTCGTCGATAAGCCCTATGGCGGCATTCTGGAATTGCTGCTGATTGATCCTGAGGCCACCGATCTCCGAACCGCAATGGACGAACTGGTGGTTGCGGTCGCTGAAACACAACCAAATTGGCACATCGAGCCGGACGACGGAAACACTTAGGCGAGGGTGTTCCCTCAGTGCTTCAGCACCTTCCGGAAGATCCACAGCCCGACCACGAGCAAGATCCCGTTGCCGATCCACATGCCCCAGGCCGGATCGAGGTCGTCGTTCTTCGCCAGATTCTGCGTCAGCAGCACCACCGGGTAGTACACCAGCAGAATCGGCACGAAGCACAGGAAGAAGTTCGTCAGGAACTGTCGCTTCCCCTGCAGGATCGAGAACGGACTCCCCACCAATACGAAGAAGAAGCAACTGCACGCCAGCGCCAGCCGCGTGTGGACCTCCGTCTCCAGCTTCTTGTAGCGCACCAGCAGGCCGTCCGTCACGATGCCGTGATCGCGCAACCGCGGATCGTTGAGCTGAAAGTAGTTCCCCTGCGACAGCGCGAACGCGGAGAGCGCCAGCACGGTCTGGTCGCGCTCGTTCCGCTTGTTGTTCAGCTCCGACATCTCGCGGCGAATGCTTTCGATCGTGATGTTCCGCGGACGCTCCTCCTCCGCCGTCATCGGCAGCGGGAAGGGGCGCGTGTCGCGCTCGATCTTGACCGCCACCTTGCCCGAGGTCGCGATGTCCGCCTGGTACAGGTTCAGCCACGCGATCTTCTTCGGGACATCGAACCGGATCGTCGCTTCCCGCGCCTGGATCGTGACCCGGTTGCCCCCCTTCGACTCGTACTGGAACGTCGGCTGGATCAGCTTCTTGCCGTCGACCCCCATCACCGTGATCGAAATCCCGCGGTCGACATCGTTGAGTTGCTGCTTGGTCCGCAGAATGTCGAGAAAAATCTCCTCCATCGCCTCGGTGACGATCCGCTGAATGTTGACCCGCGACCACGGAATGAACTGGTCGGTGAGGATGAACGTCGCGAGGCTGAGAAACGCCGCGAGGATCAGCGCCGGCCACAGCAGCGCCATGACGCTCACACCCGCCGCCTTGGTTGCGGTGATTTCCTGATCCCCCGACATCCGTCCGTACACGACGCAGGTCGTCAGCAGGAGCGTGGCGGGAATCGTGAACGGCAGCAGGCCGGGGACCACATACGGGAGAATCTCGACGATCTGTTTGGGGCCCAGCCCGCTTTTGGCCGCTTCCCCCACAACTCCCACGACGACCAACAGCAACGTCAGGCCGATCACCAACAGGGTGAACACCCGCAGCAGCTCCATCAGCACGTAGCGTTGCAGCAACTTCATCGGAAACCCGGTTTCCCAACGCGCGGCCCGGCCCGCGCAGCGCCGCCGGGGGGTCCGGCGACCGGGGGAACCTACGTCGAAAAGGGAAATCCGATCAATCGGAGTTTTCGCGTCCCGATTTCGCGGTTTCGCAGCCTTGCCGCCCGCAATCGGAAAGGGGCGGCGAACAGGAGGGTGGGTCAGCGCATGTGCCGAGGCCGATCCACCAAGTCACTCGTCATCGGACTTTTTGCGCAGGCGTTTCGGTTTGTCCTCGCCGGCGTCCCCGTCCGCTTCGGTCGCGCCGGAGAGGGCCTTCTCGACGGCGTCGAGCATGATGTCCATCGCGAACGGTTTGCGGAGGTATTGGCACACCCCCAAATGCTCGGCGTAGGCCTTGTGCCGGCCCCCCTCGTTGGCGGTCATCATGATGACCTTCGGGGCGTTTTCGAGGGTCTTCAGAAACTCCAGCACCGGGAAGCCACCCATCTGCGGCATCATCATGTCGGTGATGACGAGGTCCGGCGATTGCTCGACGATCAACCGTTTGCCGTCCCGCCCGTTGTTGGCGTGCACGACGCGATACCCCGTGTTCTCCAGCACGGTCCGCAACGTCGATGCGATCTCCCGGTCGTCCTCGATCAACAGAATCAGCCGACTGTCCGGCATGTGCCAACTCGCCTTTCCAAAACCAAAGCCCGCCTGGACCGGCGACCGGTCCCTCCTCCGAGGAAACGAGCATCGTTTGCGGTGGCGCGAGCGTCAAGGGGTTGCCGCCGGTTGCGTCGATTCCCTCGCGATACGAACAGTTGGCGAACAGGTCGCCTTTCACGACATTTTCTGGCCCGATGCTTCCCGCGGCGCCCTGAATGGCCAGGTGGGTTCCAAAAACCGATGATGCCGGGGGGTTGGCGAAGGTCGGCTCCGATCCGAGACCGACCCGCAAACTTCCGGGGACCGTCCCATGAATCCGTTTCGAAAACGAGACCCGGCCTCCGCCCCGCCGGGAAACAACGGTGCCTCGAGCGGGGAGCGTCGCGACGAGTCACCGGAGGATCGACCGCGCGGCGGATCGCCGGGATTGGTGATGGGTTTTCTCGGGATGTCGCTGTTCGGATACGTGCTCAGTCCGCCGTTTGTGATATCGCTGTGTCACATGCTCGGCGTCCCGTTTGATCGCGTTCGCGACACATTCTACCTGCCGCTGGTGATGTTTTTCCTCTGGGCTCCGAAAGGATGGGAGCGGCATTACGAAGTCTACATCGAATTTGTGATCCGAACGTTCCGTCTGCCGGTTCCGTGAGAACCGGGCGCACGAGAACGACGAAACGGGGCCATTGATGCGGCTCCATTCGACGACGAGTCTGCGAGTTATTGCGTGAGCGAGGGAACTCGCTCTCCTCGCAGGTCACGAATTCCCCGGTATCCACGCGGGGTCCCTCGTTCACGCTTCGGGTTTCCATCGCGAACTCACCGAACATCGAACCGTGTTCGCGAAGTTTGACCGGGGAGCGGTTTCAGGGGTTTGAAATGCTCGTCAAGAAACCGACCCCGTTCGCGAATCACCCGTGACGTGTCGCGCGAGCCGCGATCAACCGCACCGGTTGCCTGCCCGCGAGGATGAAACCGCTCTTGCGTTTCGCGGCGATCCCGTCGAAATTCGAGTTTGCATCGTTCCGCTCTCGGCGGACGATCCCGAGTTCGCAGCCCCGTCCAGTTTCGAGGATGGTCGAGATGACGTTCCGCCCCGCGATGTTCGCCTTGATGTTCGTCGGTCTGTTGTCGACCGGGTTCCCACTGCCGCCGCTGGCCGCTCAGGAGGCCAAGACCGCCGAGAAGCCGGCTGCCAAGGCCGCGGACAAACCGGCCAAGGTCGAGGAGGTCGTGTATGCCCACATCGAGTTGGCGGGGGCCTATCCCGAAGGGGCGACGCCGCCGGGAATCTTCGGCGAGATCCACGAGAACCTCGCGGCTATCACGGGGCGCATCGAGAAGGTCGCGACCGATCCGAAAGTGGCCGGGCTGATCCTCGAACTGGGGGACGTGTCGCTCGGCTGGGGCAAGATTGACAGCCTCGTCGCGTCGATCAAGAAGGTCCGCGCCGCCGGCAAGAAGGTCCACTGCTATCTGGAAGGGGCCGACAACAAGGGCTACCTCGTCGCCGCCGCGTGCGATGAGATCGTGATGCCCGAATCGGGCCTGCTCATGCTTGTGGGGTTGCGGGCCGAAGTCACGTTCTACAAGAACCTGTTCGACAAGATCGGCGTGAAGGCCGACATGCTCCGCGTTGGCGAGTTCAAGTCCGCCGCCGAGCCCTACACGCGCACGGAGATGAGCAAGGAATTCCGCGAAGAGATGGAAGCGGTCATCGACGACTATTACGACCTGATCGTCGGTCGGATCGCGGAAGGCCGCGGGATCGCCCCGGACGCCGTCAAGAAGCTGCTCGATGAAGGCCCGCAATCCGCCACGGCGGCGCTGGCCGGCAAACTCGTCGACCGCCTCGCCTACGAGGACGAGATCGAAGCGTCGCTCAAGGCGATCCACCCCGGCAAGAAGCTGGTGGTGCAACACAAGTTCGGCAAGAAGAAGCTCGACACCGATTTTTCGGGCTTCGGCGGCATGGTCAAGATGATGGAACTCGTCATGGGGGTCGAGCCTCCCAAACGGAAGTCGACCGCCGCCAAGGTGGCCGTCATCCACGCCGACGGGCCGATCATGTCGGGCCCCAGCCAGTCCGACCTGTTCGGCGAGTCGACGATGGGGTCGGACACGATGATCAAAGCGTTCCGCGACGCGGCGAAGGATGACACCGTCAAGGCGGTCGTCCTGCGGATCAACAGCCCCGGCGGCAGCGCGCTGGCCAGCGACCTGATGTGGCGCGAACTGAAGCGGCTGGGCAAGCCGTTCGTGGTCAGCATGGGGGATGTCGCGGCGAGTGGCGGGTACTACATCGCGATGGGTTCCGACCGCATCTTCGCCGAACCGGGGACGCTCACCGGATCGATCGGCGTCGTCGGCGGAAAGCTGTCGCTGGGGGGTCTGTACGACAAGATCGGGATGACGACGAGCGTCATCACGCGCGGCAAGAACGCGGGCATTTTCAGCACGACGACGGCGTTCTCCGACAGCGAACGCGAAACGATGCAGAAGATGCTCAACGAGATTTACAAGCAGTTCACCGAGAAGGCCGCCGCCGGGCGGAAGATGGATGTGGCGGTCCTCGAGAAGCTCGCGCGGGGGCGGGTCTACACGGGTCGGCAGGCGCTGAAGATCGGCCTCGTCGACGAGTTGGGAACGCTCGACGACGCCGTCAAGAAGGCGGTCGAAATGGCGGGACTCAAGCCCGAGGACAAAATCGAACGGCTGCACCTGCCCAAGGCGGTCTCGCCGTTCGAGGCGCTGCTCGGCCCGATCGACGCGGAAGCACGCGTCGCGACCGGAGTCCGCGAACGCGGCCTTGTCGAGCTGGTGCGGTTGGTCGCCCCGGAGGCGGCCCGCAAGCTGGACGCGCTGCGCACGCTGGAAGTGCTGGCGAAGGAGCGGGCGGCGCTGGCGCTGCCGTATTCCATCGAGATCAAGTGACGCGGGGGCGTTCTTGAAATGAGGCGTCCGGCGGCATCCACCGGCTACGGAGTTGGTGGGTGACGGTTGCCGTGTACGATGAACAAAACCACGGGAAACCGTGGGAGGCCCGGCCACCTCGTGGCCGGGCCTCCCTCAATCGATGGGCGCGGCGACACGACGCAACACCTTCCGCCCTCGTCCCCGGAAAGAGCGCACGAAGACAAGCTCCACGCTCTCCGCATAGTGACTCCGGAAAGTGCACCGTGCGTCCGAGCCCTCGTTCGTGGATGAGTGGCTGGTGAGCGGCGAGACCACGCCTGGCGGAGCCAGGCGGCGAACGGAGTGATGGCGTTCAGGTCGTCGACGGTGGCCGGTCGTTCGATTGGGCTTCCACGACGGCCACGGCGGCCGGGTCGGATTCCACCTCTTGCGGGATCGCCGGGAGAGAGAGGACCGCCACCGCGCAGGTGGCGTGCTCCTTGATCCAGTCGATCCACGCCGGGAGGGGGGTCCCTTCGGCCGAACCCCACGCGGCTGGCGGCGAGAGGACGATCAGGTCCAGGTCGAGCCGCTTCACCAATTGCAGCACCGACGGTCCGACATCCGCGGCGATCTCGTAGGCGTCCACTTCGCGTCCCACCTTGCGGGCGCGCTCGATGTCCGCCAGGAAGCTGGTCCCGGTCGTCAGCGAGTTCGGATCGGCCTCGTCCTCCCCCGTGACGCGTGCGATGACCAGCCCCACGTCGGGGTCGAGCATCGTGAGCACGGTCGAGAACACGTCCGACCCGTGATGCGTGCCGTCGTGAACGAGCAGCGCGCTGCGCACGCCGACGCCGGCGGCCCGGAGTTCACCGACGCTGCGGGCCTTGCGTTCCGAGATGCGCGGAATGCGGGCGCCCCCGCCGATGTCGTAATGCACATCCCAGTTGCGACTCAGAATCCGCACGGTGAGCGGTGCGGCGTGCCCTTCGTGGAGGCTGATCCAATACAGCGCCACCTGGTCGAGCTGTTCCTCGGGGGTGTACTTGTTCGACGCGCCGACAACCAGCTCTTGCACATGCAGCGAGCGGGCCGTGTTGATCACCGCGAACAACGGGTTGTTCGTAGGGACGACGATGGGGCGGATTTTCTTGCCGATCTTCTCGGCCAACTGCACGACCGCCGTGATGAGTTTGCGGTCGTAACGATCCAGTTCGACGGCGTCTTCGGGAGCACCGCCGGGGGGGGTGGTCTTGGCCGTCATCACGATGACATCGGTCGTCTCGGGATCGATCTCCTCCAGCGACTTTTGCAACATGTAGAGGTTTTGTGGCGAACGGATGGCGATCAACATCCGGTGCGGCTTGTCGAGTTCGAGCGCTTCGGCGGACAGCGTCGCCGTCGACTCCTCGGTGAATTGTTCGAGGTGTTCGTGCTGCGCGCCACCGCGGGCCTTGCCGGTGGTTTTCTCGGTCACCGCGAAGACGAGCATGAACGCGCCGGTGAAGACCACCCCGGCCACTGTCGCCAGCTCTTTTGTGAACAGGTTCGACACCGCCGAACCGGCCAGGACGAGGAACACGATCCCCATGCCGACGGGAATCTCGACCCCGCCGATCGTGATGTTGAGGGGCACGCGGAAGCCCCGTTCGCCCGGCCGCTTGAACCGCAGCACGAGCATCGACAGCGCGTTGAAGAAAAAGCTCCACAACACGCCGAACGCGTAGGCTTCGCCCAGCAGGATCATGTCGCCGCCACTGGCGATGATCGTGAACACCTGCAACCCGATGACGAGGTACAGGAGCCGATACGTCGTTCCGTACACCGGATGCGGGCGAAGCAGGCGATCCGGCAGCACACCGTCCTCGGCGACGCGGTTGAGCACGCCGTTCGAGCCGATGATCGACGTGTTCACCGCCCCCGACAGGATCAGGAATCCCGCCGCCACGACCAGCGCGTTCAGAATCAACCGCGCGCCGGGGGGCCCCATCACGTGCATCGCCAGACCACCCAGCAGGTTGTCGGCGTAACTGCGCATGCGGACTTCGTCGGGGATGAGCAGCACCGCGAAGAACGACACGCTTGTCGTGAGGATTAGCGCGTAGGTGAAAATCACCAGCGCCGCCTTTTTGAAGTTGGCCAGCTTGGGGGACTCGACCTCGCGATACACCTGGGCCATCGTCTCCTCGCCGCTCATGGCGAGGACCGAGTGCCCGAATGCCATGATGAGGCCGATGCAGCCGATCAACCCCAGCCAGCCGGGTTTCGCGACCCCCTCCCGAACTCCTTCGGCCAGCCCGGGGGCCACGTGCGGCAGGAAGCCCAGCGGATCGACCTGGCGCCCCGTGATCGAATCGATCTTGGGGACTGGTTTCCCGTTTTCATCGAGCTTGGGAACGAGATTGCCGTTCGCATCGCGGAGCCACATCTCACGGACTTCGCCGGTGACGCGGTCCGGCGCGCGGACCACCTGGTATTCGATCTTGGGATTCAAGTCGGGACGCGTCGGCAGGCGGTTGGCCGGGCCTCGGAACAAGAGCGTGGCCGCGCACCAGACCAGCACGATCGCCGCCACCGCCGTGGTGAACCACATGATCCGCAGCGCTTTGCCGCTCGATTCGTGGATGCCGACGAGATTTTTGCGGAAAAAGTAGATCGTGATCGCGATGGCGATGCAGATCGAGCCGACGCGGCGGATCGTGGACTTGGTCCCTTCGTCCTGGATGGCCAGCGTGGGATTCGTCAGCGCGACGAAATCGAGCGCCCAACCGACAAGGTACTGTCCCGCCGACACCGAACTGATCGGCCCCGTCAGGATGTAGTCGAACAGCAGGGCCGATACCGCCCCTTTGGCGGGCCAAGGCCCCAACGCCTCTTTGACAACTCGGTACACCCCGCCGCGGACGAACATCGAACAGCTTTCGATGTACACCGCACCCATCGCGAAGCTGAACAGCATCACGCACAGGATGAACAGCGGCGCGACCGGCCCGATGACCTGCTCGACGATCCCCCCGATGTAGAAAGCGGTGCTGGCCATGTCGCACAGGACGACCGCCGCGATCCGCCAGTAGGAGATGAAGCTGAACATGACGCTCCCGACGATGATGACGGGAGCGGCCCGTCGCAGCGGCGACGGGGAAGAGCCAGGCGCGAGGGCCGGCTCCGGCGTGTCGGAGGACATTCAGCGAATTCCAGGCGGAGAGAGCGGGACGGGGCCGGTGGCCGCAATGCGTGCCGCTCCATGGACAAGGATTGTCATCATCGGACGGTCCCTTTGTCCAATCCGACGCGCCGGGAGTGTCACGGCCAAGCTGTTCGGCAGTCGCGAGAGGCCTGTCAGCGGGCCGCGCCCTCCACGATCGCCGCCAACGCCTCGTACGAGGCACGGGCGCCCGCTTCCATGCCGGAGTCGAAGTGCCCGTCGCGGGATTCGCGCGAAGCATGTTCGACGACCACCGTCATCCAGGTGCGGCCGTCCCGTTCCTCCAGGGTCATCGTCTCCAGGGACGGGTGGTCGCGGATGAATGGCACATCATAGACGAACGTCTGGCTGATCCGTGCTTCAGGAACGATCTCGCGGTATTCGCCTCGGAACGGATGTTCGTCCCCTGCAGAGGTCCTGAGGACGAATCGCCACGTACCACCGACCCGGAAGTCCATTTCGCAGACCGTCATTTCCATTCCCTGACAGCCGCCCCACCAACGTCGTACGTGCTCGGGCCGGGTGATGGCCTGATACACGAGCGACTTGGGAGCCGCGAACGAGCGGGCGAGGCGAATCTCGCGTTCGCCGCACTTGAGCACCTGGAAGTCGCCACGCGGTCCCGACCGCCAGGCAATCATGTGTTCGCCGAGCCGTTCGACGGTGGCTCGCAACCCCTCGGCGGCGCCGTACTCCTTCTCGATCGCATCACGTTCGTCGGCGGTGGCGAACACCATGCGAAACGTCATGTCGGTGCCGCCGGGAACCGGTTGGAAAACGATCGTCGTGTCGAACCGAACCTTCTCGTCAGCCCCTTCCCCCGCATGCCGGTAGACCAACCTGCGCGGTGCGTCGACCTCGACGTACTCGATCCGATTGGCGTAGTCGCGTCCGTCCGGCCCGTGCATGGTGAAGCGCCAGACTCCCCCCGGGCGCATGTCCAGCTCGTGGGTAGTCGTGGTGAAGCCGCGCGGACCCCACCAGCGGGTCAAACGCTCCGGATCGGTCCACGCCCCCCAGACCATTTCGGGAGAAGCGGCAAGGCGGCGGGTCGTCACGATTTCGTTGGACGAGGACGCTGCGTTCGACAGGGTCATGGGGGAGGCCTTTCAACCGCGGGGCTGTTGTCTTTGGCGGATGTGTTCGCGCCGGTAAGCCGACGCGTGAGCGAGGGACTCCGCGTGAATTGCAGGGAAATCGAGACCTGCGAGGGGAGCCGAATCCCTCGCTCACCCGTCGGGCTACAAAAACTCACACCCTGTGCGGTGAAAGTTGCAAGTGCGCGAAGCGGGCGTGTCGTCGGTGGCGTGGTTCCCGGCGCGCAACGGGAGCGCGGATCGACGAAGTGGGTGGAGACGCCGCACGGGCCTGCCGAGCGCATCGTTCGACAACTCGTTCCACAGCGTCGTGAAACTCAGCCCCCTTCTTCGACAACCTTTTTGAGGTTGGCGAGGCCCCGCTCGAAGTCGCCCCCGACCAGCTTGTCCATGTTGAACAGCAGGCAGAACGCCCGACCTACGAAGTTGTTCGTGCCCGTCATGCTCCACGTCACCAGCGTGCCGTCTCCATCCGGGCGGAGGGTGAACACGGCTTCATTCTCGGCCTGCATGGGTCGCTCGAACACCAGCCGCGTGCGGACTTTCTCGTTCGGCGTCACTTCCACGATTTCCTGGCGGCCGGCACCGACCTTGTCGTTGCCGGTCCACGAGTGTTTGGCCCCCAGACCGCTCTCCGGTCCCTCGAACGTTTGCTTCATGTCGGGGTCGAGTTTCGACCACGGGTTCCACGCGTCCCCTTTGCGGAAGTCGACCAGGTGCGGAAAGACCTTCTCGGGGGAAGCGGCCACGCGCGTTTCGCGCGTGATGCGGAACTCGGGCGATTGGAGGGCGACGTACCCGGCGAACGCGGCCACAATCGCCGCCGCGCCCAGCAAGAGCTTCTTGAGGAGGGACCCGCGTGACGGAGGCGGCACCGGGTTAGTCGCCGAAGCGCTGTCTTGGGGCTGGCTCATGGATTGGCTCCGGGAGAGACGGGAGGGAGGACGGTCGGCGGATGAGCCGGGAGGCTCTCGGAGGTGGGTAGTTCCGGACGCTCCTGTTGAAGTTCCGTCAAGTACGCCTCCAGGCGGTCGAAACGGGCCTCCCACAATTGGCGGTACTGTTCGATCCAGTCCCGGGCGTCTTTCAGGGGCTCGGCACAGATTCGGCACGGACGCCATTGAGCGTGGCGACCCCGTTCGATCAATCCCGCCCGCTCCAGCACTTTGAGGTGCTTGGAAATCGCTGGCAGGGACATCTCGAACGGCTGCGCCAAATCCTTCACGGACGCCTCACCCCGCGACAGCCGCGCCAGAATCGCGCGACGAGTCGGATCGGAGAGAGCGGAGAAGGTCTGGCTGAGCGCGTCGGCGACCATACTGATTCACCAAATGGTTATGTAACTGATCGGTAAAATACCGTCGTCGGGGAGAGGATTCAAGGGTGTCTGTTCGCGGATTCTTTCAGACTCCGCAAATTATTGCCTTGAAAATGTTTACGACGAATCATGGGCAATCCTCTGTGGGAATGTGCTAGGACATCCCACCTCGGGCCAGTCGTCGCGTTGGTGGCGATCAAGTGTCAACTGGTGGGCGCAGGCCGGTGGATCGGGCTTCCGAGAGCGCGGCTGGCCGATGATGTGGGTGCCGCGAGGAGTTGCGGTGAGTCGCAAGAGGTCGCGCACGGTGCCGGGAATCCCGCACAAAACCTGTGGAAATGTTGGTAGAATCGCGATGTTTGAGTGTCCATCCGGAGTGCCGACGCGGGAATTCCGGGATGTCGTGCGGTCGAAAAGAGCGCCGGTCGCGACGGCGGAAGTCGTTCGTGCGGTTCGATTCTGTCCGCGTTTCGCGGAGAGGATGTGAAAAAATCCGTGGGATAGGCTTCCAGCCTGTCGGATTTCCAAGCCTTCCGACAAGGGAATGACAGGCTGGAAGCCTATCCCACGAAGAGATCACACCTTCGGACCGAAACGGGACCGTGGGCCGAGTTGAATGGAACGCGGGTTGTCTCGAACACGGGGTCGTCGAGGAAGAGCCGTCCATGTCGCCAGCGGAATCGAGCACGGGTAGCGGGGGTCGCGACGGAGTGTCGCGACGAAATTTCCTGCGTGTGGGTGGTTTGGGGGTCATCAGCCTTTCGGCGGCCGAACGGGCGCGGCGGATGGCGGTGGCCCGCGAGCGAGCGGGCGAACGTCGCTGCGTGTTGATCGTGCTCGAGGGGGGGGTCAGCCACCTCGACACCTTCGACCCGAAGCCACAGTCGCCGGTCGAGCATCGCGGACCGTTCCGGGCCATTCCCACGAGTGTCCCCTCGCTGCAGGTTTCGGAACTCTTCCCGCGCTTGGCGCGACAGGCCGAGCGCTTTGCCATCGTGCGGTCGCTGCATTCCCGCGCCGCCGCTGTGCATGAGACGGGGCTGCAAGTGGCGCAAGCGGGGACGACCCGCACGCTGCGCGAGGCCCCCCCCACGTTCGGGGCGCTGGTGTCGCGGTACCTGGGAGCGGACGCATCGCAGCCGATTCACGCGATGTTGCCCGGAACGATCATTCCCGAGGGGCACCTGTCCGGTTCGCTCGTGGCTGGCGACGGAGTCGAGCCGGTGGTCGGCGAGTCGTCGGGATCGACCGTGTTTGGAGGACTGGACCACGGAGTGTGTTTCCCGGGGAATCTCGGGTACGAGGAAATTGCGGAGACCGGTCGGACGCGCGAGAGTGAGGCGGTGCGGCTGGCGTATGGCGAGTCGGAGTTCGGACAAAACTGCTTGCGTGCCCGACAGTTGCTGGAGCAGGACTTCCGGTTTGTGACCGTCCGCGCCGCGGCCTCGTCGGTCGGAGCGGGGGGCGTCGGCACCAGCGGTTGGGATTGCCACGCGGCGGGGCCGGTGGCTCCGTGGAAGGTGGCCGAAACGGCACCACACGCCCGGCAGTGCGACCAGGTGTTGGCCACGCTGTTCGAGGATTTGGCGCAACGCGGGTTGTTGTCCGAAACGCTGGTGGTGGTCACCACGGAGTTTGGGCGGACCCCCAAGCTCAATCGGCACGGCGGTCGAGACCATTGGACGCGGGTCTGGTCGGCGCTGGTGGCCGGAGGGGGCGTGACCGGCGGGAGCGTGATCGGTGCGAGCGACGCCCGGGGGGTCGAACCGCTCGACACGCCGACGACGCCGGCGGACCTCGGGGCAACGATCCTGGCCCACTTCACCGGGGCGGGGGTTGCGACCGAAGCCACCGAGTTGCCGGTGATGGCCGACGCGCGGCCGATTTCCGGGCTACAGGGGTGATCCCCCCGTTCGCCGTCGGCCTCTGGCCGACGTGTTCTTGCCGCTACGTCACAGCCCGCGCCAGAGTTGCTTGGTCGTTGCGCGGTACTCCCTTCGATTTCGGAGAAATCGAGGACGTCAGGTCGACGGGGTTGTGCGGGATTTCGGGGCGTGTTGGGTCTTTTCGTCACGGGAAGCGGACGCGAGTCCGGAGCGACGGTCACCGTCGGCGGAAGGCGCGGCCATCCTTGCCGGACACTCCCGATGCCCCGCACCCGTCGAGCACGCCTCATGTCGACCGCCTTGCTGGAACCCGCCGCCTCCTCCGTCGCTCGTCCCCGCCACGATCAATTGCTGGGACTCGATCCGACGGAATTCCGCGCGAAATTCTCCCGCGTACCGTTCCTGGTGACGCACGAACTTTGCGATCACCCGCTGTTCGATCTGCGCCGGCTGATGGAATTGGCCCGGACGCTGCCGGAAAAGTTGATCGAATACAACGCCGGCGAACTCCCGGTGAACCAGGACCCGAAGCTCACGCCGCGCAACGGGTTGTCGATCGAAGAGACGATCGAGCGGATCCAGTCGTGCAAGAGCTGGATGGTGCTCAAGCACGTGCAGAACAACCCGGAATATCGCGCGTTGCTCGAGGAATGCCTCGCCATCGTACGGCCCCATTCGGAGCCGATCGCGCCAGGAATGCGGCACCCGCAGGCGTTCATTTTTCTGACATCGCCCGGTTCAGTCACCCCCTACCACATGGACCCGGAACACAACTTCCTGCTGCAGGTTCGCGGCGGCAAGACGATTCACCTGTTCGACGGACGCGACCCGTCAATCGTGTCGGCCGAAGACCTCGAGAAGTTCTACGGAGCCAACACGCGGCACATGACGCTGGCCCCCGAAAACCGCGACCGCGCGTGGGTGTTCGACCTGCAACCCGGGTTCGGTCTGCACTTCCCGGTCTGCTATCCGCACTATGTGTCGAACGGCGATGACGTGTCGATTTCCTTCAGCATCACGTTCCGCACGCCCGACCTGGAGCGGCGGCGCGTGATCCACGCCGCGAACCACCGGATTCGGCAGGCCGGGGAGCACCCCCCGCTGTACGGCGAGCGTCCGTGGCGCGATGAGTGGTTGTTCCAAACCCACCGCCTGCGCCGCAAACTGGGATGGCAGACCGGGAAAAACTGAGACCCTCTCCGTCCTCGATTTCTCCGAAATCGAAGGGGAACCGTCCCCCGCTCAAGCAGCCCGCGCTTTCTGCGTTGCAAGCACTCGTCGGCCAGAGGCCGACGGCGAACGGGCGGGGTTGGACCGCGCCGCGTCAAGAACCGCGCCGCGCGCTCTTCTTGAAGGCGTGGCTCAGGTCGAGATCGTCGTCCAGCTCGTCGGAAAAGGCGTCGTCGAACTCGAAGTAGTCGAAGAAATCGCGGATGTCGTCCCGGTCGGTCTTTCGCATTTCGCCCCGGTCGATCAGTTCGTAGACCATGTGGCCGATGTCGTTGGTGGATGTGATGCCCCACGCGCGAAACACCGTCATCGCCATCGGTCCGAACTGCTCGCGCGCGAATTCGCGCACGCCATCCAGCAATTCCTGACCGGAAATGTGAGCCCCATCGTCCCCTTCGGGGGATTCCGACGCGCCGTCCCGCCCCAACCGCCGCTGCGTGTGGTGCAACGCTTCGAACAAAAAGCCGTACGCATGGCGCGGGTGCTTGAGGCGCGGGGTTGAATTCCGTGCGACACCGTGCGACATGGGACTGTGCGACATGGGGTTTCCTTCCAGGGGGCACCCCGAGCGTGTTCGCGTGTGCGAGCGCTTCCCGAGGTTCCCGCGAGGCAGTCAATCGGACACCTCTGACAGATACCCCAAACGGGAACGGGAAACAAGACCCGACAAGTCGATCACCTCGGGCGATCGAGCGTCGTCCTCATGGGGGGAGACGGGGCGACCGTGAGATCGCCCGAGCAACTCACGCTGGCCCCGGTCGCCTGTGTCCGCCGTCCGATTCCAGCGGCACCGCCAAGGCGATCAGCGTTGAAGCCTCCCCCGTCCGCGGGGCGGAGTTCACGCAGCTTCCGCACCCACCACAACCCCCCGCCGCGACATCGCCCGTGGCCGATCGCGCGTTGTCGACGAGGACCCGCGCGGCACGGCGCGCCAGCGTCCATCCCGCCCAACCCACGCACAACGTCACGATCGGCCATTGCCACCACATGTCGCCACATCTCCGCCGGGTGCTCCGGTCAGCTCATCCCCGGAAGCCCATCCTCGGTCAGCGAGGAAGCCGGACAGGCTTACGCCGCTCGATGCCGCGGGTGAGCGCTTGCGTCGCCCGTTCCACCACCCGACCGAGCGCGGGCAACACGTCCGTCCCGCGCCCTTCCACCAGCACCCGATGACGCCGCGCACCGCGAATTTCCAAGCGCACGCGCTTGTCTTCCCCTCCGCGTGGGCCGTTGACATCCTCGACGACGACATTCACCGCGTGCACCCGGTCCGCGAAGCGGTCGAATGCCCCGCGCAGCAAATCGCCAACCGCGTCTTTTTCGGCGGCCCCGAGAGTCAATCCCCGAGTGAGTGTGTTCAGCAACATGATTCGACTCCTCCAGCCAGTGTGGCGGGGAACGCGTCCCCGCGGATTTGGGACTCTTCCGTTTCCGATGTTCTCTCCAAGGGGGAGAACGTCGGGCCACTCGGGGAGGATCACTCGATTCGGAAAAAAGATTACAAAATCGTCAGCCGCACGAATCGACAGGTTCTGATGCGAATCACGGCCTCTTCGACAGTTCCTCCAGGTATTCCACGAGGCTGGCGACGTCCCGCACGGAGAGCGTGTCGACCAGTCCCTTGGGCATCATGGAGGTGGTCAGTTTTTCCCGCTCTTCGATGGCCGACTTTTTGAACACGTGCTCCTTCCCCATGTTGTCGCGCAGCCGCACTTCGTCGGCCCCTTCCAGAGTGACGAAGCCCGACTGTGTGCGACCGTCGTCGAGCAGCAGTACGACGCTGGCGAAACCCTGCGCGATGGTGGCATCGGGTTCGAGGATGTTGCGCGCGAGTTCCGGGCGTTTGTACGTCTTGGCGATGTTCCCCAAATACGGCCCCTTCTGCGGCAAGCCGGTCGACGTGGTGTGACACGCGCCGCAGTTCGCTTTGGTGAAGACGTATTCGCCCCAAGCGGCATCCCCCTTGGTTTTCAGGATCGCCTCGAGGGCCGCATCGGGTTTCAGGCTGGCGATTTTGGGAGTCTTGTCGTCCACCTTCTGAACGCCCAGATCCTTGGCCGTCGACTCGGCCAATTCACGAATCGCGGGGTCGGCGTCGTCAAGGGCCGCCAGCACGCGGGCCGTCGAAGGCTTGTGCCGCACCAGGCGGATCGCTTCGAGGAGGCGGCGCTTGCGGGAGGGGTTGGTCCAGGCCGACTCCAGTTCGGTCGTTGCCCGGAACCTGGGCTCCGGGCCGACATCCGCGCGGGTCGCGAGGGCGAGCAACCCGGCGTCCGCCAGGATCGCGGTTCGCCCCTCACCCGTCGCCGAGGTCTCGACGAGCGCGTCGATGGACGCCTCCAGTTTGGGAGACGACAGATACGCGGCCACCGCCGACTCGAACGACGCACGGGCGTCCGCACCCGCGTCGGACGAAAGTCGCTCCAACCCTCGAATCGCGCCCCGCAGAGCGGCCGGCCCGTTGACGCGCGCCAAACAGGCGACACCCCCCGAGACCGTCGCCGCATTCAGGCCCGGCTTCTCCACGACCCGCAACAACATTGGGAGGGCTGCATCGGGAATCACCTCCGCAGCGGCCAACCGCTCGACCGCCCCCGGAACGACGGTATCGTCGTTCATTGCCAATGCGACGATGCGTGCGACCGCGTCGTCGACCGGGATGCGGTTCCGCGCCATTTCCTTCGAGAGAAACACCGCTTCGTCACCGTCGGCCCGTTCCACGGCCCGCTTCAGAACGGCCTCAACCAGCGGAGTTCCCCCCCACGCTTCCGGTTGGTAGTACGGTCCGCGCGTATCGGGACGAGTCCCCCACGAATCCCCCTTCCACGTTCCTTCCACAAAGTACAACCGGCACAGCGCGGCCAGCAGCGGGCGGCGCGTGGCCGCTTGTTCGGCTCGTTCCAGGCGGGTTTCGAGCCCCCGCACGACTTCGGTCGTGTGCATCCGTGCGAGCGCGCGGAGAGCGCCCTTCGACGGCGTCGACGATTCGTCCCACTTCGCTAAACACAGCTCGGACAGTTTTCGTCGCCCCGCTTCGCGAATCGCCACATGGGCGACGACCGCGTCCGGGTGGTCGAGGGCCGTCACGACTTGCGCGTCGGTGGCGGTCGCCACCAGATCGGCGGTCAGTTTACGCTCCGGTGTGCGCGACGAAGTGGCTTCCGCCAGCACTGTGTCGAAACGCGCGCTCCGGCGCTGTTGCAACTCCCGCGCGGCCGCCAAACGCCGCCGCAGACTGGGTGACCGTGTCAGTTCGACCAACTCCGTTTCGTCCAGCTTGGCGAAGTCGGGGAGGGATTCGGATCGGAAACCCTTCGGAACGACGCGCACGACGTAGCCCACATCCGCTCCGTTCCAGTCGAACGTCGCCCCGCGCCAACTGGCGACGTACAGGCGGCTGTGGGCGTCGACGTCCGCGTCGGTCGGTCGGGTCAGCTTCACCAGCGCTTCGGGAGCGGCGGTCTCCTCGAACGTCGCTCCCTTCGCTTTCACGGAGTGCCGAAACAGCCCTCCCGTGCCCCAGTCGGCGGTGAACGGGCCGTCGTTCCAGCGGCCGAATCCCGGCTCGAACACATACGTCGCCCCGCAGCCCGAGCCACCTCCGTAGTCGGCCAGCGGGGGGACGCATTCGTCGGCGAAATTCTTGTACAGCCGTGGATACCCGTGATCGTCACCACGGAGAAAGTGATGGAACCGCACGTTCCATCCGCCGCCATCGTTCGTGTTGTCGCGGGCGAACATCTCAAGAGCCGGGCTGATCGCCACCTCGAGGATGTTGCGCGTCCCCGTCGAATGGATTTCCAGATCCGTTCCGTCCGGTTTGACGGAGATCACACCCCCGCCGCGATGCACGACCTTGCGGCCATCGGCCCCCTCCGCTTCGAGGAACCCAAAGTCCCCCCCCGCGATGTACAGCCGTCCGTCGACTCCCATCGAGAGGCCGTTCGTCGTGTGGTCGGCGGGGCGGTCCTTGTAGGTGAACGCCAGGTTCTTCACGAGCACGCGCGACGACTCCGCCACGCCGTCGCTGTCGGCGTCGACGTACTCGCTGAGATGCGGCGGGTGCATCAGGTACAGCCGGTCGCGGTCCCACACAAGACCGCGCGGGGCGTCGACCGTGCAGAACACTTTCGTTTCGTCCGCGCGGCCATCGCCATCGGTGTCACGCAGGCGAATGACGCGGCCTCGTTCGGGCTTGCGACCAAGCGAGCCGTTGCCGTCGCTGCTCACGTACAGCGTTCCATCCGGCGCAGCCGCGACAAACACGGGATAGTTCACCAGCGGCGGCGCGGCGAACAGCGTGACCTCGAATCCGTCAGCGACCTTCACGTCCTTGAGGATCTCCGCCTCGCGTTCCGGAGAGGTCTTCACGTACTCCGGGACCGTGTTCCCCCGTTCGGCGAACGGATCGTTGGCCTTCTTCGTCGCTTCGTCGAGCTGGGCCTGGGCCTTGGCGTCAAGCTTCGGCCACAGTTGTTTGATCCCCGGTCCCTTGACCTTCACCTCCCAAATGCTGCACCACCCGCCGTGCGATTTGGCCCCCAGCCCGTGAATCCGCACGAACTTCACCGGACCAACCTTGGCGAGCGCCTCGTCCCGCGGTTCATCAACTTCGTTGTTGGAGTTGTCGGCGAGAACGACCCATTCCTTCCCGTCCTTCGAGCCTTCCACCTTGTACTGATACGCCTGCTTCCGTTCCCACTCGATGCGGATCGACTCGACGACACGCGGTTCGTCGAACTCCCACTTCAGCCACTGGGGGTAGTCTCCACCGGCGGCACACCAGCGGGTTTCAGGATCGGCATCAAACGCGCGCCACGCGAAGTTGTTCTTTCCCGTCTCTTCGCTCGAAGCACTCACGGTGACGACGGTCGCGTCCTTCGGCGGCTTGGCGAGGGCGGGGGTCGGTCCCTGCCCCGGACCGGCGGGTTTCCCCTTGGGAGGTTCGACGGCGCCGACGAACGTCACCTTCCCCGCTTCCCCCTTGTACGGTTGCAGGTGGTCCGCATCGAGCTTGCCGCACGCCCAAAGCATGCCGCGCGTGACGAGGTCGAGGTATCGCGGGTCGGCGACGGTCGAGGTGTTGTGGCCGAGCGTCGTACTGAAGCTCTTCGCCCCCTGCTTCTCGTTGATCCAGACGACGATCGCCTTGTCGACCTGCTCCTTGCCGCCGCGCTGGTACTTTTGCGTTCCCCGCGCCAAAGCCTGCGCGTCGAACACTTCGAGGTTGTTGTACAGCTCTTCCTTGCCGGTGATCCAATCCTTGAGCGGCTCCACGATGGGGTGGGCCTTCTCGACGAACTCGATCTCGATCGGCTCCTGCGGGCCGTGGCCGGTCGAGACGAGACCCAGATGCCGGAACCATTTGTCCTCGCCCGTGCGGAAGCTGTGCATCGCGCAGTGCAGATGGACGGCGGGAATCGTCTTGTGAGCGTCGAGCACCCGCTGCAACGTCTCCTTCTTGTTGTTTCCGGCGGCGCACTCGTCGTGAATGATCACGTCGTACCCGGCGGCCCAGTCGGCCTTGTCGTACAGGGGGAGCGGCGGATTGACGCTTTTGTCGTTCGTCCAGAACACGTCGATCTTCACGCGGGCCCGAGCCTGAATCCCCTCGACGAGGACCTTGTACTGCCCTTCGTAATCGTGGCAGCAACCCCCGGCGACGAGCAGCGCCTTCAACGGGGGCGGTTCGGCGGCACGGGCCGGTCCCGCGGCCCACAAGCCGACCGCACACACCCACAACCCGGCCCACACGACTCCCCGAGACGGGGAAGCCCACGACGCGCGACAATGATTCATCAGTTGCACCCGGAACACGGCGGGAACGGAACGACTTCGAACGACGATCGCTCGATCGATCCGTTCTACGGCAGGTCCCCGCGGATGCCTAGGGAACACGAAGATTTCGCGGTAGCCGTTGAGACCGAGGCTGTCGCGGAAATCGTAAAAATGCCGCCGCGACCGAGTACGCCGCCGCCGCGTTCCGATGACGCTCCGCCGCGTCGCCGACGGTCATCCCCCCGCTTGCATCCCGCTTACGACTTCGCCGCCGAAGGGGCCTCCCGCACCACGTTGCGTCCCGCCCGCTTTGCCTCATACAGCGCCTTGTCCGCCAGGGCGATCAGTTGTGCGCCCGTCGTCTCCGAGCCGGACAGTTCCGCCACGCCGAAGCTGGCCGTCGCGCGTAGGTCACGTCCCTCGTGACAGAACGGATGCAGTTCGATCTGAGCACGGAGCGCTTCGGCGACCTCCGCCCCCCGTCGCAAATCGTATCCGGGGAGCACGCACACGAACTCCTCCCCCCCGTACCGTCCGACGACCGCCTCCGCGGGAAGCAGCTTCGTCCAAATCCGGGCGGTCTCCCGCAACACTTCGTCGCCCGCCTGATGCCCGTGATCGTCGTTGAAACGCTTGAACGAATCGATGTCGGAGATCACCACGGAGAGGGGTGCTCGCGCCGTTCGCGCGGCCTCGATCCGCGCCTCCAACTCTTCGTGGAAGTTCGCGTGCGTACGCAGTCCCGTCAGGCCGTCGCGCGTCGCCATCTCCTCGATCCGTCGGTACAACAGCGCGTTCTTGAGGGCCAACGACGACAGGTGCCCGACGATCGACAGCAGGTGCATGATCCGCGCGTGCCGGTTGACCGCGACCGCCGCGCCCCGCCGAATCGCGCGGAACGAACCCGAATCCCCGGAGGGCGTCCCTTGGCCCCCCGCGCCGCCGTCAGCCACTCCCCGTTCCGCGTCGGACGTCGCCAGGGCCGATCCGAATCGCACGGGAGCGTCGCATTGCAGTTCGTGAAACGTCAACAACCCCAGGAGTTCCCCCCCCACGATCAGCGGGACCACCGCGTCCGCGCCGGTCGGATGGGCGTTGAACAGTCGCTGCAGTGTTTCGTCCTGTCCCGCTTCCCCGCGCACGGCGATCTTGCGATTCGCAACGACCCAGCGCGTCACGCCGCGATCGTCGGCCTCGCCCGTGGTCGCGCCCTCTGGATGAGACGCCGCTCGCGGCACCAGCGCCCGCGACGCTTGATGCCACCACAGCAGTCGACAATCGCGGGCGTCCAAAAGGTTGGCCCCCGTCGAGACGATCGTCTCCGGGAGGGTCTCCAGGTCGAGGTCCCCCGCAATGCGGCGGGCCACCTCTTGCAACGCCAGCAACAGCGCCGAGAACTCGGCGGGATCAATGTCGTGACGCCCAAGTGCCGGAAGCGTCGTCGACGATTCCAGCAGTCGCGATCTGAGCACGGGAGCGCGCGAGGAGACCGGCTCCGTTTTGGCAGTGTCGTCGCTATTCTCGCGTTCGCCGGTCTTGTGTTCGTCGATGTCGTCGTGCAGACCTTGCAGCAGACCCGAAAGCGCCAACACTACCCCCCCCGCCAGGATCGTCAAGCCGAAATCGTGGGTGCGTTGTCCGTGCCATGCCCAAAGGGCCTCGGCCACGCACCCAGCCACGGAAACGAGTCCAACCGCAGTGGCCACCCCGCGCGTCGACCGCAGCGCGGCCCACGCCGTCGGCAGAGACAGCAAGAACAAGGTGGCGGCGGGAGCCGTCCAGCTCAACGCTCCACCCGCCATCACCCCCGCCGGAATCAGCGCGAGCGTGACGAGCAACACGACGGGAAGAACGGCGGAGGCGGAGCGGTCGGTCACGATGAAGTTGGCGTGGTTCCGGTTAGGCGGATAACTCGGGATCGGACGGCGGGCAAATCCCGGATGTCAACCAATTCGGCCGTGCCCAACCGTCGTGCGACTTCGGGGATCCATGTGTGAAACCGTGGTGGCCTGGCGACGAACGGGTCCGCTCGGCCAAAACCTCGCTCGGGAATCCCTCGACGTGCCCGTCCGTCGGCAATCGTACGTCATGAATCGCGATGGCCGCTCGACATCCCCCACACCGCGACGTTGATTCCTCGAACCGTTCCACAGTCCGCCAATCGCCAAACCTCATTCTACGCCATAGTTCCAGGATCGACGGCGAATCTCCCGGAAAAGCAGGGTGCTGCCGTACTTCTTCGATCCGCGCGGGCGAAACACCCGAAGGAACGCGCACCCGCAGACTCACTGCGATTCCGGCGGCGGCAAGGCCGGTCCCAATGCGGCGGCGGCCCGTTCGGCCGGCGGGTTGTTCTCCGGATCTCGAGCTTCGCGCCGCGGAGCCTGGAGAACCCCTTTGGAGTCCCGCTGTTCGGTCGGTCGTGCGGGAACGCGCGCGCCGGGGTACTCCAGAGCACCCGTTCCGGTTCCCGGCAAGATCGGCCCCCGGGGGGCGGGTCGCGCGGGAGGAGTCGCAACCGGTTCTCCCGCACCTCCCATCGCCGGACCGCGCTCTTCCACTCCGCGTTCTTCCGTTCCCAGATCCAGCGACGGATCGATCGCCCGGCGATCGATCACCGGCGAAGCGCTGTACTCCACGGGAGGCAGGTGCTCGGGAACGACCACCGGACTGGTCGACGGCGCGCCGAATGTCGGCAAGCGGGGAGGGGCGAACGAGGGTTCCCACGGCGTCTCGGCCGGAATCACGTGCGCTGCGGGGACCACCGGCTGGCTGTGATATCGCGCCGCGCGCTCGATCTGGTCGTGGAGCTCGACGATCCGCGGGTTGGTTTTGTCGAGTTGCAGCGCGTCTCGCGCGTAGTGTCGGGCTTCCAGGACCCGCCCGTCGAGAAACGCTGTGCGTGCTCGTTCGAAGTTTCGCCGGGCCGCGTTGCGTCGTCCCGCCGGAGACTGCATGTCCCGCAACAATTGATGACGGCGTTCGGCGGCTCCCGCCGCTTCGTCCAGGTCCGTCGTCGCTTGGCCGTCTTCGACGACCCGCGCCGTCAGCAGCACAATCAACTCGGAGCGTTCGGTTTGCTCGGTCTTCGTCCGGAACGTCGTCCCCACGACCGGCAGGGACCCGAGGACGGGCACCTTCGTGGCCGTTTCGCGGACTTGCTCCTCGATGATGCCGCCCAGGATCGCCGTCTCCCCTTCTCGCAACAGGACATGCGTGGACAGATCGGCGAACTGCACCGAAGGGAGCGCGTTCTCCTTGCCCGCGCGGCCCGTGACCGTGCGGGATGTCGACCGTTTCGGCTGAACATCCAACCGCACGTAGCCATCCCCCGTGATCACCGGATGAATCCGCAGGCGGGTTCCGGTTTCGATGAAATCCAACGGCGCCAATCCGCTGCCGGACGCGACCAACGTTCGGTAGCCGGTTCGTTCGCCGATCCCCAGTTCGGCGGCGCGATTGTTGAGCGTTACCAGGCGCGGCGAGGCAATCACGCTGGTGTCGCCGATCCGTTCCAGAGCGTTGACGATTTGCGGGATGTTGGCCTGCACGGTCGCTTGCCGAAGTCCCTCCCGTTGCGTCCCCGCCGCAGTGACGCCGGGTGGGCACGCGAAGTTCGCGTCCGAGGAATGACCGGCGGGAACGATGAGCGGATCATCCTCCGGGAGCGCCGAAGGTCCGTCGGTCGCGCCGAGCACTGCGAAGTTCACCCCGAAACGTGTTTCGTCGGTCAGTTTGACCGACAGCACGCGAGCCTCGATCACCACCTGTCGTGGTGGGAGGTCGAGTTCGCGGAGCATGTGCTCGATGCGCGCCAAGGTTTCGGGAACGTCCGTGACCACCACGGTCCCGCGCCCGTCGAAGTGGTCCCCCGCAAGCTTGTGTGGTGTGCCGGTCGACTCCTCGGCAGTGGCCGCGCGCGAGACGCGCCCCACTTGGGGAGTCAACAACGGTTCGATCAGGCGGCGGAACTCGTCGGGGTCGATATGCCGCATGCGGAGCACGCGAGCTTCGACACGCGCCGCAGGAGTTGCGGGGCGGGCGGCGTCGACCGATGTGACCGTCATCGTGCGGCCATCGCTCTCGACAGCCAAACGACCCGCGCGCGTCAGCGCTTGCAACGCTTCCTCGAAGGTCACGTTCTCGAGTCGCGCGGTGATCGAGCCTCGCGCCCGGCTGTCCACCACGAGGCTCCGTCCGGCCAGTTTCGCCAACCGACCCAACACCTCGCCGACGGGGGCGCGCGAAACCCGCACGTCGTACCGGTCGGTCGCGCCGGGGTGGGGTCGCACCAGACTCGTCGACCCATCCCCGTCTTCGTCCGCCCCGATTTCGGTGGAATCGTCGGTGGGAGCACCGTCGTCTCCGAAGGAAGAGTCGGCCTCTTCCGCCGTGCCCGCGCGGCGAGCCTTGCTCGGCGCACGAGTCTCCCGTTCGCGGCCCTGTTGTTCGAGGTCGCGGATCTTGAGTTCGAGGTCCTGCAGCTTCGAGGACTGCTGCATCTGTTGCAGCAATTCGGTCGCTTGATGCAGTTGTTCGACCTGCTGTCGCTCCTGATTGCGATACAGCCCGTGTAAGTCTCGTCGCAGGCTCGACAGTTCGGAGTGCAGCCGGTCTTGATCGCGCCACAGTTCGTCCGCGACGGTGGCTTCGGAGCCGTCGTCCGGTTCGATCGGACGCAGCTCGACCGTCCGCGTCGACTCGACGGGGGTTTCGGCGCTCTCCGCAGGATGGGGAACCGCATGGTCGGCGATCGCGTGTTGGGGACGCTCCGCCGCTGGTGTTTCGTCGAGCAACGGGGCATCGCGGTCCGCCGTGTACGACACTCGTCGCGGCGTGTCCGGGTGACCAGCGTCGCGAGCGGTCGCCGGGCGTCGCGCAGCCACGGCCCGCAGGCCGGTCGGTCGCGGGTTCGCGGTCCCGTAGGCGCGGCCCCCCCCGGTCGGGAGTGAAGGGCCGAAGCCGAGTTCGGCCACGACAAACACTCCCAGCGGAAGGATCATGCCCAGGCACAAGGCCCAGAATGCGGGGCGAAGGGGTGCGAACATGTCGCCAAATTGGGGAAGGGGAAGACCCGAAGACGGTGCGAACGAACCGCCGCACCTCGTCTCATCGGCCACATCCCAACCCGCACTTCAGGAAAAGTCCGCGCAATCGGCAAAGTTTGACAAGATTCCTTTGTAGAGGCCGAGCGCTTTTCGTCCGATAGGCTTCCAGCCTGTCGTTTTGTTTTGGACAGCCGGAATACGCGACAGGCTGGAAGCCTATCCCACCATTTTTCACACCCTCGTAGCGGAAATCGAACGCAGGCTTGTCCCGCAATGCCGGGCCAAGCATGGCACCCGAAAACGCTTGAGCCCCTGTCAACTCGAAACCCCGTCAAGGGACGAGCGATTCCCTCCGCCAACATGCGTGGTCACACTCTCGGCCCCCGAAGTTTGGGTAGTCTGCGCAAAACAGGCGATTGTCCCGGTCCCCGACGCTCCTTTGGGGTGAGTCCGGGCGATCCCCGCACTATCATGACCGGTAAGCAAGGGCATGACCGTTAAGTGAGGGCATGCCCGGCACGTGAGGGCCGCCGGGTCGAGTGCCCGCTCCCGATCCTTGCCGAGTCGATACGCTCTCGTTCGCCCCGGGGTGACCGCGTCATGTCCGAACGCCGCGACAAATTGACGAAGATGCTCGAATCCACGCCGGACGACCCGTTCGTCCATTACGCGTTGGCCATGGAAGACGTTTCCGAAGGGGACGAGGTCGGCGCCGCCGACCGGTTGGGTCAACTCATCGAGCGCAACCCGGATTACGTCGCCGCTTATTTGCAAATGGGGCAGGTGTTGGCCCGCCTGGGGGACACCGACGCCGCGAAGGGGGTCCTGAAGGCGGGGATCAAGGTCGCCAAGAAAGCCGGCGACGCCCACGCTGCGTCGGAAATGGACGGGTTGCTCAAATCGCTTTGAACGCGGATTCCGCGACCGCTTCTCGCAGCGCCGTTTTTCCAGCGCGTTCTACTCGTTCCACACCTGCATTCCCTCCTGGAACCCCGACACTTTCCACTGCCCATTTTCCTTCTTCAGCGAGATGTAGGCTTCCCGGCGATTGAACTTTCGCGATTTCACGTACTGACTGTCCGTCCCTTCGACATTGGTCTTCACCGCCCCCCGCACCTCGGCCGAATCCCCGTTGAGCTTTGTGCTCATGGTCTTGACGTAGTTCTTCGCGAAATCCTTGTAACTGTCCATCCCGGCGCGCGACGCCCATTTGGTTCGCTCCATCAAGCCTTTGCGATTGCTGGAGGACATGGTGAGTGCGATGGAACCCGCGCTCCCGGATCGGCAAGCGGCCAGGAAGCCACTCACGGCCGCCGTTACCTTCTTCTCTTCCGCGTCAGCCGCGAGCTTGGGGCTTGCAACGACCTTTTTGGCCGGCTTTTTGGTCGGCGACCCTTGCGCCGGGCGGACCGATTTCACGGGAGTGGCTGTCGCCACGTTCGCGCGTTTGGCCGGGGCGGCGGGAGCGGGAGCGGCAGTCACGGGAGGGGCTGCCACCGGCGTCGGCTCCGGCGGTGTCGCGACGACGACGGCCTGACCGGGTGTCTTGGCAACCGCGTGCGTCTCCTTGGTCAACGTGGACGCATACCCGCCCAAACCGCCCATGAGGATGGCGCCGCAGACCACAAGCAAGCTGTTTTGGCTCATCGAACACAATCCTTGGCGGTGCCGACTCTTGTTCGCGAAGGCTTCGCGAACTGTTGGTGACCGAAATCCTGGGAGTGGGCCGAAGTTCGTCCCCTTCCCCGCGACGCGACCCGTCGCTTTTGTGCGGTTTTCGCATCCAAACCTAGTTCGTGGGTGGCACAGCGATGGATCGACGCGCCGGTTGATAGGAGAATCCACGCGACGCCGTCGTCCCCTTCGGCAACCTCGACACTCCCCGCAGAATCGAACCGGGGGTGTTACAAGCCGCAAGCAGACCCATGCGAGACGCGAACTCCTGGACCGAGGCATTTCGCAACATCTGGACCCGCCATTCCAGTCCCGACTTTGACAGCCAACAGGAATCTCTCGATGCGGCGGGGTGCGGCGAGAAAGGCTCGGCCATGAAGCTTTCGAATATCCCGCGCGCTCTGACGATCCAGGAGTGGGCGGTCGTTGTCGTGATCATCGTGGTACTGCTGGCACTGCTCGTGCCAAGCGTCCGTTGGGTTGCCGACGGTGAGCGTTCACACCCCGTGCGCGTCTTTGTGTTTGACGCGGCAAATGACGGGCCAATCGAGGGGGCGCAAGTGACGATCTTTCGCGCGGCGCCCCTCTCATCGATGGAGACGTTGTCCAAACCGCTCAAGGGGATCGCCACCGACCGGTTCGGCGAGACGGAAGCGGCAATCACCGCTTCGGACGGGTGTGCAGTGCTCAACAACCGGTTCAGGACCAGCACCAGTAGTCGTCGTCCGACGCCGCACATGCACTTGGGCTGGGCATGGGTCGAAGTCCGTGCCGAGGGGTACGGCGGCGCGGTCGTTCCGGTTCGACACGAGTCTCGGCCGACTGCCGATGTCTTGCAGGAGCCTGAATTGCTGGTTCCGATTGGCCTGCTTCCGGTTCGCCGTGAAATACTCACCGACATCAGAGCGAGTCCCAGACCTGATACCATGTAACTTACGCGGGCGCCGATCACCAAAATCCCACGTCCCGTGGGCCGCTGGTTGTGTTCCATTCGAGTGGGGTCGTGGCGGCGCACGTGTGTGCTCGAAGAAGGTGCACGTAGGGCGGCTGCGGGGGTGGACGGAAACCCCTTCGTCTCCCTCCCACTTAAATCGTCTCGCGATGACGGGATCGCCCCCCTCGGGCCATCCGCGTTCTCCAACTCCCCTTCTTCCCGACGGCTCGAATTGCTACAAGCCCGTCCGGTGGCGGTCCGGCGGCTCCCACACGGGAACCGTCGCAAAGGTTCCGCCACGGCCGGACATCTCGGAGCGTTCCGTGAAGATTCGCAGCGTTTGGCTCACCCGGTTCATCGGTTGGTTTGCCGCCACCGGCGCCAAGCTCCTGTTCCGTACCTACCGCTTCACCCGGCATCTCGAAACACCCGCGATCGATCCGTCCCGCTTCACCAGCCGGATGTACGCCTACAGCCTGTGGCACGACGAGATTTTCTTCCTGCTGTCGCGGCTGTACGTGGCCCCTCCGGCACCCTGCGCGGCCCTCGTCAGTCGCCATCAGGACGGCTCCTACCTCACCGAGTTCATGCGGCATATGCATGTCCGCGGAGTGCGCGGGTCGACCAATCACGGGGGTGACCAAGCGCTGCGCGAACTCGTTCGCGCCGCCGCCTGCAACCACATCTTCATCACCCCCGACGGCCCTCGCGGTCCGCACCACAAGGTCAAGGAAGGGATCGTCTTCCTCGCTTCGCAGACCGGTTTGCCGATCGTCCCCGTCGGCGCCTGGACCGACCGCTGCTGGCTGATCAAAGGGAGCTGGACCAACCAGATCATCCCCAAACCCTTCGCCCGCGTGCATTGCGTGCTGGGGACGCCTGTCGTCGTCCCGCCCGGTCTCGACCGCTCCGGCGTGGCCGATTGGACCGTGCGCGTGCAAGCCGAGATGGACCGCCTGCACGACCTCGCACGAGAACTCGGCGAGGCCCGCGCTCAACCCCTTGCGCCTTCCGCGACTGGCGCCGCTTCCCCCACGACTCGCCGCGCCGCCTGACGCAACACCCGCGCGAACCGCAGTGCGAACGCCTCTTCGCCGAACTCTGCGCGGCCTCGCTCCCGCCCCGCCTCGGCCATCCGCCAGCGCGTGTGTGGATCACCGAGGCGTTCCAGCGCCTCCGCGAACGCCTCCCGACGCTCGCACAGAAAGCCCGTTTCCGGCGTGAGCTGCTCGACGAAACCCCCTCGCGCGTCGACCACCGGCACGCACCCCGCTCGCAGCGCTTCCGCCACCACCCGCCCGAACGTCTCGGTGATGTCCGGGTGGTGATACAAGAGCACGTCCCACGCCCGCAGCCGCGATCGCGCGTTCCAACCGGCATTCACGAACCGCGCCCGGCCGCCGCACGCCACCAGCAGCCCGTTCCGCATCCGGTCCGGGCAACCCACGAACTCCCACACCGCTTCAGGCACCACGCGCGACCATTCGGCATAGCACTCGACAAGGACATCGGGCCACTTCGCCTCCGTCGGCGTGCACAGCCGACCCACCACGAGTTCGCTACCCAAACGCGAACGCCCACCCTCGCGCGCTTCCGCGGTCCATGGGGGTGCCGGGACCGGCTGATACAGAACATCCCCCTCCCCGCCACACAGCCGAGCCAAGTGGCGAGAGCAGTACACACGCAGGTCCGCCGACGCGCGACTTCCCGGCGAGTGCACATATTGAATCGTCACCGCAGGCAGCTTCCCCACGACGCGAGCCGGTGCGGTGTTGTGCAACATCACCGCCGTCGCTCCGCACGCGAGCACGAACTCCGCGTCGATCCGCGCCCGCGTCGTCACCGGCACCGGCGCGAACGCCCGCCGCGTCTCGTCGTCGATCGCGCCGGGGAATGCCACGATGTGTCGCCACCCCGTCAACGCGCGCGTGATCGTCCACGCACACGCCCCGGTCCCCCCCGTCACCCGCCCCACGTTGCACACTTGCAACAGCACCGGCCCCCCCTCCATCCCCCACCCCCGTTCGCCGTCGGCCTCTGGCCGACGTGCCTTCGCAACCGGTCGGCCCACCTCGTCCCCGATTTCTCCAGAATCGGCGGCTGGCGATTCCCAACAACCCGACGACGACCGCCCCGCCGGTCACCCCCACTTCCCCAGGAACGCCTCCCGGTCACCACGCCACACACCTCGCCGGCCCGGCATTTCCCGCGCGGTCCGATGCCCCAGATGCCGCACCGCTCCCGCCGTCTCGACGCGAACCAGCGCGGCCGCTCCTCCCGCCTGTCTCGCCTCCCATTGCGCATCGGTGTCCGACCAATACACCCGCATCCGTTCGTCGAACCCACCCCGCTCCGACAGCCAGTCACGCCGCACCGCGAAGCAATACCCCGCCAGACACATCCACCCGGGGATCGCTCCTCCGGGAGCCGTCCCCTCCCACCGCCATTCCACCCCCGCCACATGCGCCGCCCGCTCCGCCAGGGGGACGCGCAATCGATCCACAAACGCTCCCTCGATGCGAACATCGTTGTTCAGAAACACCACGATCCCGCCGCGCGATTCCTTCCAACCCCGGTTCCACGCCGCCGTAACTCCGGCCGCCGCTTGAGCAACGACGCGCACCCCCAGCCCCTCCAGTGTCGTTTGCGTCGCGCTCCAATCCCCCTCGGTCCCGTCGTCCACCACGACGATTTCCACCCCTCGCCCTTCGTGGACCCGCAGTCCCTCGACGCATGCCACCGTCAAATCGACATGCCCTCTCTGCGGGATCACCACGCTCGCGAGTTCGGGCCGCTCAAACTCCATCGCGCTCCTCCTCGACGATCTCGACCACTTCGTCGTCGAGATGCCGCAACACCGTCCGCGCCGCCGACTGTCGCCGCTCCGAGTCGTCCACCCCGCACGGCTTCGGCGCCAATTCGTTCCCCTTCGGCGCAACGGGCCTCGCCGCCCCCTTCGGCCAATGGTGCGGCTTGAAGTCCCGCATCGGTTCACACGGCATGGGGCGTTCGAGCGCACCTGTGTAGACACCCAGGACCGGTTCCGTCGCCGGGTCTCCCGCCCGCTCACGAATCTCCCCCAACACGCCGCGCGTCTCCCGATACGGAAAGAACGCGTTCAACCGACTGCCGGGCGTCACCGACACCAACCGCAAACCGGCCAGCCCCATCGCGCGTCGCGACAACCGCAGGTACTGCGCGACGCGGAAGTAGTGGAAGTCGGTCGCGATCGCCCCTCCCAACGACTTCCGTTCTCCGAAGTGGTACTGCTCTCCCGAGGGCAAACGCTCCAGGTCTTCGCGCGACAAACCCCTTTCGGCGCACTGCTTGAAGAAGTCCCCCAACAGCGAATGCGCGTCGTACTCGACCCCTACTGCTTTCGCCGCCGCGATCTGTTCGACCGAAGGCCGCACGCGCATCTCCGTCCCCGCCAGATAGATCGTCCGGAAGCCGAGTCGGTACAGGATGTCGATCCCCTGCACGAACGAATCTTGCCAGTCGACGATCCCCGCCTCCCGGTCTCGCAGAAAATCGCCGAACCCGCGCTGACCATCCCGATCGAAGAAGTAGGTGTTCGGACACTCGCACACCTTGAACGTCGTCTCCGGCACCAAATCCATCGCGCGTCGCTTGTGTACGAATTTCGTCACCGAAGGGTCGAGATAAATCGACCGATGGAACCGCGCCGTCGGGTCGTACGAGGTCCAGAAGTGGGGCCGAATCAATCTCGCCCCGGCCAGGTTGATCGCCATCCGCGGCACCGGTGCCGCTGCGATCTCGTCGATTGGTTGCGCGGCCAGCGACGGCCCTCCGCCCAACAGGAAGCACGCCGATTCGGTCGGTCCGCCCCATTGTTCCTCGAGTGCGCACGCGTGCGTCCGCTGGTCGGTCGTCATGCGATAAAACAGCCCCATCTCGATCCCATCCCCGAAGATTCGGATTCGCGCGGCCCGTCGATCCCGAGGGCGGGTCGCGTTCGCAACGAGACGCCTCGTGCTTCGTCACAGCCTGATTCGGGTGTGCCACGGCTGGCTTGTCCAGCCGTGCGATTACTTCGTGACGATCACAACCCCCAATTCCCGTCGTGACAAAACTCTCGCGGTCCCCACTCAACAGACCAACGCTCGTGCCGTTGCAGCGCTCAACGCGCGTGGCGTGCCACGCTTCAGTCGCACGGCACGCGCCGCAACTCCCCCAGTGTTCCCGGCACGGTAGGTGCCTGGCAGAAATGCCCCGGCGGACAGTTGGCCGTGAACAGCACCCAGATCGGTGTCGGCGACCCGGGTGGCAGCATGAATTTGTAAACACACCCGTGATCGCCCGACGCACTCGATCCGCTCGCAGAACCGTCGCTTCCCGAGTCGTTGGAGTTCCCGGCCTCCGAACTCGGCGCGTCCGACCCCGATCCGCCGCTCGACGACCCGTTCGACGAGGCCTCCCCCGACTCCGATGTCCCGGACTCCGACGACCCCGACATCCCCGAATGGTTCGACCCGCCGCCGCTGGCCGATCCATTCCCCTCCGAGCTTTCCCCCTCCGACCCCCCGCCGCTCGACGAGTCGCCGTTGGATGTTTCACCTTCGCTTCCCGAATCGCTCGAACCTTCCGAATCGTCGCTCGACGATTCACCCCTCGACGACGCTGCCGACGACGATCCCGATTCCTCGGAAGTCCCGCCGGACTCGCTTCCGTCGCTCGTCGTTCCCGTACTCTCGTTCGACGATCCCCCCGAACTCTCCGACCGCGACGATGACTCTCCATCGCTCGGATCGCTCGACCGCCCGGTCGATCCGTTCGACGAGTGGTCGCTGAGCGACTCCTCCGACGAGGACAACTCCGAGGTCGTCTCCGACGAGATCGACTCGCTCGACGAGCTGAACCCAGACGACACGCTCGAGCCACTGGACTCGGACGATGTGAACGCCGAACTCGTCGCGCTCTCGGAGATGTCGCTCGACGACGCCTCCGACGATGTAGCGTCCGAAGAACCGTCGCTCGATGTGGCTCTCGAACTGCTCGACGCCAGACTGCTCGAGGTCGACCCGCTCGACGTCAGCGTGTCGGTCCCGGTGCTCGATCCGCTCGTGCCGGTTTCATCGGTCTCGTGCGTACTCGACCGGTCCGACGACGGCCCCGTCAGCGTGATCTCTTCCCCTCCCCACCCCGAGCGCCGTTCCGGTCCCGCCACCTCATACCGCTCGTCCGTGGGAGACTCCGGCCAAAACGCCCGCGGGTCCTCCGCCCCGAACTCCAGACGCAATCGCGGCACATGATCGAACCGCACCCGAATCGTCGACACCGGCCCCTTGGCCAGCTCCTCCCCCGAGCGCGCGAGCAGCCGGATATCCCCCTCCCACGGGCGCGGCAGCGTCCCTCCACAGAGCACATCCGCCAGATACCGCTCCGACGGTTGCGAGTACGTCCGGAAGAACTCTCGCAGAAACGTCACCACATCCTCGCGCTTGCGCAGCCACGGCACCCACATCTTCAGCCGCTTGTCCCCCCACCGCGCCCGACTGGCTGGTTGCAGATAGTTCCCCCGCCACCGATACAACGGACGGTTCCGAGCCTGCGACGACTCGACCGCGTCGTAAACAAAGTCCCCGGTGAGCAACACGCGGTTCACCAGGAGCTCGAAGTCGACGGCCGACGACAACTCCAGCACATCGACCCCCTCCTGAAACGTCGCCTGCACCGCCTCGTCCCGCTTCAGAAAAAAGAATCGGCCCTCCTCATCGACCCCCCACGCCGCATTCTTCGCCCGCAGCGCCAACTCCTTCACGATCGTGAGCGCCGTCTCCTCCCCCCGGAACTTCAAGCTCCACACGGGACCCGAGTCCGCATCGATCAACGTGTCGTCCCGCACCACATGCGTCTTCGGCACGACATAGCGATCCAGCAGCAGCCCCACCATCTGCGTGGTGTCGCTCACCACATCCAGCGATTGTTCAGAGAAGTCCGGGTCCCCGTCGAACCATTCGTCCGTTCGCGCGAACAAATGGGGCGGAGTCCCATCCGCCCGATCCCGACCAAACCCCCCCGGAAACACTTCCCCCAGTTCGACCCCCATCCCCTGCAACCGCAGCCGCACCACCTGCGGACTCCGTGCCGAACGTTCCTCGACCCGACCCAGGTACCAGCGATCCCCCTCGTCTCCGTCGCATGCGATCCAGTCTCCCACCTGGACCTCGTCCCGCTCGGGGAATCCATCCTTCAGCGACAACTCCCCCGCGCCGCAACCCCCCTGCCGATGCAGTTCAAACCAGCACCCCGCGACCACCCGGTCCGCCAGTTCCCCCCGAAAATCGGTCGGCCCCGGTCCATAATGCACGATCCGCCGCCGATACCCCATGCCCCGCCTCCCCGCTCCCCCGTTCGCCGTCGGGCTACGCCCGACGTGCCCGCGCAACGTCCCCCGCACACACATCCAGAGAGAGCGAGCGCCTCTAACCCTTCTCCCCCACACTCGACTCCGTCAGACACAGCAAGCTCGACTGTGGGGGAGAAGGTGCCCGCAGGGCGGATGAGGGGGCCCACCAGAACGCTCCCGCCGCGCTTCCTTTTCCTTTTGCCATTTTCCCTTTGCCCGCGCTCACCCCCCCGGCCCCGTCGCATACATCTCCGGGTCCCCCGCATGCACCACCAGCGTGTACCCAAACAAATGCACGTTCGACAAATCGCACTCGAACTTCACCGTCGAGCACCGCTTGAATTTGCGATACGTATTGGTCGACGGATCGTGATACACAAAGAACTCGTAATTCGGTTCGTTCAGTGTGACCCGCACCTGCCGCCGCAACTCCTCGAGCGCCGCGAACATCTCCGCCTCGCCCGCAGTCACCGCCCCAGCCACCGAACCGAGTTGCCCCTGGATGACGATGTCCACCCCGTCCGCCGTCTGACCCGCCAGCGTATCCCCCGCCGCCAGCGGCACTTTCAATCGCTGAAAGTCCCACCCATCCTCGATCCGCAGCGAAGGTATCGGCCGCGGCAACTCGTAATACGTCGTCCCCCGCGCAATCCCCGGTCGAAACACCAACGCCATATCCTTTTCCTTTTTCCCTTTAACCTTTGACTTCGCGCAGCGCTCACCCGCGTCTGTTCCGCGCCGCCAACCCCTGCGTCCTGAGTTCGCGTACCACCGCCCCCATCTCCGCCACCTCCCGCACCTGAATCGTCACCCCCCCAAAGTGATTCACCACCGGCATCACCGCCGGTTCCGCTTCGCGTGAACCTTCCGACGCAACCAAACCCCTCCCCGCATCCATAACGGTCACCCCCACCGTTCGCGGTGACTCCACAGCGCTGTTCGCAATCTCCACCGGCGACTCACCTCGCGGCACAGACGCACCCACCCCATCGGTCCCCCCAACCACCGTCTCCCCCGCCACCCCCCGCCGCGCCAGCGCCCCCACGCTGTTGAGTCCCTCAAGGAACTCCAGCCCCACCCGCTCGACCGCCGGGCGCGACACGACATACTCCCCCGCCGTCAACCACGCCGGCACCCGGTCCGTCCCCGACGGCCCACGCACCAACCCGCCGTCCGCCAACCTCGGCGGCTGCCTCGCTCCGCTCCCAAACAAACTCGACGGCAGATTCCCAAAGAACCCGCCCCCGCCCCCCGGGCCCACCCCCCGCACGCGCGGTGGAGTACCGTACAGGTGTGGG
>JBIKMW010000133.1:0-17198 GCA_044359065.1 Planctomycetales bacterium | reverse complement strand
GTGACGGCTTCGGGCCATGCGATGACACACCGAAGTCGCACGTGGCGACAATCGCCGCGGGACCGGAGTGTTCCATGTCGGTGACGAAACACTCGGCACGCGGGTGATACCGCAGAGCGAGCGGCAATTCCTGCCCATCGGCGCGACGCAGCGTGTAGACCGTTTGATCGATTTTCCGGGCGTTGCGGCGGTCCCAATGATTCGGTTCGCCGAAACCGGCATGCACCGCCAGGCGACCGGGCGAAGCCACGGTTTCGATCCACACCATGTGCGCCTGTGCCGTCGCCGCGTAGGTGCACACCAAAAGAGCGGCGACCGCCGAAACAGCCCGACCCACCCTGCGGGGTGCGGTCCCACAAATTCCCTGCGCGACAAACATGGCGACATCTCCAGCAAACAGACCACTGATGCGAACATTATGCATCACGACACGTTTTGTATCGACGACATCTACCGCAATCAATAGCGCGATGCAATTGTTTTGCAAATAAGTGGCGGGGCGGGTGGCACCCCCGCTGCCAGCACTCTTCCGGCGGGTTCCCGTTAAGATGCAGCCTTGTTCCCGCGCAATCCTGTCCGGGACCGGCCCCTCCCTCATCGAACCGCCCGCCGCCGCCTCGTATGCTTCCCGACGCCGCTTCCCCGCCGAAACTCATCGTGAGCGCGCCGTCTTCCGTTAGCCGCGCGCTGGTCCTAGCGATCCTCGCCGTCGCGGCGGGGGCGGGGCTGGCGCAAATCCTCACGGCGGATGTCCTCTACACCGCCAATCGCTGGCCCGAGAAACAGCCACCCCACACGCCGTTCTTCAGCGCGAACGATCGCTCGCGGTGGTGTACGGTGTGGTCCCTCGTCGAGCGGCGAACGTTTCAAATCGACGAGATCATTCAAGCCCCCGGATGGGACTCGATCGACAAGGTTCGCGTCGACGGGCACTTCTACTCGACGAAGCCGCCGCTACTGCCGGTGCTGGCGGCGGGGGTTTATGCCGCCGAAAAGTGGCTGTGGGGGGCCGACTTGTTGGCCGCGCCGCACACTCCCGCGCGAGGCGTGTTGGTGCTGTTCAACCTCGTCCCGTGGATCGTCGCGCTCGCCTGTTTGGGTTCCGTCGCACGGCGGCTGGCGCCCGAAGGCCTCGGCGAACCGTACGTGGTGCTGGTTGCCGCGTTCGGGACGTTGCTGTCCCCTTTCCTGATCACGTTCAACAATCACTCGGTCGCGGCCGCCTCGGTGGCGTTCACACTGGCTGGGGCCTTGCCCCTGTTGGAAGGTGCCCGGCTGTCCGCCGGACGGCTGGCGCTGGTCGGATGCTGCGCGGCATGGACCACATGCAACGAGCTGCCCGCGTGCGTGTTCAGCGCGGCCATCGGCCTCCTGTGCTTGTGGAAAGGGGGTTTCCGGGGGGCGGCCTGGTTCGCCGTCGGAGCCGCAGTGCCAACGGCCGCTTTTTTTTACACGACCTGGTTGGCGACCGGCAGCCCCCTCCCGCTTTACACCCGTTTCGGAACGGAGGCGTACAACCACGTCCACGAAGGAATCCCCAGCTACTGGACCAATCCGGACGGCTTGGATCGGAGCGCCGAGCCGTGGTGGACGTACCTGTGGCATTGCACATTCGGCCATCACGGGATTTTCAGTCTGTCGCCGATTTTGCTGTTGGCTTTGATCTCGTGGTCGCGACCTCGCTGGAACCGAACGGCGATGGGACGCATCGTCGGCGGATTCTCGGTCGGAATGACCGTGTGGGTGCTCGCGTTCTATCTGGGCCAAACGAAGAACTACAACTACGGAGGGAACACGGCAGGCCTGCGGTGGGCGTTCTGGCTGATCCCCCTCTGGGTGCTGTCGATCCTGCCGGCCCTGGAACGATTCCAACTCCACCGCCACACCGCGTGGATCGCCCCCTGCCTGCTGGGCATCTCGGTCTTCAGCGCCGCATACCCGTCGCGCAACCCCTGGCAACCCCCGTGGTTGCAAACCTGGATGGAAAGCCGTGGTTGGGTGGACTACCGCAACGTGGCGGAAAGACCGCCGTCGCGCCGCACGTGGCTGGGCGATTGGCCTTCCGCCGAGAAGTTCGGCGCGGGGGCGTGGGTTTCGCTCGTCGCTGAATCGCCCGGCGGCGTGCCGCAAACCATGAGGGTCGTGGCTCTCGACAAGCCCATGAACAAGCGCGGGGACCGGACTCTGGAAATCACGCGCCGCTCGGGTGGCTCGCGCGACGCGGTGTCGGTCGACATCGAGCAAGTCGAGATCAACGCCGCGAGTTTCGACGCATTCAAACCACCCGGAGAGTTCGTGCGATCGGCCGGGAATTCGACCGACAACGCGCGGCGGTTGAAGCTCTTGCAAGGGATGCCGCACGCCGCCGAGTATCGGATCGACCCCATTGTGCGGTATGTCAAACTCCCCTTCCGCCCACGACTCGCCTATGCGTGTCGGGTTGCCGTCGCGCATGTGCAGATGCAACGCGAAGTCGACGGGCCGCTGTACAACTATCGTCGAAGGGTCTGGTGGAGCGACGAAGTCCCCTTCGGCGTGGTGCAGCTCGAAGATACGATCCGCGATCCCTCCGACAACACGATCGTCGCCCGCCAATTGTGGACGTTGTCGGGACATGCGATCCCCGTGAAGGCCGCGTCTTCCGAAAACACTGGCGCCCCGTCCGGCGAGTGAGCGACCGATGCCATTCCTCGACGCCTACATCCTCGATCCTTGGCGCCTCGCTCCCGACATCGCCTTCTGGACGGTGCTTCTGGGAACTCTGGTCGCCACCGCCTGTGGTTGGGTAGGGGTGTTTCTCATCCTGCGCGGACAAGCGCTGGTGGGGGACGCCATCAGCCACACCGCGCTCCTGGGAATCGTGCTGGCGCATTTACTGACCGGCCAGCTTCAGGGATGGGGCATGGTGGTCGGCGCGGCGATCACCGGCGTGGTGACGGTGCTGCTCATCGAGGGGCTGCCTCGTTGGGCCGAGGTGCGGGAAGACGCGGCCACGGGGATTGTGTTCACAACCTTGTTCGCGTTGGGAGTCGTGCTCCTGGGAGCGCTGGGGGACAGCGTACACCTGGACACCGCCCACGTGCTGTTTGGCGACATCGCCATCGCCCTCACTTCGACAGTGCGTTTCGCCGGCGTCGACGTTCCCCTCGTGGTCCTGCAACTGGGTGTCGCATCGCTGTTGTTGGCGGCCGGGCTTTGCGCCGGTTGGAAAGAACTGGTGGTGACGACGTTCGACCCGGAATTCGCGGCGACGCGCGGCCTGCCGGTGCGTGGAGTGCGCTACGGACTGATCGCCATGCTGTCGCTGTTGGTGACCGCCGCATTCACGTCCGTCGGGGCGATCCTGGTCGTCGCATTCCTGATCGCTCCGGGGGCGGCGGCGCTCCTGCTCAGTACGCGGTTGCCGGTGGTGATGGCAATCGTGCCCGTGGTCGGGTTGGTGGCGTCGCTCGCGGGCATGCATGTCGCCATGGGTGCCAATGTGTCGACCGGCGGGGCGATGGCTTGCGCGGCGTGCGGGATATGCGCGGCCGCATTCTTTTTCGCACCGAAGACCGGCGTGCTCGCCTACCGTTGGCGGCAATTCCGCCAGCGCTGGCGCGCCTGCGAGGAAAATGCCGTCCGTCTGATCGGTCGCCGGGCGTCGACGGGCCGCGCGACGGATTGGTCGGATGTCCGCCGCGAATTGGCGTGGTCGGGACTGTGGCCTGCCGTTGTGCCCCGTTCCCTGAGTCGCAAGGGCTGGGTCGAGACGCGTTTGGAGTCCGGCGCCGGCCGGTTGGGGCTGACGGCCGCGGGGCTCGCGGAGGCGGAACGGATCGAGCGGGCGCACAGGCTTTGGGAGACGTTTCTCGTGGAGCGGGTCGGACTTCCGCCCGACCATGTGCACCCCGCGGCCGAAGACCTTGAACACACGCTCGACGAACCGCTCGTCGAACGCGTGAACGACGATCTGGGGCACCCGGAGCGGGATCCGCATGGTGCGCCGATTCCCCGTCCGGCCATGACGGGATCCGGTTTCCAGTTGGCGTTTCTTCGCGCCGGCGAGAAAGGCCGCGTCGTCGCGAATCCATCGGACGCAGCGCCGACATCCGCGCCTGTCGATTTCCCTCCCGGCGAGATCGTCGAAGTCGTGGAGCGGAACGAAGCCCTGCAAACGTGGACCGTCCGATCCGGCGCGGGTCGCCTGGCCACGTTCTCCCACGCGCAGGCCGACGAAATCTGGGTTCGGGTGGAGCCGTAGGTCGGTGCCCCCCCGGGAACGCCTTCGCACGCTCACCCGCGGACGAAACGACGCTTCAATCCGCGCCACACACAACCCGCCAGCAGTCTCGCGCCGTCCGCCTTGGTCACGACAGGCCGTGTGCGCAGCGTGTCGTACCCGATCGCCTCGATCTTGCGGAGCACCTCCAACCCGCCCCGCGCGAACAGTTCGACCTCCATCTGCTGGCGCGTGCTGAATTGCCGCATCTCGGAGCGCCCCTGGGTTCGCCAAGGCGCAAGGTACGGCCGCGTCCGCTCGACCTGGAATCGCAGGAGTTCGCGATAGGCGGGTGTCGTCCGCCGCAGCGCCAAGTCCTCCTGCGAAACGCCGAATCGGACCATGTCCTCCCTCGGCAGGTAGACCCGTCCGATGTCGAGATCGCGCGACACATCCTGCCAAAAATTCGCCAGTTGCAGTCCGGTGCAGATCGAATCGGACCAGGCGAAATGTCCCCCATCTCCTTTGCCCATGAGCATCAGCACCAGCCGGCCCACGGGATTGGCGCTGCGGCGACAGTAGTCCAGCAGGTTCTCGAAGGTGTCGTACTCCCGAACGGTCTGATCCTGCTCGAACGCCGAGAGCAGGTCCTCCAGCGGTTCCGGGGGAATGTCGAACCGGCGAATCGTGGGCAGCAACGCGACAAACACCGGATGACGCGGGCGACTCGCGTAACACTCTTTCAGTAACTCCCGCCACCACGCCAACAGCTCAAGCGACCGAGCCGGGTCCCCGACCTCGTCGCCGAGGTCGTCCGACCATCGGCAATACGCGTACACGTTGAAGAAGTGCTGGCGGAGATCGGCGGGCAGTAACGCGGACACAACGGGAAAATTCTCGTAGTGGCCGGTCGCCAATCGGCGGCAATACCGCTCCGCTTCTTCCCGAGGCACCGCGACGGGCGGGGCGTCGGGCCCCCAGACGGCGAGCTCCCGTTGAAAATCCCAATGCCCCACGGAACCGCCCCGCTCCCGCGCGCCGATCGCGCCATCCGAAACCCTGTGCTTGTTGTCGGGCTTGCGGCCCCGACGATCCACCGTCCCCGAAGGTCACAAAGGTATCGGCGGCGTTCCGTTTGCGCAAGCGTGAGCGACACCCTTCCGAAGTGCTTCTCGAGGCGCCATTCGACCGCATCTCGCCCCGTCGCCGGGTTTCGCTACACTTCGCTTCGCCATCGGGACTTCGCGAAGCGCGGCGCTTGCCGCGGTCGCCCCCCACCCCGCAGGAAATGGTCTCCCCGCGTGTCCGGTTCCCCCCCCATTCGCGTCGTCCTGACGATCCCCACGCTCGACCGCTCCGGTGCGGAAAAACAACTCGCCTTGTTGGCCACACGATTGCCGCGGGACGAGTTCGATGTCCGTGTCATCGCGCTGACCCGGGGTGGTCCCTACGAGCAACCACTTCGGGACGCCGGTATCCCGCTCGAAATCATCGGCAAGCGGGCGAAGTTCGACCCTTTCGGCTTGTGGCGTCTGCGGAAGACGCTTTTCCGCTGGCGACCCGATGTCCTGCACACGTGGCTGTTCGCGGCCAACGCCTACGGGAGATTGGCATCGGGCCGTCGTCCCCCCTGGTCGGTCGTCGTTTCCGAGCGCTGCGTCGATTCGTGGAAGGCTGGTTGGCAGTTGCGGATGGATCGCTGGCTGCTTCCGCGCACGACCTTGATGGTCGGCAACTCCCGCGCGGTGGCGGACTTCTATCAAGGCCAGGGAGTGCCCGACCGCCTGCTTCGCACGGTTCATAACGGGATCGAATTGCCCGAATCCCCCGATGCGGAGGAACTACGGCGAATGCGAGACACGGTGCGACACGAGTTTGGTTGGCCGACCGACACGGAACTCGTGGTCCAAACAGGCCGTCTGGCTCCGCAGAAGCGCGTGCGGGACTTGCTGTGGGCGACCGAATTATTGCGCATTGTGCGTCCGAAGATACGCTTTTTGGTGGTCGGGGACGGCCCCGAGCGCGCGGACCTCGAGGACTTCGCCCGCAAGACGGGCGTGGCCAGCCACGTGGCGTTCTGCGGGCATCGTTCCGACGCACCACAACTGATGGCCGCAGCCGACCTCGTCTGGCAAGCGAGCGATTTCGAGGGGCAGTCGAACAGCCTCATGGAGGCGATGGCCGCCGGTATTCCCGTCGTCGCCAGCGACATTCCGCCGAATCGCGAACTTGTCGTGCATGCGGAGACCGGTTACCTCGTGCCGGTGGGAGACCGTGCCGCGTTTGCCCAGGTCGCCGAACGTTTGCTGGCGGCCCCAGAACTGAGGTCGAATCTCGGCGCGGCGGCGCGACGCCGAATTGCGGAGGAGTTCTCGATTCCAAAAATGGTCAACGGATATGCGGCCATTTATCGCGAAGCAATGGCCGCCGGACGATAAGGCCCATGTGTGGCCACGTTCGCCACACCGCCAACCTCATCTCGTGCAAAACGATCCGGCGACGCCGCAGCGTGTGGCGAACGGATTCCCGTTCGACATAAAGTGACCTCGTCCGATTTCGAGACGTGCGGAGTCGGAGGATCGGTGGACTACGGACGGACACTGGCAGGATTGAACGCGGGGCGTCTTGGGACGGGTGGATATGTGCGGCATCGTGGGGGCGGCTTGGAGTTCGGGGGCGGTCCCTCTGACTCGCGACGAGATCTCCCGCATGGCGGGAGTCATCCGCCATCGGGGCCCCGACGCCGACGGCTTCTGGCCGCCGCTCGATGCGTTCCCGTTGCCAGCGGGTCCGGGTGCCGCGCTCGGGCATCGGCGGTTGTCGATCATCGACCTGGCCGGCGGCGCCCAACCGCTATCGAATGAAGACGGCACCGTGTGGGTCTCGTTCAATGGCGAGATCTACAACTATCGGGAATTGCAGCCCGAATTGGAGCGATTGGGTCACACATTCCGAACGGACAGCGACACGGAAGTCATCGTTCACGCCTACGAACAGTGGGGAGATGCCTGCGTCGCGCGGTTTCGCGGCATGTTCGTTTTCGCCGTGTGGGACGATCGCCGCAAGCGACTGTTTCTGGCCCGCGACCGCCTGGGAAAGAAACCTCTGGTGTATCGGGTCGATGGCGGACGGATCGTCTTCGCCAGCGAATTGAAGTCGCTCCTGGAAATCCCGGGTCTGCCGCGCCGCGTCGATCCCGTCGCGCTCGACGACTTCCTGACCTACCAGTACGTGCCGCATCCCGCCTGTATTCTGGAAGGTTTCCATAAGCTTCCGCCCGCACACACGGGAGTGTTCGAGAACGGACGTTTGGAGGTCGCCCGCTATTGGACGCCTCCTTACGCGGAACCCGACGAAGCAAAGACGGAGGCGGATTGGACCGCTGAATTGCGCGTTACGCTGACGGAGGCGGTCCGGCTGCGCATGCGGAGCGACGTTCCGCTGGGGGCGTTTCTGTCGGGGGGCGTTGACTCGACGATCACCGCCGGTCTGATGCAAAGCCTGTCGACGCGCCCCGTGAAAACGTTCTCGATCGGGTTCCCTGTCCCCGAGTACGACGAACGCGAATTCGCGAGAATGGCCGCGAAGCACCTCGGAACCGAGCACCACGAACAAGTGGTCGAAGCGTCCGCCTTGTCGATCCTGCCGAAACTGGTCCGTCACTACGACGAACCGTTCGCGGACAGTTCGGCCATCCCGATGATGTACCTTTCGGAGATGACTCGCGGCCACGTCACCGTGGCTCTTTCAGGGGACGGCGGGGACGAGATGTTCGCCGGGTACGAGCGCTATCAGGCGGTACGGTTGGGCGAGCATGTCGACCGTCTGCCAAAATTCGTGCGAGATATCGCCGGGTGGCGGTTGTGGCAGAACATTCCCTCTTCCGTGCGCCAGCGTTCGTGGGGACGGCGGGCCAAACGCTTTCTGGCGGGATTGGCGGCATCGCAGGAAGAACGCTACCTCAAGTGGATCGTCATCTGCGACCGCGACTTGCGACACGCCCTGTACACGCGGGAAACGCGAGAGCGGATCGGCGACCACAACCCCGCCGGCCTGTTGGGGCAGGCGATGCGCGAAGCGGCGGGACGCGACCTCGTGACGCAAACCACCTGCGCCGACGTGCTCACCTATTTGCCGTGCGACATCCTGACCAAGGTCGACATCGCCACGATGGCGTATGGCCTGGAGGCCCGCTGCCCGTTCCTCGACCACCACGTGGCCGAGTTGGCGGCTCGCATGCCGATTCGCTTCAAGATGCCGCTGCGCAAGGGAAAGCAGATTCTCATCGACACGTTTCAGGACCTGCTGCCGGAACCGATTCGCAACCGCCGCAAAATGGGCTTCGGCGTGCCGCTGGACGTATGGTTTCGCGGCGAACTGCGATCATTGCTGGAAGAACATCTGTTGGATTCCAGGTCGCTTGAGCGCGGCTGGTTCCAGCCAGACGCTGTCCGCGGCCTGATTCGTGAACACGTCGACGGCACGTGGAACCACAGCGCTCGGCTATGGGCACTTCTGGTGTTCGAGATGTGGCAACGCGAGTACGTCGACGGTCGGTGAATCGACATTGGGAACCTCTGCGCGAACCCTGCGTTGTTCTGCCGTGTCGGGCCAATCGCCTTTTGGCGAGTCCGACAGTTTTGGCTTTTTTGACGGCGGATCGACCTCGTCGGGTCCCCCACAAAGGTCCCCATGCCCCGCACCAAATCCGACGTTTCGGAGTTCGCCGCCGCGCCGTCGCTTTCGCGCACCGTCGCGGGCGAGGACCTGCGCGTCGACGACTTCATCGCACTGTTCGTGCAAACGTGGGAGTTCCCGTCGTTCTTCTGGAATTCGTGCGATCACACGCTTCCGCCGGACGAACTGGTGCGGCTAACCGGCATCCCCGACCGAGCGGGGCAACCGTTGAAAGTCGCGGGGGTCTGCCTGCCATTCGTGTACGCACTCGACCCCGTCCGCCGGATGAACACCATCGATCTGCGGCGAACGCAGGTGGTGCGTTTGGATTCGACGCTGGCCAAGTCAATCTGGCGGTCCATGAGGACAAGGACGGCACACCCATTCGGCGCGTAGCCCCCCCCCATGCGGTGATCCTTTGGAATCGGCGGGGCGTCCGGGGTGCTACAATTCCCTCATGTCGTCCTCGCCCGCAGACACTGACGCCGTTTCGACAGCCACCGCGTCGAATCCCCTCGCCCCCGACGCGGACACGGCCCGTCGGCGCCTGCTCGATGTCTCGGTCGGCGTGCAAGTGTTCTGGCTGGCTTTGCCCGCCCTGGGCGAACAGGCGCTCAACTACTCCGTTGGACTGTTCGACACCTGGCTGGCGGGACGCGTCCCGCCGATCGCCGGTGAGACCGGCGCAGCGACATCGGCGGTGGGTTTGTCCGCATATGTTAGTTGGCTGGCCACGTTGATTTTTGGACTGGTCGGCACGGGGACGACGGCCCTGGTTTCGCGGGCGATCGGAGCGGGGGACATCGCACTGGCCCGCCGCGTGACCAATGTCTCGCTGGCGTTGGGGGCGTTTCTCGGGGTGGGCGTCTCTGTCGGCCTGTTCGTTTTGGCTCCGACGTTCGCGACCATGCAGGATCTGACCGGCAAGAGCCGTGAGATCGCGGTCGAGTTCCTGCGGGTGGAAGCACTCGGAGAGTTTTTCTATGTCTTCTGCCTGGTGGGTTGCGCGGCGTTGCGCGGGGCGGGAGACATGCGAACCCCGATGTTGCTGCTCGGTTTGGTCAACGCCGTCAACATGTTTGTCTCGCCGATGCTCGTATTCGGCTGGTTCGGGTTGGAACCGTGGGGGATCACGGGCGTCGTCGCGGGAACATTCGTCGCGCGGGTGTCGATCGGACTTCTGACTCTGTTGGCGCTGGTTGGCGGAGCGGGAGGTTTGGCCCTGACGCGGGACTTGTTTCGCCCGTTCTCCGCGGAAGCCTCCCGCATCATGAAAATCGGTGGACCCGCGGTCGTTGATGGTCTGCTGATGTGGAGCGGACACTTTCTGTTTTTGATGATCGTGTCCCGCTTGACCGGAGGGGCGACCCCCAGCGCCAACCGCGCGGCGCACATGATCGGCATTCAGGTCGAGGGATTGACGTACCTGGCCGCCTCCGCCTGGGGCTACGCAGCGGCGTCGCTCATCGGGCGGTTCATCGGCGCGGGTCTGCCGGGACACGCGATCCGTGCAGGCCACATGGCGGCGCGGCATGTGGCGGGGGTGGCGATGCTCGGGTCGATGTGCTTTTTCTTCGGTTCCGAAGCCATTTACGGATTGATGACGACGGAAGCGGAGGTACGAGAAGTCGGCACGCGGGCGATGCGTGTGCTGGCCGTCTACCAGATCCCGCTGACGATGATGATCGTCTACATCTTCTGCATGCGCGGCGCGGGGGACACGCGAGCACCGGCGCTGATCAACACGCTGGGCATCTTCTTCGTCCGCCTGCCGTTGGGATACCTGTTCGGCATCGTCTGGGATGGAGGACTGATTGGCGCGTGGATCGGCATGTCATGCGACGTCGCGCTCCGTTGGGCTTGCGCGTGGTGGTACTTCTCGCGCGGTCATTCGGTGCGGACGGAGGTGTGAAGCCGCTCTCGAAATGCGATCGTCCCGTCGCGGCCAATCCGTGCCGCGAGGGACGATCAAAGTGCGCTATTCCGCATCGGGACGGCGCAGCACGAGCACCGCGCAGTTCGCGTGACGAATCACCCGTTCCGCCACCGACCCCAAGACGACCCGCTTCAGGCCGTGATACCCGTGGGACGGAATCACGATCAATTCACCGCCGACTTCCTTCGCATACTCGGCGACTTCCCAACCCGGATCCCCGATCCGCACCGTCGACTCGACCCCTTCGAACCCTTCCTTTTTGAGGAATTCGTCGAAGTATTTTCGAGTGGCTGTCAGGCGGGAACCATCGTCGATCGTGCCCCAGACGCTCCCCGGAGCCACCGCATCGAGCGGCAGCAGCACGTGCACCAGTCGCAGCCCCGCCGAGGTTCCGGTCAGGCTGAGCGCCGTTTTGAGCGCTTCGACCGAGCCGTCGGAAAAATCAACGGGGACCACGACGACTTGTTTCGGCAGAAAGCTCATGATCGATCTCCTGAAGGCCACGATGCGAGCGACGAACACGAACCGCCGAAGGACGGTCCGGCTCCCTGGACGAGCGGGGCATGTCAGCGAGCATTATGGCGGTGAGCCCCCCACTCGGTAGCTCCAATGAGATAACGATCCAGAAAGTTTCTCGGTTCACTCACCCTTGGCGAGAATCAACGGGCCGTGACAATTCGTCACGGGGCGCCTGGCACACGGCCAAAGAACGCACATGGGTCGGCCGGCGGAAGTGCCGGTCGACCCATGTGAGATGCAGTTTGTTCTCGTCGCGATCATCACTCGCCGCGAAGCGTGCGATCGCGCGTCATAGTCATTTCTTGACAGCGGCCTTGGTCGCCGGAGCGGCCGCCGACTTGGTGGCGGGGGTTTTGCTGGCACTCGGAGCGGCAGTCGCAGGCGTCGCGGGAGCGGCACCGGCCCCCTTGGCGTCAGCACCCTTCGTGTCGGCGGTCGCAGCGCCCGTCGCCGCGTCCCCTTCCGAACCGGACGGAGCCGTCATCGTCTTCCAGTTGCCCGTGTTCCAGTGCGGGTAGGTGTCGACGACCGTCTTGGCGAGGTCGGTGAGCGCTGCCCGCATGCCGGCGCTGGTGATGTCCTTGTTTTCCATCACCCGTTGCAGCGTGAAGCGGCGGTTGCTGGCGATGAAGGCGAAGAACTTGCCGCCGCCCAGGCTGTCATTGTCGGCCAGCAAACGCAGAAGTGCCTGACGCGGAACGTCGGCGGCGTTCTTCGGGCACTCGTCCAGCCACGCCATGATCCAGATGCTGCTGTTGTCATTGCTCAGCACGGCGGACATCGAGAGTTGCCACTCTTCGCCGATCTTGCTGCTGAACTGGAAGTCGTAGCGGCTTTCGGTCCGCTCCGCCTTCAGGCCGATCGCCGACAGCATCGTGCCGAGCGCTTCGACCGACAACTGGTTCTTCGCCACGGCGGCCGGAGTGTCCGCCGAGGTCAAACCGGGCATGCCGGTGATCGCCGCGCCCGTCACGCCGGCCACGAGGAAACCCGACACCAGGCAAGCGGTCCAACTCAACTTCCGCATGGGACACTCCTTTGTCGACCGGAACATTTTCAACGGCGGCAGTGGGAACGAAGCCCGCACCGGGCTTGCTCCCGCTGACCGCAATCCCGGCTCCGCCTCGGCGATCCTTCGCCGCAAACGGAACTCGGTTGACCAATTTCGGATTCCTGGCTCACACGCTGGTGTGCGAATTCGCACACACTCGCCGATTCACTTTGCCGAACCGGCTCGCTCGTCCAGGAGCTGACGCAAACAGATCTGCGACCAGGTCTCGAACGAATCGATATCTTCGGCAAGTTCGTCAAGCGTGGAAAAGCCAGTATCCATCATCGACTGTTCGCGGGGCCGAACTTTGGGGGCGTCCAGGTCAAAAACGTGAATCACCCCCAAATGGACTTTCCCGACTTCGGTGAGGTCGTCATTGAGCAAGCCGACACACCGTTCGCGGTAAGTCGTTTCCAGATAAACCTCTTCGGCGATTTCGCGAGCCATCGCCTGCAGGTAGGGAGACCCACTGGCCTGATCCTCCGACGAGATATGTCCGCCAACCCCGATGGACCGCTTGGCGTGCAGACGGTTTTCCCCCTGCCCCTTGCCCCGGCGGTAATGGAACACTTGTCCATCACAGCGGAAGATGCAGTACGGAATGAGTTGTTTGAAGGTCGGGTCCTGCTCCATCCGGTCGCGCGGGCGGTAGCTGACGTAGGCCGGGTCGAGCAACGTGGTCAGGTACGGCTCGACATTCGTGGAGAAGCCCTGGAAGTAGCCGACTTCGTGAAACAACACGGTGGGCACGACAAGCACGTGCTCGATTTGCTCGGTGGTCGGCATGAAACGGCCTCGGGGTATCGACGGGGCGAAACGGTGGAACGGCTTCCAGCGGGGAAGAATATCAACCGGAGCGCGAGTCGGCATGTCCCGCACATGCGGGTCTTGGTCAACAGAGCGTTCGTCCGCTGAACGCACTCTCCGAAACCGAGACGCCAGCACATCCCGCTCGACACGCAATGTCGACGCCAACTACCCGTTTATCCCGTTCATCGCCCTTTATCACGCGCGGACGAATTCCCGGTCGGTCGATGAGACTGCTCTGACGGTCGGACTGGGCGCGGTCGATGCCCGAAACACCCGATCGTCGAGCCGGAGCCTCGCTCCGGAGGAATCGCCACGGACGGACCGAGTTCCCGCGCAACGGAGGCCGGTGTTGTTCACGTCCGGAGACGCGACTCCCATGCAATTCCCCCGTATCGATCCCGTTGAAGAATTGCGATTGCGCCGTTGGGCGCGAGAGAACTACTTGCCCGCCGCGCAACGTCGCCCGGAATGGCACCCCGTCATCCTCGACGAAATGCTGGCCCGCGACGACGAGTTGCGAATCGCCCGCGTCGAGTCCGCCCGGCGCAACGATGTGGCCCGCACGATCCGACCGGCCCGGTACTTCGTCTTGCACGGCAGTCACATGTCACTGGCGGACCGCCAACCGGCCTCGAGCGAGCAGCAAGCGCGTTGATCACGATCATCCTTTGCGACGCGCCGCGTCTTGACGCGACATTTTCCGGAACTTCGCGGGAGTCAGTCCCGAACTTCGTCGGAACTGTCGCGTGAAGGCGCTTTGGTCGGAGTAGCCGCAGCGGAGCGCGACTTCGACCGTCGGGATGTCCGTTCCGCGCAACAGTCCGATCGCCATGTCCATGCGCAAGCGGATCACCCACTGACCGGTCGACAGGTCGAAAAGGGCGCGCAGGCGGCGATCGAACTGGTACGCGGACATCCCGGCCAACTCCGCCAACGTGTCGACGCGCAGGTCCTCGTCCGGGTGTTCGCGCGCGAACTTGAGCGCCTTGGCCATGCCGCGCGACTCATCCCCACGGGGGGCGTCCGCACGCAGGTCGCGTGAAAGTCCCACCAATCCAGAACAGCTCCCGTCTGGGCCGATGACCGGGAGTTTCGTGGTGAGGCACCAGACGGGCCGACCGGTGGCGTCCAAATGGACTTCCAACTCGTTGCGGAGCGGAACGCGCGACGCGACCAACCGCATGTCCTGCTCGAAAAACGAACCCCCCAGCGGTTCCGGGAACACCTCGCGGGCGGTGCGCCCCAAGACTTGCCGGCGATCCGTGCAGCCCACCCGCTTCACCAGGGTGTCGCTCACAAGGACGTACTCGCCACGGGCGTTCTTCGCGAAGAACACCAGCTCGGCGCACGCGTCGAAGAGCTCGACAACAGCGTCGCCGATTCCCAGCGTCAGCCATTCGGCGCGGGCGATGGCATGAGGATGTGTCATGAGATGGTCCGATCGGACGACGGCGACAGGGTCGTACAGAATCCTCGCCGTTTTGTGCGCGGAATCCATTTTCTGGCGTGAGGCGGGACAATCCGGCGACAAACTGGAATGCTAATATTCGCACCATGCCGTTGTCGCGTGGCGATGCTCTTCGCTTTACGCTGACGGCCATTTCGCGGGTTGCCGATTTCGGCCGATCCCGTCGTCCCCAGGTTTCCCGCGTGCGAGCGAAAGTCATGAGCCATCCGAAGTGGACCGGTGTGTTTCCGGCGGTTACGACGCAATTTCATCGCGATCTCTCGCTCGATCTGGACGCCAGTTCGCGCCACTTCGAGGCGTTGATCGACTCGGGGATCGCCGGCCTCATCGTCTGTGGCTCGCTGGGCGAGAACCAGGCACTGGCTCCGGACGAGAAGCGGGCAGTCGTGAAGCGTGCGGTGGAGGTCGCGCGGGGACGGATTCCGGTGCTGAGTGGCGTCGCCGAAACGAGCACCGCCGCCGCGTGCGACTATGTGCGCGATGTGCAGGCGTTGGGGGCGAGCGGATTCATGGTGATGCCGGCCATGGTCTACAAGGCCGACGGCCGCGAGGCGATGCATCATTTCCGTCGGGTGGCGGCGGCCACGTCATTGCCGTGGATGCTCTACAACAATCCGGTCGGCTACACGGTGGACATCACCCCCGCACAATTCGCGGAACTCGCCGACATCCCCAACCTGATCGCGATCAAGGAAAGCTCTGCCAACACCCGCCGCATCACGGAATTGCGGATCGCTGTCGGCGACCGATACTCGCTGTACGTGGGTGTCGACGACCTGATCCTCGAATCGGCCGTGCTGGGGATCGATGGTTGGGTGGCCGGTTCGGGAATCGCCTTTCCCGTCGAGAACCAACACTTCTGGAACCTCACCGTCGCAAAGCGCTGGGACGAGGCCCGCGAGTTGTACCGCTGGTTCTACCCACTTCTGAAGCTCGACACGCACATCAAGTTCGTGCAATACATCAAGCTGGCCGTGCAAGAGGTCGGCCTGGGGGTCGAATGGGTGCGCGAACCGCGGTTGCCGCTCGTCGATGAGGAGCGGCAACGCATTCTGCAAATCATCCGGGACGGTGTTGCGCGGCGGCCCCACCTTAAGCCCTGAATCGAATCTGGCGGCTTGCTTCTTCCGACCCCCATAAGAATCCGAGCATTCACCGTCCATGGCCGCTCCACTTCGCATCCCCGTCGTCGACTCCCACACCGCCGGTGAACCGACGCGCGTGGTTGTCGCCGGTGGTCCCGCTTTGGGCAACGGGTCGATGGCCCGCTGTCGGGAACGCTTCGCCGCCGAACATGACCGGTTTCGTTCGCTGGTGGTGAACGAACCGCGCGGCTCGGACGTGCTCGTGGGAGCGCTGCTGTTGCCTCCATGCGATCCGGGCTGCGCGTTTGGAGTACTGTTCTTCAACAATGTTGGTGTGCTCCAAATGTGCGGGCACGGCCTGATCGGCGTCGTGGCGACACTCGCCCATCAGGGGGTGATTCGCCCCGGAGTGCATCGGTTCGACACTCCCGTCGGACCAGTCGCGGCCACGCTGGCGGAGAACGGTGAAGTGTCGTTCGACAACGTCCCCAGCCACCGCGCGGTGAAGGACGCGGAATTCGACGTACCGGGCATCGGGACCGTCACAGGGGATATCGCGTGGGGAGGCAACTGGTTTTTCCTCGCGAAGTGGAGCGAGTCGCCCCTGTGTTTGAGCCACGTCGACCGCTTGACCGACGTGGCGTGGCGCATTCGCGGAGCGGTCAATTCGCAAGGGCACCCGGAAGTCGATCACGTCGAATTGACTTCGGACGGGTTGAATGGCGGCGCCGAAGCGGGCGTCAAGCGCGGTCGCAACTTCGTGCTTTGTCCGGGGAAAGCGTACGACCGTTCGCCGTGCGGCACCGGGACCAGCGCAAAGCTCGCTTGCCTGGCGGCGGATGGATTACTGGCTGCCGGAGAGGACTGGATACAAGAGAGCGTGCTGGGGACGGAGTTTCGCGGTTCGTATCGCTGGGCGGACGCGCCAAGCCCGGGCGGCCCGGCAAGCCCTTCGGAGTCGAGATCGGTTGTTCCGACGGTTCGCGGCCGCGCCTTCGTGACGGGCGAGAACCTGCTGCTCGTAAATCCCGACGATCCGTTCGCATGGGGCATCCGTGCGGATTCTGCCGGCCATTGAGATCGTGTCCAACCGCGAATCGTGGAGGCGGTCCTGGTCCACTCCCAACACATCAATCTCGTCGTGACGCCCCATGACCGACCACAACCAGACGCCGACTTCGCGAAAACGGGTGATTGTGCTGGGGGGGGGAGTCATCGGACTCTGCTCGGCGTATGGCCTGCAGCAGCGTGGTCATGAGGTGGTGGTTCTCGATCGCTCGCCGCAGAAGCGGGACGGTTGTTCCTTCGGGAACGCGGGATTGATCGTACCGAGCCACTTCGTTCCGCTGGCCGCGCCTGGCATGATCGCCCTGGGCCTGAAGTGGCTGGGCCACCCCGAGTCCCCTTTCGCGCTACGGCCACGGCCGTCGTCGGCGATGTTGCGGTGGGGC
>JBIKMW010000132.1:0-17208 GCA_044359065.1 Planctomycetales bacterium | reverse complement strand
CCCGTGACTCTCGTTCGGTTACCGACCTCTCCTAATCTCATCACCTGAAGCACCCCGACATCGCACTGAAACCCGCCCCCGAAAGGGCCAGTCACATCGCAACACCAGAGCACCCTCAAATTAACGAGGCTCACTCCAACCAAATTGCCAAAGAGCTTTCCGCGACCTCGAAAAGTCGCGGGTCCGCCATTATGTCAGCCCCGTCCGAAATGTCAATCCTCGCGAAGTCGATTTTGCGAAACTTCTGCGAAGATCGTCTTTGCGGACGCAAGTGCTTGTGGGGCAAGGACAAGGAGAGTTTATCGGCGCGTCACGCCGTGGTTCTTGACGCCGATTTCGGGGAATTTGGGGTTCGAGATCGCCATCCGTTGCCCGTTCGCGTGGTGCCCGGACGGGTGGGCTTGGAGCGTTGCCGAGACGCCGGTTTCCCCTCCAATCCGGATTCATCGGGCAGTCCGCCGCAGTCCGCGTTGCTCTCCGATCCGATACAATCGGGAGACTGCGGATGCTTCCACCGCGCTACGGGGCGCGGGCAAGGGCCGATTGTGTTTTCGCGGAGCCTCTTCATGGCCGATGGCTTTCTCGGTTACCGGGCCTCGTTGATGCTGGACGTGGTGGTCTGCGCGTTGGTCGTGCTCGTGCCGCTGCTCATTTTCAGCCTGTATCAGGTGAAAGTGCGGAAGGCGTACACCCTGCACCGCAATCTTCAGTTGCTGCTGGGGGCGGTGTTGTTCGTCGCGGTGGGCCTGTTCGAGGTCGACATGCGGCTGCAAGGGGGGATCGACGCGATCCTGAGCAAGCGCGACGTGCCGTTGTCGTTAGCGCAACGGGACTGGTTCAACACGATGCTGTACACGCATCTGGTTTTCGCCGCATCGACTCCGGTGCTGTGGATCGCCACGATTGCCCACGGATTCTGGTATTTCGACACGCCCCCGGTCCCCGGTCCGGCCAGCCGTCGTCACAAATTGCTCGGTTGGGCCTCGGCGGCGGACATCACGCTGACTTCGATCACCGGGTTGGCCGTGTATTACTTTGGCTTCGTGGTGTGAGGCTGGGCAAAGCGAGAGGCCTTGTTCAACGGAGATTGAGCGGGTCGACATCGACCGCCATCTCGACTCCGGATGCCAGCTTCCAAGGCAGGCCCACCTCGCGCCACAACGCCAACGCGTCTTCGAGGTTCGGGCACGTCATCTGAAAGTGGAAGCGGAAATAGCCTTCCAGACGCATGGTCGGGGCAGGGGCGGGGCCGAGGATGCGAATTCCGTTCGCCTTATCGCGCACTGCGGATGCGAGGGCGTCGACCAATCGGCGACTCTCTTGCTGCACGAGGGCTTCGTCTTCACTCCGCAGGATCACGCGCACCATTTTCTCGAATGGCGGCGCTTTCAACTGCCGGCGGTGCTCGAGTTCCGCCGTCGCGAACGCCACGAAGTCGTGCCGGGAAGCGAGGATGATCGCGGGTTCCTCGGGCTGACCGGTTTGCACGACGACACGCCCCCCCTTGCCGCCGCGGCCGGTGCGTCCCGCAACCTGGGCCACCAACTGAAAGGTGCGTTCTCCCGCGCGGAGGTCGGGCTGGTGCAGGAGCGTGTCGGCCTGGACGACCCCCACGAGCGTCACGTCCGGAAAATCCAACCCCTTCGAGATCATTTGGGTGCCGAGCAGAATGCGGATTTCGCCATGTCGGAAGCGTTCCAGAGCTTCGTCGTGGGCGCCACGCTTGCGCATGGCGTCGCTGTCCATGCGCAGGCAGGCGTGGGTGGGAAACTTTGCGCGGACCTCTTGCTCAAGTCGTTGCGTCCCCGTCCCCAGATATTTGAGGCCGGGGGCCGCGCATGACGGGCACACCTGCGGCGGCGGTTGCTGAAAATCGCAGAAGTGGCAGATGACGGCCTTGATGTCCGCATGCCACGAGAGAGAAATGTCGCAATTTGGGCACTTCGCCACTTCGCCGCATTTGGGGCACCACAGGCTGGGCGAGAACCCCCTGAGGTTCAGGAACAGGATCACCTGCCCGTCGTGTTCCAGGGCGTTTTTCATCGCCACGCCCAACGATCGGCCGATCGCCTGACCCCGCGCGCAATACGGGTCGTTGCGAATGTCGACGATGATGACCGGAGGCATCGAGAGGCCGGAGACCCGCCGAGGCATGCGGAGCAATTCGTACTCGCCGGTTTTGGCGCGGAGCCAGCTTTCCAGCGAGGGGGTGGCTGACCCCAGCAACAAGGGGATGCTTTCCAGTTCGGCCCGTTTGCGAGCCACTTCGCGGGCGTGATAACGGGGCGTTTTGTCTTGTTTGAAACTGGTTTCGTGCTCTTCGTCGATGATGATGAGCCCCAGCCGGGGGGCGGGGGCGAAGACGGCGCTGCGAGCGCCGACGATGACCTGCACGTCTCCTTCGGCGATTTCGCGCCACTCGCGGTGCCGTTCGGTGTCGGTCAGATGGCTGTGCAGCACGGCCACATTGTCAAAACGGCTGCGGAACCGGCGAATGGTCTGGGGTGTCAGGCTGATTTCTGGGACGAGGACGATCGCTTGCCGCCCATAACCAACGACTTCGCGGATGGCGCGGATGTAGACCTCGGTTTTTCCGCTGCCGGTCACGCCGTGCAGCACGAAAGTCCGATGCTCCTTGGCTCGCAACGTTTCCAGCACGCGATCAACAACTCGGCGTTGATCGTCGTTCAGGACGAGGTCCTGGTCCTTGGGCTGATCGGGGGCGGCGTTCTCGTCGGGGGACATCACGCGCTGCCGAACCGCGCGGATCCATCCCCGTTTGCGAAGCGACTGGATCGGCCCCGAGCCGCATTCCGCCCGTTGCTCAAGGTCGGCGGACGACAAGGGCGCGCCGGCTTCCCGCAAGATTTCCAGCACGCGGCGCTGCTTCGCGGGAAGGTTGGCATTCGCCGGGACGACGACATCCGGATCGAGGTCCAGGAACAGTGCTTCGCGTGTGCCGGAAAGCTTTTTCACCCCCGCCGGAATGACGCAATCGAGCACCTGGCCCCACGCGCAGAGGTAGTGGTCGGCGATCCAACGGGTCAGGGAGAGCATCCGCTGCGAGAGGAGCGGTTGGGGATCGACGAGGCTGTGCACGGTTTTGAGGAACGGTCCCGCATCCCTTCCGGACCGGGGGACGGCCCGCACGGTCGCGGGGGCAGGACGCGCGACTTCCACGACGTAACCGGTGACGATCTGATCGCCCCGTCCGAATGGGACGCGGACGCGCTGGCCGGGCTGGATTTTGCCGCGAAACAAGTCGGGCACGAGGTAGTCGAACGGGATGTCGACCGGGCGATTGAGAACGACGCGCGCGACGAGACGATCCTCGTCGGCGGCGACTTCCCAGCGCGGGGGAGGTTCGGGAAACAGTTCCGTTTGCTTCATGCGAGGAGTTTAACCGCGCGGAGCGACGAGCGTGAGGCGTGCGGGAACGGGATTGCCGTCCCCCGTGGGGTCAGATCAGAGGCCGTTTTGCCGAAGGTTTGGGATTCGCATTTGAGCGGGACGAATCGGCGCTACGTTTCGCGGAAAGTCCAGAGGGGTAATTCGAGGACGGGCCGAATTGCGCCGGTGCGGGACCGAAGCGGCGGGAAACGCGGTTTTGCCGCATCCTGCGGGTGACAACCTGCCGTGAGGCTTGGGATGCCCCCCGAGCGATGTCTCGCGAAGTCTGCCGGAATTCCCGCGCCGAATTCGCAAGGAAATCGCCTTCGCCGGACGATGTAAGGGGGGCAAACCGAGGTTCGGAAGGTCACCCGAAGGGAGTCGATCCCCGAGGAGCCGGGTCTTCGGATTTCCATAAAGGAACGCCGGTCGGGACGGGTTCGAGGGCGACTTCGAGCCGGGATTCGGTCGGCGGACCGATGGTCGTACAGCAGCGAATTTGGTCGAGTGTTCCGCTCGGGTTACGCGGCATTCCGTCGGAGGTGCCAACCCTTTCACTCGGAGGCCCGGAGTCGAAGCACAGACCGTGATCACACGGCTGGCTCCGCGTCTTTCTCGAAGCAGTCTCCACCGTCGCAATCGGTATCGCGAGCGAACACTCCAGCCGCGGACGCCCCCCCTTGGGCGTCCGCGGTTTTTTTCATTGGGGCAAGCCAATATCCCGGTTTGGCGTGGTTCCGCGCCCCTTCGAGATCGGGACGATGCTCTCTGTCGACTCCCGTTCGCGAAATGCCTTCGCCGCGTGATGCGCTAAGCAAGAGTTCGAAGCCGACCGCCGACTGGTGTCTCCGGCGCGGGGGGCTTTAGAATCTGGATCGGGACGGGGCTGCGTCGGGTGCGACGGGAACCGCTCGTCGGTCCGTGCCCCTCGGGAACGGTGCCGCAACGTCCGGACCGATTTCCTGGGGGAGACCGCCCGCAATGTCCGTCGGATTGGCTGAATCGAACGCGATCTCTCTCGCGGAGTGCGTCCCGTCCGAGAGCGGTTCGCGAGGGGAGACGCGCCTTGTGCAAAACGCGAGATCGTTGTCGCACTCGGCGGATTTTGTCGTTGGCGGACGGAAACCTCCGGTTCGGCTGTTGTTGGGCTGGCTCGTGTGCGCGGTGGTGTGGTTGTGCGTAGGCGCGCCTTCCCTAGCGCAAGAGGGAAAGCGGGCGGCGAAGGCCGCGCCGGCCGCGAGCGTCGACGACGAGGATCCGCCAGCGATTCCCCGCAAAACGGCGTTGCGTTGGTTGGTCGACGCCTCGGGGCCGTTTGGCCTGCTGATTATTCTGTTGTCGGTGTTGCTGGTGGGGCTGCTCATCACCTCGACGATGCACCTGCGGAGGTCGGTGTTTATTCCGGACGCGTTCATCGCGGAGATCGAACAAAAGCTGGTCGCCAAGGATTACGGGGGCGCGTACGAACTCGCCAAGAACGAGGAGTCGTTCTGCGGCAAGGTTTTGGCGGGGGGAATGGCCCGGTTGTCCAAGGGTTACGACGAAGCGGCCGCGGGGATGTCGGAAGTGGCCGAAGACGAGAACATGTCGATTGACCACCGGCTGGGTTACATCTCGTTGATCGGGTCGGTGTCGCCGATGCTGGGCCTGTTGGGGACGGTGCAAGGGATGGTGCAGGCGTTCAATGTGATCGCCGCGTCGTCCTCTTCACCCAAGCCGAACGAACTCGCGGAAGGGATCGTGCTGGCGCTGGTGACCACGCTGGAAGGGCTTATCGTCGCGATCCCGGCGATCGTCGGCTTCGCGATGCTGAAGAACGCGCAGGCTCGGTTGGTGCGGGACGCGATCTCGATCGCCGACGCCGTTGTGCAGCGAATCACGGCCAGGAAGGGGAGCACCGCTTCGCCAGTCGCACCTCCCGCAGCGCCGTCCGCTTGAACCCGCTCGGCGCGATGTGAAAGGGTACTCCCATGCGCGAAGAACCGCGGGTCGAAATCGACATGACCCCCATGATCGACATCGTGTTTCAGTTGCTGACGTTCTTCATGGTCGTCATCAACTTCGAGGCTGCGGACGCCGACGAACGGGTCAAAATGGCGGTGAGCGATTTGGCGCGTCCGCCCAAGGTCAAGCCGGCGGAAACACTGGTCGTGCAGGTGGGTTTCAACCGCGAACAGGGAAAGATCAAGAACGGGCCGTGGGTGTTCTACTCGGGTCGCGAGATACCGCCGGCCAGGTTCGAGGCGGAAGTGCTGAAGCGCGAGAAGGCGTTTTACCGGCTGAAGCATCCGGGATCGTCAACGATCGACGTGGTGGTGGAAATCCGGGCCGACGCGGATTGTCCCGCCGGGCAGATCCAGGAGTTGATCGAGATGTGCCACCGACAGTCCTACGAGAAATTCACGCTGAAGGCCGCGCGAGAGCCGTGAAGCCTCCCGCGATTGCGGGCGGTGTGTGCGGCAACGCGATATCGGCAAGCGGGACCGGGTTTTTGGATTTTGAAGCGGAGGCCGACCAATGGGCGTCAAACTTCCGAAGGGCGCGACCTCGACGAAGATCCCCATCGACATGACCCCCATGATCGACGTGGTGTTTCAGCTGCTGATCTTTTTCATGCTGACGTTGAAGATCAGTGCCGACGAAGGGGACTTCTCGATCAACATGCCGATCGAGCCCGCGGGACAAGCCGACAACTCCGTCGTCCCGGAACTCAAGGTCCGACTGACCGCCAAGGGGGACGGCACGCTGGAGTCCGTCGTGCTGAACGACCAACCGTTGGGCACAGGGGAAGCGGCGTTCGAGGAATTGAATCGCCGGGTGTTGGCCGCGATCGGGCGTCCCGGAGGGCCGCTCTCGAAGGAGATCGAGGCGGAACTCGATCCGGATTACGAGTTGCGGTACTCCGAAGTGGTTCGCGCGATGACCGCCGTGACCGGCCGGCTCGACCCCGCCACGAAGCAGGTGCGACGCTACGTCGAGAAGGTCAAGTTCGCGCGTCCGCGGGCGCCGCGAACGGGTGGCTGAGCGTGTTGTCGGGCGATGTTCGGGCGACGGACCTCCGCCGCCAAGGCACGTCACGCGGCTTCGGGCAGGGAGACACCCGTGACTTTGGAGACGGCGAGGACATCGTTGCCGATGCCAATCTTCGTGGTGCCATTCTCGACGAAGACGCGGTCGGCCACGCCCGAGACATCTTTTCCTGCGTCGGTCTTACCGGAGACGAGCTTACCGAGGAACGCGGCTCCGGTGGTGATCTGATCGCCCGACGATTGGCTCTTGAGGGTGTCGCTCAATTCGATATTGGCTTGCAGGTTGCGCATCGTCGCGAGTTGGCTGAGAATCTGCTCGTTGTCGACCGGTTGCGTGGGATCCTGATTCTGAAGCTGCGCGATGAGCAGCTTCAGGAACGTCTCGGAATTGAGTCCGGCGATCCCCACCGAGTCTTTGCTGACAAATTTCGGTTCTTGGGAAGTGGATCCGGTCGAGGAAGTCGGAGAGACAGCCATAGGTCACCGGTTCGCTGGGCGAGGCGGAAGGGAGTGTGGGAGGGACGCTCGGTTGTGTCGGCCGCGGGGGAAGTCTGCGGGTGCCGCTTTCGCGCGGCGGGCTACACCTGAACATCGATCCCGGATTTCACGGACGCAATGTGCGGTTTGGGGACCGTGGAGCCTTGTCGATTTGCGGGTGGGCGCGGCGTCTCGACGGGGAGTTGGGAACCTGCCTCCCCCCCCTCGCGCGATCCAGACTGTTGACCACCCAAGCCACCGTTGCCGGCGGATCGTTGGTCGTCGAAGCGGCCGTCCGCCAACGAAACCTCGATGCGATCGATGCCGAAGCCCTGCTGTTGCAACGCGTCGCGCAACTGCGCGAGGTTGTCCCCCAGGAGCTGGCGGGTTTCCGGACGTTCCGCTTCCAGAACGGCGACGACCGAACGGTCGCGGACGGTCACCTGGACGCGAAGCGCTCCCAGTTCCGGAGGATCGAGACGCAACGTGACGGCGCGTCCCTCGTCTCTGGCGGTGGCCAACCCCGGCAAGACTTGGCGTGTCAGGAATTCGCGCGGTTCGATGCGTGGTTCCGCCACCGCACGAGGGGCGGCCAATCGTGTTTCGCCCGCTTCGCCCCGCTTTGCCGCAGACGGTATCCCGATGTTCGTGGAGGCGTCCGCATCGCGTCGATCCCCGCCCTGCGGGTTCTGATCGGGGGGGGGCGGGATCGAACCGGCCAGTCCGCTCCACGCGTCCGCGGTCACCTCCGCCGACGAAGTCCGTGCCTCGCCCACCCCGGTCTCGATGACGGCCGCACGTGCGGGACCGCGCTGGATCGCTCCCCACAGTCCCTCGACCAAACCGGCGGGAGGAACGGCGGGAATGGGACCGGTCGCATTCGCGGCACCGTCGCGCGGCCCCACCGACGACACCGGGAGCGACTCCGGAACTTCGAGTGATGGTTCGCCCTCCGACGTTCCTTCGGTTGGCGTCGAGAACAGGGGGGACACGACGGGGGGCGAGGGAACGGGAGTTCGCGAGACAACCCGTTCGACGACACGCTGTGGCTGGGTGATGACGGGAGCGGCTGCGTCGACCACGATCTCGGGGGACGCACTCTCCGTTGGGGCTGCACCATCGAGCCGACTGTCGGATGTGTCCGACGTCGCCGATTTCAGGTTGAGGGTTGGCGACAGTCGGGATGTCGAAGCGTCGCCAATCATTTCGGTCGCCAGCTCTTCGCGACGGCCCTCGACGGGGGACGATGTGCCGAGGGATGTGGTTGTGCGCTCTCCGGACGCGTCACCAGCCTCCGCGGGAACGACCACCTCGACCGACGGGGACGGGACGACTTCGAGGGGGGCCGCCGATGGATCGAGCGAGTTGATCGCGACGATGGGCGTCTCCACGTCTCCATCCGCCAGCGGGCTCACGATCGACGCGGTTTCTGCGCTGGAGTCCCCGAATTCCGAGGGCGGAAGCGAGTCAATCAGGTCCGAGAAACCTTCGGCGGAGGGAGTGGCGGAAATCGCCCCCGTGGAATCTTGCGCGTCGGAAGTCGCGGCGGGGACGGGCACCCCATTGGACGTGGTGGATTCCGTCGGGGCCTCGCCGGTTCCAGCCAACCCGGGGGCGACCGTCGGCGGCGATTCCGAAGCACAACCCCCGCACGCGTCGTGGCTCGGCGGGGTGGGACTCGTGGACGACACTGGCCCGCCGTAAGTGGCCGCGTACTCGTGGTCGGTCCGCTCTTCATCGCGATCGTCCGCGGACGAAGCGCGCGATGCGTCGGAGGCGATCGAGAATCGACGGTCGTCCGACGGACTCACATCGTCTTCGCGGACATCGTGGCGTCGGCGAGTGTGAGCCGCATCCATTTCTCTGGCGATGTTCGATCCACGCGAGACATCGTCTCGAACCTGTGAAACACGATCGCGCGATGAGCGATTTCCGGGGTCGCGCGCAGTTCGTCCCGCATCGACCCGGTCGGCACGCGCCCGACTGTCGCGCTGACCTCCATCAAAGTTCGAGGACGGGGAGTTCGACGACACCGAATTCACGGTCGATGGGCGAAAACTCGTGCGGAGGATTTCGTCGAACGAGGCCCCACCGGAGATTGCACTGCCGACGAGTCCGCCGGACGGGAGTCCGGCGGGAATCGCGGTGTTGTCCGGAGTGCGGGTCGCGGCTTGTGGGACTTGCCCCGTTTGTGCCAGCCAGCGTTCGATCGCCCCCACGTTAGATCTCCCGAACTGGTTGGGGAACCGGCGCGGCGAACGCAAATCGCGGGATGGTCCCGCGATGAGTTCGCCTTCAACCGGCAAATTCCACACGTATCGACTGGGGCCGGTTCGGGGCGTGCGGTCGCGAGCGGATCAAGGGGTTGGCGGTCGTGCGGCGGGGGTTGACTTCCCCTCCGCCTTGTCGATCACCGCCACTTCCGGCTCGGCCCGCGCCAAGGCCTCGAACAGTTTCCTGCCACGGTCGATTTGTTCGGGCGTTGTGGAAAACTCCTTGAGGATTTTCGCAATCGATTTTTCCGGCATACCCCGCAAAAGATGAATGGCCTCCCTTTCGGTAATCTGGGTAAGCTTGGTCGCCGCGTCGACGGGAGGCATCGCCAGCAAAATTCCCCTGGCTTGCTCAATTGCCGCCGTTGTCGATTCTTTGCGCAAAGCCTCCAGTTCCTTGCGAAACGCGTCCCGATTTTCGGTGATCGAGGTCCGCAGGGAATTGAGTTCTTCGGCCTGGGTCAGCACGTCGTCGTGCAATTGCTTGAGGTCGCTCTCCCGCTTATCGAGATCGAGAATCCGCAACGCCCGTTCGCGGACCACGTCGTCGAGCGAGACCTTAGGCGTCTCTTCGGCGCGGGCGGCGGCTTCGCGTTCCTCCTCGGTGTTCTCGAAGACCATGCGCACTTCGCGGAGATAGTGCGGGGTCAACCAACCACGTTGCCACACGACAAACACGGCGGCCGCTTCGGTGAGCACCACGGCCACCGAAACGCACGCGAGAATCATCGCCAAAGACCGGATCAACCCACCCATGTTTCACCTCCCGACCCCCCGCCCGCCGACGGGGTTGATCGCTCGCATCCGACCTCAAACCTAGCTCGCCGTTCGATGCGCCGCCTGCCATTGGTCCTCGCGCTCGCGGTCCTCGCGCGCGATGGTCTTGGCCGTCCAATCCCGCTTTTGCTTTTCCCGAAGGTTTTCGAGCACCTTCACATCTTGATCGGCTTTGACGACCGCGCGCCGCACCGCTTCCCGCTGCTGTTCGAGCAAATCGCGATGACGGTCGAGACGGAACAATTCGCCGGTCAACACCGCCGCGTGGTACCGACGGGCGGCGGCACGGTCGATTTCGACGGCTCCGGTCGTGACGAAACCACGCAATTCATCGATCTGCCGCTCCCGAAATCGTTCCACGCCGCTGCGTTCCTCGGCGACTTTGTTGATCTGCGCCTGCACCGCCGCCAGCATCCCGCGTCGGAGTTCCAGCACGTGCTCGCGGTAGTTCAAGGCCGCCTGCAGAGTGAATCGAAACGCGGCCATGAGGGTGTCTCGGAGAATGGCTTCCGCAGGAGGCAGTGAGTGGTCGCAACGGGAATCGGGGGATGAGGCCGTCGTGAATGGTTCGCATGGTGGGACAAGTCGTCCGTGGCACCCGTCGTACCAGTCTCACAAGCAAGCCTTCTTCCTTCTCTTTCCCTATCGAGCCGACGCCATCGCGTCCAAACGCATCAACGACGCCAGCGCGTCGGCGAATTTCGGAAGGTCGTGTTTGTCCTGACGGAGGAACGCCAACGTTTCGTCCCGGAGTCGGACGGCGGTGTCGACCACCGGGCTGGAACCGGGTTGATAAGCGCCGATCGAGATCAGGTCTTCGGCACGCGAGTACGCGGCCAGCATCTGTTTGATCCGCTCGGAAGCCCGGCGATGATCCTGGGTGACGATGTCGGTCATGGAGCGGCTGATGCTTTGCAGCACGTCGATGGCCGGCCAATGGGCCTGTTCGGCCAGTTTTCGGGTGAGGACGATGTGTCCGTCGAGAATCCCCCGCACGGTATCGGAGATGGGTTCGTTGGTGTCGTCCCCTTCGACGAGGACCGTGTACACCCCCGTGATGCTCCCTTGATTCGTCCGCCCGCTCCGTTCGAGCAGCCGGGGGAGCAGGGCGAAGACGCTGGGCGGGTACCCGCGCGTCGCCGGGGGCTCGCCAGCGGCCAATCCAACTTCCCGTTGCGCGAGCGCGAAGCGGGTCACGCTGTCCATCATCAACAGCACGTTGCGTCCGGCGTCGCGAAAGCCCTCGGCGATCGCGGTCCCGGTGTACGCGGCGCGCAACCGCATCAGGGCCGGTTCGTCCCCGGTGGCGACGACCACGACGCTGCGGGCAAGCCCCTCGGGCCCCAGGTCCTTTTCGATGAACTCCCGCACTTCCCGGCCCCGCTCGCCGACCAGGACGACAACATTGACATCCGCCGAACTGTGCCGCGCCAGCATCCCCATCAGCGTGCTTTTTCCCACGCCCGACCCGGCGAAAATCCCCATGCGCTGACCTTCTCCGAGGGTCAGGAGCGAATCGATCACCCGCACGCCGGTCCCCAGCACTTTCGAGATGCGAGGGCGGTCGAGAGGTCGCACCGGGTCCCGCCGCAAGTCGACGCGGTGCGGCAGCACCGTCGGCGGCAGGCCATCGATGAAGCGGCCCAGCGCGTTGACGACGCGGCCGCGCAAGCGGTCGCCAAACCGCACGTGGGGAACGGACTGCACGAGTTCGACGACGTTTCCGCGGCGCAATCCCTGCGGATCTCCGTACGGTTGCAACAGGGTTTCGTGACCGTGAAAGCCGATCACTTCGGCGAGGATGCTGTCACCCCGATCGCGCGTCAGGGAGCACAATCCCCCCATCGGTGCGGGAAACCCGGCGACCGCGGCGGTCAGTCCGGTCACCCGCTCGACCCGTCCGCGCAGGCCGATTGCCATCACGCGCCGCGATTGCTCGATCAGCGGATCGTCGAAGGCGTCGGTGACGGGGCCGGATGGCTGGAGTGGCGGCGCGGCGGTCATGCCAGGTCTCCCAGCAGTTCCCCGGTGAGCCGCCGCAACTGCGTTTCAATCCGCGCGTCGAGTTCGCCGTGGGTGGTTTCGACCACGCAGTCGCCCGCTCCAAGCGACTCGTCCGCCACCACCCGCAGTTCGCTGGACGCGGCCAGCCCGCGCCCGATTTCACCGGCGAAATCGCCCAACAGATCCAAATCGACCGGATTCAAGCGGACCGTGATATCGGGGCTGCCCGCCGCCAGTTGCAGCAATTCGGCGACGCGACCGGCGACGAGTGTCGGCCGGCGCTCCAACTCGGCCCGCAGCAGTTTCTCCGCGATGGTTGTCGCCAGCGCGACACCGATCCGCTCCCAATGCGCCAGCCACACATCCCGTTCGCGACGGAGTTCGTTCGCCACGGCCGTCACGGCCGGCAATGCGGTTTTGAGTTGCTGCGAGACCAGTCCGGCCGCGCGCGACTCCGATTGCTCGCGGATGACTCGTTCCGCGTCGCGCAAGCCCTCTTCGCGTCCTTGCGCATGTCCCGCCACGCGGGCCGCCTCGCGAATTCCAGCCGCTTCGCCGTCCGCCTCCCGCAAGAGCCGCTCGGCCTCCTCGCGGGCCTCGGCCAGCCATTGGTCTCCCTGCCGCCGAATGTCGTCGTAGTTGTAGGTCACGCGCGATTCCGCCCGCGCCTCGCCCGCTTTCAGAACTCGACCGCCCATGCCCATGATTCGATTCCCGCGCCCTCAAGGCTCACGACACCATCTTCTCGGCGTCCGCGCCGCTGGCGATCACGATCTCGCCGGAGTCCTCCAGCCGTCGCACCGCATCGACGATGATCTGCTGCATGGCCTCGACATCGCTGACCCGCACCGGTCCCAGGTACTCCATTTCCTCGGTCAGAATCGCCGCGGCCCGCTGCGACAGGTTGCCCAGGATCTTCGTGCGCAGTTCTTCGGACGCCCCCTTGAGCGCCATTGCCCATTGGCTGTTTTCGACTTCCTTGAGGAGCGATTGGATCGACTTGTCGTCGAGCTTCATCAGGTCGTCGAAGGTGAACATCAGGCGCTTGATTTGGTCGACCAGCTCGGGATCGTCCTGCCCGAGGTTTTCGAGAATGCCCTTGTTGGTCATCCGGTCGGCGACGTTGAGGATCTCCGCGACCGCCTGCACGCCACCCGCCTTCTCAAGTTGCTGATTGAAGGCCGACGACATGCGAACCTCGAGGCTCCGTTCGACATCGCGAATCACCTCGGGGCTGGTTTGCTCCATGTTGGCGACGCGCCGCACGACTTCGAGTTGCTTCGTCGCGTTCAGCCCCGCGAGGACTTCCGCCGCCATCGATGGGGGGAGGTGCGACAGGATCAGCGCGATGGTTTGCGGGTGTTCCTCAGAGATGTAGGTGAGCAGGTTGTCCGCCCCGGCCTTGTGCAGGAAGCCGAACGGGACGCTGCTCATCGACTGCTTCACCACGTCGAGGATTTGCTGGGCCTTCTCCTTGCCGAGCGACTGTTCGAGCAAGGCCTGCGCGTAGTCGAACCCCCCCCGCTCAATTTCCGTGCGGGCCATACCGAGGTTGTAAAACTCGTCGATCGCAGTGTCCTGCTCTTCCTTGGTCACCTCCTGCAACTTGGCGATTTCGAGCGTGAGCGCCTCGACCTCCTCTTTGCGGAGCTGGCTCATCACCTCGGCGGCCAAGGGCTTGTCGAGGCTGAGCAGGACGATCGCCGATTTGCGCAAACCGTTCATGTTCTTGCGTTTCCGTCGACGTGCGTGGTCAGTCGCCGCGTTCCGCACACAAGTCGGACAGCGCCGCGCGGCGGGACCTTAGCAATTCAGGGAAAGCGTGGGAACGGCGGTCGCGAGAGGAGCGGGTTCGCGGGTTCCTCAAGGGTTGGGGGGAACGCCTGCTCTTGGTGGGCTCGGGGTGGGGGCGTGGCTTCCAGCAATCACCTCAGCTGCGCCTGAATCCTTGAGCTTCAGATCTGTTCGCATGTTCCGTACGGATCCGGGGCGAGTTCCATGTCGAAGTGAATAGAGGTGTGATCCTCCGGGAGCGTTTCGACGTTCCCGCCGTAACGCGATTTGCAGGCAGATTCGACGCATGCGGTTCGCCGACTTCGCTCTCCGGCTGTGCCAAAGGTGTCGGCCTGCCGTTTCATGTCCCCGCCGGAAAGTCGCGGGTGACTGTCGCTCCTGGACGTGCCTCTCACGGCGATTGCGCCGACGTGCCGTCCTCACTCTTTTGCCGAAAGGCTCGCCATGTGGGCGGAAATTCTTCTGGAACTCCGGGGTCGTGGTGCGGGCGTGGTGGTCGGCATGTTGCTGGGCATGCTCTTCACGGCAATCGTGGCCGTGCTCAAACGGCGCGCGGAGCGGCGGAATGTGATGCTGGGGGACGCCCGCGACACCGTTGTCATCGCGCAGCACATTGTTGAAACGGAAGAAGTCCCCGCGGTGGACGGGGGGCGGCCGCGCCGCAAAGCGGTCCGGTTGCGGATTCGGTCGTTGGGGCAGGCGCCGCTCGACCGCGTGATTCCGAACGGGCACCTGGCATCGGAGTTGTTGAAGCGCGCCCACGCGGTCTCGCGGGAACACGCGCTGATTTCGATGGACGGTGCCGAAGGTTCGTACCTGCTGGAATCACTGACGAACTTCGTCTGCGATCGGGTGGCCAACCACCCGTACGAACACGACATTTACCTGATGGCTCCCTGCTGCGAACCGGCCGGTCTGGTGATTCACCAGCCGATCACCATTCTCCTGATTCGCGTCGGCGACCTGGTCTGTTTCGACGATTTCGAATCGTGTCGGGATGTAGCGGTCGAGCACGGGGCCGACGGCGCGCGAGTGTTGACGTTGATGGAGCTCGCCAAACAGTTTCGCCGGGAGTCGGCGATGCTCGATCGATTGCGCCAGGCGGGGCAACGGACCCGCTATCACGAAACGATCTACATGCTCGACTTGGCCTTGGACCAACGCTCGGCACCCATCTCGACCAAACCGGTTCCGTGGGACCGCTTCTCAACAGTGCCGTCCGAAGCGTTGCCGGATGCCGCCGCATTGCCGACGGTGGCGACCGGCGCTCGGCAGTTTGCGACGAGTCCATGAAACGGGCCGCCCGGATAGCTATTCCCGGACGGCCCGTGCGCGATGGAAACGTTGATCGCCGCAAGACTCAGGGGAGCGGGACCGTCTTCAGGGTCAGCGCACCCTCCTTGGCGATCACAACGACGGCACGGCTGTCGTCAAGGCGGTCCAGTTGGACCGTGCCTTCGAGGTCGGCGACCTTATCGAACGATTGTCCTGCGGTCCCTCCGCCACCAACGGGGGTCGTCAGGCCTTCGTCGCGACCGATGTCCTGCGTCGACACCTTCATCACGCCCCGATTGTTGTTGGCGATGAGCAGGTATCGTTCGCCACCCTTTTCGTAGGCGATCATGTCGAGCGGCGTGTTGCGGTTGCCGAGTTCGGCCACCGTCGTCCCCTTCGACTTCGATCCCGGTTGCAGCGACTTCAGGTCGAACCGGACCAGCGGCGTGCAGGTGAAGCCGGCCAGTACGGTCGGTTGGCCGTTGACCATCATCGGCACAAACGTGCGAATGGCGGCGTAGTCTTCGCTCTTGCCGTGAGCGGCGTGATAAATCTCGACGTTCGTGCCCGCGGCGGTTTCGCCGAACGGGAATGGGATCTGCAACACGGCCGACGGGGCCTTGTCGGCGGTCATCCCGGAAACCAGGAGACGTCCGTCGACGAACGCGAGGTCGGTGATGGCCTCGCCTCGGCGATTGCGAGCGCGGGGACCTTCGCCTGTGACTTTGTCCTCGGGAGGATTCGGGAGCGTGGCCTTCAGGAACGGGACCTTCTCCAGCGACAGCGATTCCAGCGTCCCATCCGCGACGACGCGCACGAGTGCCGCGTCCCCCGCGTCCCCCTGCGCGACGGACAGGTACACCTTGCCCGACGCCGGATTCACGGCCAGATCGCGAACCTCGACTTTGCCTCCGAAAAGCGTGGTTAGCCGCTTCGACAAGCCTTCCACATCGATCGACTTCTTGTCGGCAACGGCGGTCGCGTCGCCGGTGTCGACGGCGAAAATCGCCGCACCTTTTGTGTCGCCCACGAAGAGGATGCCATCGGGACCGAATGCGAGCTGACCGGCGGACTTGAGGTCCGGACGGCCTTCCTTGAGGCCCCATTTGTGCGCGGCCAACGCCGGATTGCCAAGGCACAGGCCCAACGTCAGGCAGGCCAGGGCGGACACGTGAAATCGTCGCATGGTTTCCTCCATCAATCCAACGGAACGGGACCGCGTCTCGGACGAAACTCTTTTTCGGACGCACGGGGAAGCGAAGGCATTCCCGAAAACGTATGCTGCCTTCGCGCGAGTCGGACGACAAGGCGAGACGTGGAAATGCCAGGGACGCAACGAGGATTTCACTCCGCGAGCTCAACGCGTCCTCGGGCAAACACTGGCTCGCGCAAAATTTGGCGTCACATCATTCGGAGCAACAGCATGACGGCCCCTCCCACCGCGGTCCGCGCGTTCAAGCAAGATCGCGTGCTGGAACTGGTTTGGTCCGAGGGACTGGTGGGGCGGGTTCCATTCAAGGCGCTCCGCGAGTCGTGCCCCTGCGCGAGCTGTGTTGACGAGCACACCGGGCAACGGATTCTCGACCCGGCCAGCGTGTCGCCGGACATCCAGCCGGCCGGCATGGGGTTCGTCGGGAACTACGCCCTCAAGGTCGATTGGTCCGACGGGCATGGCACCGGTCTGTTCACGTGGGAGCACCTGAAGAAGATCTCCAACGTGTTTCGAGCCGGGTGACTCTCGGCCCGCGTCCGCAATGACCGCATTCAACACCCGTGCGTGTTCAGGGGCCTGGTCGCCCGTGATGGCGACCCGTATGCCGTCCGCGCCGCGAGCCGCCATCGACGTTGCGTTTTCACCTCGTCCGCTCCGCGATGTGGCGGGGGCGCCGCAACGTGTGCGGGGGTCGGCGGTTGCGTGAATCGCGCGGGGGTTTCGCGTGGGCCGTGTGGTTTTTCCGCAACGAGGGGCCGAGGGCCGTTGGCGGGCGGAACAGCCCCCGGCCCGGGAACTCGCGGAAGTTTTATCCGCTTGCCGCGCTTCGGTTTTTGAACACGCGGCGCTTCCGGTGTTCAGAAAGTTTGGCGCGCGCCAAGGGTTTGGCATTCAGGCTGCTTTACACCCTTCCCATCGAACGCGACACACGACGCGACAACAACACACGACAAACCAGCGACACCGGAGAGACCAC
>JBIKMW010000188.1:0-5129 GCA_044359065.1 Planctomycetales bacterium | reverse complement strand
GGAGACACTATGCGCCAAACCGACGAGGGGGAAATCACGCACTCCCCTCCTTGCGGCATCGTCGTCAGAAAGATGAGCCCTCGCAGTTCACGCGGATGCAGTCGACGAAATATCTCCGTTGGCCACGGTCCACCTGTTCCACCAGACCGTGGATGTCGGTGTCGAATCCGGGGAAGCGATCGTTGAACTCGCGGGCGAATTTCAGGTACTGGACGATTGTCGGATTGAACCGCTCACCGGGAATGAGCAATGGAATGCCCGGCGGGTAGGGCGTGAGGAGCACTGCCGTCGTGCGACCATCGAGGTCGTCGATTTCCACGCGGTCGATGTCCCGGTGGGCGAGACGGTCGAAGGCGTCCGAAGGCTTCATCGCCGGCTGCGTCACCGAGAGATACATGTCGGTCGTCACGCGGGCCACGTCGTTGGCCTTGTAGGTGTCGTGAATCTGCTGGCAGAGGTCCTTCAAGCCGAGCTGTTCGTAACTGGGGTATTGCGCCACGAAATCCGGCAGGACCCGCCACATCTTGTGATTTTTGTCGTAGTCGTCCTTGAACTGCTGCAAGGCGCTGACCAGCGTATTCCACCGCCCCTTGGTGATACCGATCGTGAACATGATGAAGAACGAATACAGTCCGGTCTTCTCCACGATGACTCCGTGTTCAGCGAGATAGCGTGTGACGATCGACGCGGGAATTCCCGTCTCGGAGAATTGCCCGGAGAGGTCCAGGCCGGGCGTGATCAGCGTGGCCTTGATCGGGTCGAGCATGTTGAAGCCATGGGCGATGTTCCCGAACCCGTGCCATTCGTCGTTCGCCCGCAGCAGCCAGTCGTCGCGATGGCCGATCCCGTCGGCCGCGAGTCGGTCGGGCCCCCAGACCTTGAACCACCAATCCTGGCCCCACTCATCGTCCACTTTGCGCATGGCACGGCGGAAGTTCATCGCTTCGAGAATCGACTCCTCTACCAGCGATGTCCCGCCGGGCGGCTCCATCATCGCGGCCGCTACGTCGCACGAGGCGATAATCGCATACTGCGGCGAAGTCGAGGTGTGCATCAGGTACGCCTCGTTGAAGAGGTGCCGGTCAAGCTTCTCCGCGTCCGACTCCTGAACGAGAATCTGCGATGCCTGAGAGATTCCCGCCAGCAGCTTGTGGGTCGAGTGCGTCGCGAAAATCATCGAGACTTTCGGCGGCGGGCGGTCCCGGCCGATCGCATGCATGTCCTTGTAGAAGTCGTGGAATGTCGCGTGCGGCAGCCACGCCTCGTCGAAATGCAGCGTGCCGATGTTCCCGTCGAGAAGCTGCTTGAGCGTTTCGACATTGTAGATGATGCCGTCGTAAGTACTCTGCGTGATCGTCAGAATTCGCGGCTTGCGGTCGGGGTTGCGGGCCTGCGCTTTCGACGCGAACGGGTTGGCTTCGATCTTCGCCTGGATGTTCTCCGGCCGGAATTCTTCGAGCGGTATCGGACCGATGATTCCCAGGTGATTGCGTGTGGGCGTCAGGAACACCGGCACGGCCCCGGTCATGATGATCGAGTGCAGGATGGACACGTGGCAATTCCGGTCGACGACGACAATGTCGCCCGATGCAACTGTCGAGTGCCAAACCATCTTGTTCGATGTCGATGTCCCATTCGTCACGAAGAAGCAATGGTCCGCATTGAAGATCCGCGCGGCATTCCGCTCGGACGCAGCCACCGGGCCAGAGTGGTCGAGAAGTTGCCCTAGCTCTTCCACGGCATTGCAGACGTCCGCGCGCAGCATGTTTTCGCCGAAGAACTGGTGAAACATCTGCCCCACGGGACTCTTCAGAAACGCCACCCCGCCCGAATGTCCCGGACAATGCCACGAATACGATCCGTCCTGCGCGTAGTGCATGAGCGCGCGAAAGAACGGCGGGGGCAAGCTGTCGAGGTACGCTTTGGCTTCACGGATGATATGCCGGGCGACAAACTCCGGCGTGTCCTCGAACATATGGATGAAGCCGTGCAACTCCCGCAAGATATCATTGGGAATATGGTGAGATGTCCGCGTTTCCCCGTAGAGATAAATTGGGATCTCGGCGTTCCGAAAGCGGATCTCCTCGATAAATCTCCGCAGCTTGATAATTGCGGGGTCGATGTCGGCCTCCCCCGTCAGGTCCTCGTCGTCGATGGAGAGAATGAATGCCGAAGCACGGCTCTGCTGCTGCGCGAACTGCGAGAGGTCGCCATAACTGGTGGCGCCCAGAATCTCCATCCCTTCTTGCTCGATTGCTCCAGCAAGCGCGCGAATTCCCAAGCCGGAAGAGTTCTCGGACCGGAAATCTTCGTCGATGATGACGATCGGAAATCGAAACTTCATCCACCCGCTCCGTTCACTTGAGACGCTCGGCCACGCAGCACCCTCATGATCGGCGTCAACGCTCAATCGCCCTCGGCGGGGCTTTCGGCGCCGGACAAAACGGCTCAATACTGCGAGGTGAGATACCGCCGTTGTTGCCAATCGATGTTGATCCTACCGCCCGACATCCTCGCCAACTATCGACGGGGGATCGAAAAGGGCGATTGGGGAGGAGCAGGCGTCGAATACGCAGACGTCTTTCCGTGGGCGATCCGCTTCAATCGCTGTCGTGGGGTTCGCCGCCCGCCGCGCGAGGCATTGCCCTGAAGCGGCAATGGGTCATAGGCCAATCCGTTCGACGTTCCGCAGCCACGGGCTTCGCAGATTGCTGGAAGTGATCTTGGAGTACAACGCGCGGCGCGAACGCACAATGGGCCCGGAAGCACGAACGCGGAAGTGGTTGCCGATGCAACCGCCCCGCATGACCGCGGACAAGGCTTGAACCATGAACACCGGTACATCCGGATTTGACGCAACTGCTTCTCGCTCCCATAATGAATCGAGCATCGATCCGGAATTCGCGGTCCATGAATCGTCAACACGTGCGAGGGGAAGACAACATGGCGGAAAAGGGCAAGGCCGACAAAGCCAAGAAGGAACCTCGAAAAAAAGCCGCGCTGACTCTTAAGGAAAAGCGTAAACTTAAGAACGGCAAAAAAGGCAATGAATAGAGTCCGTACAGTAAGGAACGCCGATTCGTTTTGGATCGGTTAGGTCGAGATCGGGAGCAAGCTTAGGCCGTGTGGACGTTCACAAGACATCCGTCTTCAGCGCGGCGAACCAGACGAAGCCGCGGACGTTTTCGGGGGTTGTCTCGTAACGGGTCGCGACGCGGCGGAACTGCTTGATGCGGCCGAAGAACCGCTCGATCAGATTGCGGTGCTTGTAGCGCTCCTTGTCGCAACGTTTCTTCGCCGTCCGGTTCTGGTGAGGCTTGATGCACGCCTTGGGTTTCAGTTGCTGGATCCGGTCGCGGGTTTCGTCGCCATCGTAGGCCGTGTCGGCCAAGACGTGTTCGATCTACCCCGGCTGGAACTCGGCGAGCAGGTCATGGCCGTGTGGACCATCGCCATCCTGGCCGGGGCTGAGCTTCATGCGGGCCAGACGGCCTTGCGCATCGACTGCGGCGTGGACCTTGGTGTTCAGGCCTCCACGGGATCGCCCCTGGCAGCGTCGTTCGTCGGCCTCTGCTTTTTTTCCCCGGCCCGACGCCGACCGCCCACTCCGGCCAGGTGGACCTAGATCGATGTGGAGTCGAGTTGCAGTTCGGTCAGATCGTGTTCGCCAAGTGCTTTCGCAAGTGTTTCCCAGACACCTGCCTGACACCTGCGGTCAAACCGTCGCCAGACGCTGTTCCACTTCCCGAACCGTTCCGACAGGTCTCTCCACGGAATCCCGGTCTTGGCTACGAACAGCACCGCGTCGACAAAGAGTCGGTTGTCTGCGGCGGTTCGACCAGAATCCCCCGGCTTGCCCGGCAAGAACTCCTGAATCCGTTCCCACTGCTCATCCGAGAGGGCATGACGCTTCGACATCGCGGGTCTTCCCTGACCGGTCCGATTGACGAAAGCGGAGATCATGCTGATTCCCGGCTATCCCGCCAATCGCAATGTCCACACGGCCTAGAAGAACTCTCTCCGTTTCGGGAGAGATCAACCTGGGTGCGAAAGAAACCGTGGCGGTCGCCGTCGCACCCCGAAATCTCGCACCAAAACTCTCTGACTCTCGCGATCCCGGCCCACCCGGAGTTAACAACCCGCCCCCCGACGCTCCCCGAAAGGAAACGCTCTCGAAGACTCAGTCCCTTCGAACAGACTCGCCGAAAACCCTGGTCGATCTGAGCAAAACAAATGATGAAGCCTTCTGACCATTCCGACACGTCTGACGAGGCCCTCGCGGTCCAGTTTGAGTGTCTGCGTCAGATGAGTCCCCACGAGCGGCTGCGACGGGCTTGTGCCTGGTCGGGCCAGGTACGACGTATGGCGTTTGACGCGATTCGCAGGCGTCACCCGGAATACTCGGAAGACGATGTCCGGCTGAGGTTCACCGAACTCAACTACGGCAAGGCGCTGGCGGACGAAGTTCGTAGTCGGCATGTGGAGAGCACGACACGCGTTTGCTGAAACTGCTTGATGACGCCATCGATTTGGAGTGTTTGAGAGTATCGGCCGACTCCATTGACGTTCAGGAACTGCTGGAAATACTCCTTATCGAGGTCGACGGTGCGAATTCGGGGAGAGTCTCGCGATTCGACGATGGCTCGGTCTTCAACGGTCGACGTTATGTCGACGAAGTCGAATCCCTGGAGACGCTCGATCCGCCCAGATTCCAGCGATTGCTGGAGCACTACCAACTCCCTTTCGATCGCGTCGAATCTCCTATAATCCGGCCAATGTTGAACGATCCCTTTCACCAATCGGCGCCACGACGAGCCTCTCTCCAATGCGCATCGCCATTGCCGTCACCCTGCTGATTGCGTCCACCGCCAATGCTGCGGAAAAACCAACCGAACGCGTCGCATCGGTCGTGAACACGCCCGGCTGCGTCGCCTTTTGGGACTTTGTGGAGCGGGGACCAGACGGCGAGCATCGTTTCACGGCTCATGTCCCCGCAGGCGCGAAGAACGAGTTCGCTCTCGATGCCCGGAACTACATCAGGGAGTATTGGGGCGAAGGACGCGAGGCGACGTATGCTGATTTTCCGTTGCTAGGCCGTGGGCCTTTTGGAAACGCCATCCGCATTGTCA
>JBIKMW010000187.1:0-5159 GCA_044359065.1 Planctomycetales bacterium | reverse complement strand
GTCATTTACATGGGTAAATCCCGAGTGGGGTACGGACGCTCCAAGATTTCCAACCTCGAACGGGACGGTCAGCAACTCCGCCTCAGCGAAACCGAAGTCGTCCTCGTCATCAGCCGGTTCGGTCAGAGCGTCAAGATGAAGACGCTGCTGCGGATGGAGGAGGACCTCGAAGGGGCGGTGCGTCGGTTCGACTTCGAGGTCCACAACCCCCCGTCGCAACCGACCCGCACCGCCGGAGTCGTCACAGGCGACAAAGTCGCCCTTTCCAACGAGATCAACGGCAAATCCAAAACGAACGAACTGAACTGGGACGCGGCCATTCGTGGTCCGGGTTGGATCGAACTCGACATCCGCGCGAAGCCGCTGCAACCGAAGGAAGTCCGCAAGTACACCACCTTCGACCCGCAGTTCTCCAAACCGGACGTGATCACGATCAAGGCGGGCGAAGTGAAGGCCGTGCCGCTGCTCGGGGGGGAATCGCGCGACCTGCTCGAGGCCAAGGTCTCGCACAGCGTGTTCGCGGGGGTGCAGACGTCGGACTACTACACGACCGAAGGGGACTCCCTGAAATCGGTGATGTCGCTGCTGCAGACGACCTCCTACACCGTCCCCAAGGAGGAAGCGCTCAAGGCGCTCTCCGGCGGTGAGCTCGATCTCGGTCTGTCGACACTCGTGCGACTCGACAAACCACTGAAGAACGCGCACCAGACGAAGCGGGTTGTGTACAAGGTCACCTCCCCCGGTCTCGACCCGAACGACCTGTTCAAGGCGGGCGATCCGCAGTCGATGAAGCGTTTGAAGGACGACACCGCCGAGATCACCGTCCGTTCCATTCGCGAACCGGGCACAGCCACCGGCACGACCGAGGTGCCCCCCGAGTTCCTCGCGTCGAATTCCTACATCCAGTGCGACGACGCGAAGGTTGTCGAGTTCGCCAACGCCGCCGCCGGGGAGGAGACCGACCCGTGGAAGGTGGCGGTCAAAATGGAGCGGTGGGTGTACGAGAACCTCAAGAAAAAGAATTTCTCGACGCTGCTCGCCTCCGCCGCCGAAACGGCCCAGACCCTCTCGGGGGATTGCACCGAACACTCGGTGCTGTTGGTGGGGATGGCGCGGGCCAAAAAGATTCCCGCCCGTGCCGTCGTGGGATTGTTGTACGTCCCCGCCCTGAACGCGTTTGGCGGTCACATGTGGTCCGAAGTCCACGTGAACGGCCAATGGGTCCCGCTCGACGCGACGCTGGGCAAAGGCTTCGCCGCCGCCGAGCGGATCAAGTTCGGCGAGACGAGTTTCGCGGGCCTGGGGAACGCGCCGCTCGAGGACTTTCTGAGCATGGCCGCGACGCTGGGAAACCTGCGGATCGAGGTGCTGGAGGCCGAGTGAGGGGGTGTGTGAACAGCGATTGCGATGTTGTCTATTCCGAATACGGCGCGATCACGCAACCAACCAAGCCGCGAGTCGATGCCACCACTCGCTCGGTCCAATGATCGTTGCCCGAAGGTTGGCCCACCCGAATACGGCGAGCGCACCCCAAAGTGAAACGGGGTGCACTCGGCCTCGCATCCAAAAATCATGCACCGCTCCGCAAGCGAGCAGCATCGCAAACGGGATGAGGATGATGGGGGCGTCGATGTCCCGCAGAATCGTGAAGTGTCCGATGATGTGGGACAGCGACGCGGGCATGAGTGTTCCAGTCGTCGCCAACAGCATCAGTCGTTTGTGTGCGTCCGGGTTGTGTCGAAACGCGATCGCCGCGGAGACGAGCAATGCGAACGCCAGCAAATCTCCGAGTTGAAAGACGAGCAAAAACAGCGGGTCGCGGTTCGCCTGCAGTTCTCCACTCAGGTCGAAGCCCCGCCGAGCCATCGTTCGACACGTGGCGAACCCCGTGGCCACCATCAGAATCGCCAACAGCACTCCGGCCATTCCGGCACGTCGATGCGCTGCCAGATTCCCTCGGGAGACGAATTGTGTCTGCACCAGGAACAACACGAGCCAGGCGGTGAACACCGCTCCATGAGCGGCAACCGGGATCGACAACGGAGCCATCCGCGCGGACGGATCCCAAATTGCGGGGCCGAAACCGGCGAGGGAGAGTGTCAACGTGACAACAGCCATCCCCGAGAAAAACCAACCTTCCGACCGTCGCGCCAGCGGCGCGTGCGAGCTGCGCACGTCGCACCCCCAAGGCAAGAGTTCCCGTTTCAGAGAGCCTAAACGGGACTAGCTCTCACCGGGGGAGCTTGTAACTGGCAGCTCCGCCGGACGCAATGCGCGAACGTCCGAGCGATTCGAGGCTGGCAACACGCCTTGGCGAGATGGCTCGATGTCGAACCTTTTCTCACCCCCGCTTCGCGTTCGCTTCCAGCAGCTTGATCCACGGCCCCACGTAGTGGCCGTTGTCGTGGAACGTCCGGCCGCTCACGAGGTTGCCGTCGATCACGCACGGCTCGTTGACGTAGATTCCGCCGCAGACCTCCAGGTCGAATTTGCATTTGGCGACGGTCGCCATCCGCCGTCCGCGCACGCAGTCCGCGGTGGCCGGAATCTCGACGCCGTGACAGACGCTGGCGATCGGCAGGTTCTTCGCGAAAAAGTACTTCGTCGCCCGGATCAGGTCCTGGTCGTAGCGGATGTACTCGGGGGCGCGGCCACCGGAGAACATGATCCCCGCGTACTCGGTCTCGACGATCTCCTTGAACGCCACGTCGGCGTCGATCGTGTACCCCTCCCACTCTTTGGTGATCGTCCAGCCCGGCTTCACCTCGTGCAGCACCATTTGGTACTTGCGTTTCTCGGGGGCGGCGACCACCGGCGTGAACCCGGCCTCGACCAGACGGTAGTACGGGTACATCGTGTCGAGCGTCTCGGTCGCGTCGCCGACCACGATGAGAACTTTTCCGAGTGACATGCAGCGACTCCGGGGAAAAACGAGCGACGACTCGCTCCAGCGAATCCACGCGCATTGTAGCGGAGACGACGGGATTCACCCCGTCAGGAGACGACCTCGCCCAGCACCTCCGCGATCGACTCCTCGACGACATCGCACAACCGGTCCACGAGGTCCACGGGCATGGCCGGGGCGGGGACAATCTCGATCACGTCCCCCAGCGGGCGCAGGATCACCCCTCGCCGTCTCGCCGCCAGCACCACGCGGTGTCCGAGGGCCAGTTCGGCGGGAAACCGCTCGCGACGGTTCGGGTCGCGGGCAAGGTCGATCCCCGCCAGCAATCCGCACACGCGGACCTCCAGCACGTGCGGGTGACCTCGATAAATCGCCAGTCGCTCCGTCAGACGCGCCGCGGTCGCCGAGGCGTTCTCCAACACCTTGTGCGACGAGAACCGCGCGAGCGACGCCCGCGCCACCGCGCAGGCGAGGGGGTTCCCGGTGAACGTGTGGCCGTGATAGAACGTGCGGCGCTGGCGACGTTCACCGAGGAACGACTCATAGATCGGCGATGTGACCAGCGTCGCGCCCAATGCCAGGTATCCGCCGGTCAAGCCTTTCGAGAGGCACATCACATCCGGCACAACCCCCTCGCGCTCGCACGCGAACATCGCACCCGTTCGTCCGAAGCCGGTCGCGACCTCATCCACAATCAGCGGGATGTCGAGTTCGCGAGTCAACTCCCGCACGCGTCGCAGGTATCCGGCGGGGTGCACGAGGACACCTCCCGCCATTTGCACCAGCGGTTCGATGACGAACCCGGCGATCTCGGCGGACCGTTCCCGCAGGAGTCGTTCCATTTCCCGCACGCACCCGTCGAGGTGCGCGGCCGGGTCCGCGCCGGCGGGGAGGTCGCGCGTGACGGGGGAGGGGATTTCGAGCGTCGGGAACAACAGCCCCCCGTACGCTCCGTGAAACAGGTCGATGCCGCCGACGCTGACCGCCCCCACGGTGTCGCCGTGATACGCCGCCGACATCCGCGCGAACAGATTCCGCGACTGGGGCCGCGGTTTTTGACGGTGGTGCTGATAAACGATCTTCAATCCCGCTTCGACCGCAGTCGACCCGTCGTCGGAGAAAAACACGTGGTCGAGTCCCGGCGGCGCGAGCTCCACCAGTTCTCGCGCCAACTCGATGGAGACTTCATTCGACAGCCCCAGAAGCGTCGTGTGGGCCACCTTGTCGAGTTGCGTGCGCAGCGCGGCGTCGAGTTCCGGTACCCGGTGCCCGTGAACGTTGCACCACAGGCTGGAGACGCCGTCGAGATAGCGGTTTCCCTCGCTGTCGATCAGCCAGAAACCTTCGGCGGCGACGATGACGGGGGGACGCTCGCGCGCGTGCTCGGTCATCGGCGTGAACGGGTGCCAGACGTGCGCGGCGTCAAGGTCCTTCCAACGCGCGGTGCGCGTACTGTCGCCGGCAAAATCGGATTCCGGATCGGGTTTGGGCTGCAAGCGTCTGGTTCCCCGTCGCGCCAAATGTGTTGGGAGCGCACCGTAGCGCGGAATGCCCCGTGTCGCTGCCACGCGTCAGGCGGCGCGAGCCGTTGCGGTCGACCGTCCCCAAAGGATAGCGTTCCACTTGGAACATGTCCCAAGTCCCCCGGCGGTCCCTCCGTTGTCCACCCCGAACCCGCCCCCGAGCGCCAAGCCCCCCGACGAGCAGGCAGCCGTCGTCACCCCGCCGTCCAGATCCGCCGGCGCGTTCGGCTGGTTCGGCGTGCTGTTGCTCCTCGCGATCGTCGCCGCGCCGCTACGGATCTCAGGGCTCGCCGACGACTTCTGGCTGGACGAGATCTGGTCGTGGGCGCTGGTCTGGAACGCGGACGGCACTTCGCGCGTCTCCGGCCCGCTCGGTGTGTTCACGGAGATCCATCAAGACAACAACAACCACCTGGTAACGCTGTGGCTGTATGCCTCGGGGCCGCACGCCCCGCTGTGGTGGTACCGGCTGCCGAGCTTCCTCGCGGGTTTGGCGACGATCGTCGTCTCGGGCATGCTGGCCGCTCGGTGGTATCCCAACTGCCAGAGCGCCTCTGCGTGGTGGACGATGTCGCTCCTGTCGATTACCACGATCTTCGTCGCCTATGCGAGCGAGGGGCGCGGGTACCTGTTGGCCGCCTGCGCCGGGGTCTCGGCGCAGTGGTGGCTGGGGCGATTTCTGGAGCGGCGCGATACGCCGAGCGCGGGCCTGTTTGCGGCGCTGTCGTCGA
>JBIKMW010000186.1:0-5186 GCA_044359065.1 Planctomycetales bacterium | reverse complement strand
CGGACGATGATCTGAGGACGTATTCCCCGATAGCTCAATGGTAGAGCGAGCGGCTGTTAACCGCTAGGTTCTAGGTTCGAGTCCTAGTCGGGGAGCCTTGTTTACTGGAACGGAATTCCGTTCCCCACTGGTAAACGCGAAACGCCGAGAGGTTTCCCTCTCGGCGTTTTCTCATGCGATGACGCAAATCCCGTGTCCGCAAAAGCCTTTGCGTTAAGGCGGCGCGTTCCGCCCAGCCCCTCCGGCGTCTCTCGGGTTGGAGATCGAGACACGGGAACCGTGGACAAATGCCGCTTCTGGACAAGGTGCCCACGGACATCCCGCCAAAACTCTCGGACTCTCTCTTGAACGCCGCCTTTCTGTTTAACGGCACGATCTCTCGCGGGTCCCACCGCATCAAAGAAACGAAAACACCCCTGGTCCGATGGCTCGAACCAGGGGTGTCGATGGGTGCCGTCACGTCATTCGCGGTCACAACAGGTTGACCACCTTGTCGGCCAGGCCCTTGTCGCCGAGGACGATGTTGAGCTTGCCGGCGGAGGCGATCTTCTCGAGGACTTCCAGTTCCCGCAGCCGCATGAGGGGCGGGCTGTCCGCCAGCAGTTTGGCCGTGTTGGCCTGGCTGCGGATGGCCGCCGTTTCCTCGCGGCGGAAGATCAGGTTGGCCTCGGCGGCCTTCTTGGCTTCCGTCACCTTGTTCATCAGATCCTTCATCTCGCCCGGCAGGATCACGTCGCGGATGCCGACCGACGCGATCTCCAGACCCAACTCACCGGCCCGACGGCGGACGTTGTCCTCGATCTCCTTCGCGACGGCGTCCTTGTCCGTCAGGAAAACATCAAGTTCCCGCGCACCGACTACGCCGCGCAGCACGAGCTGCGTGTCACGGTAGAGCGCCTGCCGCACGTCGTCCGTCTGGCTGACCGCCTTGCGGGCGTCGACGACCTTGTAGGTCACGACCGCGTTGAGCCGCAGCGTGACCTTGTCGGCGGTCATGATCTCCTGGCCCCCGACATCGACCATCGTCTCCCGCAAGTCGACTTCGACGACCTTGGCCTCTGCCGGTCCCTTCCAGAAGGCGTATTCGCCCGGCTGCAAGGTGTCGACGTACCGTCCATCGATGAAGAGGACACCCACGCGGTCGCGCTGGACCGTGCAGACATCGAGTACACGGGCCGACAACGGCGAACGGACAATCAGCTTGAACTGGTCGTGTTCGAAGCGGGCCGGCCGAATGTCGATGACTTCGACGCGGACTTGCTTCTGACCCGTCCAGTAGGCGTACTGTCCCGCCGGCAGGACGTGGCTGAACCGGTTCTCGATCCAGACCAGTGCCCGCTCGTGGTCCTTCAGGTCCAAGACGACAGCGCGGTCCGCCAGCGCCCCCGACTTGACGATCAAGTCGAGCTTCTCATGGACCAGCCACGGATCGCGCTGCGAAACGATCTCGACCTTCAACTTGTTCAGCGGGTCGAAGTACCAGTGCGTGCCCGCTGTGAGCAGACCGCGGAACTCGCCGTCGCGGAACACGAGGCCCATCTCGTAGGTGCGAATCTTGTAACGCTTGAACAGAATCACGATCCACCTCCCTTTCGGAGGAACCAACCATCGAGGGCTTCCGCCCCTCGGCAACATTTCAGGAAATCAGTGAGCCAACAAAGACACCCGCGGAAGGCGGAACGTTCGCAAATCACACGAGAAAACACGGAGTAACGCTTGAGCCGTGGGCTTGTTGGGCGTCAACGCGGGGCAAGCTGAGCCTTCGACCGGCGGCGAACCACCGGCCCCCTGAACTCACCCGTTCCCGCGCCGTTGCCGAACCAGCGCCCCGGCGGAATCCGCGTCCTGCAGAGTGTTTTTCCATGCTGCCCACACCACGGCGAACCGCAGTGCGGGCGGATTCCACGATCGTCCGTCTCCCTTGGGCTTCACGGTCGAACAGGTCTTGCGACCTTTTCGTCGAGTCGGTTTGCAGCCGACGTGTGGTACGGGAATCGAACCCGCAACAGCCAGTTCCATAAACTGGTGCTCTACCGTTGAGCTAACCCGCTCCCCTGAGTTCCGGTCAGAACCCATGCCGGTACAGACGCGGCCCAACCCTTCCGGGTGGCGCGGCTGCCGCTGGACGGAGACATCAATGGAGCTTGCCTTCAAAGAGACGCCGGTGGGAGTCGAACCCACTGGATGCGGCTTTGCAGGCCGCCGCCACGCCGTGTGACTTCAGCGTCATCAAATCAGTGTCCCTGCCAGGAGTCGAACCTGGTCTACGACCTTCGCAGAGTCGCGTGCGTCCACCACACTCCAAGGACAAACAGTACCCCACCGAGGAATCGAACCTCGCCCGACTGCTTCGAAGGCAGTCATGCGTCCTCCACACCCGCAGGGCATGAACCAGTATCCCGACCTGGAATTGAACCAGGGCCTGGACCTTCGGAGAGTCCAATGCAATCCGCTACACCATCGGGACAATCAGGGCCGACGACTGGATTCGCACCAGCATGCTTCCGCTTACAAGACGGACGCCTTTCTCAGTCGAGCCACGTCGGCAGTCAGCACGAGCGTGAGGATTCGAACCCCATCCAGCGGCTTTGGAGACCACCCGCTCTCCCAGGAGCTCGCTCGTGTAAAGCCGCCGAGCCATCCGAAAAGGACTCGACGGCGATTGTCATTCATCCAACTCGACAGTCCAGTACGCCTCGCTGAGGAACTTGGACCAGCTTTCGATTCGGACGTCCTGCCGCGCGTACAACGGACGCCAGACCGGTCGGACCGGAGCCTTCCGCAGCGGCATGTGCGCTTCGTCCGGCGTGCGGTCCGCCTTTCGCTTGTTGCACTCCAGGCAGGCCAGGACGCAGTTCTCCCAAGTGCTGGTGCCGCCGCGCGAGCGCGGCAGCACGTGGTCAATCGTCAGGTCTTCGCTCCCCGGTTGGGTTCCGCAGAACTGACATGCGTAGCGGTCGCGTTTGAAAATGTTCCGCCGGCTGAACGTGACCGCGTTCGTGGGAACCCGGTCATACTCCGTCAGCGTGATCACTTCCGGGACGCGAATCCGAAACGTCACCGACTGGACGAACGGTTCTTCCGCAGCGGGAATCAGCCTGGCCCAATCGGCCCACGTGTACTGTTGGAAGTCGGTGGGATCGACGATCCGCGCGCGTTCCGCTGCCACCAGCGTCAGTGAGCGGGCCACGGAGGCGACGCCCACCGGCTGCCAGTTGCGGTTCAGGACCAGCGTTGGTCTTGTCAGCATCGCCACCACGATCTTCTCCTCTTCTTTAGGGTGCTCGAACGGGATCGAACCGTCACCTTCGGCTTCACAGGCCGACATGCAGGAACCACTACACCACGAACACCATGCATTCCCGGACCAGGAATCGAACCCGCCGCCCCAAAAGCGAACAGGGCCTCGTTAGGACCGGGGCGTGATTTCCGTTTCACCATCCGAGAGCGGAAGGAGCGGGAGTCGAACCCGCAAGGGGCTTTCGCCCCCAACCGGTTTCCAACCGATGCCCGGCACCAATCGGGAGGCCCTTCCGTTGTCTCTTCAATGCCTCGACCAGGACTCGAACCCAGAACATCCCGTTAGAAGCGGGACATGATCTCCATTTCACCATCGAGGCTTTGCAAAAGCGGAAGGCAAGGGATTCGAACCCTCATCTCCCTCGCGGGAGAGCCGCGTTAGCAGTGCGGTCCGGCCAACCGTATCCGGCTACCTTCCGTATTCTTCATTCATCAGTGGACCCACCGGGAGTCGAACCCGAATCTCCGCCATGCCATAGCGGTGTCGTGCCGTTGGACTATGAGCCCGTTCTTCGTTGTCAGTGGACCGCCGGGGAGTTGAACCCCGATCTTCTGGTTGCAAGCCAGATGTCGTGCCGTTGGACCAGCAGCCCAGTCTTCGAGAGGTCCGTTCGGGAATTGAACCCGATCTTCCGCCGTACCAAAGCGGTGTGCTCCCGGAACACCTACAGACCGTCGTTGTCGAATGATCCCGGATGGAGTTGAACCATCGTCGCCAGCATGTCGGGCTGGTGTCGTGCCGTTGGACCACGGGATCGAAGTGACCGAAGTGGGAGTCGAACCCACAAAATCACCAGGCTCTCGACCTGGCCGCTTTACCAAGGTTTGCGTACTCGGCCGGTGAAAGGCTAAGGGCTGATGGCTAAGAGCTAAGGGGCAGAGAAGTTTCTCTGGCATTCTTCGTCCCTTAGCCATCAACCCTTAGCTCTAAGCCAATTTGCAGGCCCCGGTATCGATCCGGGTGCCTCACCTTATGAAAGTGAGTCGGGCACCAGCCCTGCCTGCAATGAAGTGACCAAGGGGAGAGTCGAACTCCCAAGCCCGTGCGGGCACGACGTTCTGAGCGTCGCGTGTCTACCAGTTGCACCACTTGGCCATGTCTGTCAGTGACCCGTGCGGGATTTGAACCCGCGTTGCCGGCTTGAGGGGCCAGCTTCCTGAACCGCTAGAAGAACGGGCCGTCGTTGTTCGAGTGCGTCGGGACGGAGTTGAACCGCCAATGCCCGAAGGCGGGTGGGTTACAGCCACTTGGGCACGCCAATGCCCAGCCGACGCACTTTCATTCGCGATCACGCATGTCTCGCGAACGGATGCCGTTCGCGCGATGCTCGTCATTGCAGTAGCACGGGTGGGAGTCGAACCCACAAAATCACAGAGGTTTGAGCTCTGCCGCTTTGCCAATTGCGTACCGCGCCAAATAGGCCCTCTCGATGGGATTTGAACCCACGATCTCCACCGTGACAGGGTGGAGAGCACTCCGGACTGCTCCGCGAGAGGGTAATGGGAATAGCTCAGGTGGGACTCGAACCCACAGCATCCCTGGTTCTAAGCCAAGGTGGTCTGCCAATTGCCTACCGAGCCATGCTGCTATCGATGCCCAAGGCGGGATTCGAACCCGCAATCACTCGGGTTTAAGCCGAGCCGCTCAGCCAGTTGGCCTACCAGGGCGTTCCATCGTCAGTGATCCCGGATGGACTCGAACCATCGTTGTCTGGGTGTAGGCCAGAAGTCGTCGCCGCTGGACCACGGGATCAATCGAAAGTGGACTCATCGGGAATCGCACCTCCGCATTCAATTTGACAGGGCTCGTTTTGCAGGACCGATGTCTTCCTGTTCGACCATGAGCCCGAGTTGCTTGTCGTCGCCAAGCGGAAGCCGGGGGACTC
>JBIKMW010000035.1:0-56071 GCA_044359065.1 Planctomycetales bacterium | reverse complement strand
CGGTCGCGGGCGCGTTGCGAACAACTCCTCGAACGAATCGCCGAGAGCGGGGTGGGCCATCGCCCCGGTCGCGTGGAACCCCGCGTGCTCAAACGCCGCCGACATCGCTATCCTCTGATGCAGCAACCCCGCGCTCTCCTGCGAGCCCGGCTTGCCAAACGCTAACCGCATGCGGGACGAGGACTTGCGAGTGGTGACAGTGCCATTCGGGACAGGTCCTTTTATTCGTCAGGGCGACCCGTGCCAACCCGTCCCCTCTCATATCACTCCGTAACTCAGACACCCAAAGTTGCGTCTGGGTCGCCCGTCAAATAAATGGACCTGTCCCCTTTTCTCCCCCCTGTCCCCTTTTCTCGCCCCTCAAGGAGGAACGAATCGGACCGGGCTTAGCACGGATACTGGCAATCCTTGCCGGTGACTTCGCGGGATGGAATCGGGTCAGGCCGGGCGATCTAGTCACCTTGAGCCTCACACCGATCTTGGAAGGCAGGCAGGAGCCTGCCCTACTTGGCTGCGTCACCCAGACGCCCAATGCGGCGTCTGGACCACCCGTCACTCGACACTACATCTATTCGATTCTCGTCAGTCCTCTTGATTTTGAACTGCGCCACTCGAGTTGCGATTCAAAAACCCACCCGTCCGTCCTCGTATCAGCGGCAGTGTGTACATCACACCATGCTTTGGCGACAAACGCGTTCATTTTTGCAAGCTCCCTGTCATCAAGGCACACCAGGGCCCTGTCAACACCAATAATGCAGGCTACAACATGCGACTCGCCGTTGCTGGCGTTCAACTCCGAGTCCTTGATCGCTCGAAACAGCGAAAACAAAGATGATCGGTCAGATCCCCACACGCCCCGCAACGTGCTCTGGAGCGGATCAGTCTCCACCAGACCGCGCACTCGCACGTCATTTACCGACATCGACAATGGCCGGAACTCAGTCGCGACCTTCGACAGTGACCATCGTTTACTGCCTCGGCCGTCGCTGTCTATCCGCCTTGCAACGATTCCGAAAACGATAAAGTCTCCCAATCGCGATTGGCAGAACTCGGCAATTCGTCTCGAAAGTGATGGAACGCATGCTATTTCGGCCAACGAACTAACAGCATGATGAGTCGTGGCGCTGCTCATTCCGCAACTCCCGATAGAGCATGGGGATTTCCGGGTGGATTGACAGACGGTGTGAATGGGGCGAAGAAATGAGGACCGTACCATCTGGACATTGCACCAACCTCCGTCCGACGGGGGGCGGCGATCGGCGTCGCGCGCTCCGCGAGCGTTCCGATGAAAAGTCGATTCCGGCACCATCCATCGGGGATGTATGATATGTTGGGAGGGCGGGAACGGGAACCGCTTCCCGAGTTCATCCTCCCATGGGTTCGCCGTCGATGCTCGTGACGAACGTTTTCCATCGCGCCGTCCGCGTACGCCTCCGACTCATCGTCGTGGCGGCGTTGCTGTTCGCCATCGCCGGGCCAATTCCCGCCGAGGAACAACCCGGCGACCGCGCCCAACGGGAGTTCTTCGAGTCGCGTGTGCAGCCGATTCTGGAGCGACGCTGCTTCGGGTGTCATTCGCATGCGACCGGAGAGATGAAGGGGGGACTCACGCTCGACAGCCGGTCGGGCTGGACCGAGGGGGGGGACTCGGGGCCGACGTTGGTGCCGGGGGAGCCGGACAAAAGTCTGTTGATCAAGGCTGTCGAGCGGAAGGGTTTGGCGATGCCTCCCAAGGAGGCCTTGCCCGCCGAAGAAGTCGCGATGTTGCGTGAATGGGTCCAAAACGGAGCGTTCGATCCACGAGTCCTGGATCCGAAAACGACTCGTGCCCCGTCGGCGGAGGGCTGGTGGGCGGTTCAACCGCTCGCGAAGCCGCCGGTTCCGAAGTCGGGGACGGTGACGGCCCCGGAGACGGAGACCGCGATCGACGCATTCCTGCGGCAAAAGCTGCTGGAGCAGGGTTTGGACTTCGCAGCGCCGGCGGATCGACGCGCGTGGATTCGGCGATTGACGTTCGACCTGCACGGGTTGCCGCCGACTCCGGAAGAGGTGGAGGCTTACGTCGCGGACGCCGATCCCAAGGCGGACGAGAATCTGGTCGAACGCCTGTTGGCGTCCCCCCGATATGGAGAGCGATTCGCCCGGTTGTGGCTGGATGTGGCCCACTTCGGGGATTCCAACGGCTTCGGGATGGACCGACCGCGACCGACCGCGTGGCCGTATCGGGACTATGTGATCGAGCGGTTCAACGCCGATGTTCCGTACGCGCGGTTCGTGCGGGAGCAGATCGCCGCCGACGTGCTGTATCCCGACGAAACGGAACGGGTTCCCGCGTTGGGCTTTTTGGCCGCGGGGCCGTTCAACCAGAGCGCCCTCGTGGAACAGGTCGACGGCACGTTGTGCAAAAAGATCGCGCTGAATCTTGACCGCGACGACTTCGTGACGACGGTGGCCACCACGTTTCTGAGCGTCACGCTGCATTGTGCCCGCTGCCACGATCACAAGTTTGATCCTCTCACCCAGGAGGACTACTACGGGTTGCAGGCGGTGTTCTCGGGCATCATCCGGGGCGAGCGCACGTACGGTCCGGTCGAACAGTCGCGCATGGTCCGCCAGTGGCGGGAGACGCGCGAGAAATTGGCGGCGGGTACCGACCTGGCGAGTTTGCCGGACGAACATCGCACCTTGGTGGCGAGGGAAGTCGAGGCGGTGTTGTCGCGGCTGCGGGAGGCCGAGGCGCGGTGGGTAGTGCCGGAGGGGATCGTCACGACGGAATCGCCCGACGGCTTGCCGGAGCGGTTGGCGGATGGCTCGTGGCGATTCTCGACCAAAGGGGAGAAGGATGTTTACGAGTTCGCGTTTGTGAATCCGCCCGCCAGGATCGCGGCGGTGCGTGTCGAAGTGCTGGCGGACGACAAGCTGCCGCACAAGGGGCCGGGATTGCAGCCGCAGAATGGCAACCTGACGCTGTCGGAGTTTCGGCTGCTGACGAGTCCGGGGGACAAATCGACCGAGCCGGTCGCGGTGAAGGTGAAATCGGCGCGGGCGGATTTCAACCAAACCGACTGGGGAATCGACAAGGCTCTCGACGGCAAGTCCGAAACCGGTTGGGGCATTCATCCCGAGGAAGGTCGCTCGCACCAGGCGGTGTTCGAGTTGGACGCCCCTTTGGTGGTGGCGCCCGGTTCGAAGGTGGTCGTGCGGCTTGAGCAGAACTACGGAAGGCAGCACAACATCGGTCGCGCGCGCGTGTCATTCGCTGCCGAAGCCCCGTCCGCCGATCCGCTGGCGTCCCCCGACGTGGTACGGGCGTTGACGGGAGACGGCGCGGCGGTGGCGGTTCCGGCGATTGCGGTTCCGGCGACGGCGGTTCCGGCGACGGCGGCCGCGTTGGGAGCTGACGGGTTCCGGCGGCTGGCGGTGTCGGTTGTGGATGGGGAATTGGCAAAACTCCCGAAACTGCCGGTCGTGTTTGCGGTGGGTGGCGACGCGAAGGGGGTGCGGAATTATCAGCCCCCCGCGCAGCCACGGCCCATTCACAAGCTGGTGCGGGGGGATGTGACCCGGCCCGGTCCGGAGATGGTTCCCGGTGGGATGTCGGCGATGCCGGTGGCGTTCAGCGTGCCGGAACAGTCGCGCGGCGACGAAGGTGCGCGGAGGGCCGCATTCGCGATGTGGCTGACCGACGACCGGAACCCGCTGCTGTGGCGCAGCATCGCCAATCGCGTGTGGGGTTGGCATTTCGGCACGGGGCTTGTCGACACGCCCAGCGATTTCGGGCGGATGGGTTCCACTCCGACGCATCCGGAATTGCTCGACCACTTGGCGTGCGAGTTGCGTGATGCGGGGGGCTCGCTGAAATCGTTGCATCGGGCGATCGTGCTGTCGCGCGCGTATCGGCAGTCCACGACAGCGAGCGCGAAGTCGGTCGAACGGGACGGGGACAATCGGCTGCTGGCCCGGTTTCCGCGACGACGGCTGGACGCCGAACAGTTGCGGGACGGGCTGTTGGCCGCCAGCGGGCGCATCGATCTGACGATGGGGGGGCCGTCGGCGATGCAGTTCGACTTCCAGGACCCGAACGAGGGGGTCTCTCCGCTGGTGGACTACGGGAAGTTCGATGTCGACAGCCCGGCGGCGCGACGCCGCGGGGTGTACCGGTTCGTGTTCCGAAACGTCGGGGACCCGTTCCTGGACGCGTTCGACGCACCGGACCCGTCGCTGTCGGTCGCCCGCCGGACGGTGACGATCACGCCGTTTCAAGCGCTGTCGCTGTACAACAACGCATTCGTTTTGCGGCAGTGCGAGTGGCTGGCGCGGCGATTGGACCGCGACGGGGCTTCCGTGGAACGTCAACTGGACGACGCATGCCGATTGCTGTTCGCGCGTCCGGCGGAAGCGGATGAGCTGGAGACGCTGGCGGAATACGCGGGACGGCACGGGTTGGAGAACACGCTACGGGTGCTGGTGAACTCGAACGAGTTTCTGTTTCTGCCTTGAGGGGGAGGAACCACCAAGGCGCGAAGGCACCAAGGAAGAGAAGGACTTGAGGAGGAATAACGAATACTGAATACCGAATCACGAACGCCTGTATGGAGAATGTATTCGTGATTCGGTATTCGGTATTTCGCTTGGTTGTTGTGTGTCTCTTGGTGCTTTGGTGGTTCATTTCCGTGTTCACCGGAAATCCCGCGACCGCGAATCCACCCGCTTCAGCATCTCGGACAGGTCCTCCAGCCGATGCGTCATCAGGTGGATCACGTCCCCTTGCCGCTCGAGGCTGCCGTACGCGATCAGTCCCACCGCGTTGCGGGCCTGTTGGCGGTACAGGTCCCAGATGTTCGGGCGAACGATCAGGTTGGCCACCCCCGTTTCGTCCTCGAGCGTGATGAAGATGATCCCCCGCGCCGTCGAGGGACGCTGCTTCATCAGGACCAGTCCCGCCACTCGCACGTAGCGGCCATGCGCGGTATTGGCCAGGTCCCGTGCTTTGGTGACGCGCCGTTTATCGAGATCCGTGCGCAGGAACGACACCGGATGCCCGCGGAGCGATAACCCCGCCGTCGAGTAGTCATGCAGCACTTCGTCCCAGCGGGACATCGTCGGCAGTGGAGCGGGTGGTTCGCGGGGATCGCTCTCCTGGAACAGGTGCAACTGCCGGGGGCGTGAGGGGAGCGCGTCCCACAGCGCGGGTCGCCGTGTGAGCTTGAGCGACGAAAACGCGTCCGCCGTCGCCAGACGCGACAGCACCGGGGCCGAGAGTCCCGCCCGCCGCCCCACGTCGTCCACCGATTGAAACAGGCCACCCTTCCGCCGCGCGGAGACCAGCGCCTCGACCTCCGCCTCTCCCAGTCCGCGCACCAGCCGAAAACCCAGTCGCAGCGCGGGGCGGCGCGGGTCGTCCCCCTCCAGTGTGCAATCCCGCTCGCTGTGGTTCACGTCGATGGGGAGCACCGTTCCCCCCAACTCGCGGAACCGCCGGATCAACTGCGCGGGGGCGTAAAAACCCATCGGCTGGCTGTTGATGAGGGCGGCGGTGAACGCGGCGGGGTGATACCGCTTGAGCCATGCCGAGGCATACACGATCAGCGCGAAACTGGCCGAGTGCGATTCGGGGAAGCCGTACTCGCCGAACCCGCTGATCTGCTGAAACACGCGCTGGGCGAACTCGGCGGTGTGACCGTTGTCGAGCATCCCCTTGACCAGCTTTTGCCGGAACATCTCGATGACGCCGGTTTTCCGCCAGGCCCCCATCGCCCGTCGCAACTGGTCCGCCTCACCCGGAGTGAACCCCGCCGCCACCACCGCCAACCGCATCGCCTGTTCCTGAAAGATCGGCACCCCCAGCGTTTTTTCGAGGACGCGGCGGACTTCCTCGTTGGGGTACTCGACCTTCTCCAACCCCGCGCGGCGGCGCAGATAGGGGTGAACCATGTCCCCCTGAATCGGCCCCGGACGGACGATGGCCACCTCGATGACCAGGTCGTAGAACCGCCGCGGCTTGAGCCGTGGCAACATGCTCATTTGCGCGCGACTCTCGATCTGGAACACCCCCATCGTGTCGGCGCGGCAGATCATGTCGTAGACCGCCGGGTCCTCGGCGGGGATGTCGGCGAGGGATTCGAGCCTGAGTGAGTTCGCATCAGGATGCCCCCTCTCCCCCGCGCGCGACTTTCCCGACGCAACCGACTCTCGTTGCGTGGGAGAGGGTTGGGGTGAGGGGGGCGCTGTTCGATCCGGCCCCCTCATCCGCCCTGCGGGCACCTTCTCCCCCACATTCGAGTTGTCCACGCGAATCGGAGCCGATTGTGGGGGAGAAGGATCACACATCGCTCCCCCGCACTCGACCTCCCCCGACGCAACCGACTCCCGCTGCGGGGGAGAAGGTTGGGGTGAGGGGGGTGCCGTTCGACCCGGCCCCCTCATCCGCCCTGCGGGCACCTTCTCCCCCACATTCGAGTTGTCCACGCGAATCGGAGCCGATTGTGGGGGAGAAGGAGTTACGAACCGCTCGCGCCAACCGTTGATCAACTCGAACGCCTTCCGCACGGCGGTCAGCATCCCCAGCGACAGGCAGTCGACCTTGAGGATCCCCAGCACGTCGAGGTCGTCCTTGTCCCATTCGATGACGGTCCGACCCGCCATCGCCGCGTTCTCGATGGGGACGAGTTCGCACAGCGGGCCGCGCGTCATCACCATGCCCCCGGTGTGTTGCGACAGATGTCGGGGAAACCCCGCCAGTTCGCCGCACAACGTGGAGAGCGCGCGACCGGGGGGGGAGGCGGGATCCAGTCCGGCCGCGCGGCAACCCTCAGCCACCTTCTCCTCAGGGCCGGCTCCGTCGAGATTTTTGGCGATCCGGTCGATCAGCCCCGGTTCCAGACCCAGGGCCTTGCCGATGTCGCGGGCGGCGGAGCGGGAACGGTACGTGATGACCTCGGCCGTCATGCCGGTCCGTTCGCGGCCGTATTTCTCGTAGATGTACGCCAGCACTTCCTCGCGGCGTTCGTGCTCGAAATCGATGTCGATGTCGGGGGCTTCGTTCCGTTCACGGCTGATGAACCGCTCGAACAGCACGTCGATACGGTCGGGGTCGACGGAGGTCACCCCCAGGCAATAACAGACGGCGGAGTTGGCGGCGGAACCCCGTCCCTGACAGAGAATCCGCCGTTCCCGCGCGAAGCGGACAAGGTCCCACACGGTCAGAAAATACGCCTCGTACTGCAACTCGGCGATCAGCCGCAGTTCGTGCTCGAGCAGCGCGATGATTTTTGCCGACACGCGACGACGCACATCGGGGGGCGCGACGGGCAACCGCTCGGCGGGGTCGACATCCCCGGTTTCGAGCGGCCTGGGGTTCATGAAATTCCGGGCCGCCGCCGCTCCGCGCCACCGCTCCCGCGCCCCGCGCCACGTGAGTTCGCACAGGAACTCAAAGGGGGAACGCCCCGCCGGAGCCAACTCCTCCGGGTATTCGTAACGCAATTCGTCGAGCGAAAACCGGCACTGCTCGGCGATCGCACGCGACCGCGCCAGCGCAGCCGGAACATCCGCGAACAGCCGCTCCCACTCGTCGGCAGGCAACAGACTTCGCCGACTATTCGCGAACAACCATCCCTCGCGCGCCGCCTGCGCGACCGACGTGTTGTGCCGCAGCGCGACCAAGCAATCGTGCAGCGGCTGCCGCGCGGGAACGTGATAATGCACATCGTTCGCCGCCGCGAGCGGCACACCTGTGACCCGCGACAACTCCCGTCCCCGCAGCAGGCGTGCCCGGTCGTCTCCCTCGCGCGGGAATTCGAGCAGCAGCGACAACCGCTGGCCGAACACCTCGCGATACCGCCCCAGCGACTCGCGCTCCGGGACAGCCTCCTCCGACGTGGCGCCAGCCGGATGTCGAACAGGCAACACACCGGCCCACAGTCCCTCGGCATGCGCGGCGATGTCGTCGAAGCGAATCGAGCAGGAACCCTTCTCGGCGCGGCGACGCCCGACGGTGATCAGTCGAGCCAACCGGCCATAGCCCCGTCGGTCCGTCGCCCACAACACAACAGACGGCGCGTCCTCCGGAACGATCTCGGCTCCGATGATCAGCCGTAGCGGTGCCCCTTTGGCGGCCGCATGAGCACGCACGACACCGGCCAGACTGTTCCGGTCGGTAATCGCCAGCGCCGCATAACCCAGCTCGACGGCGGTGTGTACCAGTTCATCCGGGTGCGACGCCCCTTCGAGGAATGAATAATTCGTCTTGCAATGCAATTCGACGGGGGCGGGCCTGCGCAGGGCCGCCACCCGCGGCCCGGAGGACGCCGCCACCCCAGCCTTTGCCACGCCCGGAAAGGGTATCGTATGCGGCCTGATTTTCGGCGGAAACGGGGGCTCTGGCATCACACATCGCGCACAAACACATGAGCACTAATAAAATAAACAACACGGAAAGATATGTTTTGCATGAATGTGTCGCCATTCGTGTCACGAGCACATATCGAGCAGCACCATCGCTTCTTCAATCTGTGTCAATCTGTGGATATACAATGTTTTATCCACAGATTTCACAGATTGGCACAGATTAAAAAAGACGCCTCTTTCGCAAGCATGGTTCGATCATTCACGGCCCGCTGATCGCACCACGGCATGGACTTGCCGAACGCATCCGATCTCCTGGTGATCGCCCCTTCACTCGAACTCCCCCTGCACAAACCACCGCTCATCCCCATCCCGAAACATCCACAGCCGCTCGCCCCCCTCCGTGTCCACCACGCGGTACTCCCGTCGCAGCCACGATCCTCCCGGCAACTCCGATCCCCCATCCGGTGGCGCAGCGGCATCGCGCAGCGCCAACCACCAGCCGGTTTCGATCCGCTCCGACTCCTCGACCGCCACGATCCGCGACACCCGCCCTCGCCATTGCAGTCGGTACGGCGGTCCGTCCGGCACCACCGACAGCACCGCCGCCGGTTGCGGCACCCCGAACAGCCTTAGCGGCCTCGGCGCGGGTCGCAAAAACCGCGTGTTCTCGCCCGGTTCGGCCCGAATCAGCCCCGCCCCCTTCTCCAGCGCGGGGAGCCACACCCCCGCCCGCGCGGGATCGGCCTCCCCCGTCAGCGCGCCGCGCACCACGCGTTCCTTTCCCAACCGGTTCGTCAACCGGTCGAGCAGTCCTTCAAGCTGCCCCTGACGGAACTGGTCCGCCCCCGCACCGAACAACCGTGATTGCCGTGGCCGCGCGACTCGGGCCACCACCTCCAGCCGGATCGCCCGGATCGGATGCCGCCACCGGCAACGGTCCAACCGCAACCCCAGCAGTCGCCACAAATGACGCAGCGACCCGGTGGGCTGCGTCAGCGGAATCTCCAGCGTGTGCGTCACGGAAGTGGCCGTGTGCAACCCCTTCTCTCCCACACTCGACGTTGCCTCTCCCGGAAGACTCAACGGTGGGGGAGAAGGTGCCCGCAGGGCGGATGAGGGGGCCTCGATTCGCTCCGGACCCCTCACCCCAACTCTCTCCCCCGCAATGTGGGTCGGTCGTGTCGAGAGAGTCGGAAGCGGGGGAGAGGGGGCAATGTGCAACCCTTCTCCCCCACAATCGACGTGGGTTTTCGAGGAAGGCTGCTCTGTGGGGGAGAAGGTGCCCGCAGGGCGGATGAGGGGGCCTCGGTTCGCTCCGCCCCCCTCACCCCAGCCCTCTCCCCCGCAGCGGGAGCGGGGCCCGGCCGGGCGGGTCGCGAGCGGGGGAGAGGGGGCAATGTGCAACCCCTTCTCCCCCACATTCGACGTGGCCTCTCCCGGAAGACTTGACGGTGGGGCAGAAGGTGCCCGCAGGGCGGATGAGGGGGCCTCGATTCGCTCCGGCCCCCTCACCCCAACCCTCTCCCCCGCAATGTGGGTCGGTCGTGTCGAGAGAGTCGCAAGCGGGGGAGAGGGGGCAATGTGCAACCCTTCTCCCCCACAATCGACGTTGTCTCTCCCGGAAGACTCGACGGTGGGGGAGAAGGTGCCCGCAGGGCGGATGAGGGGGCCTCGGTTCGCTCCGTCCCCCTCACCCCAGCCCTCTCCCCCGCAGCGGGAGCGGGTTCCGTCCGGGCGGGTCAGAAGCGGGGGAGAGGGGGCCGGCCAAACAGCGCACCGTCCCGGCACTTGTTCCCGCAACTCGCACCGTAGCGACTCCACCCCCAAGCTCCAGTCTCGCAGCCGCGCGACGAGCGGTTCCAGCATTTCGCGCAGCTGGGCGTCGAGTTGGGTCCGGTCCTCCAGTGGCGGATCGTCCGACCACTCCGCCACGACGGGAGGCGGGGAACGCTCCGGAACCAACACTTCGGGAAGTTCGCCGAGCGCTTGGTCCATACGGCGAATGACCCGCGGCCCCAGTCGCGAGGGGAGGCTGGCACGCGGCAACGCGAGTAACTGCCGGACGGACCGGATCCCGAGACTGTCCAGCACAGCCACCGTTTCCGGCTCCAACCGCAGGGTGGCGACGGAGAGCGGTTCGAGCGCCCGCCGTTCGTCGCCGGCGGGAACGATCGCGAGAGCCGCGCCGCCATGCGTCACCCCCCACGCACAACCGGGTGTTCCCGCGATGGCCAGCCGCGCCGGCCACTCGGGGACACGCTCGCGGAACCACGCCGCCGCGCTCCGCAACAGCGCTGGCTCCCCCCCATGCACACGTTCGCAACCGGTGATGTCGATGAACAGCGTTTCGGGCGTGTCTCCCTCTTCCAGCGCGACAAGCGGCCCGAAGCGGGTCGCCTCATCTGCCAGCAACCTCAGTTCTTCGCGTGGAATCCGTTCCAACGGCGGCGGAGTGTCCCGAAACACCTGCGCCGGAGGGGGGGCCGGGTGGCCGGGGTCAGGTTGCCGAACCGAGGTGTAGCGCAGGGATGGCGTACTGGCAACCTGCCCCCGGATGCGGACACCCTCCGGGGGCGGATTGCCGATGACGCCAACCTTGTTTTCCCCGCGGTTCGGCGGCAATCCGACCCCGGCCACACAAACGGGCGAATTCCCGTCCTCCACCCGCCCGACCGACGACCGGTCACCCCCCCGCCGCGATTCTCCTGCGAGCGGCAACCGCGCGCCGTTCCCCGGTCGGCTCGGAAACCACACGCAGAGCAAGCGTTTCATGATCGAATTCCACCCGGCAGGTTCGAGGCTGGGCGACTCCCCGCCCGGAGAACAACTCGACACGCCACCGCCGACGCATCGCGGACGGAACTCCGTTCCCGCCAGACAAAAATTCTTCCGACGCAGCGTCAACCGCTCGATCCACAACAGCCCGGTTGTCATGACGTGTGCCACTGCTGGCTCGTCCAGCCGTGACTCCGTCAGGCACAGCCTGACCTACCGATATTCCCACCGGCGTCACCTGCAACCGCACATCGGCCCACGCAGGGGCTGCGCGCGCCGAGGGGGGCCGCAGCAGCATCCCCACGCTTCCCCCCACCTCCGCCGCCAACTGCAAGCGGCGGTACGAGCGGTCGTCGAGCTTCGCGAACTCCCCGAACACCACCCCCACACCCGGACAGCGCAGCGCCTGTTCGCACACCCACAGCCCCTCCCGCGCCGAACCGGGACGCACCACCGTCAACCGTTCCAGCGGCACCCCCAGCCCCGCCAGGCCCGGCGGATAACACTCCCCGTGCGTGTCGATCAACAGCGCCCCCCGACCCGACGCGAACAACCGCCGGCAACAACACAGCGCCAGCGTCCACACCCCCGCCCCCATCCCCCCCGACAGCCACTCCACCAGCGTCCCCTGTCGCCATCCCCCGGCGGGGAGCAACTCGTCCAGCGACGTGCCGGTCGGCCAATCGGCGGCGGCGCATCGAGAGGTTGCGACATCCGCCTGGATGGCGACAACCTCGTCCGCAGCAGATTCCGTGGCAGATTCCCCGGCAGGCAGTTCGGATGCGCCGGGACTGTCGATCGGCCCCGTCGAAAGCCCCTCGATCGGGTCCCATGCCGGGGTGTGGGCGGCCCGCTCCAGCCGCCGCATGCGACGCGTCAGCTCCGACACCAATTCCCGACGGGAAGCGACCATGACGCCCACGCTTGAACAACACCCGCACCAGTGGAACGGCCCTGCCGAGGAAGTCCGCAACGGCCCCCATCGCCGTTAAGTGTACGCATGTATCGTCATTCGGCGAGGCGAGGCGGACTGAATTCCGTTCGATCTGGTCAAAACCGAACGGCGGCAATCTTCGTGGGTGAGATTGACTGTGATCTGCGAAATGACACAACCGCAGGCATCGAAACGGATGGAGCAAGACACGCCCATCGGGTCCCGTGCCTCCCGTGATCACCAACGGCGCCATCACGTGATGACACGCACTGTGTCATACTGGCGACGGCTGATGGGTCGGGGTACGATATGGGGGCGAAAAGGATCGCGAGGCTGTCGGGGACACCGACTCGGCTCCGTCCACGCAACGCTGTCTTTTCGAGAGGCGGTGCGACGTGCGCGGGTTGGCCTTGTGGAAGAGTGTTTCCAGGGTCGGTCCCGCGAACCTTCGCCCCCGCCGCTTCGTCCCTTGCATGTCGCTCCCGCCCGCCTTTTGAAATCGTATCCATGTCCACCCCCATCGAGTTTCCGGGCGAAGATCGCTCGAACGAATGCCGACGCTCCATCACCACGGGCGAACCGGTGTCCCAACGGACATTCACGCCCAGCCAGGCGGTGTTGGAGAAGTCGGCGGGGGTGTTCCACTGGACGCCCGAAGGACGGCGACTGTACGACTACTCGTCCGGCGTGTTGGTGGCGAATCTCGGGCACAATCCCACCCGCTGGATGCGGCGCTTCGCCGGATACATGGGCTGGACGCCCGATGTCTGCGACGCGTCGCGCGCGGCCACGACCTCAGCCGACGAGTACTTCGAGGGAGTGACGCTGACCGCCTACAACGCGGTGACGCCGCTGGAAGCGGTGTCGGTCCGCAGACTGTTGGCGAATGTGCGACGAAGCCGGGGTTCCGAAAAGCTGGACACGGTGATGTGGGCGGCGTCGGGGTCCGAAGCGATTCAAAAGGCGCTGTGGGCCTGCTTGCACCGCGACCCGTCGCGCGACCTGATCCTGGCAACGCGGCACGGATTCCACGGCAAAAAGGGACTGGCCGGAGCGGTCACCGGGAGCGAAAAAGACAAGGAGCGGGATCCGCGCGTGAAGTTCATCGCGTTTCCGATGTGCGAAGTGGACGACCGTTCCAAGGTGGAGGCGGCCAACGCGAGCACCGGGCGCCCCTCCGTGGCCGGGGAATTCGACATCGAGTTGTACCGCGCCGAATTGGAGCGGATGTGGAAGGAGCATGGCTCGCGGATCAATTGCCTGATCACCGAACCGTATTTGGGGGGTGGCGGTAGCTATCACCCGCCCATGGCATACCACAAACTGTTGGAAGAATTTTGCCGCAAGCACGACATCCTGTTGATCTTCGACGAGGTGCAAGCGAATTTCGGCCGGACCGGTCGCATGTACGCGTTCGAGGCGTACGGCATCGCGCCGGACTTCGTCGTGCTGGGCAAGGGCTTGGGGAACGGGGTGCCGGTGGCGGCGGTGGTGGGGCGCGGAGACGTGATGGCGTCCCTCACGTACGGCGAGGCGAGCGACACCTGGAGTTGCAACCCGCTGGCGTGCGCGGCGGTGCTGGCCACGCTCGATGAATTCGAGCAGACGGACGTGCTGGAACACACGCGACGACTCACGCCGATGTTCTTCGAGGGCCTGGAGCGCTTGAAGGAGACCGGCCTGGTGTCGAAAGTCCGAGGCGAAGGACTGGTGTTCGGGATCGAGGCGAAGCCGGCGGGGGACCTGACCAGCCGCGAGGTCGCGATCGAGATCGTCAAGGCGGCGTACTTGGGGTCCAGTGGTGGTGAAGCGGGTGGTTCGGGCGATGGCATCCATCTGCTGGGGCCATTGGCCGGGCATGTCATTCGGGTCAGCCCGCCGATGACGATTACCGAAGAGCAAACCCGCGCGTCGCTCGACCTGCTGTACGACGTGACGGCGGGATTGGCCGAGAAGCTGCTGCCGACGCGTGTGGCGGCAGGCGTGTGATTGCGGCTGGCCGCGTTCGTGCATGGCGGAAACTTACGGATCCGCCACTGTGACCGGATTCGCCAACGCAAGAACGACCTTGCTTCAGACGCGTGTCGGGCCTTTGGGAAGGGTCAGCACGTACATCGCACTGTCGGCACGCAGGTTGGCCAGCCACTTCGGAGACAACGGGCGACCGCGGCGCAAAGGGATTTCGCGGACGATGGTCGCCCCCAGAACACCGCACAGCACGCGGAAGTCGATCATTGACATCCAGTGAAGATTGGGCGTGTCGTACCATTCGTACGGAAGGGCCGCGGTCTTCGGGGCGCGTCCGTGGCGGACGATCTGCGCCCGCACGCGCCAGTGCGCGAAGTTCGGGACGACGATCAGCGCCTCGCGGGCGACACGCAGCATCTCCCGCAGAATGACCCGCGGATGGCGAACCTGTTGCAGCGTTTGGCTGAGGACGGCGAGGTCGAACGACTGATCGGCGAACCCCGCCAAGCCCGCGTCGAGGTCGGCCTGGATGACCGGCACGCCGTTCTCCATCGACGCGACGATCCCGGCGATGTCGAGCTCGATCCCCTGCACAGAAGCATCGTGGCCGTCGCGCAACCGCGCGAGCAAACGTCCGTCGCCACAGCCCAGGTCGAGCACGCGGCTGCCGCGCGGAATCTGCCCGAGGATCGTCTCGTCCGTGAGGACGGCGAGGGGGTCGGGCATGCAGTACCGTCGGTCGGCGAGGTCTTTGCGATTGGGCATGGAGGGACGCTGGAGGAAGCCGTCAGCCACGCGGGGAACATCCTCCCATCGCGGACTCACAGACTCGCCATTGTCGCCGGGGCGCCTTCGGGATTCAAACGGTCACCGGGTTGGAAACCAGCCCGCAAAACGAGACGGACAAAACCGTGCACCGACGGACCGAATGCACAGGTGCGGCGCAGCGAGCGGAAATCATGGCTCAACGGCAAACGAGAATCTCGTTGCGGAGCGGGCGGACGGGGTCGCAACGGCGGAGGGTCTCTTGCACCAGTTGCTTGATGTAGAACGTCGGGCTGCGCCCGGAGACCACGACCGAATCCCCTTCGCTGGACAACCGCAGGTTCGCGACGCGCGAGCCAATTTGCTCGCGGAGCACCACTTCGAGTTCGCCGAGAGGTGACAACAGGGAAGCGGTCGGGGCCTGTACCTGCATGACATGTCCTTACGTCGGTGGAGGGGATTCGGGCGAACTGGAGAACTCAGAGAGCAATCAGCGTGCCTTGATTGTTGCGACGACCGCCCAGCGGCCCCTCGTTTTGCGGCGTAACACATTTCCAGGAAATGGGATACAGCTTCCGTTCCCATGTGTGGCGCGACTCCGGGACCGACCGGAGCCGTTTGTCACCCGCCAACCCCGTTGCAGGAAATACAGCCGGCGATGCCAATTCACGTGGCATTGGGGGGGAGTTTGCTCCACAAGGCCGTACGGGTTGACGTTCGGCGGAAAACTCACGTTTTCCGCTACGTGGGGGCGTCGAGTCGCCGATACACTGCCGCGTCCCGATCGCAACCCGCGAAATCGGTTTCGGTTCGCCATCTTCGGAGTCTCGCCGTCCATGTCCGTCGTTCGCACCCGGTTCGCCCCCAGTCCCACGGGATACATGCACATCGGCGGCATGCGCACGGCCTTGTTCAACTGGCTGTGGGCGAGGCACAACGGCGGTCAGTTCATCCTGCGGATCGACGACACCGACCAGGCCCGCAACCAGGAAACCGCGCTGGGGCCGATTCTGCGAGCGTTCGAGTGGCTGGGCCTGAACTGGGACGAAGGCCCCGGAATCGGGGGACCGCACGCCCCGTACTTCCAATCGCAGCGGAACCACTTGTACCAGGCGGCGGCCCAGAAGCTGGAAGCCGCGGGTCTCGCTTACAAGGACTTCGCCACCAAGGACGAGATCGACGCCGACCGCAAACAGGCGGATGCCGCCAAAAAGCCGTATCTGAACGTCCGGCGGTCGCTCGACCTGACTCGCGCGCAGGTCGAGGAATCGCTCGCCGCCGGCAAGCCGTGGACGCTCCGCCTGCTCGTCCCGCGCGAGCGTAAGGTGATGATCGACGACGCGATTCGGGGGCATGTCGAGTGGGACTGCGCGCTGATCCCGGACCCGGTGATTCTCCGCTCGGACGGCTCGCCCCTCTACAACTTCGCGACGGTGATCGACGACATCGACCTGCGGATTTCGCACGTGATCCGTGCCGAGGAGCACCTGACGAACACGGCGGTGCAGGTGCTGGTGTACGAAGCGCTGGGAGCCGCCCAGCCGATTTTCGCCCACGTTCCCTACGTGGCGGCCCCCGGATCCAAGGAGAAGCTGTCAAAGCGAAAGGTCGAGCAATATCGCAAGAACCCGCAGTTCAAGCGGATGTTCGAGCGGGGGGACGAGGTCTTCCCACGTCTCGGATTGGCGGGGGGGGTGGCGCTCGATCCGGTCATGGTCGAGTACTACGAACGGATCGGATACCTGCCGGTGGCCATATTGAATGCCCTCGGGCGTATCGGGTGGTCGCTCGACGAGAAAACCGAAGTCCTGTCGCGAGAGATGCTGATTGAAAACTTCACCCTCGACCGCGTGGTGAAAGCTCCGGCGGGTCTCGACCCCGACAAACTGTTCAATTTCCAGGGTCACTGGATGAAGGAACTTCCCGCAGGCGACAAGGTGGCCGGCTGCGTTCGGTTTCTTGTGCAGGCAAAGTTGCTGACGGAACCGGTGACGGAGGCGACGACGGCGTTCGTCGGACAGGTCGTGGCGGCGATCGGCGATCGGTTGAAGATTTTCAGCGACATTCTCGATGCGGACTTCTTCTTCCGCGACGACATTGCGGTCGACGAGAAGAACTTCGAGAAGCGGGTCCGCAAGGAGGGGGTGCCGGGCCGGTTGACGGCGTTCGCCGAAGTCCTGAAGACCGTGGAACCGTTCGAAGCGCCGACCATCGAGGCGGCTCTGGGCAAGTTTTGCGAGGAGGTCGGCGAACAGACGGGCACGATGATCCACGCGTTGCGATTGTCGACGACCGGCCAGGCGGCCGGTCCGGGGGTGTACGATTGCCTGGCGCTGCTGGGGCGGGACAAATCGCTGACGCGGATCGCGGCGGCGGTGGCCCGCGCCACAAACCCCGGTTGAACGGGCGGGGTGGAGCGGCTAAGGTCAAAAAAGGTGTCGACGAGGAGAAGAAGACTGAACCACAGAGTTCACGGAGTGGCACAGAGTTGAGGAAAGTCGGGTTTTCGGTCGGGGCTTGCTTCCGGGCAACTCCCTGAGTTTCGTCGAACGCGGTGATTTCCCGATTGGAAGACGATCCTTGTCGTGTTCGGTGAGACGCAAACAACGAAGCGGATCCACCCACAATTCGTCGAAGTCCTGTCGAGTCGTAGAGAGCGACGAGTAAACGTTCCTCTTCCCCTGTGAACTCCGTGTCCTCTGTGGTGAATCGCCTTTTCGCGCGTCGTCTTTCCAAGTGTCTTGATGGTGTTGTCCACGGGTTTTGGTGGTTCGGCTCGGTGCAGGAGCGTTGCGAATGGGTTTGTTCAGCGGGAAAAAGGGGCTGGTTTTCGGGATCGCCAACGATCATTCGATCGCGTGGGCCATCACCTCGCGCCTCCACGAGGAAGGGGCCGAGATGGGGTTCACCCACCTCCCCGACAAGGATCCCGAACGTCCCCGCATGGAGCATCGCCTGCGCAAGCTCGTCGAGCCGATCGGCGCGAAGCTGATCCAACCGTGCGATGTGCAGAAAGACGAACACCTCGACCGTGTGTTCGCCTCGGCCAAAGAGACGTTCGGGACGATCGATTTCGTGCTGCACTCGGTGGCCTACGCTCCCATCGAGGACCTGAAGGGCCCCACATACAACGCCAGCCGCGCAGGTTTTCTGACGGCGATGGACATCAGCGTGTACAGCCTGGTCGCGATGGCGCGGCGGGCCCGGGAGATTTTGAACCCCGGCGGCAGCCTGCTCACCTTGACGTACCTGGGGGGAGAGAAAGTGATCCCCGGCTACAACATGATGGGATTGTGCAAGTCGGCCCTGGAGAGCGCCGTCGGCTACCTCGCCAACGAACTGGGGCCGACAGGCCTGCGGGTCAACGCGCTCAGCGCCGGTCCGCTCAAAACGTTGGCGTCGTCGGCGGTGGGTGAGTTCGACCAGATGCTCAAGCTGTACACGTCGATGTCGCCGATGCGCCGGAACATCACGGCCGACGAAGTCGGTAAGACGGGGATGTTCCTGCTCAGCGACATGGCCAGCGGCATCACGGGGGAGACGCTGCACGTCGACTGCGGCTATCACGTGATGGGGGCGCCGCCCGCCGACATGCATGGTTGAATCAGGGAGTCCCGGGTATGGCGCGAATTGACCGGAAACGCTTGAAAGCTCTGGAATCAAAGCTCGGCGCAAAGCTTCCGTCGAATTTCGTGTCGAGCCTCACCAAGCGAGACCCAATTCGTGAAGGCCACCTCGAATTGATCATGTCCGGTCGAGTCCGGGACATCCGGACCACCTACAGCTTGGACAACGGCGACGATTCCTACCAACTCGACTGGATCTACGATCTGATTGGGGATGTCATGCCACCCGGCGCATTCCCGTTCGCATCCGATTGGGGTGGCAATATCTACTGTCTCATGCTGTCCGGACCAATGTCCGGCAACGTGGTATGGTGGGACCATGAGCGAGACAACGAGGACCATTCCGTGGAAGTGGTAGCAGAGTCGTTGGAGACGTTTTTCGCGAGCTTGGTTCCCGCCCCTCCCGAGTAGCGTCAAGCGATCTGTGATCCGCTTCGTCGACTGCTTGCTGTCTGTGTTGAATGCGAACAACCCACCGCCCACCTACCGTGGCGACCGGGAAGATTGTCATGGATGACACATCGGACCGCTTGATCGACAACCCCCCCGCCAGGATCGGTGTGGCGGTCGTCGTGTGGCGGGGACGTTACCTGGTGGGGCGGCGACCGGACGGGGGGGCGTTGGCTGGCTACGACGAATTCCCCGGCGGAAAATGCCACGCGGGGGAAACCCAGGCGGCGTGCGCGGTTCGCGAGTGTCGCGAGGAAACCGGCCTCGAGGTCTTCGCCGTCGATCTGTTGATGCATCGGACCTTCGTATATCCGCACGGCGCGGTCGATTTGCAGTTCTGGTTGTGCCGCCCGTCGCCGCGCGTTGGGGATGACGTCCCCGTCGACTGTCGCGGATATGTCTGGAAGAGTGCGACGGAGTTGGCCGAATGTCGGTTTCCGGAGGCGAACGCTCCGCTCCTGGACTTGCTGACGGAACGCCACTCCCGGGAGCATTCCTGATTGACGTGGCCATTCCACCATCGCGATTCCAGGGCACGCGGCACTGTCGTCGGGTAGAATGAATGTGCGGGGATTCGATATCAGGACTCCGCGAATGGCGCGATCGGCTTCCGCCGCCGCCCGCCGGTGAATCCGGCACTTGAGATCATGAGCAGTTCGGCACTGCGGGAACGTATCGCGTACGAAGCGGCGAGGTTGTTGTATCAGCGGCGCGTGGGCGATCTCCGCCAAGCCCGCCGCAAGGCGGTGCGGCGCATCGCAAGGCGGTGGGTCGACAACGACCAACTCCCGTCCGACGAAGAGATTCACCAACAATTCGAAGCGTTCCACCGGATGGTGACCCCCCCCGGAGCGGATGAAGAGGTCGACCGCTTCGATCTGTTCCGTGAGGTGCTGCGTCCGCTGGAGCAGATCGTCCCCGGTCGCACGCATCATCCCGAAGGGGACCTGCTCTATCACAGCCTGCAGGTGTTCACGCTGGCACGGGACGAGTTGTCCTACGACGAGGAGTTCCTCACGGCGGCGTTGCTGCACGACGCGGGAAAGGGGATCGATCCCTTCGATCACGAGCAAGCGATCGTCGACGTGTTGGGGGAAGTGCTGACGGAACGGACCGCGTGGCTGATTCTGCACCATACGGAGGGTCTGCACGCTTTGGATGGCACGCTCGGCCACCGGGCGCGGCGGCGGTTGGAAGAGTCGCCCGACTTTGACGAGTTGTTGCGGCTGGCGCGGTGCGACCGGGACGGCAGGGCGATCGGTCGGCCAACGCCGGATGTGGAAGACGCGCTGGAGTACCTGCGGGGTTTGGCGGAGGAGTTTGACGGGGAAGGGGAAGTCGACGGGTCTTGAAAGACGCTGTCGTCGAGGCCATCTCCGGCGATCGTCGCTCTGAAAACCTCGCCCCGCTCCATGCGGCAACGCTTCCTCTCGTTCGTTACGATCCCATTCTGCTTGACCAAACCGTCCCCCGACTCCGCACCGCTCCCCTTGTCGATGCCCGATCCCGCTCCACCCGCCGCCCCTCCCCGCCGTGCCCTTGTCACCGGCGTCACCGGACAGGACGGGTCGTACCTGGCCGAATTCCTGCTGTCCCGGGGGTACGAAGTCCACGGCCTTGTCCGGCGCGCCAGCAGCTTCAATCGCGCCCGCATCGAGCACATCCCGCACGATCCCCACACGGCTGGCAACCGGCTGTTTCTCCATTACGGCGACCTCTCCGACGGACTCGGGTTGCATCGCCTGGTCGACACGGTCCAGCCCGACGAGGTCTACAACCTCGCCGCGCAAAGCCATGTCCGCGTGTCGTTCGACAACCCGTTGTACACCAGCGACATCACCGGCCACGGCACGCTGCGGATGCTTGAGGCGGTACGTGACCTCGCCCGCAAGAAGCTCGTCCGCTTCTATCAGGCCTCGTCCAGCGAGATGTTCGGGGACGCCACCGACATTCCCCAGTCGGAGTCGACACCGTTCCGTCCGCGAAGTCCTTACGCTTGCGCGAAAGTCTTCGCCCACTTGCAGACGGTCAACTATCGCGAGGCGTACGGCCTGTTTGCCTGCTCGGGGATCCTGTTCAACCACGAGTCCCCTCGTCGCGGGCCGACATTCGTCACTCGCAAGATCACCCGCGCCGCAGCGCGGATCAAGCTCGGCCTCGACGACAAACTGTTCCTTGGCAACCTCGATGCCAAGCGTGACTGGGGCTACGCCCCCGAATACGTCGAGGCCATGTGGAGGATGCTCCAGCACGACCAGCCGCGCGACTATGTGATCGCCACCGGCGAATCTCACACCGTGGAAGAGTTCCTCGCCCGCGCGTTCGAACGCGTCGACCTCGACTGGCACGACCACGTCGCATTCGACGAACGCTATCTCCGCCCCACCGAAGTCCCCGAGCTGCGCGGCGACCCGTCCCGCGCCCGGTCCGAACTCGGTTGGTCTCCTCAAACGTCGTTCGTCGACCTCGTGAACTTGATGGTCGACGCGGACCTGGCTGCCGAGAAGGCGGGACGGAATGCGGAATCTGCGGACGGCCCGTCCGGAGTCGCCTGATGAGTGCGCCCGACGAACGCCCCTTGATCCGCCTCCGCGGCGTACGCGTGCACAACCTCAAGGGGATCGACCTCGACCTCCCTGCGAATCGGTTGATTGTGGTGACGGGGGTCTCGGGGGCGGGCAAAACGTCGCTCGCCTTCGACACTCTCTTTGCCGAGGGGCAGCGGCGGTACGTCGAGAGTTTCGCCGTGCATTCGCGGCGGCGGCTCGACGCGCTTGAGCGTCCCGACGCCGATCTCGTCGAGGGTGTCCCCGCTGCCATCGCGGTCCGCCGACATCGCGGCACCAGCCTGGGTCGCGGCACCGTTTCGACCGCCAGCGAAGTCGACGAGCATTTGCGACTCTTGTTCGCGCGCTGCGGCGAACTGGTTTGCCCGGATTGCGACCGACCCGTGCGGGCCTCGACCTCCGCCGAAATGGCGTGCGGTGTCGCCGAGCTTCCCCCCGGCACCAAAGTGCAACTCGGGTTTTCGTTGGAAGTGGGACTCGCAAGTCCCTCTCCGCCGCCGCGGACTTCCGCCTCGCTCACCGACCTCCAAGTCGGAGGTGAGGGCCGGGGTGAGGAGTCCACCAGCAAAACCCGCCGCACCAGGGCGGCTCGCACGAAGCCCTCCACTTCCCCGGTCGACACCTTGGCCGCCTCGCTCGCCCTGCTCCGCGAAGCAGGATTCCAACGCGTTCTGACGGAGGGGCGCACCGTCGACCTCCGCGACGTTTCGCCGGAATTCGTCGCCCGCTTGGCCTCCGCCGAGACCTCCGTCCGCGTCGTGGTCGACCGTGTCACCGCGGGGACGACGCCGCTTGAGCGCCTGAACGACAGTTTTGAACTCGCGGCTTCACGCGGCAATGGCCGGGCGTGGTGTCTCGTCGAACAGGGCGGCACCAAGGGCCGCGAGATCGAGATCGACGGACGTTCCTGGCGACTCCGCGAGTTCTCGACCCGCCGCGAATGCACCGGATGTGGTCGCGCGTTCCCGGAACCGGACGCCCCGCTCCTCTCCTTCCTCGGTCCGCAAGGAGCGTGTGCCTCGTGCGGGGGGACTGGTCTGGCCACCGGGCGACCGCGCGATCGCGACGCCGAGGCGGCGTCCGACCAAACATCTATCCGCTGCACCGAGTGCCATGGCCGTCGCTGGAACTCCGACGCCCTCGCCTATCGCTGGCGGGGCCTGACACTCGCCGAGTTCAGCGCCGGCACCGTCGCCCAACGACGCGACGAGCTCCAACGGTTGCTCGATCAATCCGGCGGTCCTGCGATCAAAGACGGGGCCTTCGACGAAGCGACAGTCGACGGGGCAAGGTGCCTGGACACGCGCGTGTCCCCCACCGCCGATGAACGGATCGTGCTGCCCCAATTGCTCTCGCGCCTCGTGGTGCTGGCCGAACTTGGGTTGGCTCATCTTGGACTCGACCGCTCGCCCGCCACGCTTTCGGCGGGCGAGTGGCGGCGCGTGCGCTTGGCCAACGCCCTCGGTTGCGAACTGGTCGAGGCCCTGTACGTCCTCGACGAGCCGACGGCGGGGCTGCATCCGAGCGATACCGGCCGCCTGATCGCACTGTTGGAGAGGCTGCGCGACGCGGGCAACACCGTGGTGGTCGTCGAACACGACGACGAAGTCGTGTCCCGCGCCGACTGGGTGGTCGATCTCGGTCCGGGCGCGGGAATCGACGGGGGGCGGGTCTTGTACTCGGGACCACCCGACGGATTGGTTGCGGAAACCGGCTCGATCACCGCGAAATGGCGGGCGCGGCCCCCGGCGAGCGGCGGCGACCGGCGTGTTCCCGCCGATTGGATCCAGGTCCGCAATGCGCGCGGCCGCAATCTCCAGCATCTCGATGTCCGGTTTCCCTTGGGGGTGCTCTGCGTGGTGACGGGGGTCGGCGGCGCGGGCAAAAGCTCGCTGGTCGGCGAAGTCCTGTATCGCGCGTGGCGCGACCGACTCGCGGGACGATTCACACCCGCTCCGCCCGACTTGTCGGCGGGAGCCTGCGGCTGCGACGCGGTCGAAGGGGGGGAGTTCGTGCGGTGGGTGCGTCGGGTCGACGCCACTCCCCCCGCGAAGTCCCGTCGTGCCAACGTCTCGACGTATCTCGGCGTCCACGACGAGGTCCGCAAACTGTTGGCGGCGACCCCCACGGCCAAGTCCCGACAATTCACCGCCGGAACATTCAGTTTCCATTCCCCCTCGGGGGGGCGCTGCCCCGTCTGCGAGGGGGAGGGTTTCCAGCGAGTCGATCTGCAGTTCTTGCCCGATGTGGCGGTCCCCTGTTCCGCGTGCGGCGGCGCGAGATTCAAGCCGGAGGTTCTCGAAGCCACGTTCCGCGGCCTCAACGTCGCGCAAATGCTCGATCTGTCCGTTGGCGACGCATTTGCGTTTTTCCGGGGGAGCGTCCGCGTGCAGAAGCGGCTCAAGCACGTGAAGGATGTGGGGCTCGACCATCTGCCGTTGGGCCGCTCGCTGGCAACCCTTTCGGGGGGCGAGGCGCAGCGCCTCAAGCTGGCTCGCGAACTCGACGATTCCGGGGGCGAGCGTGGCGCGTTGTTCCTTGAAGAGCCGACGACCGGCCTACACGCAGCGGATGTGGAGCGGCTGCTGGGTTGCCTCAATCAACTTGTCGACACCGGCCACTCGCTGTTCATCATCGAGCACCACCCGCGCGTGATCGCCGTCGCCGATTGGGTGATCGACCTGGGGCCCGGTTCGGGGCCGGACGGCGGTCGGATCGTCCGCGCCGGGCCGCCCCTGGACCACGCGAATGTTGGTTAGCGGAAATCGTCAGATTTCCACCGCGAACGATCCCGAGTGCGTCGACTCACCAGCCGCCGCTGGCGACCGCGTCGGCGGCGGGTCGGTCGCCACGGGAGAGGAACCCGCCTAAATGACCTTCCTGATGCACCCGCGCGACGAAGTCGTCCAGGCGGGGTTCCGGGGTCCAGTTCTTGGCGGTGCGAGCGCGGTCGATGACCACTTCCAGACGTGTTCCGGGATCGGGACGCAGTTGGCTCTCGAAAAACCCGCACGTCTTCAAATCACCCACAAGCAGGTCGAGTTGGGCGCGGGGGAAGTCGAGCACCCAGACCTCGTCATCGCGGGCGGAGGCGAGTGGCAAATCGCCGTTGGTGTCCGAGAACACGTCCGGCACGGCAGTCAACAACCGTCCTCCGTCGGACGTAGTGGCGGGACGCGGCTTCGCGACGTGGCCTGACAATCGCAGCGTCGCACGCGCGAAATCCGGTTTTCCCTCGGGATGCGGATACGCGATCGTCAGCTTGGCCGATGTCCAGCGTTCCACGAATCCGGCTTGCGATTCGTGCCCGACCAACGAGAGGTCGGCGGGTCGGCTGCCCCCCGATTCAATGGGTAGGTCGCGATACTGGCCGCTGAGGTCGTAGACGATCTGTACGTCCTGGTAAGCCTCGGCATGCTCCGTCGCGACGGTGCGCCCTGCCAAGTGACAACCGGACCCCGAAACGCACAGCCCGATCAGGCAGGCGAATCGCAATCCGCCAAGCAGCGGGGCGGTCGACGGTTGGCAAACACGATCCACGATAAGCGGCTCTTATCCCTGACAGCCGACAGCGAATTGGGCCCTTGACCCCGTCCCGAATGGGACGCCTCGCCGGCGCACTCCCGCGCATTCGTAAAGATCGACCGATCCGTACCGTTCGCTGCACCTTTTCTTTTCGCCAGGCTCAGACGCGTTGCGCAACCACATTCGCTGAAAGCACTTGCGGATACTCTCTTGTCGTCGAATTGCGCCGAAAAGCAACGACGGTCGCAACGGATGTCTTCGTCCATCCTCTCTAAGGCGGACGCGGGGAGCTTCGGGGGTGGTACAATTTGACGCTACTCGTTGCCACGAGTCCGCGCGACTGGCGTCCACCCCGACCAACACGAGGACCCGGCGAACTCTTCCTCCAAACGGAGTAGCTGGTTGTACTTCGACAATCGTTCGCTCCGGGCGACGGAGCCCACCTTGATTTGACCTCCGGCCGTGGCGGTCGCCAGGTCGGCCAGCCAAGCGTCTTCGGTCTCGCCGCTGCGGGCGGAAACGACCGTGCGATAGCGGTGAGCCCGCGCGAGCGAGAGCGTTTCAAAAGTCTCCGTCAGCGTTCCGATCTGATTGACCTTCACCAGTACGCTGTTGGCAACTCCCTCGGCGATTCCCCGTTTCAATCGCGCGGCATTCGTGACGAACAAGTCGTCCCCGATCAACTGCACGCGATCGCCCAAGGTGCGGGTCAATTCGGCCCAGCCGGCCCAGTCGTCCTCCGCGAGGCCGTCCTCGATGCTCACGATGGGAAACTCGTCGACCCAGCGGGCCAACAAATCGACCATGCCCGAAGCCGAAATCGCGGCCCCCCCTGTGGCAGCCAAGCGGTACTCCCCTGTGGCGGGGTCGTGGAAATGCGTCGACGCCACGTCCAAACCGATCGCCACGTCGGTCCCCGGTCGCAGTCCGCACGCCAACACGGCGTCCACCAGAAACTGCAGCGCCGCGCGGTTGTCGGGAAGGCGCGGCCCATAGCCCCCTTCGTCGCCGACCAGTCGTCCCTCGTACCCCGCTCGGGTCAGCAGCTGACCGAGTTCCCAGTAGACGCGAACGATCCACTCCAGCGCTTCGGAGTACCCTCCGGCCCCCACCGGCAGGATGAGATAGTCCTGAAAATCGAGGTTCCCGCCAGCGTGTTTGCCGCCAGAAATCATGTTCACCATGGGCAGCGGCAACTCCGGCGACGAGTCAACCCCGGCATGGGCTTGCCACGCGCGGTGCAGCCCCGCACACAGCGATTCCCCGTTGGCGGCGGCCACGGCGGCGGCCGTGGCCAGCGAGACGCCGAGAATCGCATTGGCCCCCAGTCGCTCTTTCGAGGGAGTGCCGTCGAGTGCGATCAACGTGCGATCCACCTTCGCCTGATCGGATGCGTCCATCCCGGTCAACCGAGCGGCAATCTCGCCGCGCACGGCGGCCACAGCGCGGGCGACTCCTTGTCCGGAGTACCGCGGCAGGTCGCTGTCGCGACGCTCGAAGGCTTCCCAGCGACCGGTGCTGGCACCGCTCGGAACGGCGGCGCGTCCCGATGCGCCGCACTCCAACCGGACCTCCACTTCGACCGTCGGCTTGCCGCGACTGTCGAGGATCTCGCGGGCGTGGAGGCGGGCGATGTTCAGGCTGTGGCTGGAAGACGACGGGGGCATGGTCCGCTCCGGGTGGACTGAAAGATCCAAGAGCGGATTGTGGGAAGACGGACGGACGCTGGCGAGGGAAGGCCGGGCGGCACATTCTCGGGGGGCGAACCTCGGATCTCACGTATGGAATCGGTGAGCTGTGATCCTTCCTCTCCACCGCAAGCGATCGAGCCGACACGAACCGTGTCCACTGCGGGAGAGAGGGCCGGGGTGAGGGGGACCCGTTTCGCTCAAACCCCCTCATCCGCCCTTCGGGCACCTTCTCCCCCACAGTCATGTTTTGACGTGTTTTTCCAAACGGATTGTGGGGGAGAAGGGTTCACGTTCGGCGCGTTGGAGAGCTCCAATACGTCCGTTAAATCCGAGCTTCGGTAACGATCCACAATCCGGGGTTCGCACCCCAATCTCGGTGACGCGTGGGATTCGGCGCGTTAGAATCTCCGAGAGGGATATCTCCGTCCTCATTCCGCCTCCGCCCCGCCCCCGCACATTGAACCGCATCACGGCGATTTCCGACTCCTGAACGGGCAACGACCCCAATGTTTGAATCCGTGCGGCTCACGAATTTCAAGAACTTCCGTGACGCGACATTGCCGCTCGGCCCCTTCACCGTGATTGTGGGGACCAACGCCTCCGGGAAGAGCAATCTGCGGGACGCGTTCCGCTTCCTGCACGGCATCGGTCGCGGCTACACGCTGGCGGAGATCATCGGCGAAAAGTACGGGGACGGAGGGGAGCGGGTTTGGCGGGGGATTCGGGGAGGGGTGGCGGAGATTGGACTTCATAATCATCGAGAAAACGATTCGATCGGAGTCGAAGTTGATACGCATTTCTCAAGAAACGATTTGATGTCTACGTATCAGCTGCAATTCCGCCGTGATCTAGCATCCTCAACTCCGATAATTGTTAGAGAGCTATTTCGAGTTGGTGTCAATCAGGTCTACCTCGCGGAGTACGCCCTTTCCCTTGTGACAAGATACGTCTTGGCGGTGGCCTTTGGCGATGAGCGAGACAAGCCGTTTGAGAATCGTCATGCGCTTTCAGCGAATACTCCGGTACTTTGCCAGTTAAAGCCGGTTGGATCGCCAATGAAGGCGCAGCTCTTGTCCGCGAGTGAATTCAGCGACTTCCTCGCATCCATTCGCTTTCTCGACCTCTCCCCCGACGAGATGAAACGCCCCTCGCTTCCCGGTCAGCTCATGTTGGGCGACCGGGGCGAGAATCTCTCGTCCGTACTAATGGCAATCTGTGCTGACGCGGATTCCAAACGTGGCCTCACCGAGTGGCTACAGGAACTCACCCCTGTCGATGTCATCGATCTCGATTTCGTCGAGGACCAACAAGGCCGGGTGTCTGTGACGCTTGTCGAAGCCAGTGGAACTCGCACGTCGGTGCACAGTGCGTCCGATGGAACGCTGCGATTCCTCGGCCTGCTCGCCGCGCTGATGGGGCCAAAGCGCCCGCGCGTTCTCTTCCTCGACGAAATCGACACTGGCATTCACCCCGCACGGCTGCACCTGCTCGTGCAGCTCATCGAGCACCACACCGCCAAAGGTGACCTGCAAGTCATCGCGACGACGCATTCGCCGCAACTGCTGGCCCTGCTGAGTGAGCGTTCGAGGAATGACGCCGTGCTCGTCTATCGACTGCACGGTGCCACCGACGCCGGGATCAAACGGATCGTCGACATCCCTCACGCCCGCGAAGTGCTTCAGAACGAAAGCCTGTCGCGCTTGCATGAGACGGGTTGGCTGGAGAACGCCGTCGAGTTCGCACATGCGGAGCCGGCGTCATGAAGGTGCTGGTCATCCCAGAGGACTTCCGCCTCGATCAGTATCTTCTCGCTCCCATCGTCCGACGCATGCTGATCGAGGTCGGGCGGTCGACGGCCAAGGTCGAGGTCTGTCGCGATCCCCTGCTGCGCGGGGTCTACGAAGCCCTCAAGTGGGACCGGATTCGCCCGCTGATCGACATGTACCCGATGGTTGACCTGTTCCTGCTCGTGGTCGACCGCGACGGAGAACCCGGTCGCAGGCAAGCGTTGGACCGTTTGGAGAGATCCGCCAACGACCACTTGCGGGGACGCAGAACGTTTTTCGCCGAGAATGCCTGGCAAGAGCTCGAAGTGTGGGGACTCGCAGGCCAGAGCGAACTGCCGGGCAATCCGCGCTGGGCCGACGTTCGCGCCGAACGGGACGCCAAGGAACGTTACTTCGATCCCTGGGCCACCCAGAGAGGCGTCGCTGACGGTCCTGGGGAGGGACGCAAGACCCTCGGCGAAGAAGCGGCGCGAAACTATCCCCGCGTGCGTCAACTTTGCCCCGAGGACGTTGCCGCGCTCGAAGTCCGGATTCGAGCGTGGCTCGCGTCGTAAGTCGGGGTGCGAGTCCCGACAGCCACGTTTCGGCGGAGCGAAACGGTACCAACTTCTCAGCGGCTGTTCGTCGCAATCCGCAGGTTGCCTTCGAACGCCTGCTGGCCGCGGACCACGAAGAATCGCAGGGGGTCCGTCGATGCATTGCGAGTTTGGTTGAGCACGTACTGGATGTCGGCGACCTTTACCGTCTCAAAGTCGTGCAGACCGACCAAAACGTCGCCCGATTGGATGCCGTTCCGTGCCGCGGGGCTTTCCGCACGCACTTCCAGAATCCGCAGGCCGCCACGGTATTGCCGACCGGCGACCGTCATTCCCTGCGCGGGGAACCGGCCCACCTTCAGGCCCAGCACGCGCCACGCGAGGTCTTCCGCCGATTCTTCATTTTGAGCGCGACCCACCGCCGGGGCGACCTGCCCGCGGGCCTTGGCGAGATCGGCGGGAGCCTTGCCCACCGCCAACTTCAGCGCTACGTCGGAGCCGTCCCGCAGGACTTTCACGTCGACCGCTTCCCCCGCAGACCGTCCCAGAATCGCCCGTTCAAAGTCCGCCCCGTCTTGCACGCTGACATCCGCCACTTTGGAGACGATGTCGCCGGTGCGGAGACCGGCTGCGGCGGCGGGACTGTTCGGCTCGACGGAGTCGACGATCATCTTGAACTCGCCGGGACGCTTTTCGTCGTGGCTGACCACACCGTGATAGGTATCGCCCAGCTTCTCCACGTTAAGGAGACGGGCGATGTAGCGACGAGCGTCGTCGATCGGGATCGTGAAGCCGATGCGTTGCGCCCCGGCCCGAATAGCGACGTTGATTCCCACGACCTCGCCATCGAGGTTGATCAGCGGCCCGCCACTGTTACCGGGGTTGATGCTGGCGTCGGTCTGGATCAGGTTCTTGTAGGACTGGTGCTCGTTGACTTCGACATCGCGCGACAGCGAGCTGATGATTCCCGCCGTGACCGTGTCGGTGTAGCCGAACGCGTTGCCGATGGCGATCACCGTTTCGCCGAGCATCAGGTCGGACGAAGTGCCCAGCGGCATGGTTTGCAGCGGACGGGTGGAGTTGACCTTGATGATCGCCAGGTCGTGCTTGCGATCGTAGGAAATCACGCGGGCCGAATAGGTCGAGCCGTCGTGCAGCGTGCAGGTGAGGGACTCCACGTCGGCCACGACGTGTTGGTTGGTCACGATGTAACCGCGCTCGTCGACGACGATGCCGGTCCCCATGCCGTTGATCTTGCGAGGGGGAGTGGCTTGATAGCCCCCCTCTTTTTCCTGGGCGAATTTTTCGCTGTGGATGTTCACCACGGCGATTTTCGCCTTCTTGACCGCCTTGACCAAGGGGGTCTCTCGGGCTTCCGTGGCGAGCCCGACGGAGGTGGCGATCCCGGTGAAGGGAACCACTCCGCCGAGGAGACACGCGCCCAACCAGAAGGTGTTGATCCGGGTTCGCATTGGCTGATGTCTTCCCGCGAGGCACATCCGGCGAAGATCGTTCGCCGACCCCGCTTCGGTCACGAAGGTGGGGCGGTCAAGGCGTCACTGCCAAAACTCGTGATTCCGTTCGAGTTGAACATCGACCTCGGGGCGGAAGGCGCTCCAGATTGCGGGATGCACGGCGCACAAGTTACCGCGCAAAGGCCCGACGCCCCGATCTGTAGCGGTCAACGCAATCGTTGCGGTTGCGTCGACAGGGCAAGCTTTGACGCCTCGGCCAACGCTGCACTCCGCGCGGAACCGCTTTGCCGGCCTTTGTGAAAAATCGACATCGGCTTGTCACCCGGTCCCACAGCCCCGCCTGCCAGGGTTGGTGGCCCTGATCGTCACGCGTATAATCTTGCGTGGGAAAGGCTTGCGGCAGGTCGTGGAGGCGCAGCCGGGGGCCGGTTCGATGTTCGGAACATGTCGGCCCGACTTCTGGAGGCAAGCCGGTTGGCGGAACTCGCCCGGCGAGTTTCACTGATCCGGTTTCGCCGATTCTTCGTTGTTCGCGGTAACAGCCCTTTTTGCGGCGAATCTCGCACAATGGCGCTGCCGTACAATATTGTGTGGGGTGGGTGTTCAACGCGGTGTCGTCTCGGTGACTTCACACTGCATGGATTTCACACCGCTTTGCAACGGGTGTTGAACACCCGCTTGTCTCGCGTGTGGCAAACGGCGTATCGGTTTCGGCGGGGCGGACAGCCTTGTCCGGCGGGAGTCACGGTCCCATGACTTTGCGAGGATTCGAGTCTCAGCCCCGTGCCCGTTCCGCTGTCGGCGGTCCGACGCACCGGGGGTCTCACCGCCGAATGGGGGGGAGCGGCTTGCTGGGTTGCGCGTTCCTCACGCTCGCGATGCTCTCGGCCACGACGCCGGCACAAGAGGCCGCTCCGAAACCCGAAGCTCGCGAAAATGCACCGGTGGGGCAGTTTGTGACGGTCTCGGCTCCCGTCGATGACGTCGTGTTCGGACGCGTGAGTCGGGCGGCCTTGGCGTTGCAGACCCTGGCTCGTCAGGAAAAGCGTTCGGCCGTACTCGTGCTGGAAGTCCTACCGGGGACCAGCCAGTTCCACCATGTCCAGGGGTTGGCCAAGTTCCTGACGACCGCTGTCCCGGAAGTGTTGACGGTGGCGTGGGTTCCGGAAACCTTGCGGGGCAATCAGGCGATCATCGCGTTGGCCTGCAAGGAAATCGTCATGCTCCCCGAGGCGGAGTTCGGCGATTTGGGGGTGGGCAAGGCGCTGGAACCGGACGAACAGGCGTTCGTCGTGTCTTTAGCCAATCGGCGGCACAATCTGAAATTGTCGGAAGCACTCGTCCGGGGCATGGCCGATCCCCAGGCGGAAGTGATCTGGGCGCAGGTCGAAGTCGCCCAGGCTCCCCAGCAAGTGCTGGAATCGCGTGTGATCGCCCCGGCGGAATTCGAGCGGTTGCTCAAAGCGCGGACGGTCATTCCGAAGCACGAGGCGATCAAGACCCCCGGAACGCCCGGCCTGTTCAGCGGGGAAAAGTGCCGTTCGTTCGGGATGTTGATCACGCGGACAGCCACGGACCGCGAAGAAGTCGCCGAAGCGTACCGACTGCCGCGCGAGTCGATGCGCGAGAAGAAGTCGGCCGACGATGTCAAACCGGTCGTCATCCGCGTTCACGACATGATCGAACCGGTGCTGGAGCAATTCGTGGTGCGGCAGATCGACCGTGCGGTCGCCGAGGGCCGCAACTTGATCATTTTCGACGTCGAATCCCCGGGCGGTTACCTCGACGCCAGCATGAACCTCGCCACCCGCATCGCCGAACTCCACGAGCACAACATCCGCACGGTTGCCTACATTCCCAAGGAGGCGATCAGCGGCGCGGCCATTATTTCGCTGGGTGCGGACGAGATCTACATGCTGCCGGAGGCGAAGATCGGCGACGCCGCTCCCATCGAGGTTCGCGGCGGAGGTTGGGCCGAGCGCGCACCGGAGAAAATCCTGAGCATTCTGACCGGGTTCCTGCGGGAACTCGCGGGAAAGAAGAAACGCTCGAAGGCGCTGTGCGAAGCGATGGCCGACCGCAAACTGGTCGTCTTCCAGTCCACCCACAAGGAGACGGGCGAGGTCGCGTACCTCACGGAAAACGAGATTCACGAAGCGGGGGGGACCTGGATTCAGGGACGCCCCATCGCGGAGAGCGGGCGCGAACTGCTCCTCACGGTCAACGGCAAGCGTGCCCACGAACTCAAACTGGCCGAAACCCCCGTCGCCAGCTTCGACGAGCTCAAGCAGCGGTTGGGCCTGTCAGGAGACATCTCCGTTCCGGTCGCCAAGCGGACGTGGGTGGACGACTTCGTCTTTGTGCTGAACGTCCCGGCAGTCACGGTCTTGCTGTTCATGGTGGCAATCGGCTGCATCTACATGGAGTTGCATTTTCCGATCGGCCTGTTCGGCATCGTCTCGGCGGTCTGCTTCACGCTGTTCTTCTGGAGCCGATTCCTCGGCGGCACTTCGGGATGGTTGGAGGTGTGCCTGTTCCTGCTGGGGACCGGCATGGTCGCGCTGGAGGTGTTCCTGCTGCCGGGCTTCCTCGTGTTCGGACTTTCGGGGGCGTTGCTGATCCTGTTTTCCATTGTGTTGGCGACGCAGACGTTCGTCATCCCGTTGACGCAAGGGGATTATCAGTCCCTCGGCCGGACGATGGCGACGATCGCCGGATCGTTGGTGGGAATGGGGGTGATGCTGGCGTTCGTCGGGCGCTTCCTTCCCAGCATTCCGTTTTTCGAGGGGCTTGTCCTGCAACCGCCGGGCGTCGTCGACCACGCCGAAGGACCGCGGCTGGACCCGTCGCTGGTCGATCAGACGAGGGGCTCGTCGGCGACAGGCCCCTTGCTGGAGCCGGGGCGGCGGGGCGTGGCGGAAACGCTGTTGCGTCCCTCGGGCAAGGTGCGGTTCGGCGACGACCTGGTCGACGTGGTCAGCGAAGGACTGATGGTCCGATCGGGGACGCCCGTCGAGATCGTGGAAGTCTCGTCGATGCGGGTCGTCGTGCGTGCTGTGGACGAAGCGGCCCCGCCCGTGTGAAGGGCGGAGGGTGACCACGCCGGTTATGCAGCCTTCTGCAGCGCGCGTTTCGCATCGGGGGCGGGAGCGTCGGGTTCGCACATCCGTGATTGGTAGGCGTCGACCACTTCGCGGCAGTCCCCCAGCATCTGGACTCGCCCGTGGTCCAGCCACACGGCCCGGTTGCAGAACGACTTGAGCGACTCGAGGTCGTGTCCGACCATCACGATCAACCGTGCCCGGTCGATCATCTCGCGCATGCGGGCCCTGGCTTTCGTCTGAAAGGCGAGGTCCCCGACGCTGAGCACTTCGTCGACAAGCAGGATTTCCGGTTCGATGGCCGTCGCGATCGCAAACGCCAAACGCACCGTCATGCCGCTGGAGTAGTAACGGACCGGCGTGTTGAGGAACTCACCCAGTTCGGTGAACTCGCCGATGGCGTCCATCTTCGCACGGATCGACTTCGGGGTCTCGCCCTGGAGGTATCCTCGGTAAGCGATGTTTTCCCAGCCCGTGGCATCCGGTTCAAAGCCCAACACCAGGTCGAACATCGAACTGATTTGGCCTTCGACGCGACGGACGCCACCCGTCGGGGGATAGACCCCGGCCAGCAGTTTCAGCAGCGTACTCTTCCCCGCGCCGTTGTGGCCGACGATGGCCAGTCGTTCCCCTTCGTCGATCCGAAAGGTCAGGTCGCGCAGTGCCGGGACCTTCATGTCCTTGTTCATCGCCGGCAGGAACATCCCCTTGAGGAGATAGTCCTTCAGCGGCATCCGCTTTTGGTGACGGACGCGAAACGTCAGATCCACGTGATCGAGCGAAATGAAGGCCATGCGGTGTGCGTCCGGGCGGCGGTGGCGGCGTTCCTCGGGGTTGCGGCGAGGGGTGTCCTGCCTTCAGAGTTGGAAGATGATCTTATGTTGCAATCGCACGAGCATCACTGTCGCCAGCGTCGTGACCGCCAGCACCAAACACCCGGCCACCCCGAAGGTTTCCCAGGCGGGCACCCGCGCGTGCAAGACCGGCTCACGAAGGAGGTCGACCACGGCGGCCAACGGGTTCACGTCGGCCATCCAGCCCAACCCTTTCTTCCGCAGCATCTCGGTCGGGTAGATGATCGGTGTCGCATAGAACAGGATCTGGAGCGAGACCTCGGCCAAATGCTGCATGTCGGGGAAATACGCGGTCGAAAAACCCATGATGACCGCCAGCGACCAACCGAGCGCGAACAGGAGCAACAGGGCCGGAACCAAACTGACCAAGGCCGGGACGTTGCCGAAACCCAGGAAGATCCACGACAGCACAATCACCACGACCATGGCGAGCAGAAAATGCACCGCCGCACCTAGCGTCGTTCGCAGCGGGTAAATCGCCATCGGTGCCGGGTATTGCCGGATGTAGGCCTCCCCCTGGAACAGGCAATTGCACCCCTGGTTCGTGACCGCCGTGATGAAGTTCCAGAAACACATTCCGACGAGCAGGAACGGTGCGAACTCCCGCACATTCAGGTCGAAGAGGCGGTGGAACACCACGCACAGCACGATCGTCATCACGATCGGCTGCAACAGCGACCAACCCATGCCCAGCGCCGACCGTCGATACCGGTTGCGGAGGTCCATCCGCACCAGCGACAGCCAGAAGAACCGGCACTTCCAAATGTCCGACAGGTATTTCGACATGGGGGCGAGCGACGGGGAATTGGAGATCGACAAGCCCGCGAATCGCACGGAAGTCTCGACAGGGCATCGACTCCGGACAACGGGCGGGGTGATATACCGAGCGGGCGACAATCAGGACAAGAGGGACTTTCCGACACCGAGGGCGATTGTTGTTGAAACAATTGTTGTTCGGACGTATGTTTTGGCCTGTTGCGATTCTGTGCGATTCCGGCTGTTTGTACGTGGAATCCCTCCGAACGGCTTCCGAGTCGGGTTTGGAGCGGGCACTCCACGATCTTTGGCTGTGCGAAGAGCCTCGCGCCCTTTTCCTGAATTCCACGCAAGCCACACCCGTTTTGGACAGGCGATATGGATCTTTGGACCGTTGCCGGCGCGACATCGGGACTGTTCGCGGCGGCGGAAGGGGTCTCTACGTCTGTCGAATTGGCAACCCAGGCGACCGCGCTGCGAAAGATGCACGTCGAAGACGTGCTGCTGCCGGTCATGATCCAGATCGGGATCATCCTCCTGGTCGCCCGGATGGCGTCTTTGCTGTTTCGGCGGTTCGGCCAGTCCGGCGTGGTGGGGGAAATTGCCGCCGGTTTGTTTTTGGGGCCTTCGGTGTTCGGTCGCCTTTTTCCGGACCACTGGGGCATGGTGTTCCATCCCCAACCGCACGATCCGGCTGTGGCTGCGGCTCTGTTCGATGCCACGCTGCATTGGGTGTTCACGATCCTGAGTCAGATCGGGCTGATGTTGCTGCTGTTTCTCGTCGGGCTGGAGTTCGAGTTCCGCCATCTCAAGCAACACGCCCGCTCCGCGTTTTCGATCTCGCTGGCCGGGTTGCTGCTTCCGTTCGGATTGGGTTCGCTACTCGCCCTGTGGATGTATCCGCGTTTGGTCGATGCGGCCAACCCTTCGAGCGGCCCTCCCTTCCTCGGTTTCGTGCTGTTTCTCGGCACGGCCATGTCGATCACGGCGCTGCCTATTCTGGGACGACTCATGATGGAATTGAATCTGACGCGCACGCGCGTCGGGGCGATCACCATCACCGCGGCGGCCATGGATGACGCGGCCGGGTGGATCTTGCTGGCCGCGGTGACATCCGTGGTACGCGGCAACTTCGAGGTTTGGCAGACCCTCAAGATGTTGGGCCAAACGCTGTTGTTCGCCGGGGGGATGTTGCTCGTCGCGCGGCCACTGCTGGTGCGCTGGGCGCGGACGGTCGTGAAGGACGGGGAACTGACCCTCAACGGCTTGGCCGCGACTTTGGTGCTGGTCCTGGCGTGCGGGCTGGTTACGAACTTGATCGGCATTTTCGCGATCTTCGGGGCGTTTCTGCTTGGCGCCGTGATGTCGACGGAAGAGGGGTTCCGCGAAGCGGTCAATAAGCGGCTGCGCGACTTCGTGACGGTGTTTTTCCTGCCGATCTTTTTCACCTACACCGGACTGCGGACCGACGTGCAGTCACTCGCCACGCCCGAGCTATGGCTGATGTGCGGGCTGGTGTTGGCGGCTGCGATCGTCGGGAAGTTCGTGGGCTGTGGCGTGGCGGCGCGGCTCTCCGGATTTCCGCCGCGCGAAGCGGCCTGCATCGGAGCGATGATGAACACGCGGGCGCTGATGGAGCTGATCGTCATCAACGTCGGTTATCAGTTGGGGGTCATTCCCCACAGCGTGTTTTGCATGCTGGTGATCATGGCGCTGGTCACCACGGTCATGACGACGCCCATCCTCCTGCGTTTGGCGCGAGGCACTTCGCTTTGGCCGGACATCGAACGCTCGATCTTCGTCCAAGGGGAAGCGACGCTGTTGGTCGCGCCTGCCGCCCCTCGGGCGGGCGGTCCCGAACCGATCCAATGACATCCGTAACCATTCGTCGCCGACGGTAGAATCCCGGGGGCAACGTTCCGGGGGCAACGTTCCGGGGGGCAAATGGGGACGCATTCCCGCCCCGCGATGGAGCAACATCATGCCCCGCGTTTTTCTACCCGCGTCACTTCGCGAACAAGCGGGGGGCGAGGCTGTGATCGAACTGCCCGGATCGTCGCTACGAGAAGTCCTGGCGGCTCTCGAAGAGAAGTGGCCGGGGGTGGTCGCCCGATTGATCGTGGGGGACCAACTGCGCCCCGGTTGGGGTGTGTCGATAGGGGGACGCATGGTCCGCGAGGGCCTGCGAGCCAAATTGGCGTCGACCGATGAAGTCCACTTCATCCCGGCGGTGGGTGGGGGTTAGTGCCCAAGCCCCGGCTCGCATCGAAGCCTCAACGCACGCCGCGCGATCAGCGGTGGATTTCCTGCCTCGACAAACGGGCCGCGTCGACACAGCCCGTCGGCCCGAAACGATGTCCGCCAATTGCGGCACGACTTGCGGGCCGCATTCGTGACCGGGCGCGCTTCATAGCGCTCACGGAGCGGCAATTCCGGCCCGGATCAACCCTTGCGGTGGCGGATGCGCGCACGGTTGCGACGCTTCCTGCGACCCAGTTTCCGACGGCCCTTACCGGTTTTCTTGACGCCCATTCCCTAACCACTCCCGACGAAATTCGTCCTGCGAACCAAAAATTGGGGAAACGAGCACGATAGGTCCCGCAAGCGGAGATTTCAAGCCCAACCCACCAAACCCGTTCGCCGACGGCATTTGGCCGACGTGTGCTCCCGCTCCTTGGCCGCACCCTCCGTGATTGCACCGCAACACCGTTCCGGCCATGTCACCCAGCGACGGACACGACCTTCGATCCAAGCCAATAGCCATGGGATCGGAGTCGGCGCGGATTCGTCCGACTCCCGGTGGTCGAGCGCGGAAGGTGGGGCGTCTTGTCGCTGCGCGACCCTGCCCGAGCTACGCCACCTTCAGTTCGCGTGCCGACATCGCCGCGTCGATCCAATCGGTGACCTCGGCCAAGTCGGGTTGCGTGCCGCCGCGCAGTGCCCGCTCGCCCGCCGAAGTCGCACAGAACGCTTCCACAGTGGCGAGCAATTGTTGGGGACTCTGTCGTGCCAGCGCGTCGGCGGAAAGGATCCCGCACCCGACCAACACCTGCGCGTCGTGGCCCCGCAGGTCCGGAATCGTGCAGACCAGTCGCGCCTGGTCCTGCCATTGTCGGATCACATCGGCGGTGATCCACCGCTGCGAAATGCGGGCGGCGGTCTTTTCCGGTGACGCGTTCAGCAGGTCCGAGACCGAGCGAATCCCCACGGTCCGGAGTCGTTCGGCCGTTTTGTTGCCGATCGACGGGCCATCGGCCACGGGGTTCGAGATTTCGAGATAGAACTTGCGAGCGCGTGTCGACGACCGCGTGGTCGTGGTCTCGCGATCGCGCGGCGTTTCGGGCCGACCGTCGCGGCTCCGTTCCGTTTCCTCGCGCGGTGGATCAGTGTCGACCAATCGCGTCGGCAGGGTGTCGCGGGACATCGGCACGGTGTCGGGCCGGTCGAGATTGTGCCGGTCAACGTTTTGACGGTCGAATCGAGCTCCGCCGTCCTGGTGAATCCTGTTGTCGGTCGGAAACGGCTCGACCGCCGCTCGCGACCGCCGCTGGGACTCCAAACGTTGCGCCTCGACTCGCTGTGCTTCGACTCGTGCCGCGTGTTCCCGCGCAGCATCCAGTCGTTCGTGTTCCAATCGTTCCCGTTCCAGACGCTCCCGCTCCAGACGTTCGCGGTTCGCCCGTTCGGCTCGCTCTCGTTCGGCATTCTCCCGTGCGGTGCGCTCGAGTTCGGCCCGCTCACGCTCTTGCCGAGCTTGTTCCAACCGGGCCGATGCGGCCGCCTCTTCGAGGCGGCGGTCCTGAAAGGTTCTGTCGAGCGCCGCAGACGCATACTCCTGGCGCGACCCGGACAGCTCCGGGCGCACAGGGGCCGCTGACACGGGCTCGGAACGCACCGGTTGTTGCCGCGACGACTCCCGCGAGGCCAGGGGATAGTCGTCCCCGCGCGAGGACGGCTCGGCGAACTCGACGTGTTCACGCGACACCAAGGGGGCGATGCGCGCTTCGACTTGCAAGGAACGTGCCGCGGTGGGTGTTCCGAGCGTTTCCCGCTCCGGAAGTGCGGTGACACGCGGTGTGTTCCAGGCGTGCGGCTGACGGCCTTCGTTCAGGACGGAAGCGGTTGTGACCGGCCTTGCAGGGGCGGTGGGAGGCGCGTATCCGTTGCCGGGGCCAACTCCCGCAACTGGCGATTCAACCGGAACCTGCCCCCCTCCCGTGGTCCTCGCAACCACGTTTCGTCCGCTCCGGGTGTACCGCGGGCGATTGCCTCGTGCGCGGGCGGTCACCGGTTCCGATGACCGGTGTCGCTTGGGAGCACCCTCACCGTACGCCGCGCCCGGAGCGCGAGCCGGTTCGGCGTCGAGTTCCCCCAGGGCGATCCCCCGTACTTCTTGCGCGTGCAGCCGACGGACAGCGCGATCGTCCTCGGGAAGTTCCTCCACGACCTTGCCGGACGCCTGAAATTCCCGCCACATCTCCATCACCGCATGGCGGTCCTTCACGTCCTTGAGTTGTTTGACCACCCAGTTCACCGGTTGGCGCAACTGTGCGATGAGCGAATCCAGAGTCAGTTCCACGTGGGGTGGTTGGATGTAACTTTCGTCGAACACCCGCTCAAGCAGCCTGGCGAAACCAACCGTCGCGTGCCCGACCATGCGGGCCACGCGGTCCTTCATCTCCTGGTCCATGCCGACGAGAGGGTTTTTCACCCCCCGCGCCAGGTCGTAGTGATCGATGCATGCCTCGTAATGGACATTTGCGGCTGCAGCCCCCGCTTTGACGTGGTCGGCCAGCCACTCGGCCGTGGCGGGGAGTTCCATCTCCGGATACCCGCCCAAATCCGCTTCCAGGATGTTCTGGAACTCGTGGTAGCACTTGCAGATGCTCCACTCGGCCGCCCGGTGAACGGCCCCTTCCGCCTCCGACTGACCGGTGTGGAACGGCTGGCAGGGGTCGGTGTAGTAGTGGCTGAGCACGCCGGCCGAATACACGGCCTCTTCCCAATCTCGCTGTTTCAGGGCGTGCACGGTCCGGTCGTACCACGTCTGGACCGCCTTGATCGCTCCCCCCCACCATCCGTCACCAACGTGCAGCACGTGATTTTTGAAGTCCTTGAACACGTCGTCCGGAGCCTTCGCCCCTTCCAGATATGAACCGTGGTACTTCAGGAACAGATTGCGCCACAGAACGCTGTCGTCGCCGCGGACGTGCCGCAATGCGTCCATCGCCAGTTTGTGATGCGTGCTGCGGCACCGACTCGCGAACACCACGTTGAACATCACCGACATTGCTCGCTCCCTCGATCGTCAACCCGCCGTGCCGTCGATTTCCCGTGGATCACTGTTGGCTTGCGACATTCGCCATTCGACCGGTTCGCCTACCGTTCGAATTCGTCCCGGATCGATTCGATGATCGCCTGCTCCGCGACTGGATCGCGCCCCGTCACGATCCAACCGGGATCGACGGACTGACCGACCACGAGACTCAGGTCCCGTTGCAGCGGATTGTTCTGTTGGAACGTGGCCGCGCCCGCCCCGACCAGACCGCTGTTGGGGACGTCTTCCAGTTCCTTGTAGACCTCGACGCCGACGAGGAAGCCCCCTTCCGAGGGGGTCAGGTGGACGAAACCGCGTCGCCGCATCGATTGCAGCGTACTCTCGAGGCGGTTGCGGAATCCCACGGTGTCGCGGTGCCACGGTTCAAACAGGCTGGCTCCGGTTTTCGGTCGGGTCTCGATGATCCCGTCGAGGCGGTTCTCGCGGGCGATGTCGAAGTAGTTGTGGACCACGTCGACCAGACGTTCCCAAACCGCCTCTTCGTCGGTTCCGGAGATGAAAATCGGGTTGCCCGTCGGCGGCGCGTTCAGCCCCCATGCCGAACCGCGGACCTGCATCCCCGAGCAACCGGAGACGATCAGCAGCAGCACCAGCGGCAGCGACGGGAAGCGGGACGAATGCATGGATCAAGACATGACGCGGGAAATGACGAAGCGAGATTCGCTCCGTGCAGGCCGGGACCTGCGTGGGGGAATACCCCGAAGCGACGAATTGCGGCAAGCCGATTTCGTCGGGGAGCCATGCGTCGACCTGGCGGCTTGGGGGTCGGGGGTGAAGGGTGGGGGTTGGGTAAGGCGGGTGCCCCTCGCCAAGTGGCGGTCTGTCGTCCGCGGGTCGATATATTTCGGCGATGGTTTCTCGCCATCAAGGACCGCCCCATGCGCCAGCGAATCTCAATCTTCGGCCTGAAACGTGTGAACCGCTGGGTGCGGCGGGCGTCCGTGAGCGATGCACGTGGCAACGCCGATTCACAGAACGGGGTTCGCTCCCTGTATCCCCGCGTTGCGAGGTGTCTTGGGCGTGGACGACATGGAATCGGAGCGGCCAATACGCTGTTTGTCCTCGTCGCCGCGTGTGTTGGACTTGTCGGCTGTGGAGGCCAACCCGCCGCGTCCGCGAAGGCCAAGCCTCGGCCCGTTGCGAAGAAGCCGACTCGCACTGACAAACCGGTCGCTATCGCCGAAGCCTCTGTCACTCCCTCCGCGCGGGGCGAACCTGACGAAGCCGATGTGACACCTGCCAATGTCGGCGGCACGCCCTTCCGTCCGCCGTTGCTTCCGGACGACGATCGCCCGCGGCCGGATCTCGACTCGCTCGGATTGAAAGGGATTCGCTGCTTCGAGTCGAAGCGGTTGCGTTTGTACACCGATCTTCCGGAAGACCTCGCCGCCACCCTGCCACCGCTGGCGGATCGGCTCCACGAGACGCTGGAAGCGTACTTCGGTCCCCTGCCCTCAATGCCGGGCGGAGGGAGCTTTCAGGTGAACGGGTATCTGATGCGCGACCGCTCGCGGTTCGACGCCACGGGTTTGGTGCCGTTCGACCTGCCCCAGATCCAGCACGGTCGGCATCGCGGCTACGAGTTCTGGATGAACGACCAGACCAGCGACTACTACCGACGTCATCTCCTGTTGCATGAGTACACGCACTGCTTCATGACGATCACTCCCCACCCGCTGCGGTTGCGGCCGTGGTATATCGAGGGGATGGCCGAACGCTTCGCCACGCACGTGGTCAACGACGCCGACGCCCCCGCTCGATTCGACGTGTTTCCCTCCGGCCCCGACCGGTTTGAAGGGTGGGGACGCGTCCAATTGGTGCGTGAAGCCATCCGAGCCGGGGAGCCGCGCACCGCCCCGGAAGTCTTCGCGATGGCAGGCGCCGATTTCGCCACGGACAACCGGTTGTACGCGTGGTCGTGGGCCATGTGCCGGTTTTTGGAGGACCATCCGTTGTCTCGCGAGCGGTTCCGTCAGGTGAGTCGGGTCGTCGACCCCGACGATCCAGATCGCTCGTTTGTCCGAGTGTTTCGAGAGGTCGAAGCCGAACTGGCCCAGGATTGGTGGTTGTTCGCCCATCACCTGTGCTACGGGTTCGATCTGGAACGGGCCGCCACCACGTTTTCCAAAGATCAGTCGCAAGGTGGTAGCGGTCCGACCGTCGTGAGCGTCCGCGCGGACCGGGGCTGGCAAGGCTCGGGATCGCGTGTCGAGAAAGGGAGGAGATACCGCGTCCGCGCGGAAGGGCGCTGCGTGTTGGCGACCACAACGAAACCGTGGGCGAGCGAGCCGGACGGCGTGAGCATCCGTTACAACGAGGGCCGGCCCATTGGGCGATTGCTGGGGACCGTCCGTCCCGAATCCGAGGGGCGCGGCCCTCGGCCGGTTGGCATGCTCGACGAGATATCACTCGGTTCGGCCACGGAGTTCACGGCTCCCCGCACGGGAACCCTGTACCTGCGCGTCAACGACTTCTGGAACGAACTCGCCGACAACATGGGGGAGTACACGGTGAGCCTTGAGCCCGCCGAATGATGTCGGCACGTCAACGCGAGGGCTTTCCCTGGACCTCGTAAACCCGGGGGCTTTCGAAGCGATTGACGGGGAACTCGGAACCGGGTTGGTGGAGCCGCAGCGACGCCCCGTGTTGCTTGAGGACCTCCATCAACCGCCCCTCCCACACTCGTTCGTAGGCGATTTCGCTCCAACCGTAGGGGGAGCTGGGGGCCGGGGGAAGTTCGAGCGGCATGCCGGGACGGTACAGGTCGCCGAGTTCGCCGACGATCCACACTCGTCCTCCCGAGCGCAGCAGGTCGGCGATCTCGCCCAATTCCCGGTCGATCTGTTCGCGGGTCGCCATCACCCGTTTCATGTGCCGATATCCGTTGATGAACTCTTCCGGCGGCATCGCGGGAATCGTGCTCCATTTGGCGGCACCGCGATAGTAGCGGTCGAACGTCAACCCGAAGTACCACGGTTTGACGTACACCCGGTCGGTCGGGGCGGCCTCATTGGCGACGAACCGCGCGACGATGTCGAGGTTCGTGATCCTCATGCCCGGTGAGCTCATCGTCCCGGCGACTTGCAGCCCTCCGGCGGCGACAATCACGGTCAACCACAGCGCCCGCGCTCGGGTGGACCAGGCGATCGCCCCCAAGCCCGAGTCCGCGCAAATCGTCCACAGGCCGAGGAACGGCATGTAGTACCACGCCTGTGTCGGTACGTTCAGGAACTTGATGTACGCGAAGCCGACGATTGTTCCGAGGAGGCAGGTTGTCGCGGCGAACAGCGGGACGTTTCCCTCCGGCGACGGGTCGTCCAGTTCGCGAAGCGTTCGCCCAACCCCGAACAGAACCGTCGCCGCGGGCAGCGTCACCCACAGCGCCGCCGCGATAAAGCCGGAGGCTGTCAGCACACCCAAAAACGTGCCGACCAGGCGATCCCAACCCACCGGAGACCGTACGATCACCGCCCATTCCGAGAGCGCCGGAAACACCACCAGCACGTACGGCACCATCGTCAGCCCGGCAACCGCCCCGACGCCGAACAGCTTGAAAAGGTCCTTCCAGCGTCCCACCGCGGCCAGTGCCGCCATTCCACCGATCACCCCCGCGCCGCAGAAGATCGAATTCATGTACATCGATTGCACGGCCAGCAGGGTGACCGCCAGCGTCCCCCACCAGAACCGCGCGGAACCCGCACGCCGGACGATGGCGGCATACAGGCCGAGCATCGCCACTCCCAGCGCCACCCCCAACGCATAACCTCGGCACTGGCTGCCAAAGACGACGACCACCGGCGACAGACCGAGCATCGCCAGCCCCGACCAGCCGAAACCGGCCCCGGACCACCGCGGCGCCCACGCCGACACCCCGCACAGGACCAGACCCAACAGCAGGCCGAGTGTGCGAAGGCTGAAATCAGAACCGCCGACGAGGGCCAGCCACACGGACAACAGGCCGTTCCACAGGACGGGGAAGGAGTCCCACCACAGGGGAGCGGCACCGGTGCCGGCCACGATCGCCGAGTGGATCTCGTCGCGCCACAGCGCGCCAAGCCGCCCGACAGCGGAGACTCGAAAGCCGCAGGCGAGCAGCAGCAGGACAACGGCGATCAGACACGCGGGGCCGAGTCGTGGTAGGTGACGAATCACGGCGCGGAAGCCCCCCCGCCTTTGGATTTCGGTTCGCACAAGAAACAACCCGACGGCCCTCGGCTCAACGTCCAGTGTTCGATGAGGATATCACCGAAAGTCGACCTCACATTCATTCCGAGGTCGATCAAGACGAGGTGGTTTCCCTTGAGCGCCATCAAGTCCGCGCGACACCGATCCCGCTGCTCAACGACGAGAGGAATCATCGGCGTGAACCGCATTGCGGGTGGGCGATTCAACAGAAGTGACAAGTGCGTGGTGTCGGTCCCAATGAGATACCGACGGTGTCCGTCCCGTTCGAGGTCCAAAATCTCCGCCTCGAATCGCCGACCCCAACTGACGAAGTCCGTGTACTCAAGGTGCCTCGCCGTGGGCTTCGGAGCGGGCCACTTCAGGCTGATTCTCAGCGCGTTTGGTATCGCGCCGACCCGCGCCATTTCGGGCGACGCGATGGCCCCGAAGAATGCGCACCCGCAAACCAATCCTTTGATCGCGGACCACGCCGCCGGGACGGTCGACAAAAACGGGATTGTCTTCGCGAAGGAGGGCGCCAAGACGACGAGAACCAACAGCGGTGGCCCGAGGGCGTGTATCAGATTTTCTTGATGCGACCTGTTGGCGAACATCGACAGGCTGAAAAATCCGGTGAGCGACAGAAACGCCAACGCGGCGCCATCGTTTCGCCCGGCGGAAACTCGCGCCGTTCCTCGAACAAACCCGACGGTGAGGATCGTGAGACAGGCGACAAACAATGCCAACCACCCTGCAGGCACCTCACTGAGAGGTAACGCGCCGATGCCGCCGGTGTAGAGGCGCAGCGCTTCGAACAACTGGCCCGGTCCGGACGGGGACAGAACTTCCACTCCGCAGGCAAGGACCAGGATCGGCATCGCCACCATCACGAATCCCGCAGTCATGCCACACACCGACCGGAGTCGTGCTCCCCAGGATTCCGCTGCGACTCCGAACGTCAGCACGCACGCCGCGGCGCACGGGTAAAGCCCCGCGTCCATGGCGATCCCCCAGGACATCCCCAAGCCGGCGCCCAACAGCATCGCTCCGCGCCAACCGCCCCCGGAATGGTTCGCGAATAACAACGGCAACACGTACTCCAGCGGATAGCGCATCGGCGTGGAGCTGGGAAAAATCCACACCGGAATCCCTTCCACCAGTTCGTGGGATGCGACCAAAACTGCGATAGCGGCGACAAACGCCCGCGCGCCACTCCCCGTGAGACGCCGGACCAACCAATACGCGGACACCGCGTGCCCGGCAAGCACGACCGACTCGAGTCGAAAGAACGTTGTGTAAGGGTCTCCACTGGTGGCCATGATGGCGGACCACAACGTCAGGGGCCACATCAATCCGTACTGGGCGTATCCCTCGCTCGCCAAGGCATGCCCGCCGGCCAAGTGCGCGAGCGGTGCGATGGCGTAAAAGTGAACATGGTGAAAGTTGTCGACTCCCCATGACGCGGCAGCCAACCCGTCCGCGTTGCACGGAAACACCAAACCGGCCAAAAGCGCCGGTGCCAGGATCGTTCCCAAAAGGTTCCAATGTCGCGGTGCGGGTTCGATCGACTCCGCACCGCTCGACCTCGAATCAAGTGGGGCCGGCGAGCCCCCCTTTCGCCGGGACGCGAACCCAAGTCCCGCTCCGATCGTCAGGGCAAGAGACCCCGCGTACAGCCGCATGTCCTGGTCGGGCCGGAAGAGTTTCTTGCCTTCCGCCGTCAGCGCGGCCAACCGCGCTTCGGATGGGTGCGGACTCGGAAAAACAACCGCCGTCACGACGAACGCGGTCCAGAAGATCGCCGCGATCAAAGGCAGCGCCAGCCACGCGCGAAACGGCGATTCGGAGGCGTCGTCCTCGAACGGCGTTTCGTTGGGCCGAGCCTCTTCGCCGACGGACGGCTCGACCGATTCCGCCAGGCCACCATGCGGATTGCGGCGATCGGCCGTGCTCATGACGCGGACCTCGAATCCGCAGGACCAGCCGAGTCCGCCGGCCTCAAGCCGATCGCCAACAGATTTCCAGCCGGAAGCGGAATCCGTCCCGGCAACCAACCGCTGGCCGCGACCAGAGCCGGTTTGAGCCGACCCGCAAACCCGGGAACCGGAAACAGTCTGACCCAATGCGAGGCCGGATACCGATTCCAGATCGGACGAACAACCCGCGCCTCGAAACCTGCCTCGCGCAACAAGCGACCGAAGCTGGCGCGGTTGAACAACTGCAAGTGCTCGATGTCGAAAATCGGCGAAGAGGTTCCCAACAGCCGCGCCGAGAGGGCCCGGAAATCATGCCCCACCAAAACCAGGGCCCCGCCCGGCCGCAGAATGCGAAACGCTTCGCGGCACAGCCCCAGCGGATCGGGGACGTGCTCGATGGTTTGGAAGCAGGTCACCACGTCGAACGAAGAGGCGTCGAACAAACCGTCCCCGAACAAGCCGTGGACGATTTTCGGGCGAAGGTCGTCGGGGGCTTGCGCAATCGCTGCTTCGGCGGGTTCGACGCCGGCCACCTCGGCGAAGCCGAGCGACCTCGCGGCCGCGAGGAACATGCCGTCCCCCGTGCCGATGTCGAGAAGCGCGCCGCGTCCGACCGACGCGGGAAGATCGTTCCGCAACAGCGCCGCGTACGTCTCGGCGGCGTGTCGGGACTCGGGCTTGGCGGGAAACGTGGCCACTCGGTATTCGTCGGCGATCGCGGAATCCCGCGGCACGCGTGCACTATACAGCAGGTCGCAGCCCAGGCAGTGGTCGATCCGCCAGTGCATGCGGTCGGGAAGTTTTCGGGACGCAAAGGCGTCCTTCGACAGTCGCCGCGCGTCGAGACACTCGGGCGCGAATGACCGAACCGGTCCCGCGCCGCCGCACAGGGGGCAAGGCCGATCCCTCAAGTCATGAAACAGCGTCCCCCCGGTCTTCGAGGTCGCCGCTGTTGCAAGGGATGAATCGGCCATGGCGAATGAGTTGCCTCCTGAGAAAGAGGGGTCGGCGTTTGACTTCCTCGAACACCTTGCCGAGGTACTCCCCCACCAAGGCGATCGACAGGATCGTGAGCGAACCGAACAGCATCGTCACCAGCAAGACCGTCGTGATCCCTTGCGGCGCGCTGTCCGGGTAGAACAATTTCATTGCGATCTGGACGAACATCAGAAACACGCTCAACGCCGACAGCGCGCCCCCCGCGAACGTGAGAATATTCAGCGGCGTGTTGCTGAAGCTCAGTATCCCCTTTTTGGCCCAGTCGAAGTTCTTCAGCAGGCTGTTCGTCGTCCGCCCGAACATCCGCTCCGGACGAATGTAGTCGACCCCCGTCTGCTTGAACCCCGCGAAGGCCCGCACTCCGCGCAGGAACAGGTCCCGCTCGGGGAACCGCAGGATGGCCGCGACGACGCGCCGGTCCATCAGCGAAAAGTCCCCGGCGTCGTGCGGAATGCGGATGTACGAGAAAAAATCGAACACGCGGTAAAACGCCTTGTAGGCGAACTGCATGAACAGCGTCGCCTCGCGCTTCACCCGCCGTCCGTAGACCACGTCGTACCCCTCGCGCCAGCGCTGGACGAACTCCGCGATCAGTTCGGGTGGGTCCTGCATATCGCCGTCGAGCAGCACCACCGAGTTCTTCGTCGACAGCCGCATCCCGCTGACGAACGCCGCCTGCGAACCGAAGTTCCGCGAATGGGAAATCCCGATCACGCGAGGATCGTTGTGCGAGATGGCCCGGATCACTTCCTCCGCGTCGTCGGGGCTGCAGTCGTTCACGAAGATGATCTCGTAGTCGATCAACAATTCGCGGAACGTCTGCGTAAGCCGCCGATACATGTGCGGGATGGCCGGGCCGTCGCGGTAACAGGCGATGACGGCCGAAACGCTGTGCCTGGTGTCGAGACCGTATTTCTTCGACGAGCGTTCGTAGGCGTTTTTGTCGGGCAGCGTGTCGAACCAACGAGCCGTGCGGGCCAAGCCCTCGGCCAATCCGATTCGCGGCGTCCAACCGAGCGACCGCTCGGCGAAGTCGCGGTTCGCATACCAATCGACCGTATCCCACGCCCGCGCCGTCATCGCGCCGAACACCGGCTCCGCTTCGATCCGGAAGAATTCCCCGGCCACCCGCGAAAGCTCGTCGATCGTGGTCTTCCGTCCGGTGCCGATATTGATCGACGCCCCGCGAAGCTCGGGCGACATCGCCAGCGCCGCCTTGACGAATGCCTCGCACACGTCCGCAACGTACACGAAGTCTCGCGAGGTCTCCGGCCCCACCAGCGGCGGATAGCTCCCCTCCAGCCCGTGCCGCACCACCGCCGGGACCAGTCGCGACGAGTCCTCGAGCGGGCCGTACACCGAATACAGCCGCAGGTTGACGCAGGGGACCCCCTTGACCCGCCCGTGAAAAGCGATGAGGTTCGCCGAGCCGAGCTTGGAAACCGAATAATCGCTGTTCGGCGCGACGGGTGACGATTCGTCCGGACCGGCACTGTTGAGGCCGTATTCGGACGAACTGCCGGCATGTACATACGCTGCGACGCGTCGGCTGCCCAATTCCCGCAGGATCCGCTCGGTGAGCAGGAAATTCGTCTCGTAAATCCGCCGAGGGTCCCGCTCGAAGGAATACGCGCCATAGGCGACGCAGTTGAAAATCGTCTGCGGCTGGATGGCGTCCAGCAAACGAACCAGGTCCCCCTCCAGGAGCAGGTCGACTTCGTGGACCTTACCTTCCGGCGACTCGACCAATCGCCAGGCGGGGAGCCGACCGGCGGTGCCGTGCACGTCGTCCCGCTCGGCCGCCATCATGTGGAACAAATTGGCGCCGACAAAGCCGCTTGCGCCTAACACGAGGATCGGTCCGCGCAGGGCGCGAATCGCCTCCACGGCCGAGGCTTCCGTCGGTCCCATCGCCAACGGGGCGCGAACCGAGTCGGAACCCGAGTGAACTGGGACGACGGCGGGCCCTTCGGAAGAGTTTGACGCCGGATGTGTCGCCGGGTTGGGCGCGATCATGCCCGGACCTCCCGCGCCGCGAACACCTCGAACACCGCGTCGGGCGACAGCCCCGATTCCCGCCGATGGAATGTTTGGGAACCGTAGCGTCCCGACGGATACCCCTGAGCGGTCCGGTGCTCCCAAACCTCCGGCCGCACTCCCGTACGCAGCAGTTCCAACGCCAATTGCGACCCGATCCCGCCCGTCGCGACGTGCTCTTCCGCCACGCACAACGGACCGCCCTGCCGCACATCGTCAACAAACTCGTCGGGAATCTCCGCGACCGGCAATTGGCAAACCACCCACAGGTTGGGGCGTTCCTCCGGCGGCAGTTCGAGACACTTCGACCAATACAGTCCCGCCAGCGGTCCAAACGCGACCAGCGTACCCGCCTCGCCACTCGCCAATTTCCGCCAACCGCGATACGCCGGGGGCGCGGCATCCTTCGGCTTTTGCGAGTATCCCAGTCGCAAGTACGCCGGGCCGTCCCCCGCGAACAATTCGTCGGCGATCGCGGAGACGTCCTCGTCGAACGCCGGTGCGTGGACCCGCATGCCGGGGAGCGCCGACAGCGTGCCGCAATCCTCCAGCGCGTGGTGCGTCGCCCCCATCACGCCATAACCGTACCCGCCGCCGTTGCCGACGATCACGACCGGCAGGCGATGGAAGCAAATCGAGTTGCGAATCTGCTCGAAGGGGCGCGCCGTCGCGAACGGAGCGATGCTGTAGACCCACGGCCGCCAACCTTCGCGGGCCATGCCCGCCGCGACCAGCACCATGTTCTGCTCGGCCACCCCGGCGTTCACAAACCGCGAGCCCAGCGCGTCGCGCAGCGGCTCGAGCGCCTGATAGCCCAGGTCGCCGGTCAGGAACACGAAGTCGGGCCGGGTCGCGGCGGCGGTGAGCGATTCGCAGAACGCCTTCCTCATGACGCTGTCACCCCCGCGTCAATGGTCACCGCGCACGCGCCAATTGCCGCTTGGGTGTCGATCTCCGCAACCGCCCGCTGGTACTGCTCCGCCGACAACGGCAGGTAATGCCACTCCATCCGGTCGCGCATGAACGACACGCCGTTCCCCTTGTGGGTCCGTGCCAACACCACGCGGCATAGCCCCCTATTGGAGCGCTTCAAACAGGCTGTCAGAGCAGACGGCTGGTGACCGTCGACTTCCTCAACCTCGACATGATGGACCGCCAATTTGTCCGCCAGCGGCGACAGGTCGCACACCTCTTCGGTGGTGCCGAAACCCTGCAACCCGTTGACATCCACGACCGTCACCAAATTGTCGAGCCGATGGTGGGCGGCGAAGTGCAACGCCTCCCACGTCGAGCCTTCGTTCCATTCGCCGTCCGACGTGACGCAAAACACCCGTCCCGGTTTGCCGGAGAGCTTCAGCGCGAGCGCCATTCCGCACGCCAAGCCGAAACCGTGCCCCAGGCTCCCTGTGGCGAACGGCACCTCCGGCAGGCCGGCCGCCGGCGGATGGCCGCTCAGCCGTGTGCCGTCCTTGTGAAAGGTCGCCAACTCGTCTTCGGCGAGGCGTCCCGTCGACCAGAGGGCGATGTACAGCGCCCCGGCCGCATGTCCCTTGGACAACACGAGTCGGTCGTCCACCCTCATCACATCGTGGTACAACACCAACAACGTGTCCAACACCGAAAGGTTGCCCCCCAGGTGCCCGACTCCCGCCTCGAAATGCATCCTCAGCAGGCGCTTCAAGGCCATCGACCTGATGGTCGAAGCCCGGCACTCGGGACGTGAGCCGACGGAAGTGAGCGTACTGGCGATCATGATCGTTGTCGGGGAGTTTCGGTCGCAGGGGGCGAATCAAACGCCCACCCCCGACTCCACTGCCACCGACACCGTGATACCCGCGCAACGTGTCGATTCCGTGAAGATTGCACGGGGATTGCGCGAGTGAACATCCGGCGTCCGGTTATTGTCCGGCGCCCGCCGCTCTCACAACGACTTGTCTTGGGGGACCGGCTCGGCAACCGAGCCGCGGCATGGCGATCCCTTCCCCCTGCGCCACTCCCAAACGGAGAGACCGACGATCACCACCGCCGTCGCCAGCGAAGCGAGGCTTCCCGTCACCAACCCGGGGGGGACGAAGTCGAACGCGACCTGGTGCCGTCCTGGGGTTAGCGCAACTCCACGCAGGCCGAGGTTCACGCGGAGGATGGCGGCCGGTTGCCCGTCCACGGTCGCACGCCAGCCGGGATGCCAAGCATCGGTCAGCACGAGCAACGCGGGTTGGCTGGGATGGGCTTCGACGACCACCCGATGCGGGTGATATTCGCGAATCGTGGCGGGAGTGAAGGCTTGTCGCGGACCGGCGGGGAGCGGGTCACGCTCCATCAGAACCGCACGCCGTGGGTCGAGGTCTCGCAAGGCGGTCAGTGCGTCTTCCTGCGGGCCGAGCACCCGGGTTTCCCCCAACAGGAATGCACGGGGCAGGACGGTCGGGTTCTCGTAGATGGCCACGGGAATCGTCCCCTTCGATTCGACCCCGCGCAGAGTGAACTGCGAGGGGATGCGACCTTTGCCGATCAGCTTCCACCCCAACAGGTCTTCTCGCGGTTCACGCACTTGCAACACGCACAGGCGGACTCCCAGCAAATCCAGCACGTTGCGATTCCATTGCCGCAGGTCGAGCTGACCGAACCCCCCCATGTCGTCCAAGGGCAGTTTGTTGCGCGACGCCCCGTAGAACAGTGCCGCCGTCGCTCCGGTGGGGACCGGTTCATACGCTTGCAGTTTGAACACCCCCGCTCCCCACGCTTCGCGATCGCTGAGGACTACCTGTCGCGCCATCACCCGGTCCGGTCCGGCCCGTTCCTTGAGCGTGGCCAAGAGCGGACTGTCGACCCGCAGCGAGGCCCCGTCGATCGTGGCCGTGAGCGTGTGGGCGCACGCGATCGCCTCGACCGCCACCAGCATCGTCGCCATCCCCAGCGCTGCGCGTCGCCCCCCCCGCCCCAACAGGGCGAGAGACAGTGCTCCCAGCGCCAAACCCGGCACCACCCAATCGACCGGTGAGGCGGCCAAGCGGCGGATCGCTCGCGATTCGCCCAGCGTGCCGAGGCGTTCCGGCTCCGAGATCCCTCCCGTGACCAATAGCGCCGCCGCAAAGCACGCCAGCGCCATGGGCACACCAAACGCCAACAACCCGCCGCGCCACCAGCGCCCCAACGGTTCGCGCAGCCTGTCGACGCCGTACGCCGCCAACACGCTGACGGCCAGCGTCGTCAAGAACAACGCCCGCGACGGCGCGCGGAAGTACGAGACTCCCGGCACCAAACGGTGAATCCACTCGTACACCGGCCCGTTCGAGCCCAGCGCGAACAACAGCGTGGCCAGCGCCATCCAGGCCAGGCGACGCGCGGCAGGGACGGAACCAACACGCGTCAGTCCCAACAGCGCAAGCAGGAACGTCATCACGCCGAAATGCGCGAACGTTTCCCACAGGTACAGCCCCTCCGGAGCTCCGGGGACTCCATAATCCGTGGCGTCACCCCACAGCCACGGAAACACGATCTGCCCGAGATTCGCCAGCGGCAGCCCACCGCGCCCCGCCTCGGCGGCGGAGATGCCCGCCGCACGCACTGCTTCCTTGGTGTACGCGTAAATCGGCAGCAGGTCTTTCGCGACCAAACCGATCGTCAACAGCCCGATCCCCGTCCACAGCGTCAAGCGTCGCATGGCCGCGCCCGCACGCCCCGCGCGAGCGTCCCGCAACGATTCCAGCGCCACTCCGACCGACATCACCAGCACGAGATAGAACGTCTCCTGGGGATGTCCGCAGAAAAAGCAGAGCGAAATCCCAAAGGCCGTCCACAGCCAACTCCAGCGGCGCCCCTCCAAATGGTTCTCGTAGGCCAACCAGAGCCACGGAAACCACGCGGCCGAGCAAACCGGGTTGTGATGCCCCTCGGCGGTGTTGGCGACCAAATACGGCGCCAGTCCGTACGACACTCCGGCGACCAGCGCGGCCAAGGGTGAGAGCCCCAGTCGCCTGGCGAGAGCCGCCCCACCCCATGCCCCGACGACATGGTGCAGCACGAGCATCCACGAAATGGCCGAAGTCGGCGACGCCAGCGCGTACACCCAGTTCGGCGGATACAGCCAAGCCGCTTGCGGGTTCCCCACGTACGGCATGCCGGCCAACGCAAACGGGTTCCATGTCGGCCATGCGCCACCGACCGACGCCCCGAACGGGTACGCTCGCTGCGCGAGGATGCTGTCCGTGAGGTCGTTGTAACCCCCGCGCTGAGGACCGACGAGGATGTCCGCCGGATGCCGCGCGAGTTTGTGAAAGCCGGCCAGAACCACCAGCCCCGCCACGATACCCGTGACGAGCCACAGGCCGTTGCGTCCTCCGGATGGTGGGAACGTTGTGTTCGACATTCGCTGTGGATTCCGACAGGTTCAGATCGCCCGCGAGCCACTGCGGGTTTGTCCTACAGTGCGTTCCGGGGACAGGCTGGCATCAAATCGCAGTTCGTGAGACACCGCCTGAACCGCACTCGGATCGACGCCCGTCTGGACCGGCTTGCGTGCCATCACATACGTGCTGATCCCCGCGGGAAACACTCCACCCGCCAGAATCCAACGGTTCTCCAGCGACATCCATGCGCCGACCGCTCCGTCCAACCAGGCACGGGTTCGCGACAATTGTCCCCGAACACCGCTCCTTGAGGGCGTTGAGGACACACCCTTTCCCCGCACCCCTCGAACAACGCGTTGTGCGATCCGCACGGCTCCGACCGCTGGCAGCAGTGCGCTGTTCCAGTACCCCGAGTGAGCCACGTCCCAACCCGCGTTGCTCATCAAACGCCGCAATCCGGATCGCGTGTACCTGCGATAATGGTGATTCACCACGTCGTGATCGGACCACAACCACGAGTAGGCCGGGACACACACAAGGGCGTACCCTCCCGGTCGCGTCACCTCGAACCAGCGCCGCACCGCGAGCGCATCGTCCGCAAGGTGCTCCAGCACGTCCGAAGCGACCAGCATGTCGATCGATTCGTCTCCCACCGGCGGGTCGGCGGCGTCACCGAGTACGACTCCCGACAACCCGTTCTCGCGGCAGCGTGCGACCGCCACGTCGCTGAAGTCGACGCCCCCCGCTCGACTCCACCCCGCCGCTTGCAGTTCTCGCAGCAGGGTCCCCGACGCACAGCCTAAATCGAGCAACCGTGTGTCCGGCCCTGCCCCCAGCTTTTTCAACCAGCCCCGCACAAAGGCGCGCCGCGACCGGAACCACCAGTGTTCCGATTCCAGTTCGTGATAAACCGCCTCGAACGCGGCATCCACGTCGCACTTTCCAAGGAGTGAAGGCCACTCGCGATCTTGTCACCGAAATCGAGAGATTTCCGCGAAGCGGGAACACGCTTTCGCCAAGGTCACGCGGGCTCCGCAAGCCAATGTCCGTTCGCCGGGCGACATGGATTTGTCGCCGAGCCCCATTCCATTTCAGGGAATGATTGCCGCGATAGCATTCGCCAACTGGGTCAACTCGGTGATCAGTGCGTTCCGCAGCACGGCCACACCCACCAAGGTTCCCAAGCCGACGAGCGTCACCAGCAGCACGTACTCCACAAACACCGATCCGCGACGGGAGACGACATTGGCAGGACGGGGACGGGGCGACATCATGGGGACGCACTCTCTCGAACGGAGATCAAACTTCACGGTCCCTCGCGGCGCGGGCCGTGCCCGAGGGACGAACCTGCAATCGCAGTTCGCATGCCATCCCGGCGCCCCCCCCTCACAGGCCGCACAGTTGTTACGAGCCGCACAATCCCCTGTTTTGACCGGTCCCCTTCGATCCGATCCGTAACCACCCCCGATAACGGTCGGACACACCGGTAACAGGAGCGGGCGAGAAGCTGTCGCGAGTTCCGACCGGGATCGATGATCCACGACCGACAACCGTCGGTGTCTCTCCACCCCTTTCCGAGAATGAACGTCCCCTCGGGCTTCTCACATGTTCCCGTACTTCGACCACCAAGCGACAACTCCCCTCGACCCGCGGGTCTTCGAGGCGATGCGGCCGTGGTGGATCGACGGGTACGGGAACGCCGCTTCGACGCACCACTTCCACGGGCGCCGGGCGGCCGAGGCGGTCGACCGGGCGCGGGGGCAAGTGGCGGAATTGGCGGGGTGCGAGCCGCGCGGCGTCTGTTTCACCAGCGGCGCGACCGAGGCGAACAACCTGGTCCTGAAGGGCTTGTTCGGGGAGCGCGAGGGAGGCCGTCCGGGCTTGGTCGTCTCGGCGGCCGAGCACCGCGCGATCCTCGACCTCGCGAAACGACTCGGTCGGTCGCAGGCGCGGTTGGTCGTTCTCGATGTGGACCGTCACGGTAGCATCCGTCGCGACCGGCTGGATCAAGTCGCATCGGAGGGACCGATTCGATTGGCCTCGATCATC
>JBIKMW010000131.1:0-17756 GCA_044359065.1 Planctomycetales bacterium | reverse complement strand
GGAGTGACACAGAGGAAGAGAAGAGAAGAGAAGAGAAGAGAAGAGAAGAGAAGAGAAAACAGTGGAACAGCGAAGAAATAACAATTAGATTGAAATACAAAGACAGAAAAAGAACAGACCCTGCAAGTGAAGAACGCGTGCTTACTCAGAAAAAACAGAGCCAGACTTCTCACAACCCGCATTCACCTTGAAACAACCCATACCCACCGTGTCCGAATGAATTCTTCTCTCTTGTATTCCTTCGTGTTAAAAAAGCAGTCTCGGCGACACACCAAGCTCGGCACACAAAACATCGACCGAAGTCCAAACGAACCCCACCTTCGAACACGCATGTCTCTACTCCGTGAAACTCCGCGTCCTCTGTGGTGAACCAAATTCGGTATTCGTCATTCGTTATTCGGTATTCGTTATTCGTCACCCCCCCTTTTTGGCTCGCCCCCCTCACATCACCCGGCATACCACGCACTTGAGATACTCCCCCTCCGGGACGAGGGCGTGGACGGGATGATCCGCCGCGGCACCGCGAGTCTCCAGGATTTGAATCTCGCGCCCCGACGATTGCGAGACCTCCTGCAGCATGTCCCGAAACTGACCGGGGGAAACGTGCCCCGTGCAACTGCACGTCACCAACAGCCCCCCCGGCGCGACCACTCCCGCCGCCAGAGTGTTCAGCCCGTGATATCCGCGCAGCGCCTCGACCACCCCTTTGCCGTGCCGCGCGAGTTTCGGGGGATCGAGAATCACCGCGTCCCAGCGCTCCTCGGCGTCGCGGCGGCGTTCGAGCGACTTGAACGCGTCCGATTTCTCGAAATCGATCCGGTCCGCCAACCCGTTCCGCTCGGCGTTGCGCCGCGCCAAATCGAGCGCCCCGGCCGAAACATCGACGCATGTCACCCTCTCGGCATTCCCGTAACGCAGCGCGTGGAGTGCGAAGCCCCCCGAGTACGAGCACACGTCAAGCGCCCGCTTGGTCCCCGGCAGTCGCTCGACGTACCGCGCCGCGGCCATGCGGTTGTCGCGCTGATCGCAGAAAAAGCCGGTCTTCTGGCCTTCGACGACATCCACCTCGTATTCCAGACCGTGTTCCTCGACGACGATCGGCCGAGGGGGAGTCTCCCCCGTCAGCAACCCGTCCTCGACTTCAAGGCCTTCCGCCTCGCGAATCCCCTTCTCCGTGCGCAACCACACGCCGCGTGGCTTCAGTCGTTCGCACAGGATCGACAGCAACCGCTCGCGGTGCCGATACATTGCCAGGCTGCCGAATTGCACCAACAGCCAGTCGTCGTAGCGGTCGACGATCAGCCCCGACAACCGGTCCGCCTCGCTGAACACGACGCGACAGGCCGTGCGTGGGCCGATCAGCCCGAGCAGGTCACGCCTGAGCGACACCGCCCGGTCGACGAGTCCGCCCCAGAATTCGTCATCCAACAGGCCGTCGGTCCACCGGTACAGCCGCACGCGAATCTGGCTGTGCGGGTTGAACAACCCCACGGCCACGAACGTCCCCTCCGCGGTGACGAGCCGGACTTCGGTCCCCGGTTCGAGTTCCGGTTCGGCGTCCAGGAGCGCTCCTGCGAACACCCACGGATGCCCGCCGAAGAACGGCTGCGCGCGGCGCGGTTTGAGGCGGAGGGAAGGGAGCGGTGAGGGAGGCAAATCAGGCGTCGACGGCAAAAGGCAATGGGCATAAGGCAAAGGGGACCGACCCGACAACCGCGCGGCGCGGGGGAGTTCACCGCGTCCAGGTTTGTTCAGCCTGCAACCGCTCGACCTGTTCGAGGTAGGCCAGCAGCCGGTCCCGCTCGTTGATGAGTTTGCGAACCCGCAGCAGCGAGCGGACACGGGTGGTCAATTCGAGCTTGTTGACTGGCTTGGTGAGGAAGTCGTCCGCCCCGGCATTGACCGCCTTTTCGATGTCCCCCATCTCGGCGAGGGCCGTGACCATCACAATCGGAATGTCCTTGGTCGCGGGGCTGCGCTTCAGGGCGATGCAGACCTCGTACCCGCTCATGCGGGGCATCATGATGTCGAGCAGCAGGATGTCGGGCTGTTGTCGCTCGACCGCTTCCAGCGTCTGCTGGCCGTCGTACACCATCTCCACGACGTACCCCTCCTGCGACAGGTACGCCTCGAGGAGTTCGCAATTCTGGTGGTTGTCGTCGGCGATCAGAATTCGCGACGGAACATCGGTCTCTTCGGCCGTCATGGAATGTGCCTCGTGGAAGTCGGAACGCCGCGCGAGAGTCCGTTCGCGGCGTAATCCATCGTGGATCATATCTCAATCGGAACCGCGACGGGAGCGTGCGTGGGAATGCGTTGCCCGGCAACGAGTTGCGCCGCGGAACCGGCGACCTAGGCCCGCGGCGTCACGGGCTGGCGGAAAACCTCGGTACGCCAGCGATGTCAGCCGCTGTTCGTCTGGCGAATCCTCCGAATTCGCCCCGCACGTCAGCGCTCGGTTCCCTCGGCGACTCGCATATCCCCGCACGCGAAAGTCGTGTACAGCATCCGCACCGACGCGCGGGAGTTTCCGAAACTCTCAACCGCAACGTCCGCATACGAAAGGAGTCGCGAATGGGACCGATTCTGGTGGTGACGGGGCTGCTCATCATCTCGAACGTGTTCATGACGTTCGCCTGGTACGGCCACCTCAAGGACCTGGCCGACAGGCCCTGGTGGATCGCGGTGCTGGTGAGTTGGGGAATCGCGTTCTTCGAGTACGTGGTGCAGGTCCCCGCCAACCGTTACGGGAATTCGCACCGTCTGGAACTGGGGCAACTCAAGATTCTGCAGGAGATCATCACGCTGGCGGTCTTCGTGCCGTTCTCGATCTACTACATGCAACGCCCGATCAGTTTGAATTTTGTGTGGGCGGGCCTCTGCATGTGCGGAGCGGTGTATTTCGTGTTTCGGGGGTGAATCGGGGTCGGCCGGTCCAGCCTCCGCACAACCGCCCGCGCGGTGGGCGCGACCATCATCTCCGATTTGTAACCCGATTTCCGGTGGCGATCAGGACGGTCGTCGGTCAACATCAGGAGGTTGTCTTCGTACGGATCCAAGAGGAAGACCGGCTTCGCGAACCAGAACCGACCTACGATGCACACCCCCTTCCCGCCACGCTCGAACCGTCCGCGCGACGTGTTGCTCGGCGAAATCCGCCTGTGCTTCGCGACGGCCGGGGGCTGCTTGCTCATTGGAGGAGCCGCGCTCGCCTTTGGACATTGGCGCGGCGACCACGTGTCGCTCGTGGCGCTCCTCCCCGTCGCCGGGTTTTACGGCCTGATGGCGTTTGAACGCTTGTTCAAAGTGTGGCGGCTGGACGCCCGGACTCCCGCAAGCGATGTGCCAGCCTCACAATCCTCGAACGGCTCGTCCCCCGCCCCCGAGCGCGTGGCCCGCTGATCGCCCCTCCTCTTCACGGACCTCCGCGCGAGCCTCCATGGCCGACCGTCCCGACCCCGCCGACACTCCTCACGGCCCCAAAAACGATCTGCTCGCTTCGATCGTCGTGTTCCTCGTCGCGCTGCCACTCTGTATGGGAGTGGCGATCGCCTCGGGAGTACCGGTCGTCGCGGGGTTGATCACCGGCGTCGTTGGCGGCGTGGTCACGGGTTTGTTGGCTGGTTGCCCGTTGCAAGTCAGCGGACCGGCGGCAGGTCTGACGGTGATCGTGTTCGAGATCGTGCAGCGTTCCGGATTCGAGTTCCTGGGGGTGGCGGTCGCGGCGGCGGGTGGGATGCAGGTCGTCGCGGGACTGTTGGGACTGGGACAGTGGTTTCGAGCGGTCTCCCCCGCGGTGATTCGCGGGATGCTCGCGGGGATCGGCTTCCTGATCCTCGCCAGCCAATTCCATGTGATGCTCGACGCCAAGCCCCCCGGTTCGGGCTCGCACAACCTGGCCGAAATCCCCGACGCGCTGGCCCGAGTGCTGCAAACTCCAGACCTGTCGCACCGCGACCGCTGGCCCGAACAGCGCGACCTGTTGCGCGACGCGCGGCGGTTGTCTCAATCACAGACGAACCTGACGCGCGAACTCACCCAACTCGAACGGGCTGCCGCCCCTCACCCTTCGGGTCACTCGACTCCCGCACCACACGTCCCTGCCACCGTCAAACTTCCGTCCGGCGACGCCCAGCTCCAAATCGCGATCCACTGGAACGATCTGGCCGCCAAATCGACGCACCCCGCGTGGCGCGAGTCGTTCCTGCTGGCGGCCCGCGCGTGCGAAGCGGCCGCAATCGCGACCGACTCGGGCTCGCTGGCCGATGCCGTTCGCGAATCCCGCCACGCCGGCGAAGCCGCATCCGACGCCGTCGAGTTGTTGCGAAGTGGCAACCTCGCCGCCCTGCTGGGGCTGCTTTCGTTGATCATTGTGTTCTCGTGGGCCGAATTCGCCCCGAAATCGCTGCGGCTGTTTCCCGGCGCGCTCGTGGCGGTGCTGGTCGTCTCCACGTTCGCGGCGATGGCTCAACTCCCCGTGCTGTACGTGGACCTGCCCGACAATTTGTGGCGGGACATGAAGTTCGCCAACTGGGAATTGTTGTGGGGTCCGCTGTCCGGGGCGATCCTCGCTCAAGCGGCGATCATCGCGGTGGTCGCCAGCGCCGAAACCTTGCTGTGTTGCTCGGCCGTCGACCAGATGCACACCGGCCCCCGCACCCGCTACGACCGCGAACTGTTCGCGCAGGGGGTCGGCAACGTGCTCTGCGGCTGGCTCAACGCGCTGCCGATGACGGGGGTGATCGTCCGCAGTTCGGCCAACGTCCAGGCGGGCGCCAAATCGCGGGTGTCGGCGATCCTGCACGGGCTGTGGCTGTTGGTGTTCGTGGTCGGCCTGTCCGCGTTATTGCGACAAATCCCCACAAGCTGCCTCGCGGCGATCCTCGTGTTCACCGGCTACAAGCTGATCGACGTCAAATCCATCCGCGAGCTGCGCGGTTTCGGCTGGAGCGAAGTGGCCATTTACGCGGTCACGGTGTCGGTGATCGTCTTCGAGGACCTGCTCCTCGGAGTCGCGGCGGGTATGGCCCTCTCGGCGCTCAAGCTGCTGTACACGTTCTCCCGCTTGGAGGTCCACACGGAGACGACGACGGCCCCCGGGTCCGACAAGCCGCGCGTCGTCGTGCGGTTGGACGGCGCGGCCACGTTCCTGCGCCTGCCGAAACTGGCTGCGCAGCTTGAACGTCTTCCCGCCGGTTCCGATGTCCACGTCGACTTTGAAGGACTGGACTACATCGACCACGCGTGCCTGGAACTGCTGCTGACGTGGAGCGAGCAACACCGCCTCGCGGGAGGGGACTTCCAGATCGACTGGGCCACACTCCACGCCCGGTTTCACCGGGAGCGCGTGCGGGGAGAGAACAATCCGGGCCGGTCGCTGATCGGCGACTGATGGCACGAGATTCGGCTGCGAAGCCGCTTTGTCGGTTCGCCATCGCCGCCAAACGGCGCTGCTGCGGGAGCGCGGTCGCGAAACGTCGGGAAAATTTGCGCTTTCCCCGCACGAAATTCCGCCCGCCCCCCACCAACGGGGATGTCCGCCCTTTGCAGGCCTGCTTCGGCGGTTGACCGCTCGCTTGAGTTCTCCCCGAAGGAGTCCCCCGTCATGTGGAAATCCGTGTTGGCCGTGTGCGGCCTTGTCCTGGCCGCCCTTCCTCCGTCCCTCGCCTTTGCCCACGGTTCGGCGGAGGATTTGGCGGCCCGCTGCGTGGCCCGTATCGAAGAGGTCGTGACCCGTGCCGAACGGGCCGCGGCCGACGAAACCCAGGAGTGCGTCCGCACCATCAACGCCCTGCAAGAGGCCGGTCGCGACGAAGCCGCCGCGCAAGTGGCCGACGAGTGCATCCGGGCCGCAACCCGCCGCGCCCGCGAAGCCGCGCAGCTCGTCACCCGCCTGAGTTCCGTGTGCGTCAAACAACTCGTGGCGCTGGGAGAACTCGAACTGGCACGGCGCGTCCACTCGGCGGGAGAGGACGCGATCACCGACCTCCGCGAACTGCTCCAGCGCGAGAAGCGGGCCATCGACGCGGCGCTCGACGACTGACGGACGTGAACTGCGTTCTCCGGTGAAGACACACGTCCCCTTGCGGGGAACACGCCCCGTGCGGGAACCTCCCGGTCTCCGCAAGCGTCCCAAGCTCCAAGGAACCCGTTCTCCGTGCGATCCCTCGTCCCACCGGGGCGGCGCGATGCCTGACCGCCCCTTGTCCGCCGGGTCCCCCCACGACCAGCCGGCCGCGTCCCTCACCGACGCGGACCGGCTTTCGGCGCTGGCGGCGGCAGAATCGCTTGCATGCGCTTCCGTAGCGAGCGGTTCACCCCCGTTCGAGGCCGCGCCCGACGAGTGCGAAACCCCGGCGTTCATCGCCCGCCTGCTTCTCCGCGACGAACACGCGTGGACCCGGTTTATCGAGAGGTTTCAGCGGTTGATCCACGCACGCGTGTTGGCGGCGGGACGCGAACTGGGGCGTGGTCCCACAGGCGGATGGGTCGAGGAGGCGTGTGCGGAAGTGCTCGCCGCGCTGTTCCGGAACGATTTGGCGGTGCTCCGCCGCTTCGAGGGGCGGTGCCGGTTCTCGACGTGGCTGTCGGTGGTGGCGCGGCGCGTGGCGTTGGCCCACATCGTCCGGGAAGACGCCGTCGCCCGTCGACACCGCCCCCCGCGCAGCGACTTCGACCTCGACACACTGGAGGGTCCCGCTGCCCCCGGCACACACGGATTACCTGGCGTTGAATCGGCATCGGTCGAACTCGACTCGGAACGGGATTGCGGGACCGACGAGTTGCGGGCGGGACTGGCTCGTCTTCGCGACGAGGATCGCACGGTGTTGGAACGACATTACCTCGACGGCCTCGGCTACGAGGCGCTCGCCGCCGAACTGGGGATCGCAGTCAACTCGGTGGGAGCCAAACTGACGCGGGCGCGGCGGCGGCTCCGTGAACAGGTCGAGCGGGGCGAACAGGTGGAATCGAAGGAGACAGCGAGGAGGGATGCCACTCGGGTCTCGGAGGGGGAGGGCGCGCCATGACCAACCGCGACCGGGACTTGCTCGACTTGTTGCGGCTGCGCGACGGCGCCCTGCCGCCGGCCGAAGAGGCCGCGCTCCGCCAGCGTCTGGCCGACGAAGCGGACCTTCGCTCGCTTGAGGCCGAAGTCGCGTCCGCCATGTCCAGCGGCGCGGCGTGGGACGATTCGGCGATCTTGGAGGGGGCGATTGAGGAGGGGGCCATCGACGAAGGGGCCGAGGATGTCGGGGCCGCGTGGGAACGAGGGGAGGGACTGGCCCGTCCTTCCATCGAGCCGGGTATTTGGTACGCAGACGTGGCGGCACTCGAGCGTGCGGCGCGGGAACCCGCGCCGCCGCTGCCGCCAGCAGTCACCGCGCGCCTGACCGGGGAACTCTCCGCTTTGCGAGTGTTTTGTCACGACGGGACTTCGGGGTCGCGCTCGCCGCATGTCGTTCGCACTGCGGGACAAGCCCGCAGTGGCACCCACGAACAAGGCTGTGACACAAAACGAGCCACCCCGGGAACTCCCCTGCGTGCGACGAACCCGCCCCGCCCGTACCCCCACCGCACATCGCGCGGCCCGATACTGGTCTTGGCGACCGCCTCCGCGCTGTGCGCCGTCGCATGGTGGTTCTGGAACCACCGGCCCCCCTCCCTGCCCCGACCGGTCCCGGGAAACGAGTCTCACGAAATCGTGGGGCGCCCGCCGGAGAAAACGCCGGTCGATCAACCCCAACCAGCACCCCAACCCAGTCCCAATCCGCCCCCCCCAGTCCCGAACCGAAGCCTCGCGTCCGACAACACCGCTCCTCACCACGAACCGATCCTGCCCGAACTCGCCCCCGAGCCGGAGCCGATGGCTCCGGTCGCGGTGGCTGGCATTCGATCCCCGATCCTCTGGACCCGCTTGCAAGGTGTGTTGGCGCGGCGGGACGACTCCGCCGGAACGTGGACCGCCGTGTCGGAACTGGCACCGCTGGCGACCCGCACGGCCTCGCTACGGACGCTGGGAGAAAGCTGGGCCGAGGGACGAGCGGAGTCGGGCGAAACCTTCCACCTGGCCGGTAACACGCGCGTCGCCTGGAGACTTGTCGACGGTACGTCACCAGGGATCGAGATCGAGGCTTTCGCCGGTCGCCTGGGACTGACGGTCCCGCGTGCGGGCACGACCGTCTCGCTCCTCGACGAACCTTGGCGCGGCGAGTGGATCGCGGACGAGCCGAACACCACCCTTGTCTTTGAAGCCGAGAACGGCAAACGCCGGGTGTCGGTCGTGAACGGCGCCGCGCGGTCGGGATCGGTCGTATTGCGACGCACGCAATCGCTGGTCCACGAGCCGCGCCTCGCTCCGCGCATTCGCGCGACGACCGGATCGTTCGCGTGGTTGAAAAAGCCCGCGACGCAACCGGCCGCCGAACGCCGGCTCGCTCAGGCTGTCGCCGCGGCGGAGGACCTGCTCGCGGGACTGTTGACCCCCCGCGCCGGAGCGACGGACGCCGAATGGCAGATCGCCGCTCGCTGGAGTTTCGACCTCGACCCGACCGAGGGAGTGACGCGCGCCGCCGAGTCCCCCGTTCCCGCCTTGCAATTGGCGGCCATCCGCTGGCTGTCGGAACCCGGTCGGTCGCCGGACGAACTCCAACCACTCGCCCCTCGCCTGGCCCGGGCACGCGGCGCGACGACTCTCGACCTCGAAGGCTGGTACAGGGCCGCGCGGGGCGAAACCCCCGTGACCGCCGAACTGGTCCGCGAATTGGCCATCGGCATCGGCGAAGCGGAGCCCGTGTTCGTGCGTCAAACGGCCATCACGTTCCTGCGACGGATCACCGGCCAACCGTTCCCGAGGTACAACGCCCTCCAACCCGCTCCGGCCGACATCGCCGAAGTCCGCGCCGCCGCGCGACTGCAAATGCGGCGAATGGGACGGTGAGCGAGTTGCTGTCCGAAGAACTCGCGCGAGAGTAGAGTCGAGGCCTGCAACCGGCTCTCCAGAACCGGCTTCCGTTGGGGTTTGGCCAAACTCACAGCCCGCGGCTCACGTCATGCACACGCCCCCGCGCGAGACCTACTACGACGACCGCATCCTCACCAATGGCGTGCTGCTCGCCTTGGCCGCGCAGTTCGTGTCGACCGCCGTCATCGTCGCGTGCCACGCCATCGAGTTTTCGTTCCTCGTCGACCGCCGCGCCGGTGGCGGCTTGGCCGTCCCTCCCGACCTGATCGCCATCGTCGGCGCGATCAAGGCCGAAGCCACTCCCGTCCGCGTGATCGCCGCCGGTTTGCTCCTGTTCGCCCTCGTCCGCTGGATGGCTCGGATCAACAACAATCTCCGCGCCGCGGGGGTCGTCGACCTGGAATTCTCGCCCCGAGGCTGCGTCCTCGCCTTCGCGATCCCTTTCCTCAACATCTGGTGGCCCTTGAAAGCGATGCGCGAACTCTGGGCCGCCAGCCACTCCCCCGACCATTTCCGGAACTTCCCCTCCCACGCCTTCATCAACATCTGGTGGGGCGTGTTTCTGTTCTCGGCCTTCATGACCCGCACCGCCGCCAAGACCCTGTTCTTCGCACAAGGGCCCGACGACCTGTTCTTCGCGCACGGACTGGCGGTCTTTGCCGGGTTGATCGTGCTGGCCTCGACGGTCCTCACGATCCGCGTCGTCCGGGGCATCCATTTCGCCATGCGCGAGCTCGTCGAAACTCCGTCGGACGCCGTCGACCCGTTACTCGACGATGTGGACGACGACGATCGCTCCCGCCGGAATCTCTGAACCTCTCCACCCCCTACCCCGCCTTCAGCCCCCTCGATCCTTCCCAACCGCTCCCACCGGAACACTCGTCAAGTTCCCGTCCTATCGAATCCGATTGATTCAACGGGGTAGACGGGGTACTTTTGAGGGGTCCGGATTCCGTCGCGGCGACGCGGCGCGGCTGGACGTGTTCCCAAAACCGCAGGGTCCGAAAATGTCGCTCTCGCCGATTTCGCCGACAACCAGCGCTCGCACTTCGATGTCCGCTCCCGTCCACTGTCCCGGGCCGGTTTCCCGCCGGTCGTTCCTGCAAGCGGGGACGCTGGGGTTGGGGGGGCTCGGACTGGCCGACCTGTTCCGGTTGCGGGCCGAAGCGGGGGAAGCGGCCAAGGACCACGAGGACACGTCGGTGATCTTTGTGTGGCTGCCGGGTGGGCCGCCGCACATGGATATGTACGACATGAAGCCGAACGCACCCGCCGAGTACCGCGGCGCGTTCCAGCCGATCGCCACCAACGTCCCCGGCCTGGACGTGTGCGAGCTGATGCCGCTGCACGCGAAGTGCGCGGACAAGTACAGCGTGATCCGCTCGATCTCGCACAACTACGCCGACCACGGGGGTGGCCACAAGAAGCTGATGGCCGCTCGCGACCCCAAAACGCCGGTCGACACGGTGCTCGATTATCCCGCCTGCCCCTCCATCGTGGCCAAGTGCCGCGAGGATCGGCAGATTGGGCTGCCCAACTACATTTCGTTCACCGACAGGGGTCGCGAAGGGGTGGACGTCTTCGCCTTCGGCTCGGCGTACCTCGGACCAGCCTACGTCCCCTTCGCCATTCCGGGTGACCCCAGCCGCCCCGAGTTCAAAGTCAACAACATTTCGCTCGACAACAGCCTGTCGGACCGGCTCGACAATCGGCTGGCCCTGCTCGGCCAGTTCGACCGCCTGAAGCGCACGGTCGACAAGACCGGCACGATGGCGGCGATGGACGGCTTCAACAGCCGGGCGGCGTCGATCCTGACGAGCGACCGCGCTCGCAAGGCGTTCGACCTCTCTCAAGAACCGGACCACATCAAGACCCGCTACGGGAAGCACGCGTGGGGGACGCGGCTGCTGCTGGCTCGGCGACTGGTCGAGGCGGGGTGCAGCTTTGTGACGGTGGTCGTCGAGAACCCGTATCAGTCGGGGATCGAGTGGCTGAAGGCGGGGACGTACAACTGGGACTCGCACGCCGTCAACTGCCACATCTGGAACGACGCCCAGATCCGCTTCCCGCTGTACGACCAGGCGGTGACCGCCCTCATCGAAGACATGTACGCCCGCGGGATCGACAAGAAGACGCTGCTGGTCGTCACCGGCGAATTCGGCCGCACGCCGCGCGTCAACTCCACGACCGGCAGCCAAACCGGCGTGATGCAACCGGGTCGCGACCACTGGCCGAGCGCAATGTCGCTGATCGTCTCCGGCGGTGGCCTGAAAACCGGCCAGGTGATCGGCTCGACGAACGCGAAGGGGGAAGTGCCGAAGGATCGCCCCCTCGTTCCCGGCGACCTGTGGGCGACCGTGTTCCGCCACCTGGGGATCGACCCGGAACGCTCGTTCCTGGACCACTCGGGCAGGCCGATGCCGATCCTGTCGGAAGGGGCTCCGATTGCGGAGTTGGGGTGAAGCACTGCGGTTTTCCGTGAGCTGTAGTTGCGCCGAGACATCAGCACCCATGTCTCGAACACGCGGGTGCCACTGCTGGTTTGCCTAGCAGTGCATTTAGATGTCCTCACCAAATGCAGATTCGCCGCTTTCCCGATACCCTACCGGCTGAAACTCCGACGAGACCCGGATTGGCCGCTGCGGCTCCCGCAGCCCTCGCCTATTGCAGTATTTTGATCTCCACTGCTAGACACACGAGCAGTGGAACCCAGCGTGTTGGCCCCGAATCATGGCGTCCAAAAACTGCGTCTTCGAAAGCATTCGCTGATGAACTAGCGCGATGGTGGCTCCACAAAACGCGATCCAAGATCGCGGATCTCAATGCTTTGCCAATTACGCGTGCAAGCAGCCGCATAAGTTGACGGTTCGCAAAATGGCTTCAGAAAAAGACCTCCAGCTCCGGATGTTCCCGGATGAACCCTTCGAACATTTGAAACCTCGCGAAACTTCGAAGATTTCAAGTGGTGGGCGGACGAACATGGGAATTCATATTGAGCGAATCTCGGACGAACAAGCGCGCAAGGTAATGCTGACGGAAGAAGGTCAGTTCGCCGACGTGAAGGCCAAGGAAATTGCCCCCGGCAAACTTACCAAGGCTTTGTCGGCGTTCGCCAACAGCGATGGAGGCGATCTTTTCATAGGCGTGGGAGAGATTGGCCAAGAGAAAAAGCGAGTCTGGGACGGTTTCGAAGATCCTGAGGCGGCTAACGGGCATATCCAGTGCCTTGAGGAGTTCTTCCCACTTGGAACGGATTTCCAGTACGAGTTCCTCCGATGCACCTCTCACCCCGGAGTTGTCCTCCACGTTCAAGTGCAGAAAACGAGAGACATCCGCAAGGCCTCAGATTCGATTCCGTACCTTCGCCGAGGTCCTCAGAGCCTGCCCCAAAAGACGGAAGACTCCTTGTTGCGACTCAGGTACAACAAAGGGATCACATCTTTCGAAACAGAATCGATTGCTGCCCCTAAAGCCGCAGTGACGGAATCGAAGGTAATTAAGGAGTTCATTCGAAATGTCGTCCCAACCAGCGAGCCCGAGAAATGGCTGCGGAAGCAAGTCCTGCTGAACGGTGACAATCCGACGGTTGCAGGCGTGCTGCTGTTTGCTGATGAACCACAAGCAATCATACCTAAGCGCTGTGGGATCAAAGTCTATCGATACAAGACCAAGGATGCGGCGGGATTTCGGGAAGCTCTCGCCTTCACCCCTGAGACAATTGAGGGGTGCGTGTATGACCAGATTCATGCAGCCGTCCGTCGCACGACAGAAATAATTGAATCCATTCCAGTTTTGGGCGACGGCTCTCTTGAATACGTCAAATACCCGCCTGAAGCTCTGCACGAAATCATCACGAATGCGGTACTGCATCGCGACTACAGCATCGCCGACGACGTGCATATCCGAATCTTCGACAACCGCATTGAGGTCCAGAGCCCCGGAAGGCTTCCGGCGCATATCACACCGCAAAACATTCTTGACGAAAGATATGCGCGAAATGGAGCAGTCGTCCGGCTCTTGAACAAGTTTCCTAATCCACCAAACCAGGATGTCGGCGAAGGCCTCAACACCGCATTCTCTGCGATGAACAAGCTCAACCTCAAGCCTCCGGTCGTTCGGGAGGAAGAGAACAGCGTAATAGTCCTCATCCGCCATGAACCGCTAGCCTCACCCGAGGAGGCGATCATGGACTATCTGCGAAGCAACCACTCGGCGTCTATCAACAACTCAAAAGCCAGGGAGATAACCCACATCTCAGCTGATCATCGCGTCAAAACAATCTTCGGGCGGATGGTCAATAAGGGGATGATTGAGCAAGTTCCAGGCACGAAGACTTCGAACACCTGCTACCGCATTCCGCTCCCGAAGTAACGCGCGAACAGTTTTCACTTATACGGGCCGGTGGCATGACCATCGAAGTGTGTTCTGCGTGCCATGCTTGGCCCGCTTTGGGGACAAGCATGCCGGTCGCTGCACCCGCTTGCGGTCGCAAGGGAACTTGATCAGGTGCATGCCGGCTGACTCGCTCCGCCGCACGTGAACCGGCGCCACCAAGCGCAGCGGACTCACTCAAGCCCAGTGGCCGGGGCCATTTGGATTGACACCCCATAACAATCCGGTTGGTATCATCAGGGGGCGGTGTCGCGTCGATCCGTTGGTGATGATCGATAGTGACCCCTCCGTTCGGGAGACCAACATGCGTGCCTGTTCGTGGATCGTGCTGCTCGGCTGTGTCGCGATGTCTTTGGGGCTCGTCGCACCCTATGGCCCCGCCTCGCCACGTTCGCTTCTGGCCCAGGAGAAGCGGGGGGACAATCTCCCCCGCCTTCCGGACGACCAGGTCGAAGGGACCGTCTGGGAGTACAAGGGAACGCTCAAGGACAAGGTCCCCGAGGGGGAAGAGGCTCCCGAACTCTCCGGCTACTTCCGCACCGAGGGGAAGGCCATCTTCGATGTCGGGAAACGGCTTCCCATCCCCGAAAAAAAGGATGTCGACAAAGCGATCGACTCCTTCAAGAAGGGGAAGGTCAAAGACTTCAAACTCCCTCCCGGTCCGCAGCAAAAGCGATTGGGCGAGTACCGCCACATCCAGGGGAACAAGCTGCGACTCGACTTCAACGACAAGGAGTCGCTCAACGGCCTGATGGTCGTCTGGAGAAAGAAGAACACCGAAGACGTGCTGATCGGCACCTTTCAGGAGAAGCAAGGAACGAAAACCATCCGCCACTGGGACGTGGAACTCCGCCCCATCGAGGATTGACGCGCCGCGCAACCCCGCCCGCTCCGACATCGGCCGCGTCCAGCCCCCCTGCGTGAAAGACCCCGTGGAAGGACTCGTCCGATGTCCGGTGTTCCCAAAACGTTTCCGATCAACCACGACGACTACCACGCCAAACACATCGGCCGCACCGCCGACGGTCGCCAATTCCTGCTGACCAATCCGTTCGTGGCCGAGCACCCCGGAAACCCCGGTTGCGAATACATCGCGCTCTACACGTTCGACGCCAAGGGCAAATTGCTCGAGGCCACGATCGACAGCCTCGGTCCGCGCAAACTCCTCGACGAGGCCGCCGCGTCAAAGCTCTACGACGAACGGTTGGCGTCGCTGGGCCAGGTGAAGTTCACCAACATCCGGATCGCGCCGTTCAAGGTCGTTCGAGACGGGATTGAGTTCGGACTGATCCCGAGGGAACCCGACGACGAGGACGACGAACCCGCCATCGAGATGCAGCCGGGCAACTACATGGCGTTCTTCGAGCCGTGGGACGGCGACTACGACACGTGACGCGGGCCGTGCCTCACGCCCCCTATCGCACTCGTCCGCCGCAGCCCGACCTACTCGTCGCCACTCGCCGACTCCCCTGCCCCGCCCACCACCAGTTCCCCCACCAGTTCCCCTTCCGGGAACATCCCCAGCGCGACCGTGTTCCGCCCCTCGTGGATCATGATCCGCTTCGATTTCGCCCCCCCCAGCGGGCCGCGGTGTCGCGACGCCTGCACGATCACCCCGTGTTCCCCGGCGGGAAGCTCCATCCGCAGCACCTGGATCTTGTCCGGCAGCAGCGACCAGCAGCGTGTGTCGGCCGATTCCGTCGCCTCCCACGCCACACCCAAGGCCGACAGCAGGAAGCTCGGCAGCCCCCCTTGCGTGGCGTCCGTCACTTCCTTCGCGGCGTAGACCACGCCCTTCTTGACGACCCGTCGCGCCACCGCGCGGGCGATCACCTGTGGGAACTCCGCCTCCGCCTGCTGCTCCGCCATGCGACCGATGTCCATGAGCGTCGTCGTCCGTTCGGGGGCGCGGCCGATCACCGTGACATCCACGAAGTCCGGAATGCACACGTGCGTCCGCACTTTCGGCACCCACACCGGGGCCAGCGTCGGCGGCAATCCCCGAGGCGACACCGCCGAGATGATCCGGTCGGCGATCAGCAGCGAGGCCTGCGTGGCGATCTCAGCCGTCTGTTCCTTGACTGGTCCGCGCCCCATCAGCGCGAACACGTACAACACTCCGTGTCCGGGGGGGATCGGCACCTCGTGTCGCGCCCGTTCCAGGTCCGTCCCCGCATCGCGGAAGTCGGGGGCGAAGTTCGCCACTTGCAGCCGCGCTCCGGCCGCTTCGTCCAGAGTCAGCGGTGATTGCTCTTTGATCATCGCCCGCAGGTACGGTCCGACCGCCACCTGTTTGTAAGCCAGCGCCGCCTCGGGGTCTTCCTTATGCCGCTCCTTGGCTCGCTCGATGATCTTGTTCTGTTCCTCGGTGATTTGCAGCGCGTACGCTTCGGCGTCGCCGCCGTCCCCCAGCATGTTCGAGATGGCGAGCATCGCGCGGATCATCACGCGCTCATAGTCTTCCCCCGCGTACGCCCGCGTGTTGTCGTCGGTGAGCAGCGAAGCCGCTCCCTCGGCGAGGGACGCCTGTTGCAGATGGTCGAACCGGTCGCGCACCCGGCGCAGAATCCGTTCCGCCTCGCGCGGCCGCCCCGCCGCCAGTTCGATCATCGCCTCGTCGAGCGCCTTCACGTCCTCGTTGCGCAGCCGCACGTCCTTTTTCGCGTGCAACCGCTCCTTCGCCAGCGCGAGATCACCCGCGAAGAACGCATCGCGCACCGGCGCGATCCGGTCATGATGCGTCGCACAGCCACACAACCCGACCAGCACAACGACGGCGATCGGCGGCAGTCGGAACATGGGCGGGGTAACGCTCGCAGCAAAGCGGGAATACCGAATACCGAATGACGAATGACGAACCCCGATCACACAACACCCTTCGGTATTCGTGATTCGGTATTCGTTATTCCCTTCCCTCACTTGTGCCCGTAATTCTTGATCGCCCCGAGCTTGTTCTTGTGGTACCCCTTGCGGATCTCCGCCGAGTCCTTGTCCGCGTGCCCGGTTTCGATGTCGATCAGCTCCAGCGTCAGCAGATAGTCGCGCTGATAATCCTTGTCGTTCTTCACCGTAGTTCCCGACGTGACGGTGGCGAACAACAAGTAGTCGAACGGATGGTCGAGCTTTTCCATCGTGACCAGGAACGCCCGGCGGTGGCTGGGAACGAACAGGTCGTCCGGACGCAGTCCACTTTGCGACAGCCCCTTCTCGACGAACCGCCGCGAGATCACCTCGAACTCTTGCGACTCGTTCACGCAGGTGTCGATCTTCTGCGTGATTTGTTCGCGGAAGTCGCCGATTTCTTCGGCGCTCTTGTTCTCGATCCCCACGAAGCAAATCCGCTTGCGGCACGGCACGGTCTCGCCGGCGGCCACCTGCTGGATGTTGTCCACCTGTTGCCGACCGAGCAGCCGCCCGACCGACTCCTCGATCAGCGGTTCCCAGGTTTCGGCCCCCGCGGTGTGGCTGCCGACCATGTCCTTGTCGGTGCTCTTCAGCACGTGACCGTACTGACGGCCACGGCACCCCGCCGCGAACACCCCCGTCCCGAGGGCGACCAGCCCCGCGTGCTGCGACAACCGGACGAAAAACGCGCGCCGTTCCATGGCGATGTGTTCCTGGGGGTGTTCGGAATTGCCGACAAACGGCGACGCGGTTCCGCGTGCCGAGTCGCGATCGGACGTTTTGGGGGGTGGGCTTCATCACCGCACCGGAGCGAACCGTGCGGCGAAAAATCAGGCGGGAGGGGAGTCCAAAAGATTCCGTGAACCAAAAAATCCGTGAAACAGTGTCACAGGGCGGAATGTTGCCCTTTCACTATCGGCGAGGTCTCGACGGCTGCGCCAGTCGTCTCCCGTACCGAGTCCCGTCGCGTGACGTAAACGCATCCCTGCAAACCGGTTGCGACTTGCCCGGAGAAAGCCTCCGGCCGCCACACACGGGGTGGTTTCGAGAAAATGGGGGTGGTGGGGTATTTGAGGGCGGCGAAGGATGACCCGCCCGAAGGTGGGCGCCCCATGGTGGGCTTCTGTGCCATCCATCGCGTCCTGCTCGCGCGGAACCGCGCATCGGTGAGAGTCGGCGGTTTAGCAACTCCCGCCCCCCAACGCGAGACGAATCCCACGCGAGGAAGTCCGCCAAACCGCCAGCCGCGAACCCCGGATCGCGGATCGTTCTCTTGACTCCGCTGGCTGCGCGGCATGCAAACCCTTCTCCCCCACAATCCGATTAGAAAAACACGTCAAAACACGACTGTGGGGGAGAAGGTGCCCGCAAGGCGGATGAGCAGCTGTGTTGGAATTCAAGTGATTCATGGTGCAAGTCATGAAGGGTTTGGGGCGGAAAGTTGGAAACCTCGGATCAAGCTCGGCAGACGGGGGACGAGTCCGCGCGTCCGTCTCGC
>JBIKMW010000034.1:0-56307 GCA_044359065.1 Planctomycetales bacterium | reverse complement strand
CCCCAAACCCTTCATGACTTGCACCATGAATCACTTGAATTCCAACACAGCTGCTCATCCGCCCTTCGGGCACCTTCGCTTCCACAGTGGAGTTCGTGGCACTTTTCCGAGCCGATTGTGGGGGAGAAGGGTTCACCCGCCACGCTTTCAAGATCTGCAAACGTGGCCGTCAAGTCGAGTTCCAGTCCTGGATCGTAATCCGGGGTTCGCACGCTCTGAATTCCGGGCTTCCCCGTTGCCCAGCGAGTCCCCGTATTCTCAGGCGATCTCCCCCGCGAAGAATGTGATTTTTTCGTGGGATAGGCTTCCAGCCTGTCAGACGTTCCACGCATTCCGGGAAGGGAGCGACTGTCTGGAAACCTGTCCCGCCGGTCTCTTCACAGCCTCGTACCGGAAAACCCAACAGACTGCTAAGTCCTCCGCCAAGCGTGAGCCCGCGTCTTCGAGCACTTCGAGCACACCTGCCGCCGACATCCCGTCGCCCGGCGATTGACTGTCGCCCATCGGACCGTCATTCTCGCGGAGCCGAACCCGCAAAGTGTGATTTCCCGACACCTCGGTGCAGGGCCTTTGCCTTTTTCAATCTGTCGAGGAAGAAGGGGTGGCCGGGGTTGGAGCCGCTTTGGGCGAAACCCCGGAAAACCGCGTGCAATCGCAAGACCGGGGCTTCCCTTCGGTCCAGCCCCGGCCACCCCAGGTTTAACAAAGCGAAAGTCCTGACCTCGGTGGTCGTGCCGTTGACAATTCCCCCCCCGTTGGCCCGCTTCGGCGGGAACGGTTTCCCGAGAGGCCCATCGTGACCGCCCCCGCTCCGCAGGATGACACGTCCGCAACTTCCGGCGACGCCCCTTGGTACAAGGACGGTCTGCGGTTCAAGTGCACCCAGTGCGGCGATTGTTGCACCGGCGCGCCCGGATACGTGTGGGTCAACCAGGAGGAGGTCAAGGCGATCGCCGAGGTCCTGGGCAAATCCGTCGGCGAAGTCCGCCTGGAACACACCCGGTTGGAAGGCCGGCGCACAACGCTCAAGGAATTCGCCAACGGCGACTGCACGTTCTTCGACGGCAAAACGCGCGGCTGCAAAATCTACTCCGTGCGACCCCGCCAATGCCGCACATGGCCATTTTGGGACTCGAACCTCGAATCCCCCGAGACCTGGGCCGAAACCTGCGAAGTGTGCCCTGGATCGGGCAAAGGGGATCTGTACCCGCTGGATGAGATCGTCAAACGGGCGGGTGTGATTCGCATCTGACGGGGGACACCGGGAAACGGACTATTGCGCCAACTTCACCGACAGCCACGAGCGCCGAGCGGCGGGAAGGCCGCCAAACTCGCTGGCGGAATCCCAGTCGCGGACGCGAATCCACCGCCGATCCACTTCGTGAAGCGGGTGAAAGACATGCGCAAGGACCATTTCCATCGGGTGGTTGTCAGGCCAACCCATAATCGAAGTGTATCGCGGCTTCAGGAAGAACAGTCCCGGAGAGGATGGGGTCGCGCGCAACGGTACCTTTGGCGATCGCCCCGGTGGGCCGTTCCAAAGCTGGATTGACCAGGTGTGCCCGAGCGGCGGCCTTGAGACACGCGTCGTCGAGGTCGATATGGCGAACTGCTTCCGAACCACGCCAAAGTACGCGATGGGATACACCACGCCACAGACTGCGATCGCCACAAGACCGACGAGCACCTTGCGTCTTCCGCATCGACTCATGGCGCATCCAGTTTCAGAGAGGCAAGTCGCGCGGATGCCGTTCCCGGCTTGTCTCCGCTGGGCAAGTAACTCGGGCGTTGGTCCTCGAACGGCCCGACCGTCTCGTGGCCCGGTGGCAGTAAGGCAGGGCTGGCAGTAAGGCAGTGTTGCAGGGGTGGCCCGGCCACCTAGTGGCCGGGTCGCGCAGCGACAAGACGCCGCACCTTCCGCGCTCCATCCCGAAAAAAGCACACCGATCTTCCCCGGCAGCAACTCCAGAACAAAAGCCGGACGCCTCGTTGCCCGCCACGTCTCCGTGTCGCCAAGGCCCCAACACTCATTTCGTTCCGTGCCGAGTGTGGTATCCACCACGTCGGAGACAGGTGTCCGAAAGTGGCATGCGCGCTTTTCCCGAACATCCAATTCCATCCCCCGCACGCCCAAGACCGCGAATCCGCCTCGACTTCCCCGCCAACGCTTGCGAATCCGGCCGCCAACGATCAGCCTTCCTTCATGAATTCGCTCTCGTCGATGCGTTCACGACGACGAGGTCGACATGTGGACCCCGGCAGGAGAATAGCCATGACCGCCGACACCCCCGCTCCCCAAGGCTTACTCCCCGCCGAGGCCCGGCAGTGGTTTCTGAAGCATATTCACACCACGGTCGACGCGCTTCGCGCGGCGGACGCACCGGTGACCACGTTGGAACAGTGGCGTGATCGCAAGGCGAGTATCCGACAAGGGCTGCGCGAAGCCTGGGGAGGACTCGCAGCCACCACCTGCGAGCTGAATCCACAGAGATTGGGCCTGTTGCGCCGAGACGGATACTCCGTCGAGAAGGTGTTGTTCCAAACGCTGCCCGGTGTCTGGATGACCGGCAACGTCTACGTCCCCGACTGGAAACCGGAACGACCGGTCGGAGCCAACGAAACCCGTCCTCCGTTGCCGGCGGTCCTCTGTGTTCACGGCCACTGGAAGCACGCCAAACAGGAACCGGTCGTCCAGGCCCGCTGTATCGGATTGGCGAAATTGGGGTTCCTCGTGCTGTGTGTCGACGCCTTTGGTGCGGGCGAGCGGGCCATCGGCACCGCCTTGGGGGAATACCACGGCGAAATGTCCGGAGCGACGCTGCTCCCCACCGGATTTCCGCTTTCCGGTGTTCAGGTCTACGAAAACATGCGCGCGGTCGACTATCTGCTGTCGCGCGGCGATGTCGACCCCGAACGACTGGGAATCACCGGAGCCAGCGGCGGCGGCAACCAGTCGATGTACGGCGGCGCGTTCGACGAGCGTTTCAAAGCGGTCGTGCCGGTCTGTTCCGTGGGGACGTACCGAGCGTATCTGGGGACCGCCTGTTGCGTGTGCGAAGTCGTGCCCGGAGCGGCGCGGCTCACGGAAGAGTGGGGCATCCTGTCTTTGGTCGCCCCCCGGGCGCTGATGGTGGTGAGCGCCACCAAGGACGCGTTCCAATTCTCCGTCGCCGAGGCGGAAAAGTCCCTCGCCAAAGCCAAGGCCATTTTCGAGCTGCACGGCGTCGCTGCGAACGTCAAGCACGCGGTGTTCGATTGGCATCACGATTACAGCCAGCCCATGCGCGAAGCGATGTACGGCTGGATGCTCAAGCACTTGGCGGACAAGGGGGACGGGTCGCCCGTCGCCGAACCCGCGCACACCACCGAGGAACCGGAAACGTTGCGTTGCTTCCCTGGCGATTCCCGTCCGGCCGATTACGTGACTCTGCCGAAATTCGCCGCCCGACTGGGAACCGAACTCGCAACATCCGCCTCGGCGGAACCGATCCTGCATGAAGAACACTGGCAATCGATCGTCGCGCGTACGACTTCGCATCTGTATCAATGGTTGAAGCCGGCCATCCCGTATTCCGGTCCGGCCACTGTGGCCAAATCATTGACCGCCGAAGCCCAGTTCGCCGAACACTTGGTCACCACGGAATCCGGAATCGAAGTCCCCGTGCGCGTCACCCCGGCCCGTGTCGCTCCGTCGAAAGAACCACTCGCGGTGACTGTCGTTGTGGGAACCGATGGCGCCGAAGCGGCGTTGAAGTCCGCCACAGAGGCAGAACTCAAAGGGGTTGTGGTGGCGATCGAACTTCCCGCCACGGGGCGACTCGCACCCGAGCGCGACACCATCGGCCGCGCGCCGGACCACAATTCCGGCGAATGGGCGTTGTGGGTGGGGCGACCGCTCGTGGCGCAATGGGCGTTCACGATCATCCGCGTCGTTGAAACGCTGCCGAAACTGTTCGATGTTCCGTCCGTCAACGTCCGCTTGGTGGGGGAAGGTTCCGCGTGTCTGGCCGCCAACATGGCGGCCCTGAGCCTTCTTGAAGTTAAGTCGGTCCGGTTGCGTGGTGGCGTGGCGACGTTCGTGTCCGATCAACCGCTGGTCGGCCAACGCCTGGGGGGCCAACTTCCGGGAGTTCTCCGCAAGTGTGGCGATGTGGCTCACTTGGCCGCCTGCTTGGCTCCGCGTCCGCTGGAAATCGTCGCCCCCGTCGGCCCCGACGGCCTACGGGTGACGGAAGACCGATTGACGATGCTGTTCGCGCACACTCGGAAGGTGTATGGATTGTTGAAGGGGGCGGATTCGCTCACCCTGCGGGCCACCGACGGGTAATCGTTCGCGAGTTTTCCGAAACGCATGTCGCAGGGAAAGGTTGGCCATGAGCAGCGTTGCCGAGTTTGGCGTCACGGGTGACGGTAAGACCGACGACACGGCGGCCCTCGAGCACGCGCTGCGCGACGGCGACGGCACGCTCGAGTTGCCTCGCGGGGACTATCGCATCACGCGACCGCTGGTCGTGAAGCTCAAGGACCACGGGCGATTTTCGCTGCGTGGTTCCGGAGGCACCGCCCGTCTGATCATGGAAGGCGCGGGCCCCGCGCTGGCGCTGGTTGCCACGCACACCGCCACCGCCGACCCCTCCGGGTTCCGTCCGGAAGAATGGGAACGCGAACGGATGCCGACGGTGGGGGACCTGGAAATCCTGGGGCGCCATCCCGAGGCCGACGGCATTCACATCTCCGGCGTGATGCAGCCGACACTCACGGGATTGCTGATTCGGCAGGTACGGACGGCGGTGTACGTCACCGGCCGGGCGCGCAACATTTTGATCAGTCACTGCCACATTTATCACAACACGAATGTCGGCGTGCATTTCGACAAACTCAACCTGCACCAGGCGATCATCACGGGGTCGCATATCAGCTATTGCCGGCGCGGTGGAATCCGGGTTGAAGCCAGCGAAATCCGTAACTTCCAGATCACCGGCAACGACATCGAATACAACAACAATAAGGCCTTCGGAGTTCCGGGGGCGGATGCCGAGCCGACCGCCGAAATCTACATCGACACCGGCGACGGCAGCGTTCGGGAAGGGACGATCGCCAGCAACACCATTCAGGCGACGTACAGTCCCGGCGGCGCGAACATTCGTTTCATCGGCAAAAGTCCGAAGGCCAACCACAAGGGGGGGCTGTGGACGATCTCCGGAAACCTGATCGGCAGCCAGGACTACAACGTCCACCTGACGAGCGTCCGCGGCGTCGTGTTGTCGGGGAACGCGATTTATTCGGGTCATCAACGAAACGTGCTCGTCGAGCATTGCCGCAATATCGTTTTGGGGGCCAACGTCTTCGATCACAATCCCGATTACGAACCCGAGGAATTGTGTACCGGCGTGCGCTTCGTCGACTCGACGGATTGTGTGGTGAGCGGTCTGCTCATCCAGGACAGCCGCGCGGGCAAGCACACGTGGAAAGGGGCGGGCGGGTCTCTGGAGCGCGAAGCGTTGCTCGAATTCGTCCGCTGCCAGCGGCTGAATCTGTCGGGGACGCAGGTGATCGACGGCGCGCCGACCGGCATCCTGTTCGAGGACTGCGTCGACTCGCTGGTCACGGGTTGTTCGGTGCTGGATTCGCGGGACGCCAAACTGATGCGACGGGCGATTGTGTGGCGCGGGACCGGGGCTGGCAGCCGCGTGGCGAATTGCCTGTTGGGGGCGGGAACGGAGGGGCTCTCAACGTTGCCCGCCGAGGTGGCGACCGACGAGTCGGTCCGGAAGTGAGTGGGGCGAATCTCGAGACATTGGGCATGGGGAACCCCAGAGGGGGACGTGTCGCGGGAAGCGCGCTACCGAGTTGACGCGTTCAACCTACGGTGGTTTGTTGCGCGCTGATTGCAATCGCGTTGCGTGTGGGGGCGGTTTCCGTTTTCGACCCCGTTTTTGGGGGGGGCGGAAATCGGTATCGCGCGGTGTGCGCGCGGCGATGACCCGTGAAATGCCGCGTTTTGTGTCGAGCGCTGCGCCGGAATCGAGGGTGTGTTTCCGGGGGTGTTTCTTGCGCGCGCGATGCGCAGAACCCACGTTTTGAAAAATCGAAACGTGGGAAATTCGAGCGCGATTTTTTCGCGCGGGGGTGAAAACGCGTTTTGGAATGGCGCGCGACGCAGTCGTATATTCACGGCGCACGGGGGGAGGGGTGTCGCGCGCGGCTGCGCTGCGAACGGCGCAACGAGGAGGGACTATGGGGCCTGCGTGAGCGGCGTGCGGGATGGCTGATGATCGGGGATCGACTCACCGTCAGACGCACGCGGGTTCCGGAATCGTTCTGCGGGAAGAGGCAGCCGTGGCAACCGGCGCGTGGAGGCATGCTTGCCGCCAAAGACAAGGCACCCGCTGGTCCGTCCAGACCCCGCCACGGAACAGGCGCCATGCCCACTTCTTGTTGTGCAATCTACACTCTCAAAGGAACGTCGCGGCGAGACGCCAAGAAGCGGGAGGAAAAAACCCCATTTTTACAAATTTTAATACCTCCCCACGTTTTTGACCTACCCTTGGGGAACGGCTTAGAAACAAACCGGTACGGGGCGTGCGACAATGGACTGCCCAAACATCGAAAAGCGGCAGAAAATGGCACCTGCCTGACCACTTGCTCTTCTCGATGACGCGACACCGACATCGCAGAGATGCCGCTCCGTCGCGATCACGCATCAAATCTCACCCTGACATACCAGCAATGAACAGAGATACACTGCCTACTCCGTCGGGCGCTCTCTTGGATGCTCAATCGCAAACCGTCCACATCGCGCGGCAAGCGATCGTCGACGAGCAGCTTCGCCCGTTCGCTTATGAACTTCTCTTCCGCGGCGAGAATGCGGCCGTTAGCGGAAAAAGCAAGACGCAAGCCGTTTATCATACGGCGTTCCTTGACGGAGCCATCGGAGATCTGAGCACGTGTCATCCAGTCTTCATCAACTGCGATACGGACTGTTTGCTCGGCGAGCTCACATCGCATCTTTCGCCGGACAAATGCGGGCTTGAGATTCTTGAGACCGTTGAGGCGACTTTCGATATTCTAGATGCAATTTCAAAGGCAAAAACCGATGGCTTCATGATTTCGCTCGATGATTGGGTACCGGACGACGCTCGCCATTCACTCTTGCCATTGGCGACTCACGTCAAAATCGACCTCCCCGCATTTGACGACGACACCTTGAGGGAATGCGTCGCATACCTCCGCTCGCTGCCGATCATCGTGATCGCAGAGAAGATTGAGTCCGAACAGCAGCTGGCGAAGGTCCGGGCCCTCGGGATTACATACTATCAGGGGTACTTCCTCGATCATCCTCAAGTCACGGTTCGACGCCGACTGAACTCGTCCTCGGCAATATGCCTGAGACTGCTCTCGCTACTGGCGGCGAGCGCCTCGCAGAGGGAAATGGTGGAATGTATTCAGACTGACCCAGTGCTGTGTCACAAGCTGCTTCGTTTTGTGAGTTCCTCGTCGCAGGGTGCGAGATCGCCGATCCAATCGACACAAGCCGCAATCGTTCGTGTGGGTACGGAGGGGCTGCGAAGATTCGCCATTGAAGTGATGTCTCGAGCGACTGCGGAGTATTCGCCAACCGCCTTCGCATCGATCCTCACCACTGCGAGATTTGTGCAAGAGCTGTGCATCAACGACATCGGCGACCCGGCGGAAGCGTTTCTTGGAGGATTGCTATCCGAGATGCAACACTCTCTCAATCTGACTCTCTCCGAAATTCTCGATATGTTGCCGCTTTCTCAAAGCCTGCGTTCGCTATTGCTTGACAACGACGGACCATACGCTTCGTATTTGCGGACAGCGCGCGATTATCAACAAATCGACGAGCCGCAGAGCGATCGATGGAATCCGCAGATCCAGAGGGCCTACATCAAGGCTTGTGCCTGGGCCGATTTGAGCATCTCCCGGGCCTCCTCTTGACTTCACTCAGTTGCTGGCCAAAGTGGTTTCCGAGGCGCTTCCCATGTCATTCGCCGAGACCCAATTCCCGAACAACAGTTCCCGGTTTATCTGGGTCTCAAGGGGCACACTTCCCGACTTCCTGGGGATTGACGACATCGAGTTGATTCATCCCGGAGCTAACGAGGAATGGTGGGATCGCTCATTGGCGCACCATATCCCAGTCCTGATAGACGGCACGACTGTGGCTGCCGACGAATTGACGGTGTGTCAGGCCAAGCAAGGCAACACAAAGCCCCCGGTTGTCGCTTGGCTCGCCCACAACTCCGACCTGGACAGGTGGTGTGAAGCGGGCGTGGATGATGTCATTTTTGACGATGCTTCTGATTTCGAGATACGGAATCGCATGCGGCTGGCTTGTAGCCGCATGCGGCGAAATCACTCCGCATTGCATGGCGAAATCTCGAAAGACTCTCTCACCGGACTGCCAAACCGCAGCGTGTTGGAGTCGGAGCAGGTTCGACGGCACCTCTGCGGACCAGATTCCAGCGGAGTTGTGGCATTCATTGACCTGAACGGCTTCAAGGGTGTCAATGACACATTCGGGCACGCAAGCGGGGATCAGGTACTTGTTGAAATGGCCAACAGATTCCGAAAAACGTTGCGAGGCAAGGACTTGATCATTCGATGGGGCGGGGACGAATTCCTGATCATTCTGCCAGGCGCGGCCAAACCCCAGGCCGTACAAGCATTTCTCAACCGCGTTAAGGCAATCGCAGAGATTCCTATCCAACTGAACGGACGGGATGTTTCGTTGTCGGCAAGTTTTGGCAGTGCCCGCTGGGGAGGAGAAACGACCTTCCATACAGCAATCGATATTGCCGACGACGCGATGTACAACGCAAAACGAAAGTCCATCGGCACAGAGCATGGAATCGAGTGTGTGGCCGTGCATAAACACTTCTCGCATTCTTCGCTTGAGAGCGGGCGAATCCGTGTTGTTATGCAACCCGTTTTCGACATCGACTGCTCTCGGATTCAGTCCTATGAAGCACTTATGCGATTTCACGACTCGAACGGTCACTTGCATTCCGCCTGCGATGTGTTAACGGCTGCAGCGCAGACCGGAATGCTCGACAAAATGGAAGTTTCGGTCTGGCACCAGGCCTGCCAAGCAGCGGGAGAGCTTAAAACGCTCACCTTGAGTGCTCCCACCATCGCAATCAATGTCTTCCCCACCACCGTGATGAGGCGCGGGTTCCTTAGCGAGCTTCGAACGATCTGCAAATGCCACGGGATTGTCCACGAACAGGTCATCGCCGAGATAGCCGAGGATCGTCTGATAGCCGGCTGGTCGACATGCTTCCCATTCCTTGAGGAATTGGTCGAGCATGGCTTCGGCGTGGGGCTCGATGATTGCGTAATGGAGTTGCCACTCACTCGCCTCACTTCGCTTCCGTTCCGCCATATCAAAGTACGGGCGGACATCCTCCGGCGAGCATCTTTGCGGGATGCATCCGCGTATCGCCTGTTACGCGCCCTGGAATCCATCAGATCGACATTCCCCCTCGATGTGATCGTGAGTCGCGTCGAGTCCGACGACGACATCAGGCTGGCCAAGCTGTTCAATTTCACGCAGGTCCAAGGCTTTTACTTTCGCTCTACGGACTTCTCTCCCAGTTGTGGTGACGCGTCTACTCCCTCGAGGTCCTCTTCAACCGCCTTTCCGGCGCCAAGGCCTTTGGACCTCGCGCCGCTTTAACCATACCACTCGTCATTTGCTGCGGTCTCGATGGGACGCAGTCGTAAGCAGTTGCTATTAAAGGAGTAGCTAATGGTTGCTTTGGCCTCGGAACGAACGGCACTCAGCCTGGACGAGTTGCGCGTGGGAGTCACCCTGCCAGTCGCGATCCACAATGGCACTGACGTGAAGTCCATGCTGCTTCTCAACAGAGGGATGCAATTGACGCCGGAAGCATTGGCGCGACTCAAGGCACGGGGAATCCAACAGATCTACGTGAGCAGTCATTTCGCGAAATTGATCCGGAATCCGAAACATTCGCAAGAATCCGTTCGAGCCATCACAAACTCGGAAAGTTGTCGAGCCGAAGTTGTTTCTGCGGCATTCCACCCGGCGCACGACATTCCGCGAAATGAGTTCGACTCACGGTCCCGGGTCATTGATTTGGTCAACGAGCGAACCCGAGACCTTTTGTCCGCCGCGTCCGGTCGGCCCAGCATCGAAGCTTCACAGGAGATCGTTGAAGCCGAGCTGAAGAGCCTCAAGGCGAGTTGCGACCTTTTCGTTTCTCTCGGACTTCCGCTAACTCGGCCCGCCGACCGGGATTGGCTGCACGGCCTTCGAGTCGGAAGAGTGGCCATGGCCATGGCGCTCGCAGAAGACAAACCTGACGATGAGATAACTCAGATTGGACTTGGGTGTCTCCTGATGGATATCGGACTTTCCGATGAAGCTCGTCGGCTGAAGCAACTTGATCGAGGACTTTCACGCATCGAAATGTTGGAGATTGAAAAACATCCATCAAAGACCTACGACATCCTTGCGAAGGAACACAAGATGTCTCCGACAGCGCGGTTTCTCGCATACCAAGTGCACGAGCGCTGCGACGGTTCGGGTTACCCGCGCGGCAAAACGCGTGCGGGAATCAGTGATGGCGCGTTGATTGCGATGGTGGCGGAATGTTTTGTGGCGATGATTTCGGACCGGCCGCACAGGCCCGCAATTCTACCAACCCACGCAGTCCGACAACTTTTCCAAATGGCTAATTACCATAAGGTAGATTCGAGGAAGGTGGAAATCCTTGTTTCCGTAGTCTCCGCGCTGCCGGTTGGAACAAAGGTCAAACTCTCGAATGGCTTGCACGGGGTGGTGAAGATCAGCCGAGCTCGGGCGCCTCTAAATCCTGTGGTTGAGATCGAGCCGTCTCTCGCCTCCGTGCCTGCGTCGTTGTGCCTTCTCACCACATCGAATGTGAGGATCACCGAGGTAGTATGGTCCACTCAGGAGGCTTAGTGTGTTGCCCGGCTCACGAAGAGGATGTCGTTTCTGTGCGACACCGCTTCTATACTAAAGTGTTTAGTAACAAATGGATCATCACTGTCGGTGGACCCTATTCGTCGCAGCGTCACCCGGACAGGGATGTGGTGTCCAGGAAAGGTGTTGCGCATTCTGTGAGGGCAAATGTTATGCGTGGGAAGGAACTGAGGTCATTCACGCGGTTCGACATGTCCTTTTGTCACGACCCGGTGAGGATTGCGTGCGGAAAGGGCGTTCGTTTATTCGAAGCAATTGACTATTCGACATTTGGATTGTGCGTCAAGGCCCCTGTTGGGGACTTGCCGCCAGACGTTGGCGTACTTGAATTCCGAAACGCTCTCTTCAGCTACGAAATTCGCTGGCATCGACCATTGTCCAGCGATCAAATGGTTTTCGGAATAAAGACTCAGTCCATTGATTCGGCGGTGGGCGGATGGAGTCGTAAGTTGAGAGGTTCCGAGATACGATGTTTCCAGGTCAATCCCTTCAAATCCCGATACGCCATGATCGCGGGATACTTTCTGTTTTTTGTGGCGACCGGCATCGCCGTGGTTGTATTGAGTGCAAACCACCCGCAGCTAACAAAACATGTACCGCTTCCGTTGAAAGGGTTTGCACTCGGACGGCAGTATCTGGGAAGACCATCTTCAATCCACTCCGCCAGTTGGTTCACGGATGTGTTTGTAGACGGCGCCAAAGGCATTCTTCTTTGGGGCTCCTACAGCGATCTGTCAAAGCAACTGTCCGAGGGACACCGTTCGCTGATTGCGTCAAAAGTTGTAGCTGCCGAGAGGGCGCTTTTCGAGGGTGATTTAGCGAGAGCCCTGAGCGAAGCAACGCTTGCCATCGAGTTGGATTCGGGTGAACCAGAAGCTTACGTTCTTCGCGGACAAGCGAAGGCGTTGTCCGGTCGCGTGAGCGAAGCCCTGAACGATTTTCGGATGTCACTTCAGTTCGACGGCAGCACGAGCAGGTATCTGAGTGTTTCGGATACACTTCGCTCAATTAGCCAGTACGAAGCGGCCTTGCAAATCCTCGGGGAAGGGGTAAAGCGAGTTCCGGATGGTGCGCGAGACGAGCTATTGGCCGCGATTGCCAGCATTCGCTCCGAAATGCAGAGAACAAGGAGTCGGGGTAACGCCAAAAGGAGCGGCCTCGTCGACAACTAAATGTCGCCGCAACCCGCAGTTTCCCACGAGAAGGTGTCACATGTCTTTTGAAAGTGGCCAAACAAGGTGACAAAAATGTTCTCGATTCTGAGCTGTTGTTTCGCTCCGTTTAGCTCCGCCGTCCTTCAGCCCGCCAGTGAGCGCACCACACTTATTTATGTCCGTCAGTCGCGCGGGCGGTGGGCGACGACGAATGGGAGTACCCGGAACGAGGCGGACGCGATCTCGCATTCTTGGGTGAAGTTATTCACGCATCCTCGCGGGTGAGCTTCCGAGGGCTCGATTTGCTCGACCCCGGCCGCACCGCCACTACGGGCTGTTTTTCGTGAGTTTTTTTGACGCTCGCCCTCGCTTACGCTTCGGGTTGCCGGAGGGATCGCGGCGTTTAGGCAATTAATCCCGGCACCACGTTGCCATGCACGTCTGTCAGTCGAAAGTCTCTGCCGGCGAAGCGGTAGGTGTGGCGGGTGTGGTCGAAGCCGAGCAGGTGCAGGATGGTGGCGTGGAGGTCGTGGACGTGGACTTTGTTTTCCACGGCCTGGAAGCCGAATTCGTCGGTGGCGCCGTAGACGGTGCCTCGTTTACAGCCGCCGCCGGCGAGCCACATCGTGAAGCCGTGGTGGTTGTGGTCGCGGCCGTTGATTTTGCCGGCGTTGGCTCCGGGTTGGGGTAGCTCGACGGTGGGGGTGCGGCCGAATTCGCCACCCCAGACGATGAGGGTGTCGTCGAGCAGGCCCCGCGCACGCAGGTCCTTGATGAGGGCGGCGAGCGGCTGGTCGAGGTCTTTGGCGAGGTTGCGGTGGTTCACGGCGATGTCGTCGTGATTGTCCCAGGGTTGGCCCTGGCCGTGCCACAACTGGATGAAGCGGACGCCCCGTTCGACGAGACGGCGGGCGATGAGCAGTTGGCGGGCGTGTGTCCCCTGGCCGTACATGTCGAGGATGTGCTTCGGTTCCTGCTGGATGTCGAAGGCGTCGGTGGCTTCCATCTGCATGCGGTAGGCGAGCTCGAACGAGTGGATGCGGGCGTCGAGCGGGGCGTCGTTCTGTCGAGCTTCGGCATGTTTGCGGTTGAGGGCTTGCAGCAGATCGAGCTGTTCCCGCTGCTGTTTGCTCGTGACGCGGGAGTTGCGGATGTTGGCGATGAGCTTGTCGATCTCGGTGTGGCGCGAGTCGATGTAGGTTCCCTGATAGGCACCGGGGAGAAAGGCCGATTGCCAGTTCTCGGCATCCTTGATGGGGTAGCCGTTGGGGCACATGGCGACGAAGCCGGGGAGGTTCTGGTTCTCGGTGCCGAGGCCGTAGGTGACCCAGGCCCCCATGCAGGGGCGGGGGAGCGTGGAGTCGCCGCAGTTCATGAGCATGAGCGACGGCTCGTGATTGGGGACGTTGGCGTGCATGCTGCGGATGACGCACAGTTCGTCGGCGACCTCGCCCACGTGCGAGAAGATCTCGCTGACTTCGAGGCCGCTCTCGCCGTACTTTTTGAAGGTGTACGGTGAGGGGAAGGCGGCACCGGTTTTGCGCTCGGTGCGGAGGTTCTCGGTGGGGAGTTCCTTGCCGGCGTACTTCGCGAGGGCGGGCTTGGGGTCGAACGTGTCGACCTGCGAGGGGCCGCCGTTCAGGAAGATGTGGATAACGTGCTTGGCGCGAGGGGTGAAGTGCGGCCCTTTGGGGGTCATCGGGTTGACATAGCCGCCCGCGGTATCGGCGGCGAGGACGGTCTGCGGCGCGAGTTGGTCGACGAGGAGGCCGCCGAGGCCGAGACCAGCCATGCCCATGCCCGAGCGACCGAGCCATTCGCGACGGGTGAGTGGGGAGGGGGCGATGTGCATGGTGGGTACCGAAAGAAGACCGCAGGGGGGCGGAGAGGTGGGCGTTGTTCAAACTGCATTGTCCGTGGACCGGAGCGGCGAGACAACGGGGCGTTGCCGCAAAAAGGTCGCACGCGGCAAAGTGACGAGTGGACGCGAAACCGGGGGATTCGCTTCGACAATGTCACGCCGCATCGGTCACAATCCGTCGGCGCCGAAGCTCGAAAGACTCGGGAGGATTTGGAGCCTGCGCGATCGGGTATTCGGATCGACTTTTATCGTTGTCGCGGAGTGACTCCATGCTCGAAGTGGAAATGAAGTTCCGAGTCGACGATGTCGCCGCATTTCGGTCGCGACTGGCTGAGTTGACGGTGGAGCGGCTGGCCACTGAGAACCACGTGGACACGTACTTTCGCCACCCGGTGAGGGATTTTGCGGCGACCGACGAGGCGTTCCGCTGCCGAGTTGTCGACGACCGGGCGTGGCTGACGTACAAGGGGCCGCGCCTGGACGCAACGACGAAATCTCGCGAGGAGCTGGAACTGTCCCTCGCAGACGCGGACGCCGCGCGGGCTTTCACGCAGGTGGCCGAGCGGTTGGGATTCGTCCCCGTCAGAGAAGTGCGAAAAACACGAGAAATGTGGCAGTGGACCGAATCGGGAGCGTCGATCGTGATCGCGCTGGACAGCGTGCCGGGCTTGGGCTGCTACTGCGAACTGGAGACGTTGGTCGCGACAATGAACGAGTTTCCGAACGCCCGGGAACGCATCGTGGCGATGGCGGAGCGGCTGGGGCTGCGGGAGTCGGAGCGCAAGTCGTATCTGTGTTTGCTGTTGGAACAAGACGAAAAAAAATGAGGAATCCGGCTGGACGAAACCGATAACACGCGTACACTATCCGTGTGTTCACTGTTCGCGGAATTGGAGACGCTGTCCGCGAGGGTTGCCAAGAGCCCTCGAAATCGCCACCAGCCCCTCATCGTTCCGTCTGTTTGTCCCCTGTCCGGAGCCGTTGCCATGGCCGCCAAAGCCGCCAAGTCCACCGAGAAGTCCGAGAAGCCGGTTGTCGACTCGGAAGACCGAAAGATGCTCGACAACGCGCTCGGGCAGATCGAGAAGACCTTTGGCAAAGGCTCGATCATGAAGCTGGCCGAGGGGGCCACACAGACGATTTCGGGGATCCCGACGGGATCGCTGTCGCTGGACCTGGGCTTGGGGGGGCAGGGGGTGCCGCGCGGGCGGATCATCGAGTTGTTCGGTCCGGAATCGAGCGGGAAGACGACGCTGGCGCTGCACATCATCGCCAACGCACAAAAACTGGGGGGTATTGCGGCGTTCGTCGACGCGGAACACGCGCTGGATCCCTCCTGGGCGAAGCGGCTGGGGGTGAATCTCGAGGACTTGCTGGTTAGTCAGCCGTCCTACGGTGAAGAGGCGTTGCAGATCGCCGAGATGCTGATCAAATCGAACGCGGTCGATGTGATCGTGATCGACTCGGTGGCGGCGTTGGTGCCGAAGTCGGAACTGGATGGGGAAATCGGGGACACGCACGTCGGCTTGCAGGCGCGGATGATGTCGCAGGCGATGCGAAAGCTGACGGGGGCGATCGCGAAGTCGAAGACGTGCGTGATCTTCATCAACCAGATTCGCGAGAAGATCGGCGTGATGTTTGGCAGTCCGGAGACGACGCCCGGTGGCCGCGCGCTGAAGTTCTACTCTTCATGCCGCATGGACGTGCGAAAGATTACGACGCTGAAGGACGGAGAGACGATCACCGGAATCCGCATGCGGGTCAAGGTGGTGAAGAACAAGGTCGCGCCGCCGTTCCGGGAGGCGGAATTCGACATGCTGTTGCAAGAGGGGATCAGCCTGGAGGGGGACGTGATCGACCTCGCCATCGAAGAGAAGGTTCTGGATCGGTCCGGGACGTGGCTGAGCTTCGGCGAAGTGAAGCTGGGGCAGGGGCGTGAAAAGGCGCGGGCGTTCCTGAAAGAGAACCCGGAACTGCTGGAGGAACTGATCGAGCGTGTGTTCACGGCGCGGGGATTGAGTCCGTTGATGCACCCGCGGGTGGCCGCCTTGGCGGCGTTGGCGAAGAATCAGGCCAACTGACGGAGCCAGAGGGGGCGGGGTCTTTTGCGGCGGAGAACTTGCGTTTTCCGCTCGGAGGGGTGGAGTTCCCGATTCCGTTTTCCAGATTCGACCGAGGACGAGGGGGACGCCTGTTGGCGTCCCCCTCGTTGTTTTTCGCATCTGGTTGTCTTTGAGGGTGGCCACGATCGTGGGCGGAGGGAATCGCTCGCCCCTTGGCGGGGTCTTGAGGATTCTCGGGTGCCGTGCAGCGCCGGTCACGATTTTTACCGTGGCCGCCCGTTGGAGTGAGGGGTGCGAGTCTTTGTGCGTTTTTTCCTGGATTGAATGCGGAAGGTGTGGCTTCTTGTCGCTTTGCGACCCGGCCACGAGATGGCCGGGCCACCCACGTTTTTCCACGTTTTCCCACGTATTCCCATGTTTTTGGTGAATTGTGAACGGCGTTGGATGGCACACAAATCCAAACTCATCCGTCGCCAGTGAGGTTTGCCAAGCCTGTCGCTTTCGCGTCTGGTCTTTTCGCAATTCTGGGCTGCGTGGCTGGCAGCCCAGCCGGTGCGTGTTGGGCAATCGCACGCGATGGCATTTCCCGGCGAGTCCCGGAAGCGAATTGCCCAGAGTTGCCATTGCCCCCGTCTTTACGTCGGGGTGAAGCAATAACCCTCACCATCGGAAAATCTTGCCAAATCGTCTCAATCGGGGGATGCGCAACAGCCGATACGAACTGACAAGCACCGTGCGCGGTCGCAGTCCGCCTGCTCCGGCACAAAGAGGGTCGTGATTCCTGGGGTCCCGTTCGGAGACCCGCGCGACCTCTTCGGACACCTTCCCGACCGGGACGGGCCTGCGGATACACAGTTCGACGAGGAGAACAAAATGCGGAAAGCCTGGTGGCTGGTCTCGACTCCGCTCGTTTTGGGTGGCCTGACGTTGGCCTCCGGTGCCGCCGGTGACCTTCTGGCCGAGAACCTGGACGGCAACATTGTCCCCGTGGCGGAATCAGCCCCGCCCAAGAAGGGGGGCATGTACTACTTCTCGAAGTCGCAAAAGGGTGGTGACACCGCCGCGCCTTCGGGCACGGCACGTCGCACCACCAAGTCGACGCGGTCCGCCCCTCCGGCGACCGAGGAAGCCGACGCGACTCAGGAACGCTACACGCGGTCCCGCGGCGCGGCGACCGGTGCCCGTCCGACCAAGAACTACTACGACCAGCTCTTCGACGAGTCCGCTCCCGAAGCGGCCGCTCCGAAGCGATCGCTGGCGAAGACGCAAACCCCGGCTCCGACGCCGACCCGCTCGGCGAAGCCCGCGCCGGCCATGGAAGCCGATCTGGGCGAACCCGAAATCGAGCAGGTCTCGCGGAAGGCTCCGGCCAAGCCGACGGCCTCGCGTAAACCCCTGAGCGGCCCGGAAGATCTGGCGGTCGACGACGCGACCGACACGGGCGGTGTCGTGCAAGCCAAGCACGACAAGGCTCCGACCAAGTCGGCCCGCGAGATCGAGTTGACCGAAGCGCAACGTCGCGCGAATCGTCCGATTCCCGCCGAACCGGTTGATCCGGCGGCCGAAACCGACGAAGCCGACATTCCGGTGCGGAAGGCGCCCGCCCGCGCGGCGGCCGTCGCCAAGCCGGTTGCCAAACCGCTCCCCGCGACAACCCCCGCCAAAAAGCCTGTCGCTCCGGTGGCCGCCGTGGCCAAGGAACCGGCTCCGGTTCGCCAACCGGTGAAGACGGTGGCTGCCGAAGCTCCGGCTGCCGATGTGGAACAACCCGTCGCCGACACCCCCACGAAGAGCTTGGCCCGCAAGGCCGAGATCAAGGCGGTGGAAGCGCCGGTTCTCGACAACGCCGCGACGAAGGACGAAGTCAACCTGACCAGCGCGGCGGCTGCGCCGGCCGCGGTATCGACCGCGGTGTCGACCGCTGACGCGGAGTTCGACCCCGCCGAAACGACGGGTCAAAGCCCGAACATCACCCTCCGCTGGGAAGCCCGCGGCGAAGTGAATGTCGGCCAAGAGTGCGTGTGCCAGTTGATCGTCAAGAATTCGAGCAAGGTTCCGGCCCGCGATGTCGTCGTGGAAGCGTTCTTCCCGCGGTCGGTTCGTCTGAAGACGTCCGAACCGTTGCCGTCGAACACCGGTGAGCAACTGACCTGGAACTTCCAGAAACTGGGAGCCGGGGAAGAGAAGGCCATCGCCATCACGATGATTCCGTCGAAGCGCGGCGAACTGGCGACCTCGGCCACCGTGCGATTCACGGGGGTCGCGGCGACCGTGCTGAAGGTCGAGGAACCGCAGCTCAAGATCGCGGTGAAGGGCCCGTCGGCGGTCGAGATCGGCGAAGCGGCGACGCAAACGCTGGTGGTCACCAACCCCGGTTCGGGTGTGGCTCGTGAAGTGACGATCTTCGCGACGATTCCGGACGGACTGGAAACCGGTGCGGCTGGCAAGAAGGTGCAACTGGCGATCGGAGCACTCAATGCCGGCGAAACGCGGGAAGTGAAGCTGTCCCTCGCGGCCATCGGCGGCGGGGACCAGTTGCTGTTGGTGGAAGCCCGAGCCGAAGGCAACCTGGTGAGCGAAGCGGAAGCGGCGATTCGCGTCACCGCTCCCAAGCTCAACGTGAGCGTCGAAGGCCCGAGCCTGCGATATGTCAACCGCAACGCGACGTTCGTCGTGACCGCCGCCAACAAGGGAGCCGCCGCGACGAACAACGTGCGGGTGCTGCACATCGTTCCCGCCGGGTTCGAGTACGTGAAGGCCGACAAGGGTGGGACCTACAACCCCGCGAACCGCACGATCAGTTGGTTCGTCGGTCGCGTCGAAGCGGGTGAGTCGATCCAGGTCCAATGCGAACTGCAAGCGAAGGAAATCGGTGCCCACAAGCACCAGGTGCAAGCGGCTGGCGACAACGGTGCCCTCGCCGAAGCGGGAACCGAAACCAAGGTCGACGGCAGCGCCTCGCTGGTTGTGTCGATCAAGGATGCCGACGACCCTGTCGAAGTGAAGGCCGAAACGGTGTACGAAGTCTCCGTTCGCAACGATGGCTCGAAGGCCGCCCAGAACGTGTTGCTCGCCTGTGAACTGCCGCGGGGGATCAACCTCGTCGGTTGCGAAGCTCCGACCGCCTCGGCGGTCAAGGACGGTGTGCTCACCTTCCAACCGCTGGCCGAACTGGCCGCCGGTGATTCGCAAACGTTCAAGATCAAGGTGAGCAGCCAAGTGCCCGGCAACCTCAAGTTCCGTGCCCGGTTGACCAGCGCCTCGGTCTCCGAACCGCTGGTGGCGGACGAGATCACCAAGTTCTACGCGGATTGATCGCCCTCGGGACGGGCTGCCTTTCGGGTTGTCCGACCAAGCAATCTGATCAACAGGCACCGGACGCGTTCCTCGGAACGCGTCCGGTTTTTTCGTTTTCGCCGTTTGGAATTTCCTCGCAGCCTCGGTTTCGATCCTGGTGAGCGTTTCGCATACCCTACGACTTCTCGGGGCTGTTGAATTTCGAGACGGAGTGCGGATTCGGCCTCTATCCTGTGCGACGGATTTCCCGTCCGTTGTACGAATGGCTGAGAAGCGACGGACTGGAAGTCCGTCGTACGGGAGAATCGTTGTCCGCCACCCAACGTGAGCAACGCAAGGCCTTGGGGATCGGAGCTCGAATGGTGCGGTTCATTCACGCGGCGGATATCCATCTCGACAGTCCGCTCAAGGGGCTGGAGCGGTACGAGGGGGCGCCGGTTGACGAGATGCGGGGGGCGACGCGGGCGGCGCTCGAGAACCTCGTTGCGCTGGCGATCGATCGCGCGGTCAACTTCGTGGTGATCGCGGGGGACCTGTACGACGGGGACTGGAAGGACCACAACACGGGTCTGTTTTTCGTCGGTCGGATGCACCGGCTGCGAGAAGCGGGCATCCCGGTCGTGATGATCAGCGGCAATCACGACGCGGCCAACAAGATGACGAAGTCGCTACGGTTGCCGGACAATGTCGAACTGCTCTCGCATGGCCGCGCAGCCACGGCGGCATTGCCGGTCTTGCGGGAATTGGGGGTGGCGATCCACGGGCGTTCGTTCGGCGAGCAGGCAGAGACCGGCAACCTCGCGCGCGATTATCCCGGGAAGAAAGCCGGGATGTTCAACATCGGGCTGTTACACACCTCGCTGACCGGTGGCCGAGAGGAGCACGCGACGTACGCGCCGTGCGACCTCGACGACCTGCGAAGCAAGGGGTACGACTATTGGGCTCTGGGGCACATCCACCTGCGGGAGACCGTGTGCGAGGATCCGCCGGTCGTATTTGCGGGCAACATTCAGGGGCGTCACATCCGTGAGCGGGACGCGAAGGGTTGCTGCGTCGTCGAGCTTGAAGACGGGGGGCGCCCCACGATCGAGTTCGTCCCGCTTGATGTCGCGCGGTGGGAATTGTGCCGGGTCGACGGCTCGAAACTGAAGCAGCCCGATGACTTGCCGGTCGCCTTCGCGGCCGGGTTGGAAGCGCTCGACCGCAAACATGGCGGGATGCCGCTGGCGGTGCGGGTCGAAGTGTCGGGACGCACCGCAGCGCACGCGAAGCTTGTGGCCGATCAAGGTCGGTGGACCAACGAACTACGGAGTGCGGCCCTTGGTGTCGCGGGGGGGCGCGTGTGGGTCGAGAAGGTCAAATTGCTCACCCAACCGCTCGACGCCCCACGTACCGCGGACCTGTCGGGACCGGTCGCCGCGTTGCGGGAGTGTCTGGAGGAGTTGGCCGCGGATGACGGTGAACTGTTGGCGTTGGGGGACGCGTTGGCCGACTTGCGCGGGAAGCTCCCCGAAGAATTGTCGAAGGGGCCGGAGGGGTTGGGATTCGACGACCCGGACCGCCTGCGCGGGCGGTTGCGCGAATGGCTCCGCGAAGCCGAACCGCTGCTGATGGCGGCGCTCGGGGAAGGAGCCGCGTCATGAGGTTCCTGCGACTGGACCTGTTGGCCGTGGGGCCGTTCACCGGTCAAACACTCGATTTCGCGGGGCTGGAGCCTACGAATGGAGAGTCGGCATCGGTCCGACAGCATCGTGGCCTGCACATCGTTTATGGTCCGAACGAGGCGGGCAAAAGCTCGGCGCTCCGCGCGGTAAGGCACGCGCTGTTTGGTTTTCCCGCCCGAACATCGGACACGTTCGTGCACGACAATCCCAAACTGCGGGTGGGAGGACTGCTCGAAGCGACGGACGGATCGCGGTTGGAATTCGTCCGCCGCAAGGGGAACTCGAAGACGTTGCGCGACGCGGCGGATGCCGAGCCGATCGACGAAGCGCGGCTCGCGACATGGCTGGGGGGTGTCGACGAGGCGACGTTCTCGCGACGGTTCGGCATCGACCACGCCGAACTGCGGCGCGGCGGGGAGGCGATCGCGAAGGGGCAGGGGGAGATCGCCGATATCCTGTTCGCCGCCGGTGCCGGGTTAGCGGATGTCCGGGCAGTGCAAACGCGTCTCGACGAACGTTCGTCGGAGTTGTTTCTGCGAACCGGATCGAAGCCGCAGATCAATCAGTTGCTCGCCCGTTTCTCCGAAGTGCGAAAGTCGATCAAGGAGGCGAGCCTCTCCACGTCGAAGTGGACGGAAGTCGATCGCCATTTGCGGGAGGAGACCGCGACACAAGCAAAACTTCTCGACGAACTCTCGCTGTTGCGGGCCGAATCGGCGCGATTGGACCGTATCCGCCGGTCGATCCCTCTCGCCACCCGCCGTCGCCTGCTGGTGGCGGAACTGGCGACGCTTGCCGACGCGGCGTTGCTTCCAGAGACGTTCGCGGGAGATCGCCGCGAGGCGGAGACGAAACTGGCCAAAGCCCGGTCGGATGCGGCGGCGGCGGCGCGGGAGATCGAGCGGATCGAGGCCGAGTTGGCCAAAACCTGCGTTCCGGTCGAACTGCTCGAAAAACGGAATGCCGTTGCCGAGTTGCACACGCGATTGGGGGGAATCGCCAAGGCCGCTCAAGACCGCCCAGGCCTCGTCCTGAAGCGAGACGACCGTCGTCGCCGTGCCGAGGAACTGCTGGGGGAACTGGGCAGGCCTCCGCGCCTCGACGAAGCGGACTCCCTCAAACTCCCGAAGTCCCGCAAGCAGCGGATACAGGAACTCGGGGTCGAGTGCGCGGGATTAATCGAGAAGCGCCGTGAAGGGGAGAACCGCGCCGGCAAATTGCGCGACGACCTCGCGCGACTTGACGAGGCCTTGAAGCGAATTCCCCCCACGCGGGATGTGGCTGGCCTCGAGTGGGCCATTCAGCGAGTGCAGCGTGAAGGGGATCTCGACGACAAACGGGACGGCCTCGCACGCGAGCACGACCGGTTGCGGCACGCGCTCGACGCAGGTCTCGCGGGCTTCGCGCTGTTCGACGGCACCGTGGAGGAACTGGCCCGGATGACGGTTCCGTCCGCCGAAACGGTCGACCGGTTTGAGGCCGAGATGGGGGACGCCGGTCGCACGGTTCGAGAACTGGAGAAGACACTCCGCGAGCGGGACCGGGAACGGGGCGGGATCGACCGGGACCTCCAGGCGTTGCGTCTCGAAGGAGATGTGCCGTCCGAGGCGGAACTGCTGGAAGCCCGTGCGGAACGGGACCGGGCCTGGGACGGAGTTTTGGCCGCATGGCGTGACGGGAAAGCGCCGGACGATGCCACCGAGCTTGCGGGAGGATACCGCAGGCGCGTGGAACAGGCCGATACGCTCGCCGACCGGTTGCGCCGCGAGGCGGAACGGGTCGAACGCCGCGCGCGGCTCAACGCAGAATTGATCGAGGCAGACCGGTTGATCGAGGACGACCGCACACGCTGTGATCAGGCTCGGGCGGTCGAAGCGGACCTGCTGGCGCGATGGCGTGACTTGTGGCGGGAGGCGCGAGTCGAACCGCTACCCCCCCGCGAGATGCGGGCGTGGCGAACCAGGCAGCAGGCGCTGGCCGCAGACGCAGTGCGGCTGGGGGAACTGGCGCTGGACCTGGACCGTGTGACGCGCCGCATCGATGAACAGCGCGAGCTGCTCGCCGACGCGCTCGCGGGATTCGGCGCCGAGGGGCCTGCCGCTAGCGAACCACTCTCTGCGACGTTGGACCGGGCCATCGCGGTGCGCGATCGGGCGCGGCGTGACCAACAAAAACGCGAAGCGGATCAAACGCGCCGCGACGATGTCGAGAAGCAACTCGCGGAGGAGGGGACGAAGTCTCAGCGGGTCGCGGTGGACCTTGAACGCTGGAAGGGGGAATGGGCAGAGGCGGTCGCGGTGCTGGGGCTGACCGCCGACGCGCGCCCGACGGAAGCGAACGCGGTCGTCGAAGCGGTCGACGAATTGCTCGGCTTGCTCAAGGAAATCCGCGATTTGGACGCGCGGATTGACGGCATCGACGCGGACGCGGCGCGGTTTCGTGACGAGGTCGGGAGCCTCGTCCGAGCCGTGTCGCCTGACCTGGTCGAACGGCCCGCGGAGCAATCGGTCATCGAGCTGCACGAGCGTGTCGACCGGGCTGGCCAGGACCACACGCGACGCACCGGATTGGAGAAACAGCTCCGCACGGAACAGGGGCGAGGGCAAGCGGCGGCGGCCGATATCGCGACGTGTCGCGAATCACTCGACAAGCTGCGCGCCCTTGCGGGGGACGTTCCGGAGGAGCGGCTCCCCGAAGCCGAGGAACGCTCGAAGCGGCGGCGCGAGGCGGATGCGAAACTCCGGGAGATCGACCGCCAATTGAACGAGCTGACGGGGGGCGCAACGCTCGATGACTGGCTGGCGGGCGCGGGCGAATGGGACGCGGACCGGGTGGCGGCGGACCTCGAAAGACTCGAGCGGGAGTTCGGCGAGCTTTCGCGACGGCACACGGAAGTCTCTGAACAGGTCGGAACGCATCGCGCGGAACTCGCCCGAATGGATGGTGGCCGCACGGCGGCGGATGCCCAGGACGAAGCGGAGCAACTGCTCGCCGAGATTCGGTCGCGGGCGGAGGAGTTCGTGCGGTTGAAATTGGCGGGAGTGGTGCTCGGTCGGGCGATGGAACGATTTCGCGCTTCGGCCCAGGGGCCGGTGCTGTCGCGGGCGTCCGATCTGTTCGCCGCACTCACGTTGCATTCGTTCTCGGGACTGCGACCCGACTATGACGACAAGGGAACGCCCGTCCTGAAAGGTGTGCGAGCGGGGACCGGGGAAATGGTGCCGGTGGAGGGTATGAGCGACGGCACCTGCGACCAGCTCTATCTGGCTGTGCGTTTGGCCTTGCTCGAGCCTTCCCTCGCGGGACGGGAACCGTTGCCTCTGATCGTCGACGACATTCTGGTGCTGTTTGACGACGACAGGGCGACGGCGGCTTTGCGGGTATTGGCCGAGTTCTCGGCGCGAACGCAGGTGATTTTCTTCACGCACCACGCACGCATCGTGGAACTTGCTGAAACCGGCCTACCCACCGGATCGGCAAACATCGTCCGATTGGGGCGGAATGGTGCCAACAAATAGCGGCGCGGCAAGACGGAAGCGTGGTGTACACCACCGCCCCGCGGAGTCATGTCCTCGAGTTCGCGTGCGGGTGTCACCGTCCGCAATAACTCGATCGCCGACGGGAACTCCTCGACGCTCAACCGCTTCGAGGAAACCCTCAAGCCGTCAGACGACCGGAATCGTCCCGGAAAAACAACAACAGACCGGTATCCCGAAGGAACCCGGCCTGCTGTTCGTCTTTTCGATGCTGTTCGTCTTGTTGCCGACCGACGCCGCAAGGCCCGGCCCGCATGTCATTCGCTGCTCACTTCTTCTTCGCGCCGGCCTTGGCCTTCGGCGAAGCCTTCGGCTTTTCAGCCTTGGTCGTCGTCTTCTTCGCGGTCTTCGGGGCAGCCTTCGTGGTTTTCGCGGCCATGTCCATGGCTCCTATGTCGACAGACTCGGACACCTGCTTTGAGTCGACCGTCGTTCCCGGCATCCGAGAGGAACGCGACCGCAACCGGAGTACGCTGCAAATCCCCGGTGGTGGGAAACCCCCGGGGAAGCGATATGGCGTTCAATCGGGAACCGAGGACGATCCGTGTCCAGTTCGGCGATCAAAAACCATGTCAAGTGAACTCGATTTTTTCAGGCGTCCGTTGGTTACAACGAGCGTCGATGCGTGGCTTGTATCGCGTTCGGATCGACGGGTCAATCGCAACTCCATACGGTCACACGTTTTTTCGACGCACCGCATGCCGTAACTTTGACGAAAAGCGTTCGATGGGTCGGCGCAAGTCGATTCCTGACTGGCCCCGATTGTTCACTGGACAACGGACCGCAGTGTCGTCCCACGGGCGGGAAGCACCGTGGACGCGACAGGCATCCGCCCCGCAAAAGTGCGGATCGCCCGATGATTCGCGGCATTTTCGCAAGATCGACACGCCGTTGCGGTCGGCACCGGACATGGGAAATTCTCGGCCGAAACGCCATACGCGCTTCGCGGACGAACTGTCGTCCGCTATAAATCGCGGTCCGGAAACCGCCCTCGCTCGCCTCCACCGCGAACGGGGTTGGCTTCCGCACCAGCGGGTCGCGAAACCGGCGGAGTCCGGCGCGTGTTCGCACCCGCCGCCCTCCCGCATCAGGCCCGCCCAATGGACGGCACCGCCGCCAAACCGATCCGCTCGCTGTCGTCCTCCACGTTCGTCGGGTTGCTGCTTGCGCAGTTCACCGCCACGTTCAACGACCAGGCCTTGCACATCGTGGCGATCTTTTTCGCCAGTGACATCTTCGTTCGCTACCTGGATTTGCGCGGCGTGGACGAAAAAGGGGTGGTGGCGGCGGTTACCGCCTGTTTCATCACCCCGTTCCTGCTGTTTTCCCCATTGGCGGGGGAGTTGGCCGACCGGTTCAGCAAGCGCTCGATCATTGTCCTGTGGAAAGTGGTCGAGGTGCTCATCATGGCCCTCGCGCTCGTTGCGCTCGCGTTACCCCACTGGATCGTATCGGGCAGCCCGTCGGCCCCCGGCTTGGCCGCCACCGCAGCCGGCCTGGCCGCCGCCACCGTGTTTTTGATGGGGGTACACAGCACGTTTTTCGTGCCGGCCAAGTACGGCATCATGCCCGAACTGCTTGATCCGTCGATCCTGTCGCGTGGAAACGGGTTGCTGGAGGGGACCAGCTTCATGGCGCAAATCTTCGGCACGGCCGCCGGAGGTTTGCTGTACGCGGTGTTCAAATCGGAGATCCGTCCCGGAACGATCGTTCCGGGCCACGAGTGGTTCATTGGCCTGTTGCTGCTGTTGTTCTCGGTGATCGGCACGGCGACGGCGTTATTCATGGACAAGGTTCCGCCGGCCAATCCCGGCAAACGGATCGACTGGGGCTGGTGGCGACCGCTCAGCGCGAATCTGAAGCTGGTGCGACAATCCAAGCCGCTCACGTTGGCGCTAACGGGGATTGCGTTCGCCGCGTTCCTGACGTTGTTCGTGCGACAAACGCTGTTGTACGACGCGGAGCAAGCGAAGGAAGCGTCGGTGGTGGCGCGGATGCTGGGTGAGGAGACCACCGCAGGCGCCGAAATGGATCACACGGCGGACGGCGCTCCGCGTTCGTTAGCGGAACGAGCCCGAGCAGCGCTCAACGAACCGGAGTTGCAGGTTTCACTGTTGATCGCCCTGGTGGGGTTCGGCGTGGGGTTGGGGAGTGTTTGCGCGGGGTATTTGTCGGGAGACCGGGTCGAACTGGGTTTGGTCCCCGTGGGAGGGACCGTTCTCGTACTCTTGTTCGTGGTGGTCGCGCTCTTCATGCGTTCGGCCGCCGCGTTGACCGGACTGCTGTTTTTGGTGGGGATCGCCGCGGGCCTGTACATCGTGCCGCTGTACACGTTGATGCAGCATCGTGCCCCGAAGGAACTGAAGGGAAATGTTGTCGCGGCGAGCAATTTCATCAACGTGGTTGGTGGCATCGCGTCGGTGCTGATGTTTTTCGCGCTCACGCATGTGCTGGAACGGATGTTCGGACCGGCGACGACCCTGGCGGCGGCCGCCGCCTCGCCCGAGTCACTGCGACAGCGTCAGGCCGAATTGGCACATGCTGGGATCATTCCGCAGGCGCTGTTCGCCTTCACCGCGATCGTTGTGCTGGGGACGGCGATTCGGATGACATTGCTGCAGCCCGACCTCGACCTGCGACTCGTGGAGTTTGTGCGGGGTTTGCGCGGTTGCCGTCCGCACGTCTCGGGGTTGGAGCACATTCCCGCGAACGGGCCGGTACTGGTCCTGTGCGATTGTGATTCACCTGCGGCGGCGCGACGGTTGCTGTCGGTCGTGGACCGCGCGATGCATGTCCTGATGGTGCCGGAATCGCTGTCGGACAGCGGTTGGCGGAACGGGCTGTGGCTCAGTCGACATCGGATCCGGTTGCGTGGCGACGCCGACGAGGCGGGAACGGTCGCACGGGCCGACTCCCTGTTTCGGCAAGGGGAGATGGTAGCTGTGGCCGTCTCGATGGACGGAATGGCGAACGGCGATGAAGGGGAATTGGTGCACAAGGTGACGCGGGCGGGACACCCGATTCTTGTGGTCTCGTGTCACAAAACGGACTCCCGCCGCGGTACGCCGCATTGCCCCGCGATCGTGATTGGACCAGCCGTCTCTCCGGACACGGTGGCCACGATCGAGGCCGTCCGACGACGCTTGGGCGAGATTCGGGACGGACGCCCGGCACGGCCGGACGCGGCGTGAGAAGCGGAAGAGTGATCAGCGTGAGTGTGATGGTCGAACGGATTCGTACCGGAGCAGTTCCATGACAAGACGGGGTTGGAGTGCGTTCACGACAACGGTGGTCGCGGCGGGCGTGTGGCTTGCCTGGCTGGTCGTGGGGGGAAGCGCCGAGACACCCCCCGTCGAGTCCGCTCGCGGTTGGCGTCCGAACGTCGAGCAACCGATCCGGCAGCTGGAGGGGGTGTTGGCGTCGCTTGAGCAACAGCAGCCGCGCAACTACACCATCACCAATATCGCCTTCCTGTACGACGCCTTGTTGTACATCGAACTCAACGAGCGGGAGCGTTTGCTTTCCGACACCGCGCGCGGGGAGTTCCGCTCGCAGCAGGATCGGTGGAGAGAACGGCGGGATGAACTGGTTCGTGGGGCGGCCAAGGAATACGAGGGGGGTTCCCTCGCTCCCCATGTGGCCGCGGAGATGTCGATCAAGCTGACCAAGGAACGGTTGGCCGAACTTCAGCGAGCGCGACCGTCGCCGTAAGAGTCTGGAAATTCCGCGAGGTTGGTGACGGACGCGTCCCCGCGCAGTAGTCTCCGGGTTCGGGTTCCGCCGAAACGGGATTCGACGCGTCCGCCGAAACCGGGCGGTCCCGTCGGTTCCGACCTCACAGTTCGTTTCCAATGGCGACTCACGTGCAGTCCGCGACCAACGATCCGGCTCCGGCCCCAACGGGCGACAACCCGCCGCCGGGACGCGTGTTCCTCATCGGTGCCGGTCCAGGTGATCCGGGGTTGTTCACGTTGCGCGGAGTGGAATGTCTGGCGGCTGCCGACGTTGTCCTGTACGACGGGCTGGTCAATCCGCGTTTGCTACGACATTCGCACGCCCGCGCCGAGCGGACCAGCCGCGCGAGCGGGGACGGAGGACGACGCCTCGACCAGACGGAGATCAATCGCAAGTTGGTGGAACTGGCCCGCGCGGGCAAAACGGTGGCTCGGTTGAAGGGGGGTGACCCGTTCGTCTTCGGGCGCGGCAGCGAAGAAGCCCTGGCGCTGGAACAGGCGGGGATTCCCTACGAGGTGGTGCCCGGAATCACCGCGGCGGTGGCCGCCTCCGCTTACGCGGGCATCTCGGTGACCCACCGCGACCATGCGTCGGCGGTCGCCTTCATCACGGGTCACGAGGACCCCGGCAAGCCGGAGTCGGCCCTCGATTTCTCAGCCTTGGCGGCGTTTCCCGGAACAATCGTGTTCTACATGGGTTTGCACCGGATCGGGGTGATCGCGACCGCGCTGATGTCGGCCGGGAAACCCGCCAATACCCCGGTTGCCGTGATCTGCCGGGGAACCTGGCCCGATCAACGCGAAGTCGCGGGGACCCTTTCCGACATTGCGGATCGCGTGCGTGACGCGGGACTGCATCCGCCTTCGCTGATCGTGGTCGGGTCGTGCGTGACTCTGGCGCAGGACATCCATTGGATGGCGGCTTCGAGGCCGCTGTTGGGATTGCGGATCGGCCTCACGCGCGCCGAAACCCAGTTGGACGAGGTCGAAACGCGAGTGGCGCGGCTGGGTGGGGAGAGCGTCGCACTGCCGACCATTCGCATCACGGGTGTCGACGACACGGGACCTCTCGATGCCGCGTTGGGGGAACTGGCGCGTCGTGCGGGTGGAGACGCGCGGGCGGGCTACGACTGGGTGGTGTTCACCAGCGTGAACGGGGTGTCCGCCCTGTTCGCTCGGATCGGACAACTTGGTCGCGACGCGCGAGTGCTGGGTGGCTGTCGCGTGGCGGCGATCGGCGACGGTACCGCGCGGGAATTGGCCCAGCACGGGATCCGGACGGACCTGGTGCCGGAATCCTTTCGAGCCGAGGGATTGGCCGCGGCGCTGTCACCTCACGCAGCGGGCCAACGTTTCCTGTGGGCGCGGGCGAATCGCGGTCGCGACGTGCTGCCCGCCGCTTTGAGGAGCGCCGGCGGCACGGTCGACGAGGTGGTGGTGTATCGCAATCTCGATGTCGAGAGATGGCCGGAAGAATCGTGCGCGGCGCTGTCGCGCGGTGAGGTTGATTGGATCTGCCTGAGCAGTCCGTCGATCGCGCGGGGGGTCGCCCGATTGATGATCGAGTTGGACTTGCCCAAATCGACAAGGGCACCGCGATTCGCGGCCATCAGTCCGGTGACGACGGCGGCGGCGGTCGAGTGTGGGCTGACGATCGACGCCGAGGCGACGGTTCACAATTGGGAGGGACTGCTCGACGCGGTCGTGCGGGGGACGAGGGCCGCGAAATGACACGCGTCGCACCGGTCGCGGGGTCAATGTCGGGCGTTCACTTGTGCGACACACCGCGCATCGACAGGTAGCCGACCACGGCGATCGTGATCAGCAGTGACACGTACTGCATGGGGGTGAGATTGTCCCACGCGCGAAACAACGATTGCCGGTAGAAGGCTAGGTAAAAGTAGGCGGTGTCGACCATGGCGACCGGCCCGTCGTCCTGTGGAATGGGAAAGGGCGGGACGTTCCGGCGGCAAATCGCACGGGACTCCCCGAAAAAACATAGCCCGTGAAACGCGTGGCTGACGGGGAAAACCCGTCTCCCCCGAAAAATCGTTCGATACCGGTTCTCGGGCACTCCCCGTATACTGCGGCTTCCGCCCCCGAGGAGCACCCGATGGCCGAGACTCAAAACAGCTTCGAATTCGAATGGCATGGCGACACGCTGGTGATCGTGCCGTCGCGCGACGTGGAGTCGTTGCGCTGGGATCTGATCGAACAAGCCGCCGAAGTCGTGATGATTCCGCTGCGGAAAGCGGAAGCGCCGATGGTGGTGTTCGACCTTTCCCATGTTCCGCATTTTGGATCGGTGTTTCTGTCGCTGTTGCTTCGGTGCCACAAACACGCCCGCAGCAAAGGGGGGGAGCTGGTGATCTGCGGCGCCGGTGAAAGCGCGCGCGAATTGCTCCGTATCACGGCTCTCGACACACTGTGGGCGTTGTACGACACGCGTGCGGAGGCTTTGGACGCCGTTTCGATCTGAGGCCTCGGCTCGATCCGCATGGCCGGGTTTGAAGTCGGCCGGCCCTGTGTGCGGCGAAAGTTCACGCTCCGTCGGTCCCCGTTCGGTTCGCGTCATGTTTCCCCGTCTCCTTGAACGCTGGCTGGGGATTCGTCCCCCGGAACCGGGCGAAGGGTTGGACTGGGAACTCACCCAACGGTTCCCTTGGCCGCCGTGGGTGACCGCGCTGGTCGTGGTGGGCATGGTGGCCTTTGTGGTGGCGGTGTATCGCCGCGACGCCGCGGGTTTATCGCGCGGTCGCCGGTCGCTGCTTGTCGGTCTGCGGCTTGTCAGCCTGGGACTGATCCTCTTTTTCCTCACGGAATTGGCGCTGTCCATCGAGCGGACCGGCTTGCCCACGCTCCTGGTGCTGGTCGACGCGTCCGCCAGCATGAGCACTCCCGACGCGAGTACGGAGGTCGCTCCCAAGGGCGGAACGGCGGCCCCGACATCGCAAAATACGCGGATGGGAGCGGCCAAGGAGTTGCTCATCGGCCGGGACGGCGCGTTCCTGAAGGAACTCCTCGACCGCTTCAAAGTGCGTATTCACGCCGTGGCCGCGGCTGAACGACCCTTGGGGGGAGGGGATATCGACCGTTCGACCGATTTGGGGGCGGTGATCGGCGAAATCCGAGGGTTGGAGGCCGACGGCGAGCAATCCCGGTTGGGGGATGGCTTGCGGCGCGTCCTCGGACAGATGCGCGGTACGCCCCCCTCCGCGGTGATCCTGCTCACGGACGGGATCGTCACGGACGGCGAACGGCTTTCGGCGGCGGCCCGTTTGGCGCGACAGAAATCGGTGCCGGTGCTGTCGGTGGCGCTCGGTCGGTCCGAGCCGATGGAGGATGTCGATCTCGTCGACGCGCTGGTGGATGATGTGGCGTTCGTGGGGGACCCGGTCACGATCAATTGCCGCGTGGGGGCGCAAGGCTTGAGCGGCCGCTCGGCGAATTTGCGGGTGCGTTTGGCCGACCGGGACGAAATGCTGGCGAACACGGACGTGACGCTGCCAGACTCCGGCAAAACAACACGTTCCGAGTTGGTCTTCACCCCTACGGAAGTGGGCGAGTTCGAATTCGTGATCGACATCCAGCCGGTCGACGGGGAGAAGAACACGGCCAACAACGTTCGCAAACGTCGGATCGCCGTGCGAAAAGACAAGATTCGCGTGCTGCTGGTCGACCGTGAACCACGCTGGGAATATCGCGAACTCAAAGCGCTACTCGAACGGGAAAAGACGGTCGAGTTGAAGGTGCTGCTGCAAGAGGCCGATCCCGAATACGCCACTGAAGACCGAGTGGCGCTGGCACGCATGCCCGCGCGGCGGGAAGAGGTGTTTGCACATGACGTGATCGTGCTGGGGGATGTCGACCCGTCGTTTCTGAACGGAACTGCGATCGAGAATCTGAGGGATTTCGTCGGCGAGAACGGAGGCGGATTGGTGTTGGTGGCCGGACCGCGCTTCAATCCCGTCGCTTGGCGGGACACGCCGTTGGACCCGCTTTTTCCCGTGGATTTGTCCACCACGCTACCCGTGGCGGCCGAGAGCGCGGGCATCGCCGAAGCGTATGGGCTGGAACTGACGGGGGAAGGATCCCGCGGCGTTCCCTTCTTCCGTTTTGCGGATGGGGATTTGGCGAGTCGCCAGGTGTGGGCAAAGCTGCCGGGTTGGTATGGGCTTGTGGAAAGTCCGGATTTGAAGCGCGGAGCGCAAGCGTTGGCGACGCACCCGTTGCGGACCGGATCGCGCGGCAAACTCCCCGCCATTGCGATGCAACGGTACGGGGCGGGAAAAGTCGTGTATCACGCCAGCGACGAGACGTGGCGGTGGCGGTTTCGGACCGGAGACCTGTACTTCGGACGATATTGGGTGCAAATGATCCGGTACCTGGCCCGCTCGAAGCTGTTGGGACGCGACCGTGCCGCCGAAGTGCTGACCGACCGGCAGTCGTACCGGGCGGGGGAACCGGTCGCGCTGCGCGTGCGGTTCCTCGACGAACGGCAGATTCCGGAGGATGGCAAGCCGCTTACCCTGACGGTGGAACCGCGCGCGGGGGAAGGTCGACGGGTGGTGAAACTCGACCGCGCAACGGGCGCGCGGGGGGTGTTCGAAACGCAGTTACCAGGTTTGCCGGAAGGGCTTTGGCGGGCGTGGTTGTCGGAACCGCTCCTGGGAGCGAACCCGCCGGACGTGGAATTCCGGGTGGAGTCGCCCGCAAGGGAAACGCGGGTCTTGCAAACCGACCTGGCCGAATTGAACGCCGTGGCCGAAGCAACGGGGGGCAAGGTGTACACCCTCGAAGCGGCCAGGCGTCTGCCAAAGGACCTGCCGCGCGGGAACCCCGTGCCGCTGGAAAACAAGGAACCGTTCCCGCTGTGGAACAACTGGTTGGCGTTCGCGCTGTTGGGGGCGACCCTGTCGGCGGAATGGATTCTGCGGAAACTGTGGCGGTTGGTATAATCGATCGCGGAAGTCTGCGCGGTAAGGAATCGCGCGTGAATGTGGCGCGAATGTCTCCCCGTCGGCACCGATTTCGCCCGGAAACACCATGGCGAGCGTCTTACTCGACCGACTCGAATCGATCCGCCGCCGCCACTCGCGGCTGGTGTGGTTGCGCGGCGCCAGCGTGACATTGTCGCTGTTCCTCGGCACGGCGATCCTGTTTGGCGGACTGGATTGGTGGGTGCACGTCGACGATGCCGGCTTGCGCGGGCTCCTGGGGACATGCGTTCTGGCACTGGCGGGGTGGAGCGCGTGGCGCTGGTGGTGGCGTCCCGCGTGTGCCCCACCCGGACCGTTGGATGTGGCGCTCAGGCTGGAGCGTCGCTGTCCCGGTTTGCGGGATCGATTGGCCAGCGGCGTCGAGTTCGCCACGACGGAGTATGCGTCGGGTCAGGGGAGCCCGGCGCTGCAAAAGATGTTGGCCGAGGGCTTGGAACGGGAGATCGACGCCGTTCCGTGGGACGACGCGCTCGACACTTCCCCGGTGCAACGGTGGGCGATGGTGGCGGTGGCGACCTGTCTGGTCGCGGCGGGATGTCTGTTCGTCAACCAGGGGGCGTCGTGGCTGGCGGTGCGGCGGTTGTTCGCGCCGTTTGGTGCGCCTGCGTGGCCCCGTGCGGTCAATTTGCGCGTGATGACCGAACGCTGGACGGAACTGGAACGCGATCCGGTCGAAACGCCCCGCGTTCCGCTGGGGGATGAGTTCCGCGTGTACTTCGAGAACCGTACCGGACGACTTCCGGATCGGGTGTTCGTGGAGTCCGAGTCGGGAGGAAAGATCGTCCGCGACCCGCTGCGGGTGATGACCGTACGAGACGAGACCGGGACGGCGCGAGAGGTGGCGGTCGCAACGCTGGCCATCAGCGGACCGGTGGTGCGGTTTCGCGGCTTGGCCGGGGACGACACCGAGATGCCGTTTTTCGAGGTCCGCGGCATTCCGGCGCCTCGGGTGGAGTCGCTCGCGATTCGTATTTTCCCGCCGACGTATTTGTCGCTCGCCCCTCGCGACTTGCCGGAGGGGCTCGGTGACATCGAAGCGTGGGTGGGGAGCCGCGTCGAAGTTCGCGGGCGGTCCAATCGTCCGCTGCAAGGGGCTGATGCGCGCCTCAGGGAAAGCACGCGCCACGCCGCCACGGTGGATCCCGACGGAAAGGGTTTCCGGGTGGATTTTACTGTCACCGAGCCGGGCGTATCGACATGGTGGCTGGATCTGGTCGACGTGGAGGGGCTGAGGTCGAACCAACCCCCGAAGTTCGAGTTGCGAGCCGTTCCGGACATGGCACCGGAGGTGACGCTTGAGCAACCGGCGTCGGACGCGCAGGTCACCGCGACGGCGAAACTCGCCGTGCGGTCGATGGTGAAGGACGATTTGGGGGTCGGGCGGATCGACCTTGTGGCCACGATCACCGGCGCGGCGGCGCGGACGGAACGGGTGCCGCTGTGGCGTCGCGAGAAAATCGAACCGACGCCACCGGCGAATGAGGAAACGCAGCCGGAGGAAACGCAGCCGGGCGAGTCCCCCGGCGTCATGGTTCGGAACGGGGGTCAGACGGTCCCTGTCGTGCGGGAACTGGATTTGGGCGAGTGGCGTCTGGCCGAAGGGGACACGATCTCGCTGTATGTCGAGGCGGGGGACATCGCCGATCCGGAACACGTTGGGCGAAGTTCGTCGCGGCTCCTGAAGGTGGTCTCGGGGGGGGAGAAAGTTCTCGAATTGGCCGCGAAACAGGCGGAGATTCTTGAGGAACTCGACCGCGCCCGAGCTTTGGAGCAAACGACGCGCGACCAAACACGCGAGTTGGCGACGCAGGCGCTGGAAGCGGGCGGATTGCGAGCGGACGATGTCGAATCGCTGAAACGCCTGGAGCACGCGCAACGACAGGTGACCGAGCGCTTGTCAAAAGGAACCGGGTCGATTCGAGAACGTGTCGCCGAATCGTTGGCGGAATTCGCCGCGAACGGTCTCGACACCCCGGAGTCGACGCGATCACTTCGCGCGATGGCCGACGAATTGTCGCGGCTCGCCGATGCGACGCTGCCGCGACTGGAGGAGCAACTGACTCGCGCACGCAAGGCGGCGGAATCGTCCCCGTCCGTCCAAAAGGACGGGACCGTCGAGGACGCCGGCAAGGGGTCGACTTCGCAAAAGCCAAACGCGGTGGACGACTCGAGCGCGCCCGGCGAGAAACAGCCTGACGCGAAACAGTCAGACCCGAAACAAGACGCGACCACTCCGAGCGAGTCGACCCGAAAAGCGCCACCGGGGAAGACCCCTCCTGCGACCGAGGGGGAACTGGCCGGGACGTTGCGGGACGCGGCCCTCGCTCAGGACGATGTCGTCGAGTCGCTCTCCCGATTGACCAGCGATCTGACCAAGCTTCGCAACCGTCGCGACACCGCCGAGCAGGTGGCCCAGGTCGCCGCCGAACAGCGGGAACTCAACGAACGGAGCGCCGCCGCGACGCGCGAAACGCTCGGAAAATCCGAAGACGATCTGACGCCCCAGCAACGGGCGGAAGCGGCCAAACTCGCCGAACGTCAGCAGCGTTTGGCCGACAAGCTGGATGGCATCCAGTCGCGCATGGAGAAGCTCGTAGCCGGGGACATGGACGAGGGAACCCGCAGCAAAACGAACGCGACTGAGGGCAGAGCGTCCGACAACCCCGAATCCACCAAGCCCAGCGGTGACAAATCGGCGGATGGTGACAAATCGCCAGACGACGCCAAGACACCGGAGGCTCCCGGCAAGAAGGACGGCACAGAAAAGCCGGGCGGATCCGAAAAGCCGGAGACGAAGGGAGCAGATGAAAGTTCGACTCCCGCGTCGCAAGTGCCGCGGGAGTCAAAACCCCCGTCCGAATCGATGGAGAGTGGAGAGACCGAGACCGGCGATGAGTCGGAGATGCAAGAGGCCCTGCGGCAACTTCGCGAGTCGTCCGCTTCCGGAAAAATGCGAGACGCCGCCGCGCAGTTGCAGCGCAACCAGTCCGCGGCCGCCGCCCGCAATCAACGGGAAGCCGCTCAGGAATTGGCCGAACTGGAACGGAATCTGAGATCTCCCCCGACGCCCGAGTTGGACGAACTTGTGAAGCGGGAGCGGGAGTTGGAAGACGAGCTCGACAATCTGCTGGAACAGCAGGCGGAGCTGATGCGTAAGGTCGACGAGGCCCGCAAGATCGAGGACGAGTCGCAACGCGCCGAACAGCTTCGCAAACTGGACGCGGAGCGTGAGAAGCTGCGTGGCGACGCGGAACGGATTGCTCGCGGCCTGGAGCGACTTCGCAAACGGGGTTTGGCCGAGGACGTGCGCGACGCGGCGGAGAAACTGCGGCAGGCGCAGCAGGGAAAGGCCCAAGGGGACGAGGGAGCCGACGACGAGGCGGCGGAGGCGGTCGAGCAGTTGGAACAGGCGCGCGAAGAACTGGCCGAGGATCGCGCTGTCGACGAGGAGCAACTGGCGTTCGAGCAACTCGAAAAAATCCGCTCCGCATTGGAGGCTCTGGCGGGACGACAAGCGGCGGCGGCCCTGGAGTTCGACCGGTTGGCCGAGCTGCGCAAGCCGGACGGCTCGTGGACCCGCGCGCAACTCTTGACGCTGCGGTCGCTCGCATCGACCGAAGCGGCCATTGGCGCCGAAGCGACCGCGCTCGGCGCCAAGATCGCCGAGGCGAAGGGGTACTCGCTCGCGCTGGAGCAGACGGGCTTGGCGCTCAGGGGAGTCGCCGAAAAATTGGCGGCGCGTGATGCGGGCGAACCAACGCGCCGTCTGGTGCACCGGGTCGCCGCGCGATTGACCGAATTGGTGACGCTGCTGGCCGAACGCCAAAAGGCCGCCGGGGGCGGAGCGGGGGACGCGCAAAAGTCGAAAGACAAACCAGCCGCCGAACAGCAGGCCGGTCGACCTCCGTCGGACGGGATCCCTCTCTTGGCCGAACTGAAGTTGGTGCGGGCCATGCAGCGCGAGCTGTTGGAACGAACGACCGAACTTTCGGAAGCGTCGTCAACACGCGAACTGACTGCCTCCGAAACCGAGGAGCTCGCGCGCTTGAGGGATCAGCAGGAGCAAGTGGCCGACCTGGGCCGACAACTCATTTCCAATGTGGGACGGCTCCTCAAGCCCGACGACGAAGGGAATGCCGTCGACGAGATGGACACCGCTCCCCCTTCCGGCCAGCCGCCATCCCGGCGTGACGAACCTCCCTCGGATGACCCGTCCGGGATACCGGCGGCGGACGACGACTCGTCGGAAAAGTCGTCGGACGAATCCCGGAAGAAGCCCGCGCCGAAGGACGAATTGCCGACGTTGGACGAAGCACTTCGCGAGGCTGACTCGCCCCGGAAAGGGACCGCTCCATGAACCGAATCGTTCGCGGCATGATGCGCTCGTTGCGGACGGGTGGCCGTGCGATCGCAACGATCCTGTTGTGCGTCGTCGTTAACCCCCCAACCGCGCGGGCCGAGGATGATCTGTCGCTCGAGAAAGAGCTTGCCGCCCCCGCGTCAAAACGGGCCGAGCCGTCCAAAACAGACTCTGACAAAGCCGGTTCTGGCAAAACCGACGCTGGCAAAACCGAAACGGGCAAGCCCGAGGCTGGCAAATCCGACGCCCCGAAGGCTGACGACGAGGCGGGGCTGGGTGACGATCTTGCACCGGCGAAGGAGGGACGCGAGAAGTCCGACGAGGATGTCGATCTGGAACGCTTCCTCGACGACGGCGCGGCAAGTGGCGACAAGTTGATGGAGCAGTTGAACAAGGCGATCGGCACCATGACGCGTGCCCGACGGGCGCTGTCCGACGACGGTACTAACCCCAAGGATCGAACCGCGTCCGCCCGTGACGCCCAGAGCGAAGCGGTGGCCGATCTCGACGAATTGATCCGCCTCATGGAAGAGGAAATGAACCAACCGCCGCCGGATGGTGGCGGGGGAGGAGGCGGCGGGGGAGGCGGCGGAGCGCAGGACCAGACGAAAGGGGACCAGGGCGAACAAGGGGCTTCCGGGGGGGCCAAGTCGAAGGGGCAAAAACGGAAGTCGTTGTCCGGATTGGGGGGGGGCGGACAAGGGCGATCGGTGGCGCGCGGCGGATCTCGAGGTCAAACCGCGTCGCGTAAACCGGGGGGCGGAAAGCCCCAGGGCGGCAAGTCGGGGGAGACCAAGCCGGGGGGCAAGAGCACGGCGGGACGGGACGCGGAGAACCCGTCCGACAGCGCCGAAGGTGTCCGCAAGAATGGTGGTGCCGGACCGGCCGACGACCCCAAGGAGCGGCTCGCCAAGGATGTTTGGGGGCACCTTCCGCCGCAACTGCGCGAGCAATTGCTGAATGTGTACACCGAAAAGTATCTCCCCAAATACGAGGACCTTGTGCGGGCCTATTACGAAGCGCTGGCCGAACAGCAGCGTGCTCGCGGTCCGGAAGCGCCGACATCCCGCCCGCGGCGGTGACGCGGGGTTGGATGACCACTGGGGTTCCACGACGAGCGAACGTCGGGGTGTCCCGCCGAGAGCACCCTTTCCGACGCGCCCCAACGATCGAAAGTCTTCCGCATGAGTTTCGCCAATCCGTGGGGTCTGCTGGCGCTGACGGCCTTGCCGGCCATCCTGGCCATCCATTTGTACCAGCGGCGTTTTCCGCGCTGGGAAGTGGCGGGACTGCACTTGTGGACCCCCGAGGCGGTGCAACCCCTCCCCGGCCGAAAGCGCGAACGCTTGCCGATCACCCCGTCGCTGATCCTTGAACTGCTGTGCGCGTTTCTGCTTGCCATGCTGCTGGCCCAACCGCGATTTGGCGATCCCGACGCGGTGTCGCATCTCGTGGTGGTGCTGGACAATTCCGCGTCGATGTCCGCACGGCTTCCGGGGGGGGCGAGTCTGCGCGACGCGGCCGTCGCCGAGATCGAACGCCGCGCCATCACGGCGGGCCGAGGGGGAGTGGTCACCGTCATCCTGACGGGGGAGCGCCCCTCGCTGCTCGCGGGACCGGCAATTCCCTGGGCGGAGGCGGCACCGCTGGTCGCCGGCTGGACCCCGGCCGCTCCGCGACATGCGTTCGAGCCGGCGTGGGATCTGGGTCTGCAACTGGTCGAGAAGTCGGGACGGGTCGTGTTTCTCACGGACCGGATCGAGGAAGGGTTGATCACCCCCGAGACGCTGGAAGTCGTTTCGGTCGGGCGCAAACTGGAGAATCTCGCCCTGGAAGCCACCCGGTGGACGTTCAGTTCGTCCACCGGCAAAGGGGAGTTGTTCGTCCGCGTGAAAAACGTGGGTCGAAAAGACCAGACGTGCACCGTCAAGGGGACGTTGGCCAGCCTGTCCCCCGCGGGGACGACCGCAAATGGTCCACAGGGATCGGCGGCGAATCCCGCCACACCACCCTCTCCGGCGGGTGAAGCCGCACCGAGCGGGGGAACGTTGTTCGAGAAGACCGTCGATGTCGCGGCGGGGGCGTCGGAATCGCTCGTGTTCGAGGTTCCGGGCGGACTGCGACAGATGCGAGTCACCGTGAGCGGCGCGGATGACGGCTTGTCAGTCGACAGTGTGGCGGACCTTGTGGAACCGAAAGTTCGCACGTTGCGCGTGGCGGTGACCTTGCCGACCGAGAAGGGGGGCGACTTGACACGCCGCGTACTGCGATCCCTGCCGGATGTCGATGTGGTCGACGCCGCGGACGCACACCTGGTGGTGGCGGACGGCGGCGCCGTGCCGGAAGGACCGGTCGGTCGCTGGTGGCTGGGCATCGGCGGTGCTCCGCCGCTGTTGGTGAAGCCGACTGTCGATCCGACGAAGCCCGGGGCGACGGTGTCTCCCGCCGCGCCTCCCGCTGAGGCCGCGGCGGATGCGGGGAAAGGCCCCCCCGTCAAGGACTTTGTCGGACCGTACCTGTTGGAGAAGGGGCATCCCCTGTTGGAGGGGTTGACCCTGACGGGGGTGATTTGGGGTGGCGCCCGAACCGACCTGGCGGGGGAAGCGTTGCCCCTGGTCAGCACCGGAAACACGCCCCTCATGTCCCGATTGGGAACCGGCCGACGGGTGGCGTATCACCTCAATGTCGATCTGGCGCGATCGAACCTCTCGGAGACCCCCGATTGGCCGATTCTGCTCAACAACCTTGTCGAACTGCGCCGTTCCGAATTGCCCGGCCTGCAACGGTGGAATTATCGGCTGGGCGAAACCGTACGTCTGCGTTTGGAAGATCCCGCCGCGGGGGCTTCCAAACCGGGAGAGACCGCGACGGCCCCACCGCCCGAAGGAGATCTGACACTGGTGCGTGGCGAGGCGCGCCGCCGCATCGCGCGGGGCATCGTGCTCGAGTTGACGGGGACAGACGCCCCCGGTGTTTACCAATTGCTCGACGGCGAGCGGGAAATCGGCCGCTTCGCGATGCAATTTGCCGACCTGGAAGAATCTGACCTTTCTCGCCTGGTGCCGGGCCGGCGCGAAGCCGCCGCGGGCACGGACGCGAATCGCATCCAGGTCGAGTCCCCTTTGCCGTGGTGGCTGCTGGCCGGTTTGATGATCGCGGCGGTGCTGTTCGTGGCCGACTGGAAGTCGCTGCGTTCGTCCCTCGCGGGGTGAGTGCCGGATTTCGGAGGAGTTCGTCGCCGTGTCGGGCCGCGAAAATCGGGTATAACCTTGGATCGAAGGCAGTCGTCGCCGTACCCGCGAGTTACCGTCGCCAGGTGAGAACTCATGAACTGGTTGTGTTTGGTTTGCGTGTTGACCCAAACCGATGCGGACTCGACCCGTCCGTTGCGCTCGGAAGGAGCGCTGGTGCGGTTGATCGAGCAAGTGGACGTGCCGGCCCGCGATGCGGGGGTGCTCGCCGAGTTCGCGGTCAAGGAAGGCCAATCGGTGAAAAGGGGGGATGTGCTGGGGCGTCTGGATGACGCCGAGCAGGTGTTGGCCGTCGCCAAGGCCGAATTGGAACTGGAAACCGCCCGTCGCAAGGCGGAGAGCGATGTCCCCGTCCGGGCGGCGCGGAAGGGGGCCGAAGTGGCGAAGGCCGATCTGGACCGTGCGCTTTTGGCCCGACAGAACTTCAAGGAAGCGATTTCCGATTCCGAGGTGGACAGTCTGCGGCTGAAGTCGGAAAAGGCGGTCCTCGAAATCGAGCAGGCGCTGCTGGAGGGGCAACTCGCGGAAGCGGCGCGGGGCATCCGGGCCAACGAACTCGATGTCGCCAAGATGCGTTTGTCGCAGCGGCGTGTCGCGGCGCCGCTCGACGGCATTGTCGTGCAGCTCTACCGACAGCCGGGGGAGTGGGTCCAACCGGGCGAGAAGGCGGTCCGCGTGTTGCGGTTGGATCGGCTGAGGGTCGAGGCGTTCCTGCCGGAGTCCGCGGCGCGTCCCGGCCTCGTGGGGGCGAAGGCGATGCTCAGGACCGGAACGGAGCCGGGGTCCGAGTTCTCGGGCGAGGTCGTGTTTGTCAGTCCCGAAGTCGATCCGGTCAACGGCCAGGTCCGGGTGTGGGCGGAAGTGGCCAATCGCGAAATGCAACTCCGACCGGGTCACCGGGGAATCCTGGAGATCGGTCTGCCGCTCAAAACGGCGGCCCGCAAAGACGCCGCGAAATGACACGGCCGTCGGGCCGATGCCTCGCGTGTGAGGTTGCCGTCGCGCGGGAAGGACTGCGGCGGTTCCGAAATGCAGCACCTCGAAGGCTGAGCGGGTTGAGCAACACCCGCGGGCATAAACAGACTCGCTGACAACATTTCCGCAAACCGTTGTTGAAAATAGGCTTGCGGACTCGTTGAGGATTTCGAGGTGCATGGGAGGCCCGACGGCCCGGTCCGAAACATGGCACCGAGCGTGCGAAACCGATCGCGCGGGATGCGGGTATTTGAAGGTGGAATGGGACATCACAGTGGCTGACGACGACGAGCGACAGATCGCTTTCCGTTGTTTGGCCGGCGATGTGGGGGCGGTCCGCGAGTTGGTGGAGCGCTTTCAACAGGACGTGTTCGGGCTGTGCCTGAAGATGCTCCGTCACCGGCAGGACGCGGAGGACACCGCCCAGGAAGCGCTGGTGCGGGTCGTTCGTCATTTGGCCCGCTGGGATGCGTCCCGTCCGCTTCGACCTTGGGTGCTGGCCATCGCCGCGAACCGGTGTCGTACACTGCGCGAGCGCAAACGTCGGATTCCCAGCCCCACCGACGTCGTCGAATCGTTGATGACGCCGGAAAAGGGGGTTGCTTCGCACGGACTTTCGGAAGAACTGGACGCGGCGCTCGGGACGTTGCGCGAGGAGTATCGACTCTGTTTCACGCTGCATCATCTGCACGAGATGGGTCTCGCCGAAATCTCGGAGATTTTGGGGTGCCCGAAGGGAACGGTGAAAACCTGGTTGTTCCGGGCGCGGAAAGGTTTGGCGGAGTATCTCAAGGGGCGCGGTTTCGCCGACGAGTGGGAACAAAGAGCGGCCCCCGAGGGGGTGGAGGCAACGGGCCGCGAGCGTTGACCATCAAGACGGATGGACAGGGGCGAAGAATGACCGGGGCGTGACGGTGTGGGGTTGGGTGTGATCGACATGACGGGTGCGAACATGAATCCGTGCGAGCGGGTACAGCAGTGGTTGGGCGATGCCGAGGGAGACGGGGACGCGCTGTCCCGCGCGCCTCAGTCGATCGCCCCCCACCTGGTCGAATGCGACCGATGTGCGGACGCGTGGGGAGCGGCACGGCTGGAAGCGGAGCGCGTCGACCGGTTCCTGTCGGTTGCGATACCGGAGTGGCGCGGGTCGGTGCCGCGCGTGGATCTGGCGGACGCGGTGCTGGCGCGGTTGGCAGTACCGGCTGAGGATTCCGGGGTCGATGGATTTGGGGATAACGAGGCAGGTCGAGCGGCGTGGATGGCGGATGTGGAACTGTCGTCGACGCGGGGACCGGCAGCCACCCCTGTGCATCTCGGTCGTGGTTGGCAGGGGGCGTGGCGCTCACGTTTCGCGCTGGTCGCGCTGTCCGGCGCCGCCGCGTTGGTCGCGATCGTGTCGCTGCTTCCTGGTACCGCGCCTCGTGCCGTGCCGGTGGCCTCGGGGACTGGTGCTGCGATCGCGGATTCGCCAAATACTGGCGATTCGAAGGGGGGCGGCGATGTGCGTGTGGCCGTCGCGGCACCGACTGTTCCGGCCTCGTCGCATGGCGGAAAGACCGAAGAACAGCCGTTCCGGTTGTCCCACGTGTTGGTCGATGCGAACGCCGCTTGGGCCGATTTGGCCGAGGAAACCGCAGAGACGGTGGGGGATGTGGTCGCGTTGTCCCGTCCGGCGCCTTGGGGTCGCCCCGCTCCTCCCGCCGCGGCGAATGGTGGCGGAGTTTCCGCCGAAGGCTCGACGGACGGGGGAGCCTTGACCGTCCCGGTGGATTGGATTCCCCTCCGCAAACAGATGGACGGCGCGTTGGAATTCCTGCGCGATTCGCTCCGGGACGACGACGACAACGGCCCGCGCGCCGGTTGATGAAACCAAGTCCGCGATTTCGAGTCACCATGCCCCACCGATCGTTGTCCACCGAAACTCCGCCGACGGCTGTTCGTGGCTGGTTCCGCGCAGTTTTTCCGCACCCGTGTATCGGTTGGTGCGCGTGGCTCGTGCTGACGGCGATGGTCGTGCACGCCGACGAGGGAACGGTCGACCTGCGGCGAACCGCTGGACCGGATTCCGCCCTGGCGGTCGAAGTGGGGGGACTCCCGGAGTTGTACAAGGGGCTCCGTGCGTCGAAGTGGTTCGAGCAGGTTTCCGGTTCGGCCCTGTTCCAACGCTGGCGTGGAAGTCCCGGCTACGAGGGGCTGGCGAAGACGCTGGCGGAAATCGAACGTCGACTCGACCGGCCGTTGACCGAAGTGGTCGAGGGATTGGCCCGCCATCGATTGATGTTCGTGCTCGAGCCGGCGGCGGAAGGTGCCGCGCCCGGTTGGCTGTTGGCCGGCCACGGTTCGGGGGAAGCACGCGTGGCCGAACTGGTGGCCTTGTGGAACCGTCTCGAACAAGCGCGCACGGTGTCGCGCACGGCGGACGGATTCTCTTGGACCGAGCGACAGGTCGGATCGGGTGCCAACGGTCTGTTGGTATATGTGGTGCGCGGCGGGCATTGGTGGTTGTCGAATCGCGAGTTTTTACTGCGCCGCGCCGTCACCGCGTCGGCGGGGGATGTGCCCGCCACGACCGGCGAGGGGGTGTTCGACTGGAGCGCCGAATTCGATCGGCTGCCGCGCAACGCTCACGTGCGATGTGTGCTTCGCGCGCGGGCCTGGGACGAACTCCTGCGGATCGAGGAAGGACTGGTCTCAGGGGACTTTGGGGATCGCTTCGCGGCGGAGTGGTGGCGCGGAACCGAGTGTGTGTCGTGTGCGCTGGGATTCGATCCCGACGGAGCCCAACACGGTCCGAACGTTGAACTCCGAGCGTCGTGGCCGAAGGCGTCCGCAAAATGGGAAGCGTTGTGCCGCCGCTCCGTCGGGGGGGCGTCTTTCCTGGAACGAGTTCCCTCGGACGCGTTGCTGACCGTATCCGCACGCGTGCAGCCGTTGGCCGGTTGGAATTGGCTGCCGATTCCGGATGACGAGAACTCTCGACGCGAATTGGGGAAATTGCGGTCGGTTGTGATGGGACTGTGCTTTGGATTGGACCCGTTCGACGACATCCTCGCCGGCCTGGAGGCGAACTGGGGCGTGTCGTTGGTACCGCTGCGCAGCGGCGTTCCGGGCCGTTGGCCGTTGGCGCTTGTCGCCGTGTGGGAATTGCCGGGCGAAGGTCGTGCGGATTGGGACGCGGCGAGGCGAGCGCTATTGGGGCGCGGTTTGGCCAATGCGGTCCGGACGGGACTGACGATTTGGTCCGTCGCACACAACGACAAGCAACCCGACCGACCAACGCGCCTCCGCGCCGAACCAGCGCGCGAAGGGGAGCCCACTGGCGAACTTGTGTGGCTGGACGGATTGACCGAGGGAGAGCCTGCCTACGCCATCGGCGAGCGCTACTTCGGCTTGGGGACCTCCCCCGGTGCGCTGAAGGCATTCCTCGACACGAGCGCGGCGCGCCGCGGTTGGCGCGGTGGCGAATGGATGCCGGACGATGCCGCCGCGAGCCGAAACGTGATGGCCCATGTCGCGGCGAAGCGGTTGCGGAGTTGGCTAACGGAGAATAAAGCCTCGTTGGCGGAGGCGGTCGCTCGTTGGCAGAAAGTGGACGCGAAAGGGGTTGTGAAGCGGCTCGACCGTTTGTCCGAGGGGCTGGAGTTGGCGGACGACCTGGTTCTCGGGGCGAAATTCGAAGAAGGGGAATTGGTCATCAGTGGGGCATGGAGTTCGGGGGGCGAGTAGTGATGGTTCTCCGCGCGGCCCCGAACCGATCGGGTGCGCTCTGTGCGAGAGTGATGTGTGCGAGAGTGTCCCCATCGATTGTCCGTTCCTCCGCGCCCATGGAGAGCGTGACCGGCGTGCCCCAAGTGAGTACGCTCTCCTTTCGGGTTGCAGCCGATGGTGCGACCGTGCCAAGGTTGGCCGCATGGTCGTGAGGAGGGGCTGATGTCGTCTCGATTCTGTTTGGCGGTCGGCTCGGTGTTGGCGGGCTTGGCGGTCGCGTTGGGGGCGTTCGCGGCCCACGGCCTGGACGGTTTTCTGCTCGAAAAGTACGCGGGGCAGACCCGCGTGGTCTTGGGGCGCGAGATCCCGGCGGCGGAGAAGTACCTGGCCGACTTCAAGACGGCCGCCGAGTACCAGATGACGCACGCGCTCGCGATCCTTGCCATCGGCTTGTGGCTGGAACGCCGCGGTTGCCGGTTGGCAAGTGCCGCCGGTTGGTGCTTTGTCGGCGGTATCGCGATTTTCAGCGGCGGGTTGTACGCCCTTGTGGTGAGCGGCGTGCGAGTGCTGGGGGCGATCGTGCCGATCGGCGGGGTCCTGTTTCTGGTCGGTTGGGGGTTGTTCGCGGTGGCTGTTTTGCGGCGTGAACAAACGGAGAACCTGTGACGGTTGGCGTGAGGAACCGGATAGCGTGAGATCGAAGGTCCGAATCGGCCAGATTTCTCGCGACTTTATTCGACGCTCGCCGTCGCTCACCGGGCGATTGAATGCCGAGACGGAGTGAGCGGGTTCGGCCTCCCTCCGTACGACGGACGTCCGGTCCGTCCGAGGGCGCAGGCGAGTGATTCAGTTCGGCAGGGGGCGAGACCTCGCCAAGGTTGGGGGCTAACCTTGGAGCCGAACGTAGCCGCGTCGTCGCGAGGCGGGGAGCAACGGGAGGGGAACGCTCGGTCCGTTGGATGACGGACTCAACTCGGCTGGTTCCTGGGCCGCTTGCGCAGGATCCCCCGCGAACGCCACGAGCGAACCGGTCGAGGAACCGATCATCCACGCTGGCCGAACATGCCCTTCCACAACCGTGGCCGTTACTCCCTGAGCAACGCCCATCGCCAGGACTGGCAATCCGGCCGCAGTTAAACCAACTCCGGGAATGCCGGATGCGGGAGTTCCGTCAGCCCGGTCTGGAGCGAGGGACGACCGAATTCAATCGGTCGCTCCGACGCATATGGGGGGCATTACAGGATGCCACATGCCTGGTCACGCGAACGGAACCAGACGCTTTGGGCCTTCGATAACCGATCCGCGAGAGATCACTTCTTCGCGGTGGCGGTTTCCCGGAGGAGCGACAGGTAGTCGAGGGCGACGGAGAGCAACTCGGTGTTGTAGGGGTTGTCGGCGAAGACGGGGCCTTCACCAGCTTCTTCCGCCTCGATCTTCTCCTTGACCTTGTTCTCCTCGTCGCTCCGTTCCTTCATCAACTCCGCCTCGTTGAGCGACACCGATTTGCGGGCCTTGCGGTCCAGGAACTTGGCGATTTCGGTCTCGATCTTCTGGAATTCCGGCTGCTCGGCGACACGTTTGCGACTGCGGTCACGCAAGGCCGAGACGATTTCCGGGGCAACGGCTTTGTACGGCGTCATCGCAGCTGCGGCGACGCGGTCGAACGGCATGGCGTTGTCGAGATACGACTCGCCCAGATCCATGTTGTCGAGCAGCGAAGGGAGCGTGACATCCGATGGCACGCCGAGGTTCTGGGTACTGTCGCCGTTGACGCGGTAGAACTGCTGGATCGTGAGCTTGAGAGCGCCTTGTTCGGGGCCAGGATTGAGGAAGTCGAACGCCGACTTGCCGACGTTCATGACACTCTGCACGGTCCCCTTGCCGTGGGTGGTGCGGTCCCCCACGATGATGCCGCGGCGATAATCCTTGATGACCCCGGCGAAAATCTCGGAGGCGGAGGCCGAAAGCCGGTTCGTGACGACCACGAGCGGTTTGTTCCAGGAGGTGCCCGGCTCCTCGTCGTTGAGTTGGCTGACCTTGTCGCGCGAGTTCTTGACTTGCACGACCGGCCCTTCGTCGATGAACAGCCCCGAGACTTCGATGGCCTCGGTCAGCGCTCCACCACCGTTGGTTCGCAGGTCGATGAGGATGAGGTCGACGCCCCCCTTGGAGTTGAATTCGTCGATCACCTTTTTGACGTCGCGAGAGGTGCTCTTGAAGTCTTCGACGCCGTTCTCGGCGCCGCGGAAGTCGCGATAGAACGACGGGATGCGAATCACGCCGATCCGTCCGGCGGCCCCCTTCACGCGGTCCCCCGCGGGGATGATCTCCCCCTTCACTTCCGAAGCGGTGAGCGGGACGGTTTGGCGCACCAACTCGATGAGTTCACCCGCCCCCCCTTCTCCCTTGACCACCTGCAACTTGACCTTGGTGCCGCGCTTGCCGCGGATGTAGTCGACGACCTTCGTGAGCTTCATCTCGATGACATCGACCATCTCCCCCTTGTCGTTGCTGACGGCGGTGATTTTGTCACCCGGCTTGAGGCGACCGTCGGCCGCGGCCGCCCCACCAGGGACGATCGACTGAACGACGGTGTAACCGTCCTCGCCTCGCAGGGCCGCGCCGATGCCGTCGAGCTTGAGTTCCATCTGGATGCGGAAATCGTCGAGCGTACGCGGCGACATGTAGCTGGAGTGCGGGTCGAACGCCTCGCACAGCGACGTCAAATACATCTCGACGACTTCGTCCGGCTCCGTTTGGGCGAACGACTCGCGAATGGTCTTGTAGCGGCGGTGCAGACGCTTGCGGGCTTCGTCGTCGGCGGTTTTGTCGAGCTTGAGAGCCAACAGGTCGAACTTGACCCGCTTGCGCCAGCGTTCGTCGAGTTCGGCGACGTTGACGGCGTAGGCGGTTTCCTTGGGGTCCACGGCCATCGCTTCGTCGACGGTGAAATCGTGCTGCGCGTCGATCCACTTGTGGGCGACAGCCATGCGTTCGTCGAGGCGTTGGATGAACAGCTTCCAGGAGTTGGCGGCGAATTCGGTGTTGCCGGACTTCACAAGGTCGTCGAGTTGCGTCTTGAGGCCCTTGAACTGATCGATGTCGGCCTGCAAGAAATAGAGTTTTTGGGCGTCCATCTGCTTGATGAACGTGTCGAGGAACCGGGCCGAGATTTTGTCGTCGATTGGAGCCCGACTGATGTGGTTGCCCTCGATCATCTGACTGACGCGCCGCGCGATCTGCTGCGTTTGAGGGGCCTTCGTGCCAGCCGGTTGGCCGAGCAACGTGGTCGCGAACAGCAGAACGAGCGCCAACGTCAGGGAGGACGTGGCGCGCGAAGGCGTGCGGAAGGTCATCGGTCAACGCTCGCGGCTGGGCACTGGAATCGGGACGCCAAACAACGCGGACCGGGAAGCGAAAAGGCGAACAACCGCCGCTACCACGGTGTCTGGGGTGCGAGATTCGGCACGGACTGGAAAATCACCATCGGACGATTCATCGAAACCACACGGTCACGCCAGGGATTTGTACGCGGAACGAACCGTGGGTGCGGAGAAAATCCGCGCTTTCGACACGCGGATTTTGAGGATCGTACCGGTCGTAGCCCCTTGCGACAAGACGGTTTGGAGCGCGGACGCACGCTGAAACGTCCGGCAATCGGAATTGTAACGGCCTTGCGGACAGCTATGCTCCCGGTGGTTTCTCCTTTGCCGCCTCGCAGTACCCAAACCGCCGGCTTGCATTGGGATGCCTGTTTTCCGGTCCAAAGTCACCCGTATCCATTTGTTCCGTCGCAGCGAAAGCGTCCATGTCGAACAGTCCGTCACCCAGCACCGCCTCTTCCGCCACCGGCATTCGTTGGAACCTCGCCGACCTGTACGCCGGTCCGGACGACCCTCGCATCGACGCCGACCTGGCCGCCAGCGAAACCGGTTGCGTGGATTTTGCGACGCGCTTTCGCGGGCTGTTCGTCGACCCGGTGCGATTGACGGCCGCCGCGTTGAAGGAGGCGCTCGTGGCCATCGAGGCCCTGGCCGAGCGGATGGGGCGACTGGGTTCGTACTGCGGCCTCGTCACCGCGGCCGACACGGACAACGACGAATTCCGGAAACTCGAGGACCGCGTCCGCACGGCGCTGGTTTCGCGCGAGAACGAGCTGACGTTTTTCGAGCTCGGTTGGCTGGGTGTGGCCGAGGATATCGCCGCGAAACTGATCGACGATCCGTTGCTCGCCAACTACCGGCACTATCTGAGCGCCTCGCGGCGGTACAAGCCGCACACGCTGTCGGAACCGGAGGAACTGGTCCTCAACCAGAAGTACCTGACGGCCCGCGCCGCATGGACCGATCTGTTTGACGAATTCGTGGCGTCGCTGCGGTACGAATTCACGTACGACGGCACGACGCAGACGCTCACCCAGCCGCGCCTGTTGTCGTTCAGCTACGACGCGGACCGGGCCAAGCGCAAGGCCGCGCAAGAGTGCCTGTACACCGAGCTTTCCAGGCACCAGTTGGTTCTGACGAACGTGTTCAACGCGGTGTCGCAGGACCACGCGCTGAACGACTCGATCCGCCGGTACGAGTCGCCGATGGCCAGTCGACATCTGGCGAACGAGGTGGCGCCGAAGGTTGTCGCGCGGATGCAAGAGGTGACGGAGGCGAACATCCCGACCGTCGCGCATCGGTACTACCGGCTCAAGGCGCGGTTGCTGGGGCTGCCAACCCTGGCGACGTACGACCAATACGCCCCCATCGCGACTGACATGCCGTCGTGCGATTACGCGACCGGGCGGAGCACCGTGCTGGCCGCGTTCGACCGGTTTTCGCCGAAAATGGGCCACATCGCGCGCGAGTTCTTCGACAAGGATTGGATCGACGCGGAAGTGCGTCCCTCGAAGCGGGGCGGGGCGTTCAGCGCCAGCACCGTCCCTTCGGCTCACCCGTACATCCTGCTGAACTGGACCGACAAGCTGCGCGACGTGTCGACCCTCGCCCACGAACTGGGGCACGGCCTGCACCAGTACCTGTCCCGCAAGCAGACGTACTACAACTTCCACCATCCGCTGACGGTGGCCGAAACGGCCAGCGTGTTCGCCGAATTCCTGACGTTCGACCACGTGATGGAGACGACGACCGATCCGTCGGTGCGGCTGGGGCTGTTGTGCAGCAAGATCGAAGACGCGTTCGCGACGGTCTTCCGGCAAAACGTGTTGACCCGGTTTGAGCAAGCGGCGCACGCCGAACGTCGGAAGGAGAAGCTGACGAGCGAGCAACTGTGCGAATTGTGGTGGGGGGCGAACGAGACGCTCTACGGCGGCGCGGTCGAAATGCTGCCGATGTACCGCTGGGGCTGGGCGTACATCCCGCACTTCATCCACACGCCGTTCTATTGCTACGCGTATGTGTTCGGCGAATTGCTGGTGCTGTCGCTGTATCGAATGTACCGGGAAGAGGGGGCGCCGTTCGTGCCGCGGTACATGGAGCTTCTGGAATCGGGCTCGAACGACACGCCGGAGGCGCTGTTGCGCAAGGTGGGAGCGGACATCGCCGACCCCGGCTTCTGGCAGAAGGCGTTCGGGGTGCTGGAGGACATGGTGACGAAGGCGGAGGCGTTGGCAGGGGAGCTGGGGAGGTAGGGCTTCCGATGGAATCACCCAAAAGCGTCTCGACATCCGTGTGGTCCGAGTACGCTTGGCTCCAGCTCGACGCTCTGATGAGGGGACTCCATTGGCAGGTACGTTGTTTCATGGCAAGAGTTTCAGCACACTCTCATACACCGGCATGGACGGACGTACGCACTATGAAATCGAACCGGTAGATGGGGGCGTGGAAATTGTCTCGGTGAGCACTTGGTGTGCATTTGTTGAAATGGCGTCGACTCTGGGGGTGCCACGAGACATTTGGCCGGAATACGAGTCCTCGATTGACATTCCGGTGGATGACATGACGGAGCGAAGTCGAGCCCTCAAGGCTGCGTTTGAAAATTTGGATGTTCCGGCGACTCTCAACGATTGGCTGCTCGAACTTGTGGTCAAGTGTTTGCGCAATGGCGAGGCGATTGCGTTTGCGGTCACATGAGTTTGTGTTGCGCAGAAGTGCAAGAGGTGCCGATGGCATCCTCGGTTTTGCCTGAATCGTCGTGCTCGATAACTTCAAATCCCTGACGCGGTGGATGCGAGAGGGCAGCTCCATGTCGATGGCCGAGTACTTGGATGACGTGATAAGTTTGGACGACGTTCCCCAACGCGACAGAGCCTCAAGATGGGATGGGATTCTGAAAGCCTGCGACGACCGGTACGGTGCATCCCAGCCGGAGTGCGTGCATTTAGTGAGGGGAGTTGCGGGATATCACTTTCCTGAACTGACCGACGACGGCCAAGAGTGCGAACGCGATTTGATGCTCGCGGCATTGCGGCCATCACTGGCGATCACTGCAAGGTTTTACTTGGGATGTCACTGTTTCGACCACCGACGATTCAAGGACGCTCTCGAACACTGGAATTCGATTGACACCGGAGTGTTCGTCGAGAATGGCCAATCATGGAGAGCCTTGAAGGTCGAGGAGTTGCGCTTGTGTTGCGAGATCGAATCGGGCAGGTTCGCCGGAGTCCTTGAAAAATTTTCCAGATGGCGCGACGCGGTGTTCGACACTCCGGAAGACGGTGTGCCGGCACCTTTGGAGATGCTGTGCTCTCTTGAGGCGAACCTGAACGCGATGCAACGTGAATTGGGCACCAAAGCCCATCGCGAGTGTGTGATGTGGCTTTGGGATGTCGCGTGCCGCTCTCAGACCGAAATGCTGTTTCGTGAACGCATCGAGAATCTCCGCGCGACGGTGTGGCTGCCTCCCGCTGTGAAATCGCCCTCGGAATGACCCTTCGGGGTGGCCTTGTAGTCTTTATTGATCAGTCGCTCGCTCTTGTCTGCCGCGTGGTTGGTCGACGACGTGCCTTGAGGGATGAACGAGAGTCCGCGGTGCGGCGAGTTCAACTGGAGTTTCAATTTCCAGTCGAACGTGCGTCGATCTGGAAGAACTTTGCCTGAAGGGTGCCTTTGCCAGGGAAGACCAGAGAAACTCGCAGGGACCGAATGTTCTGGTTCACCGTGGAGTTATCTCTCACGATATGCCGCCACGCGAACGATGGTTCATGCCAGGATTTCGCGGATGACGCGTTGGGGTTCGACGCCCGTCAAGCGTTGTTCCAGCCCCTGGAATTTGAACGTGAAGCGTTCGTGGTCGATTCCCAGGCAGTGCAGGATCGTCGCGTTCAAATCGTTCATGTGGCACGGGTCGCGGACAATGTTGTAGCTGAAGTCGTCCGTTTCGCCGTATACGGTTCCCCCTTTGATGCCGCCGCCGGCCAGCCACATGCAGAAGTTGCGGGGGTGGTGGTCGCGGCCGTAGTTCGTGGCGGTCAGCGTCCCCTGCGAATAGACGGTCCGCCCGAATTCGCCCCCCCACACGACGAGCGTGTCCTTCAACAGGCCGCGTGATTCGAGGTCGGTCAACAGCGCGCCGATCGGTTGATCGGTGTCCTCGCATTGGAGACGGATCTCGCCCGGCAGGTTGTTGTGCTGGTCCCAGCCGCGATGCAGGATTTGCACCGCGCGCACGCCCCGCTCGATCATGCGCCGCGCGAGCAGGCAACTGGCCGCGAAGGTGCCGGGCTTTTCAACATCCGCTCCGTAGGAATCGAGCGTCGCCCGCGTTTCCCCCTTGAGGTCGATCAGTTCCGGCACGCTGGTCTGCATGCGGAACGCCATTTCGTACTGCGCGATGCGAGTTCGGGTTTCCGGGTCGCCGAAGCGTTCCAGTGTGGATTGATTGAGCTCTCCGAGCGCGTCGAGCATCGCGCGGCGGTTGTCGGCGGCGACCCCATCTGGGTTGCGGATGTACAGGACGGGGTCCCCCACGCTCCGCAGCGAAACTCCGGTGTGGCGGGTCGGCAGGAATCCGCTGGCCCACATGCGCGAGAACAACGCCTGCGCCGCCGCGTTCGATTTCCACCGTGGCGTGAGCACCACGAACGCGGGGAGGTCGTTGCTTTCACAACCCAGCCCGTACGACAGCCACGAACCCAGGCTCGGCTTGCCGGGGACTTCGCTGCCGGTCATGACGTACGTGCAGGCGGGGTCGTGGTTGATGGCGTTGGTGTGGACGGAGCGGATCAGGGCGATCTTGTCGACGTGCTTGGCGGTGTGGGGCAAAAGCTCGCTGACCCACGTGCCGGACTGGCCGTGTTGGGCGAATTTGAACGCCGAGGGGGCGACCGGCAGCCGCTTCTGGCCGCTGGTCATGGTGGTGATCCGCTGGCCGTTGCGGACGGAATCGGGCAGGTCCTTGTCGAAATGTTCGGCGAGCTTGGGCTTGTGGTCCCACAAATCCATCTGCGCGGGGCCGCCGTTCATGTGCAGATAGATGATCGACTTGGCCTTGGGGGGGAAGTGCGGGAGGCCCGGCAGGCCGGGCTGCTCGCGCGCGGAGTTCTCCGCGGCGCGGAGGGGCGAGGGTACCCCGCCCGCCATTGCCAGGCCGAGCGAACCGAGGCGGAGGCCGGTGTCGCCAAAGAAGGCGCGGCGAGTGAGGTTCTGGCAGGCGAGCTGAAAGGGGGTCATGAAGTCATCCGTTCTTGGGGAACGTATTGCGTCAGGGCTTTTCGAGCGTTTGGAGCATGCGTCCGGGTGACAGCCTCGCCGCCGTTCGACAGCTGTCAACGCAGCACCGTATTTTGAACGAGGGCGGTTCCGGATGCCAATCCGGAGACACCTCGCACGCCTTTCGCGGTAGTGGTCGTCGATCTCAGGATTGTTGATCGAACTGCTGCGAGAGGCGCCTCCCGCACGACACGCCCGTGCAACCGATCAGTCGACGAAACGCCGCACCACGTTCGCGGTGATGCGCGAGACGCCGTCGTCGACGGGGAGGCAGGCGGGCCAGGTGATCGAGCCGACGGAGAACACCGCCCCGCCGGAGGGGGTGTCGAAAATCGTCATGTGGGCGCCGCCGTCGTCGGGGTTCAGCCCTTGGGCGAGCAGGCGGATGTTCTTCGGCGAGGATTTCGGGGAAATCTTGTCGGTCTCGTGGCCGCTGGCCCCGCCCGGGCAGCGGCGGTGCAGGCTGTGATGGCCGAACGTGTCGCCGGTCTTCAGGTTCGTCCCCTCGAACACCCAATGATCGTGGTCGACCACGCGATACGGGGCGGAGGTCATGATGCCCGCGGGGGTGAACACGACTCCCAAGAGATTGGCCTCGCTTTCGTGACGTTTGGCAAAGCGACTTTCCGCGCCGATGCCGGACTCCCACAGACTGGTCATCCGCCCGTTGTGGCAGACGAGAGTGTCGTCGTGTCCGTCGGCGTCGCGGGTGAGGGTCACTTCGCAATTGAGGCCATTGCCGCCGAGGTACATCAGGCGACCCCCCTCCTCGAAGACCCACCGCTTGAGGCGGTCGTACATCGCGCGAGTCCAGTATTCGGGATGGGCACAAATCATCAGCACGCGGTACTTCGACAGGTCGAGCACGCCGCGGTCGAATTGGGTCTCGGCGTAGACGTCGTGGGGAATACCCTCGCGTTCCAGCCAGCCGAGCATGCGCCATTCGGCGGGAGCGATGTGGCAGGCGGCGCGGCCTTCGATGGGATCGGTGATCCGCTCCGCGAGGTCGATGTGGTTGATCGGCTCGGGACGGTCGAACGACAGCGGGGCGTAGGCGTCGCAACCCCACGTCTGGTGGTCCGCGCTGATGTACCGCTTGAGTTCCTGTCGCGCGTTGACGGTGGGAGTCGCAGGGAATTCGTCGGCGTGGATGTAATTGCTCCGCCCGCCGAAATTGTTGTACGCATTCCAGGTGATGTTCGACATCAGCACCGCGACCGGCGCGGTCGGCTTCGCCGGAGCGACGACCCACGGGAACGAAAACTCGCGGCCTGAATTCGTTCGCGCGTGGAAGTAGTACAACCCCGTCCGCTCGGGGGCTTCGACGTGCTGCGAATGGGCGGGACTGGCGTAACCGATCTTGTTCCAGGCCACCCCCGTACGCGTGTAGTCGCCGTCGGGCGTGATTTGCATCACAGCGCGGGGGCCGTGCTCGTCGAACCAGCCGAGCCGCCGCACGAGTTGTTTTTCCCACCCGTAGCGCCACAACTCGAGGTGATACTGCTCGACGGCGTGGACGCGGAATTCGGAGCTCTCTCCCGCGCGGACCACCTTCGGCCATGCGTAACCAAGGAGTCCATCGGACAACAAACGGAAATGGTGGGGCGCGGCTTCCGCAGCCACGGAGACACGCGTCCGCTTCGCACCGAAACCCGCTTTCTGCAGGATGACGTCGTATTGCCCGTCGGGGAGGTCGCACCACACCGCTCCGCTGGCCCGCGACCGCGTCTCGACCGAACGTCCGTTGGCGTCTTGAAATTCGACCGACACATCCGACAGGGCGACGTACCGTTCGTCGCCGACATACCCGATCAATCGCATAGAGTGGCTCCATCGCTGTTGGGGGCGAGGAGGTCACTTTACACTCCGGGCACACGCGACGCCCGTCGGCGGACGCATTCCGCCGCAGACGCCGAATCCCTCAACCGTGTTTCGGACTTACGCGGGCGTCGTTGACTGTCACTCGAAACACTCCGAGCTCTCCGGAACAGATCATGTCCCCTCGCAGTTTCTGGTGGATCGCCCTTCTCGGCGGACTGTGTGCACCTTCGTCGTCG
>JBIKMW010000130.1:0-17967 GCA_044359065.1 Planctomycetales bacterium | reverse complement strand
GAAACACGGCAGTTGGCTGAACATCGCCGAGAACGAACTGAGTTCGCTGACGAGACAATGTGTTTTGGGCCGTCGCTTCGGCGATATCCCAACGCTGCAGGCGGAAGTCACCGCCTGGTCGACCGACAAGAACTCGAACCAACGCGGCGTGGATTGGCAAATGAAGGTTGACGACGCGAGGATCAAATTGAAGTCCGTCTACCCCCGTTCCTTGTTGTGACACAGCAATAGTGTCTCCGGCGTGGTGGCCAATCGCGGCTAGCAGGGGACCAACCAGACATGGCGGTAACGGGAAGGTCTCGGGGGCGAATTCATCGCCCTATCCGTAGAGCTACCCGACGCCGGTTCGAAGTGACGAAACCAGGGTCCGAAAGGGACCGGCTTGTTAACTCCGAGAGGGGTGTTAACGCGAGAGTTCGAGAGTTTTGGACGGAGATTCCGGGGTCCGAGCGAGACCATCCGGGTGCCTTCCGCAACCCGGTGGGACTCTCACGAAATAGAGAGCGCCAGAACAGCGGGCGGATCGACGTAACGTCTTGCGGAAAAGGCGGAAACGAAAAAACGCCGGGAGGCGAACCTCTCGGCGTTTTCCGTGAACTGGCCTGTACCACGGTTCCGCAGTACAGAAATGAACTCCCCGGAAGGGACCCTCTTCGAAACAATGCGCGCCTTTTTCGGGGTCGCTGATTTGACGCAACCTGCTTACGCATCGTGAGTTCGAGTTTTCCACGTACCGGGTAGGGGTGGTCGAACGAAAGGCACCCTCTTCGAACTCGCAATCAACGGGTTAACAGCCCGTCAAGGGACCGCCCGGATGGGCGGAATCGGCGCGGACCTGGAGAAGATTTTCCGGTCGCGCCATCAGCGGCGGACGAGTCTGGCCGAGCCCATCTGCGGGGGCACCGTGGCTGTCGGCAAGGGGGCCGAATTCGGGTACTTTGGCCAGCCTTCTAGCGGGGTAAGAAAACTCTGATTCCCGCTGATTTTCAGCAAATTCAACCGTCGAGCCACCGTACCAAAATGGGCCGCATTCTGCATCCGCTCTTCGCCTTGTTGGCATCTGTTACCCGCCAGGATCTGGCCCGTCAGGTCGCTTACCTCAAGGAAGAGAACCGGATTCTCCGCGCCCGGCTGCCGGAGCGGCTGGTGGCGACCGATCAGGAGAAACGACGGTTGCTCCGGTTCGGTAAGAAGCTGGGGCAGCAGCTGAAGGAACTGATCTCGATTGTCACCTACCAGTCGTTCCTGCGTTGGGTCCGCGAAGCAGAGGCGGCCCACACAGCGAAGAAGGAAACGCCCAAACGGAAACCTGGGCGGCCCCGGACACCGGACGAAGTCCGTGAGCTCGTGTTGCGTCTGGCGAAAGAGAACTCCTGGGGCTACACCCGCATTCTTGGAGAGTTACGGAAACTCGGGATCAAGAGTATCTCTCGCCAGACGGTGAAGGTGATCCTGAAAGAAAATGACATTGATCCCGGCCCAAAACGCGGCAAAGGAACCTGGGACGAGTTCCTGAAGATCCACGCGGACACGCTGTGGCAATGCGACTTTGTATCGAAACCGATGTGGACCGTGAAGGGTCTCGTCGACCTCTACTTCCTCGTGTTCCTGCACCTGGGAACCCGGCGGTGCTGGATTTCGCCCTGCACCCTCAGCCCCGACTCGGCGTGGGTCAGTCAGCAGGCGAGGAACTTCGTGATGGAAGCCGAAGACCTGAACCTGGCCCCGCAGTACGTGATGCGGGACAACGACACGAAGTTCACGGCACAGTTCGATGCGGCGATTGAATCGAGCGGGGCGAAGATCAAACGCAACACCCCGGTGTCACCCAACCTGCGGGCGCACGTCGAGCGGTTCATCCAAAGCCTGAAGCAGGAATGCCTCGACAAGTTCGTGATCGTGGCCGAACGGCACCTGAACCACGTCAACCGGGAATGGCGGCTGCATTACAATCGGGAGCGCCCGCACGAGGCCCGCGGGCATCTGCCACCAGCGATGGAGAAGCCGCCGGAGGGCAACGAGACTGTTCGGCTGAATGACGTCGTCTATTCGTCGCGGTTGGGCGGGCTGCTGAAGCATTACGAGCGGCGGGCGGCTTGACGGTGCCATAACCCCGCAGTCGCCGATCCGAATTCCGTCCCCGCCACTTGTTTTGACGGTAGCGAAACTCGCAGACCGTCGGGTTACACGAAAGGCCGCCATCTTCGGATGGCGGCCTTTTCGCGTTCTATCGCCAGTTCTGGCAACCACTTCGAGCACCGCCTTGCGTCTCGAAGTCTCAGTCTCGGCACGCCGCGCGACTCGGCTTCGCCACGTTGGTGCCCCGTTTCCGGCCCGACTTCGCTCCAAACTCTCGGTTGTCTCTGTGTCTCGCCCCGTCTGGGTTAACGACCGTTGCGAGCGCTCGACCGGTTGCGGATGACATGGTTGCGAGCGGTGGGCGGTCCGAAGTCTCCGCCATTCGCGTTGGGCGACTAATGTACCGCCTCACCCACCGCATGGCATCTTGATTTGACAGATGCGAGAATGGCTCCGCGTGTCGAAGTTTCATCACGGCCGTCGGCTGGATCGAATTGCGCCGGATTCCAATCGCCCCAAAGTGAGTCTCCTATCTGCCACAAAGACCGACGATGAACCGATCTCCGCAACACTTTCTCATAGCATTCGTCACCGCCCTGCTGCTGGCTCCGCTCGTCGCGCTGCACGCCGCTAATGTCGATCCTTCACGAACTCGCATTGCGACCTGGACCGAATCCTGGCTCGATGCTGACGGTCGGCCAAAGCCACGCGAAGTCAAAGGCGAGATCTGGAACGACGCCATCCAGGCGGTGCTCGACGAGGCCAACGCCGTGCATCTGCCGAAGCGCGATCAGCCCTATTACCTTGATGGTCCCATCGTCCTGAAGTCTGGCCAGAAGCTCAGCGCCGATCTCGACGCCGAGGTCCGCCTCAAGCCCGGCTGCAACACCTGCATGGTGCGCAATGAGCATATCGTCGGCTTTGCGGACAAGACGGTGCCCGGTGACACGAAGCCCGACACCGACATCACCATCGAAGGCGGTATCTGGACGACCTTGGCAACGGGTGCGAAGGACAGCAACGGCAACCAGCGTGGCGCTTCGTCGAAGAAGGATCCCGTGCCCGGCACGCACGGTGTCATCCTGCTGCACAACGTCCGCAATGTGACCGTGCGCAACGTCACCGTGCGACAGAGTCGCCCCTTTGCGATCCATCTCGGCAACATTCGCGACTTCACCGTCGATGGCCTGACGCTCGACCGCCACGGACGTGATGGCGTGCATGTGGACGGCCCCGCGAGCGACGGCATCATCCGCAACGTCCACGGCGATTCGCACGACGACCCCGTTTCGCTCACCGCGTGGGACTGGCGGCAATACAATGTGACATTTGGCCCGATCCATCACCTCACCATTGATCACATCATCGGCGCACCCGAAGAGAAACACAGCACCGACGCCATCCGCCTGCTGCCCGGCGTGAAGCGCTTCCGCGACGGCACCACGCTCGACTGCCCCATTCACGACATCACGCTCCGTGACATCACCGACATCCGCGACTTCAAGCTCTACGACCAGCCCAATCTCGAAGCCGGTCGCGACAACGACGCGAGCGCCGGCATCGGCACACTCAAAGAGATCGTCTTCGAAAACCTCACCGTCAACCGTCCGGGTAGCATCCAGGTCCACGCGAACACCGACGGCCTCACCGTTCGCAACGTGAAGCTCGGCTTTCCGCTCCCGGCAGATTTCCGCCTCGTCGAACTCGGCCCGAAGTCGCAGACCTACAAACACAAGCCGGACGATCCCACTCGCTGGACCGAAATCTTCTCTCCGGACCTCGACTGCACCGTGCGCAACGTCAGCATCACTGGCGTCCGCCCCCACGAGTCGCAGGCGGATTTGCCCATCGAGCAAGTCGTCCGAGTCATCGAACTGAAACCCAACCCCGACTACCCCCGGACCACGCCCAAAGGCGGCACGGGGAAAGGCATCTGGATTCGCTAAACCATGAAGCATGCACTTGTCTTGAAACGCACCCTGACATTCCTCACCGCCCTGCTGCTCGCGCCGCTGGCCGCGCTACCCGCCATGGCGGAGCCGCACTTCATTGCCGAGCGGCAGGAGGGGCTCAAGCTGGTGCAAAGCGGAAAGCACGCTGAGGCGGCAGCTTTTTTCGTGAAGCTGGCAGACACGGCGCTCAAGCCGGAACAGAAGGGTGATGCGCTGCGGCACGCGGCGCTCGCTACCGCTCGCAATAAACAGATCGACGAGGCGCTGCTGTTGGCGGACCGGATTCCGCTCAAACCGGACGCCGACTTTGCCAAAGTGCAGATTTTCCTGGAGGCGCGGAAATGGGCCGAACTGCTGAAAGCGACTGAGATGCTCGATGCGGCCACATGGCCGGACAGTTTGATTTATCCCACGCTGATAGCCCGCGCTCGCGCCCGCTCCGCGCTCGGTGAGATGGCGGCGGCTGAGGCGGATGCCATGCAGGCCATCCAACACACCATCTCTCTGAACGACCAGGCCGCCGCCTGGCACCTGATCGCCCAGAATGCGCAACGTTCCGGGAAAGACGGGACCAAGGCGCTTGAGGCCTACGCTGAGATGATCCGTCTGAAGCCCACCGGAGGCTCACTCCAGCGGGCGCTGACCGAACGCGCCCGGCTGCTCTCCTCGCTCGGAAAGCACGACGCGGCTCTGGCGGACCTCGCTGATCTGGACAAAAACACCAACAACGATCCGCATTGGATCTGCACGGCCCTGATGGCCTATGGCGAAGTGCATCGCGACATGGGTGACAAGGCTAAGGCTCGCCTGAGCTTCGAACGGGCCGCAAGAGTGCCCGGCGCTCCCGCCGTCCTGCTTGATGAAGCGAACAAGCGGCTTGCGGAATTAAAGCCATAGAAACAGGTCTTCGTTCTTCGTTGCCCCGCGAGACGCCGAAACCAAGGGCCAATTACCAAGACCACGAACAACGCACAAGGAACGCATCACGTGAAAGTCTTTGTACTGCTTCTCACATCCATGTTCACCACCGCAGCTTTCGGCGCTGCTGAAGTCCCGCTCGTCGTCGAGGGCAAGCCGGTCACCGAAATCGTGCTGGCGCAGGATGCCACGCCCAGCGTGCGGACCGCCGCGCGCGAGTTGCAGCGTCACCTGCGGGCGATGTCCGGTGCGGAGCTGCCCATCGTCCATGCCGCCTCGCCCGGTGTGAAAAACCAGGTCTACCTCGGAGAAAGTGATGCCACACGGAAGCTGGGCTTTTCACTCGAAGGACTGAAGCACGACGGTTTCAAAATCGTCGCTGCGGAGAATTACGTCATCGTGGCCGGGCCGCAGTTTTACCACTTCGCCAAGTCGTTCTCGCTCTTCCGGGACGTGCCCCGGTCTGAATGGCAAAAGAAATGGGAGGAGCTGACCGGCCACAAGTGGCGCATTCCTCCCATGACGGATTACCGCGACTTCAGCACGGACTTTGGCTTTCACACGATCGATGGCACCGGGACGCTCTACGGAGTTTATGCGCTGCTGGAACAGTTGGGGATGCGCTGGTATGCGCCGATTCCAGACCTGGGCCTGGTCATTCCGGAATCCAAGAACCTTGCCGTCAAAGTTCAGACCACCAAGGAAGAGCCGGAGTTTCCGGTTCGTTTTTTTGCCGACTGCCGGGTCGGCTGGTCCATTCCCGATGAGTTCTTGTGGTACAAGGCCATGGGCGTCGGCGCCGATCGCTTTGTTCCGATCTATCACAGCGTGAGCGGCCCCATCGAGATCGAGCCCGAGCAACAGCCGCAGGAGTATTACGGCCGCGTGGAAGGCAGGGTTGATTACAAAACGCCGCGACTGAGCAACGAGCGCCTGCGCGTCGACATGGCGGCGTATCTTGAGGTAGTAGACAAACATTTCCCCGGCATCGGCTACATCGGCATCGGGCAGCCGGATGGTTGGGGTTTGCTCGACAGCGAGGATGTCGCTGCGGGATGGGACAAGTTCAAGGATCGCGGACAATCCGGGCGCTACAGCGACTATGCGTGGGACTTCAATATGGATGTCCGCAGCCGCATGATGAAAAAGTTTCCGGACAAGAAGTTCACCGTCTTTGCCTACGGCATCACCAGCAGGATCCCCTCGCACCTGAAAAAGGTGCCGGACAATGTCGTGATCGGGTTCACCCAGGAGAACTCCGGCTGGACTCTGCCTGAGCGGGGATACGAACTGGCCAATCGCAAAGAATGGATCGCCGCCATGAACAGCCCGGAACAGCTTCTCATTTGGGAATACCACCTGCAGCACGCTCAGATCTACAACTTCCCGCCGGTCCCGATCATTTTCTCGTCGCTGATGAAGCGGAGCTTCGATGGGCTGTATGACCACGCCCTGGGCTTCATGGTGGAGATCGGATGGAATACGGGCGATTTCGATCCGAGAGCCACGAAGATGCCGATCATGGCCCGGCCGTGGATCAGCCACCTCATGCTCTATTTGCACAGCAAGCTGTGCTGGAACCGCCACCTCGACGTGCAGGCCACCATGAATGAGTATTTCGAACTCTTCTACGGACCGGCCAAGGCCGAGATGAAGGAGTTCTTTGAGTTTGCCGAGACCGTGTGGATGCGCCCCGAGCCGCGCCAGATCACCATCGTGGGCGGCTTCTTGAAACAGGCGGACGTGGACCGCTTCTTCGACATCCTCGGGCGTGCCAAAGCCAAGGCCGGAGAGTCCATTTATGGTCGCCGCATCGCGGGCGTCATGGGCGAGATGGAGCCCCTCAAATTGCTGTTTGAAAAACTCAAACGCACCGGACCCAGCCTCCAAATCAAGACCGCCAAGGAGCCGCCGGTGGTCGATGGCGACCTGACCAAGCCATTCTGGCGTGCCGACGACCCCAAGGGTTACGCCTTCCAGCCTCTGCGCGACATGTTGACCGGGGAGTTGCCGCACCACGTGGATACCCAAGTCGCGTTCCGCTGGGTCGATGACAACTCGGCCTTGATCGTCGGCATCGAGTGTCGCGAGCCGAAGATGAAGCGGCTGGTCGAATCCTGTAAAGAACCTGATTCGATGCGCATTTTTGGCGATGACATGGTGGAAATCCGCCTCGAAACCGCAGGTGGCATCCGTCCCTTCATCGGCATCAACTCCGCCGGGGTGGTTTTTGACGAATGCATCACCCAGCGGGTCGAGGACCTGCCCGCCTTCTACCGCGTCGGACAAGCCGCCGTGAAAAAATACCCCGACCGCTGGACCGTCGAAGTCCGCATCGACGCCAAACCCCTCTCCGGCGCCCGCCCCACGCCCTATTACCCCTGGGGAGTCAACATCTGCCGCCAGCGCAAAGCCGGCAACACCACCGAGTACTACATGCTCTCCCCTAGCGGCACCGACTTCAAAGAGCCCACGGTGATGGGCAACATCTTCGTGCGGAATTAGCGGGTCGGGATTATTCAGCTCATTTCTCCAAAGATAGACAGACATGAAATGCTCACTCACCCTCCTCGCCGCCCTGCTGCTCGCGCCGCTGGCCTCGCTGAACGCCGCCGACACCGAAGCACTCTTCGTGCGGCGCATTGTGCCGCTGCTGCATGAGAAGTGTCTGGCATGTCATGGCAACGATCCGGCTCAGATCAAGGGGGGGCTGGACTTACGGACTCGTGCTTCCACGCTTAAAGGGGGTGACAGCGAAACGCCCGCGATTGTCGTCGACAAGCCAGCGGAAAGTCCGCTCTATCTCGCCGTCACCCGGAAGCACGATGACTGGTCGCCGATGCCTCCGAAGGAAGCGGACCAGCTGAATCCAGAGCAGATCGCGTGGATGAGAGACTGGATCACCGGCGGTGCGCCATGGCCGGATGAGGCGCGGCAAAAACAAATCGCCAAGGCAAACGAGGTGAAGTGGTCGGCGGAGGATGGCATCACGGTCAAGACGACGGGAGCCTTATCGCCCGACTGGGCAAGCCGGAAATACAAACCGGAAGGGCTGTGGGCATATCAGCCAGTGGCGAAGAAGAATGGCGAGAATGAGTTGGATGACTTCATCACGGCGAAGATGCCTGCGGGTCTTGAGCCAGCTCCAGCCGCCGATGCCCGCGCGTTGATCCGCCGCGCCTCGTTTGACCTCACTGGTCTGCCGCCGACGCCGCAGGAAGTCGCTGCGTTTGAGAGCGATTACTCGAAGGATGCGAATGCGGCGGTGCAGACGCTCATCGACCGCCTGCTCGATTCTCCGCATTACGGCGAACGCATGGCGCAGCACTGGCTAGATGTCACCCGCTACGCCGATTCGTCAGGCTTTGCGAACGACTACGAGCGTGGAAATGCCTGGCGCTATCGCGATTACGTGGTGCGCGCCTTCAACCGCGACAAGCCCTATGACCAATTTGTCAAAGAGCAGATCGCCGGCGACGAGATCGATGCCAACGACCCAGAGAAGATCATCGCCACGGGTTTCCTGCGCATGGGACCTTGGGAGCTGACCGGCATGGAAGTCGAGAAGATCGCGAGGCAACGCTTCCTCGACGATGTGACAAACAGCGTGGGCGAGACCTTTCTTGCGCACTCGCTGCAGTGCGCCCGCTGTCACGATCACAAGTTCGATCCCGTGCCAACGCATGATTACTATTCGATTCAAGCTGTGTTTGCGACGGCACAGCTCTCCGAACGGGCCGCGCCTTTTCTTCCGGAGGAAAACACGCGGGGCTTCGAAGAGCGCGCCGATCTGGAAAAGAGTCTGGCGGAACATGAGGCCGTCCTCACGAAGCTGGACGCCGTGTTGCTGGAGAACGCCGCGCGCTGGTTCAAGGACAACGGCAAGGACTCGACCCGATGGAATGCCGCCCTCGAGGCCGCACGAAATCACGCGGCTCCCAAGCAAGGCCCCGCCAGGAAGCTCGGCAAGTATTCGGACCTGTTCGCCGCCGCACGAAACGCACTCATCAACGCGGGTGTGCCGGAAGGGGACTTTCCTCCCAAACTGGTCGGCTTCACTCCCGAACAGTTCGGCATGGAACGAGTGGCACGGAAAGGCTTAGAACGACTTAGATGGGAACTCGATCGCTACGAACCGTTTGCTCTTGCGGTGTATGGCGGTCGTACCCGGCATTACAAAACCGTCTTCGCTCCGCTGCGCATGCCCCCCGACCGGATGAGCGCGGGCGAACTGGAAGAGACCTGCATCCTCACCGGTGGCGATCCCTTTGCCTCCGGTACCAAGGTGAAGCCCGGCGTCCTGAGCGTGCTCGGCTCTGTGCAAAAGACGCCCATCCCCGACACCATCGAAGGCCGTCGCAAGGCCTTCGCTGAGTGGGTCGCCAGTGCGGACAATCCGCTGACCACGAGGGCCATCGTGAATCGCGTGTGGATGTGGCACTTCGGCCAGCCGCTCGCGGGAAATCCGAACAACTTCGGCAGCACGGGCAAAAAGCCCACGCACCCCGAACTGCTGGACTGGCTCGCGGCGAAGTTCGTGGGGAGCGGGTGGAGCTTCAAGGCACTGCACCGCCTCATCATGACCTCGGAAGCCTACCGCCGCAGCGCCACTCATTCTGATTTGAAGGCCCTCCGGGAGAAAGACCCTCTCGGCACCAGCTACGCCGTCTTTCAGCCGCGCCGCCTCAGCGCGGAAGAGTTGCGGGATGCCATGCTCGCGGCCACGGGCGAGCTGAACCGCACTCTCGGCGGCATCCCGAACCGGCCTGAGATCAACCAGGAGGCCGCCCTGCAACCACGCCAGGTCATGGGTACCTTTGCCTCCGCCTGGGTGCCCAATCCGAAGCCTGAGCAGCGCCACCGACGCTCACTCTACGCCCTGAAACTGCGCGGTCTCACCGACCCGATGCTGGAGGTCTTCAATGCACCCGCGCCGGACTTCTCTTGCGAGCGGCGCGAGGCCAGCACCGTCACCCCGCAGGTCTTCAGCCTCTTCAACAGCCAGGCCACCCAATCCCGCGCGCTCGCGCTGGCCCATCGCGTGTTGATGGAATCACCTCAGGATGACAAGGCCATTGAGTGGCTCTTCGCGCTCGTGCTTTCGCGTGCGCCGAACGCGGATGAGAAACGCGACTGCCTCGCCCATTGGCGGGACACGATTCCGTTGGTGCAAACCGCGCCCGGACCATCCAGACCACCGCTCGAAGTGCGCCGCGACGCGGTCGAGGAGAACACCGGGGAGAAATTCTCCTTCAACGAAAAGCTGCACGCCTACGCGGAATTCGTCCCCGATCTTCAGCCCGCCGATGTCGATCCCCGCACCCGTGCCCTGGCGGATGTCTGCCTCGTCCTGCTCAACTCCAACGAGTTCGCTTATGTCTATTAGACCTTATTTCCCCTGTGCCGGTGTCCGTGCGCTTCATGCGCCCACACGCCGCGAGTTCATCTACTCGCTCGGAGCCTCGCTCGGCAGCATCGCGTTCACATCGTTGCTCGCCGAAGAGGCGAAAAAGAATCCGCTCGCGCCCAAGGATGGCCATCTGCCCGCGAAAGCGAAGAACGTTATCTTCCTGATGATGGAGGGTGGGCCTTCGCACATCGACACCTTCGACCCCAAGCCCGCACTGGAAAAACTGCACCTCAAGGAGTTCATCCGTGAGGACAAGCAGGCCTCTGCGATGCAAAGCGGCAAGCGCTACTATGTGCAGAGTCCGTTCAAGTTCATCAAAGCCGGTCAGAGCGGCGCGGACATGGCGGAAAACTGGTCGCACCTCGCGAAGGTAGCCGATGACATCTGCTTCTTCCGCGGCTGCACCGTGGACAGCGTGAACCACCCCACCGCGATGTATCAGATGAACTGCGGCAACCGCTTCGGCGGTGATCCTGGCATCGGTGCGTGGGTGAACTACGGACTCGGCACTCTGAACCAAGACCTGCCCGGATTCATTGTGCTGCCGGAAGTCAGCTATCCGCAGGGCGGCGCAGCGAACTGGAGCAATGGCTACCTGCCCGCGAGTTTCCAAGGGACGCCGCTCCGCGCAAAGGGCTCACCCATTCTCGACCTCACGCCCCCCGCCGGAGTCAGCACCGAGCGCCAGCGTCGCAATCTCGACCTGCTCGCCAAACTCAATCACACGCACGCCGCGCAGCATCCCGGCCACGACGATCTCGCCGCGCGCATGGACAACTACGAACTCGCTTTTCGCATGCAGATGCAGGTGCCCGAGACGCTCGACCTTTCCAAGGAAGACGTGAAGACCAGGGAACTCTACGGGATTGGCAACGACGCTACGGATGCCTTTGGCCGCAAATGCCTCCTTGCCCGCAAGCTCGTCGAGAAAGGCGTGCGATTCGTACAACTCTATCACGGCTCTTGGGATAGCCACGACTACATCGAGCGTGCGCATGGCAATCTCGTGCGCGGCGTGGACCAGCCCATCGCCGCCCTCATCACCGACCTCAAACAACGCGGCCTGCTGGAAAGCACGCTCATCGTCTGGTGCGGTGAGTTCGGGCGCACTCCGGATAACGGCGTGCGAGGGGGCATCGCTTACGGTCGAGATCACAACCCCAATGCCATGACCATCTGGCTCGCAGGAGGCGGCTGCAACGCGGGTCACACCATTGGTGCGACCGACGAACTTGGCATGGAAGCGGTCGAGGGAAAAGCCCATGTCCGGGATTTCCACGTCACACTGCTACGCCTCCTCGGCCTCGACGACAACAAACTCACCTTCTACCACGCCGGCCGCTTCAAGCAGCTCAGCCAGTTCGGCGGCACCGTCATTAAGGAGCTCATCGGCTGATGATTTGTTGCAACGTCCCAGCCTCCCTCACTCTCCTCACCGCCCTCATGCTCGCGCCGCTGGCCGCCGTGAAGGCAGACGACACGGCGCGGCTCATGGAGCTCTTTTCCAAAGCGCCTCCCGGCAGCACGGTCACCATCCCGCCGGGGGACTACCACCTGGACGGTACGACGCCGCTGAAACTGTCTTCGGGGATGACGGTCTCCGCCTACGGGGCGCGGTTTCACCTTCCGAAGACTCTCGGCGACAAAGCGAGGGTCGTCTTGTTCTCGGGTGAGAATGTGAGCGATTTCCGCTGGTTTGGCGGGAGTTTTTCCGGACATGTCTTTGATCCAGCGAGGGCAGAAAACTCCTGGGAACCGAACGCGAACACGCGCGCGATTCTGATCACCACCACTTCCGGCGGGCGCACCGAGAATCTGACGTTTCGCGACATCACTTCGGACGGTCTCGCCGGCGCGGTCATCACAGTTTTGGGCGGGGAGAAGAAAGGCAGCGAGCGCGAGGTCGAGACGTTTGCGCGCAACGTGACGGTGGAGAACTGCACGCTGGAGCGCAGCGGGAAATTCATGTGGGACTACGGCTATCTTTGGCAAATCACCGTCTGGCCCGAGGACTACAACGATGCCGAGCGGGCGATGGCCACGAAATATTTCCGCCACGACCTCGTGCGCGGTCCTTTGCGGATGAAGGCCGACGACGACCGGGCCTTCTTCGATAATTTGAAACTGCTACCGGTGTCGCAGAAGCGTGAGGGTGCGGATGCGGAGCGTGGCTACGATACGGTCTGTTTTTTCGGTGACGTACTACCGTCGAACCTCGTGCGGGGACGGCAATACTTCGTGGTGGAGAGTACGCCGGAGTTCATCCGTATCGCGGAGAAAGCGGGCGGTGAACCGGTGAAGTTCTCCAGTGACGGGGGGCCGCAAGTGCGGGTCATCAGCAATTTGTTTCAGGCGCATCTCGCGCTCTATGCTCCGGCGGGCAGCGGGCCGGGTAAGGGAGCGCTCGACCTCGTCGGCTGCGAGAAGGTCATCGTGCGAGGTTGCCGGCTCAGCGCACTCGGCGACACGATGCATATCCAGAAAAGCCGGGGCGTCATCTTTTCCAACAATCACATCACCGGGTCGCGGATGGGGGCTTTCTTCCTCGCTGAGTATTGCAAGGATGCGACGATCACCGGCAACACCGTGGACGGTTCCAACGGCTCGCGCATCATCAGCGTGGAGAAATCGTGCGAGGACGTGACGATTGTCGGAAACACCTTTCGCAATGGCGGACGCGGATCGTGGATTAACCAGCCACGCAACTTCGTGCTCGCCGACAACATCTTCGTGAACAACACGACCAAGTGCGAGCGCGACCCGCGCCGTGGCCGCCGCAGCTTTGTCACGGGCGACTACGAGCGTTATGCCGAACTGTATTTCACGACGCACGAGCCCGGTGGCCGCTATGGCAACGTTACCGTGCGCGGCAACGTCTTCACGAGCGGCCCCCACGCCGCTCACGCCATCACTTTTGCTCCCGGTGGCGACACAATTCTTGTCGCCGACAATATTTTCAGCGGCCCCGTGCGCGACATCCCCCCGACGACGGGCTGCGAGAAAGTGACGATTCGCCGCAACACGGAGTCTGCCGACAGATGAGCGACGCCCGCTAAAGGAACCCTTTTCGTAACGGTGCGCGTCTGTTTTTGAGGCCGCCGATTTGACGCAGATTGTTGGGGCGTTAGTTCAAATCGCCACTGCACCCGGAATGCGACCGGCGACCTTCAGCAAGTCGGCCTTCACGTAGACAATCTGGTGGTCGCGGTGCCATTCGCTCGGGAAGAAGTTCTTCATGCGGTTGGCCTGGAACCGGACGGGGCAGTCGATGAAGCGGTTCTGGTCAGCGCGGGTGTAGTACCAGAACGAGTTCGAGTTCCAGAATGAGACGTGGGTCGGGTCTTGGAACGCGCCGCGACCGTCGGTGCTGGGCGTCTGTGACAGGAGCCAACCCTGCGGGGCCAGGCAGCGATGCAGTTCCTTCATCGTGTGGATGGGGTCGCGGAGATGTTCGAGGGCGTCGTGCGCCCGGAAGACGCCGACCTCGCCATCGCCGAATGGCCAGCGATTGTTGAGGTCGGCAGCGATCCGGCCCTCCCCGGAAGGGACTCTGTTCGAACAACATCGCGCGTGTAACCACCCCTTGAAAGCGACGTAACCCATTGCGCCATCAAGGGATCATGGAGTTCGAGTCCCTTTTGCGCCGCCCCTCATCGGTGGGGACCGCATGCGAACGCTCCATCGCGCGGTCAACAGTTTGTCAACTCAGCCTGTTAACCGGCGGGGATTCTTTTCGCACCCATCACAGTGCAACACCGGGGTTAACAGCCGCGCGACGGCGCGAGTTCCCGCGAGGCCATCAAGTTGAAAACCCGCTGGCGGTAGGGGTCGTAATGGCCTCGGAGCGGCAAACCGGGAACTGCCTTCGAACAGGTACTCGGGACCGTCGGTTGGAAGCTGCTCTCCTCGTAGACTGAGCGGCCTTCCAGCGGGGTAAGAAAACTCCGATTTCCCCGCGATTCTCCACTCTCCCCCCTGCTCTTCGACCCTACCAGAATGCACCGCCTGCTGCACCCGCTGTTCGGGTTCCTCGCGTCCCTCACCCGGCAGGAACTGGCTCGCCAAGTCGCGTACCTCAAAGCCGAAAACTGCATTCTCCGAGCCCGCTTGCCGGAGCGCCTCGTCGCCACGCCATCGGAGAAGCGACGGTTGATCCGATTGGGAAAGAAGCTGGGTATCCAACTGCGGGAACTGATCTCGATCGCCACGTACCAGACGTTCCAACGGTGGGTTCGAGACGCGGAAGAGGCCGGTACGGCGACGAAGCACGTTCCCAAGCGGAAACCCGGTCGACCGCGGACCCCCGACGACATTCGTGAACTCGTGCTGAAGCTCGCCCGCGAGAACACGTGGGGCTACACCCGGATCCTCGGGGAACTGCGGAAACTGGGGATCCGCAGCATCTCCCGGCAGACCGTGAAGGTGATCCTCAAGGAGAACGACATCGATCCCGGCCCGAAGCGTGGTACCGGAAGCTGGGACGAGTTCCTGAAAATCCATGCCGACACGCTGTGGCAATGCGATTTCGTGTCGAAGCCGATGTGGACGACACGGGGACTGGTCGACCTGTACTTCCTCGTCGCATTGCACCTGGGAACACGACGCTGCTGGATCTCCCCCTGCACCGACAGTCCGGACTCGGCGTGGGTCACTCAGCAGGCCAGGAACTTCGTGATGGAAGCCGAGGACATGGGATTGGCCCCGCAGATTCTGATGCGAGACAACGATACGAAGTTCACGAAACAGTTCGACGAGGTGTTCAAGACCAGTGGTGTCAAGGTGCAGACGAACATGATCCGCTCGCCCAACCTGCGTGCGCACGTCGAGCGGTTCATCCAAACGTTGAAGGTCGAGTGCCTCGACAAGTTCGTGATTGTGGCTGAGCGGCATCTGAACCACGTCAACCGGGAGTTTCGGCTGCATTACAACCGGGCACGGCCACACGAGGCGCGGGGACATCTGCCGCCGGGGATGGAGACACCGCCGGTGACCAACGAGTCCATTCAGCTGAATGACATCGTCTATTCATCGCGGCTCGGTGGGCTGCTCAATCATTACGAGCAGCGGGCGGCGTGACGTCGACGTTCGCTACAGATGTATGAGGGAGCGGAGATGCCTCGCATCCGCGGCGGGATCTTGTATCCCTGCCAACTGCTCCCGAAACCGTTGGATTTGTTTGTATTTTGGGGCGCGTCTGACCGCTTTGAGGCAGCGACGCACCTGTCCACGATTACCGGCCGCCCCCCTCCACGGCTGCCGTCGCGGACAGAGGTGCGTAGTAGCGCGGAGTCGCCCTTGATGAAGGCCGTACGGCATCAATATTCCCGCGGTGGGACTGCCATCATCAACGAGCCGGGCCATCTGCTCCAGCACGCTCGTCCATTTCCAGTTGTGACACGAGAAAGGCAAACACGTCCGCTTCCTGGGCCACGCGTTCCGCGAGCGGCGTTCCCTGTCCGTGACCGGTGTCGAAACTGTATCGCAACAGAATCGGCTTTGTTGACTTCGTGGCGGACTGGAGCCGAGCCGTCATTTTGCGGGAATGGTATGGGTCGACGCGGCCATCATGATCACCCGTCAGAAGCAGCACCGCAGGATAGGAAGCGCCGTCTTTCACATGATGGTACGGGGAATAGCCGAAGAGGGAGTCGAACTGCGACCGATCCTTGACGGTCCCGAATTCCGTGATGTTGAAGGCCCCATTCGGATGCAATTCCACACGGAGCATGTCATAAATGCCGACATGCGCGACCACGGCCGCGAATAACTCCGGGTGTTGGGTGAGCACGGCTCCCATCAACAAACCACCATTACTCCCCCCTTCAATTGCGAGCTTTTTCGGATTGGTGTAGCCCCGCTCGAACAGGTGCCGGGCACACGCCGCGAAGTCATCGAACACGTTCTGCTTTCGCGTTAGATGGCCGGCCTTGTGCCAGTCGTCGCCAAATTCGCCTCCTCCCCGCAGGTTGGCGACGACGAAAACGCCGCCGCGATCGAGCCACACTTCGCGGCTGGCCTTGAAGGAGGGGGACAAGCTGATGCCATAACCACCGTAGCCGTAAAGCAAGGCGGGATTGGTCCCATCCAGGCGAATTCCCTTGCGGCGGATGATGTTCAACGGGACACGCGTCCCATCCTTCGAAGTGGCGAACTCACGCACCACTTCGCAATCGCTGAAATCAGCCGGTGTCGTGCGGTACAGTGGCGTCCGCTCGCTCTTGCCAGCCGTCGGATCGAATCGATGCCAGGCCGCGGGTTCGACAAACGATTCGATGCGATAAAGAATCGCGTCTCCTTCCAGTGCGATGACCTGACTGATCGACGACACATTCCCCGTCGTGGGAGCAGCAAGCGCTTTTCCATCGAGATCAAACGCTCGCAGCCGGGAAGGTCCCCCAACCAGATCGACGACATAGATTCGACTGTCTGTCACCGTTAGACCGCGAATCACCACGTCGCTTTCCGGCACGATGACGTCCGCTTCGTGCAACTGTGGCGATTCGCGAGAAACTCTGAGAATCTTTCCTCGCGGAGCTGACTGACGCGACAACACGTACAACGTCTCGTCCGGGCCGAAGTCAACCTGCGGAATCTGGTCGGCGTGCTTCGTAATCTGTGTCCATTCGCCCGCGGGATTGCGAAGGTAGTGAGCAAACTCACCCCCATCACCGTTCGCGACGGTCGCCAGGACCCAGCGTCCGTCCCGAGTCGACTCGAGATCGATCTCGGCAATGCGGGGAAATTCCCGTCCGAGCGCATATTTGTCGTTCTTTGCCGGGGTTCCCAATTCATGGAAGTAGATCTGCTGGTAGAAGTTCCGATCATCCACCGCCCGTTCTTCACCCTGCGGATATCGCGTGTACCAGAAACCAGTCGCCTCGGCGTTCCAGGCCAGGCCGCCACCCGCCGTCGGATAATTGACCCGCGGAATGTGGTCGCTGAGCTTCCGGCCGGATTCCGTTTCGAAGACCGACACATCGCCATCTTCGCTGCCGCGCCGGGACAGACACACGGCAACCAGCTTGCCGTCGTGGGACGGCACGTAAAAATCGATGGACATCGCATCATCCGGATCAAGTTGATGCGGATCGACAATCGTCTTCGCGGACTGCGGATCGTCGACCGAGTCGAGCGTGATCAGCAGCGGCTGATTGCGTGGCGGATGTGACTTGAGCGCGAATAGCCGCGTCCCACAGCGCTTGATTCCGAAGTGATCCGGAGAAGCGCCAAGATTCAATTCTTCCAGCCGCTTGGCCAGCGCAGCCCGGCTGGGGATGGGCTCCAGCGTCTTCCGCGTGAAGGAATTCTGTTCTTCGCACCAGCGCCGGACCGCAGGATCGTCACCCCTTTCCAGCCATCGGTAATCGTCAATGACCGTGGTGCCATTGTAGGTATCCGTCACCGGATGTTTGGCCGTCGTTGGGACATCGGCGGCATTCAATTGATGGGCCATCAACAGCACCAGAATAAGGCAGGACCTGCGGAGCCGCATTGTGTCTCCTGTCACAAAATGTGACTTCGTCCGTCGTACGGAAGAAGCCATGTTCCTTCCAGCACATTACTAAATGTGATGCTCGACGCGGCAGGGGCTGATGTCGTTCCGCGCCA
>JBIKMW010000002.1:0-199042 GCA_044359065.1 Planctomycetales bacterium | reverse complement strand
TACTGACATGCGCTCGCGATGGGGCCGACGGCAAGGTCGTGTCCAAACTCCGCGGTTTCATGCGAAAATTCGAGAGAGCCTTCGATTTGCTCGGCATCTTGTAAAAGGCGAAAGCCCTGGCATTCGCCTTGGGATGCCCCCCCCGCCATGTCTTGCGAGTCATGTCGCCCGTGCGATCAAACGTTGGCGAGCGTCACCGCGCCGTCGCACGCCGGACCCACGATCGTCGCGTACTTCGCCAGAACGCCGCGCGTGTATCGCGCGGGAATCGGCTTCCAGGCGGCTTTCCGCTTCGCCAGCTCTTCGTCGGAGACCTCGACGTTGATCGTCCCCTTCGCCGCATCGATGGAGATCATGTCGCCATCCTTGACCAAGGCGATCGGTCCCCCAACCTGCGCCTCCGGGCCGACGTGACCGACCATGAGGCCTCGTGTGGCGCCGCTGAAACGACCGTCGGTGATCAGACACACGTCGTAACCCAAGCCCTGCCCGACGATGGCCGCCGTGACCGCCAGCATCTCGCGCATCCCCGGCCCCCCCTTGGGACCTTCGTAGCGGATGATGACCGTATCCCCCGCCTTGATGCGGCCATGTTGCACGGCGTCGAACGTTTCGTCTTCGCTGTTGAAGCACTTGGCCGGGCCGCGGTGCTGGAGTTTTTTCACCCCCGCCACCTTGATGACGCTTCCTTCCGGAGCGAGGTTGCCCCGCAGAATCACGAGGCCACCCGTCGGACTCAGCGCCTTCGAGACCGGCAGCATCACGTCCTGATCGGTGGGGACCTTCACATCGGCCACGTTCTCGGCGAGCGTCTTGCCGGTCACCGTCATACAGTCGCCGTGGAGGAGACCCGCGTCCAGCATGATCTTGATGAGGACCGGAATCCCCCCCGCCTTGTACATGTCGTAGGCGGTGTAACGTCCCCCCGGCTTCAGGTCGGCGATGGTGGGGGTTCGTTGACTGACACGCTGCACATCGTCCAGCGTGAGCGTCAAACCACATTCCCACGCCAGTGCGGGCAGGTGCAGCGCGATATTCGTGCTGCCACCCGTCGCGGCCGCGATGGCGATGGCGTTTTCGAACGCCTTCATCGTCATGATGTCGCGCGGACGGATGTTCTTTTCCAGCAGCTTCATCACCGCCACGCCGCACTGAATGGCGTAGTCGTCACGAGCCTCTTCGATCGCGGGGGGCGAACCGCTCCCCGGCAGCGCCATGCCGATGGCCTCTGCCACGCAGGCCATGGTGTTTGCGGTGAACTGACCGCCGCACGAACCCGCCACGGGACAGGCACCGCACTCCATCTCGTGCAGTTCTTCGTCGGTCATCTTCCCCGCCGCGTGCGCACCGACCGCTTCATACACGTCCTGAATCGTGACGTCTTTCCCCTTGTACTTGCCGGGCATGATCGTGCCGCCGTACAGGAACACGGCGGGCAGGTTCAGCCGCGCCATGGCCATGAGCGTGCCGGGGAGACTCTTGTCGCAACCGGCCAGGCCGACGAATCCGTCGTACCGGTGCGCGTGCATCATCAGTTCGATGCTGTCGGCGATGACTTCACGGCTGACGAGCGAAGCCTTCATCCCCTCGTGTCCCATCGCGATGCCGTCCGAAACGGCGATCGACACGAACTCGCGGGGCGTGCCCCCCCCTTGCGACACCCCCACCTTGGCCGCTTTGGCCTGACGGTCGAGCGTGAGGTTGCAGGGAGTCGCTTCGTTCCAGGTGCTCGCCACGCCGATGAGCGGCTTGTTGAGGTCCTCGTCGTTCAGTCCCATCGCTCGCATGAAGGCCCGGGCGGGGGCGCGGCTGGGGCCTTCGGTGACTTCCTGGCTCTTGATCTTCTTCAACGGCATGATTCGACCTCGGACGAGCGAACGACAACCCCGCTCCGCGACCCTTCGCGAATCGGGAATCGTTCATGGTGGCACAAGCGCGCGGCGTCTGGCAACCGAGGGAGGTCGAATACGAACTCCCGGTCGGTTGCCACGATCCCGCAATGGCCGTCGAGTGGCGACTTCATCCCTCGGCATCGGTCGCAAACATCCCCGCCTGCGGCGAACCGGCACGTCAACAACCGTGTTTTTGTCGGAAGAGTTTTCCCGGCCCGAGCCTGGATCCGCAAATCACGGGGTTCAGCGCAGCGACAGATACACCTGATCGAACACCCCGTCGTCGCCAAAGAATTTTTTCTGTGCTTCCGCCCAGTCCGTGGCCACGTCGGTGATCGTCAGCAGCCGGATCTCCGGAAACTCCCCCTTGTGTTTCGCAAACACCTCGGGATCCGTCGGGCGAAAATGGTGCTTGGCGATGATCGTCTGACCTTCCGGGGTGAACAGGAACCTCAGATACGCCTCGGCGATCTCGCGCGTGGCCCTCTCGTCAACCACCGCGTCCACCACCGCCACATGCGGTTCGTGGAGAAAACTCAGCGACGGGTACACGATCTCCAACTCGTTCCCCGACTCGGCCATCTCGAGATACGCTTCGCTTTCCATCGTCAGATGCACGTCGCCGATCTTCTTCTGGGAGAACGTCGAGGTCGCCCCGCGGGCTCCGGTGTCGAGCGTGGGCGCGTTCCGGTACATCGCGGTGACGAACGCCCGCGCTTTCTCCTCGGTCCCCCCCTTGTCGATGACCGACCCCCACGCCGCCAGGAACGACAGTCGCCCGTTCCCGGATGTCTTCGGATTGGGGGTGACGACTTGCACTCCCTCTCGCACCAGATCTGGCCAATCCTTGATGCGCTTCGGATTGTCCCGCCTCACGACGAACACCACGCACGAGGTCCACGGCAGCGATCGCCGGGGAAGCCGGTCTTCCCAACCGGCTGCGAGCCGACCTTTTTCCCGCAGCACGTCCATGTCGGGCCACAGCGACAGCGACGCCACATCTGCCGGCAATCCATCCAACACGCCGCGCGCCTGGCTGTTCGATCCGCCATGCGATTGAGCGATCTTCACGTTCCGACCCGTCGCCTCCAGGTGCGCTTTCGAGAAGGCGTCGTTCAACTCCTTCCACACTTCCCGAGTGGGGTCGTACGAAACGTTGAGCAAACGGATCGTATCACCGACGGTGTCGCCCGTTCCCTTCGGTTTGGCCGGCCCGGGTGTGGAGTCGCTGGCTGCTTTTTCCCCGGTCGCCTCGACATTTTTCGTGCCGGAGACTTTCTTGGGAGGGGCGGGGGCGACTGCCATGGAGTCGGCGGGCTTGCTGCCACCCGGACCGCAACCGAACAGCAAGCACAGCGCGACCCAGCCACACGCGGCGAATCGCATCGCCGCGGACGGGATCGCGATAAAAGCTCGAGCCGTCATCAGATTCCGTCCGCGTAGCCGAACATCGGCGAAAACACCTCGTCCCGCCGGACGGGGGTGCCGGCGTACGCCTCCGCCAGCGTCAGCTTGTCCAGCCGCAGGGCGATGTAGTTACGGATATCGAGAAACACGCGGCGGAAGCGACATTTCGATTCCTGGGTGCACGGCTCGTAGGCGGTGGCCGACACACATGCCAGCGGCGCCAAAACTCCGTCGAAGTGGCGGACGATCTGGCCGATCGTCAGCTCGTCCGGCGGCTTCGCCAGCAAAAAGCCCCCGTCGCGACCCGCCACGCTCTTGACCCATCCCACACGCTTCAAATCGAGCATGATTTGCTCGAGGAACCGCTGTGAAATGTCGTTCTCTTCGGCGAGTTCACGGATCGGAATCGGACGCTCCTCGGACCGCTTGCCGATGAGCGACATCAGCGCCCGCAGCGCGTAATCGGTCTTCTTCGAGAGCTTCATCGGCTACCGATCCGTCGGACTTCCAAAAAGCAGGCCGCCACCGCTGCCAGTTCCGCCGCCACGCAACGGCCCCTTGTTCTTCCGCTCGTAGGGAGGGGGAGGGGGTTCCGCAGGTTTCTCAGCCTTCTTTTCGGATTCGGGCCGGGCGATCAGCGCCTTCTTCGAGAGAGCGATCCGCTTCTTTTCGAGGTCGACGGACAGGACCTTGAGTTCGATTTCCTGACCCGGTTGCACGACTTCCGTGACGCGATTGATCCGGCGGTGCTCCAACTCGGAAATGTGGACCAGCCCTTCAACACCCGGTTCGAGTTCCACGAACGCACCGAAGTCCGCCGCCTTGGTGACCTTCGCTTTCACGATGGTCCCTTCCGCGTACTTTTCGGCGATCGTCAACCACGGGTTCGAGGTGAGCTGACGCATCCCCAAACTGACTTTTTGCTTGTCCTGATCGATCCCGAGGATCTTCACTTCGATTCGCTGGCCTTCCGCCAGCACGTCCTTCGGATGGTTGATGCGCGTCCAACTCAATTCGCCGACATGCAGCAGGCCGTCGACGCCGCCGATGTCCACGAACGCGCCGTAATCCTTGATCGTCTTGACGACCCCCGTGTGCGTCTGGCCGACAGCCAAAGCGCCCCACACCTCCGCCTTCTTTTCGGCACGTTCCGTTTCGAGGAACGCCCGGCGGCTGACCACGAGGTTCCGCTTTTGCGGATTCACTTCCGTGATCTTCACCCGCAGTTTTTGACCGATGTACTGGTCGAGCGATTGCACGAATCCGAAGTCAACCTGGCTGGCCGGCAGGAAGCCGCGGAGGTGGCTGATGTTGACCTCCAGCCCTCCCTTGTTCGACTTCGTCACCACGCAGTCGACGATCTGGCCCTCGGAGACGGAGTTCCAGTCTCCCTGTGGTTTCGAGACCGTCGCTTTGCCGGGGCGCAGATGGACCAGTCCCTCGGCGGGATCGTACTTCTCGACGACGACATCGATCGTCGCGCCGATTTCCGGGAGCTTGCCTTCCTCGAACTGTTTGGCTTGCAGCAACCCCGAGGCACGCGGTCCCAGGTCGACGATGATGTTGTCGGCGTGGATCGACTGCACGCGCCCCTTGAACTTCTGCCCTTGTTTCAGCTCTTCGGCGGTGGGTGCGTCCCCACCTTCCGATGGCGGCTTGGCGACACCCGGCCCGGTGGCGTTCCCCGCCATCACCGAGTTGATCTCCGCCTCGAGTCCTTCGTCGAGCGAAGTCTCGCGCTTCGATGGAATGTCGACCTTTTCTCCGGTCGGAACGATCTCCGCCGACATCGCCTGAACGACATCCCCCTCGATCGGGGGCAGATCGTTTGTCACACTCGGCACGGCCTTCATATCCGACGCCGATTGCAACTGGACGCGCGGGCGAGTGGCCGTTTCGGCCGCATCACTCGCCGGCGTCGGCATCGCCGCGGGCGACTCCTGCGCGGGAGGGGGCAACGAGATGCCCTCGTCCTCCGGCGCGGGGGCCGAAGCGACCTGTGCCGTCGCAACTTGTGCCGTGGTGTCCGTGCCCGTCGGGGGAACCGCACCGGTCCCTTGGTCCTGTTCGTTCGACATCGTCCGCTCGTCCCGCGCTCGCGCCCGCCTTGCGGCGAACTCTCCGTTCCAGATCTCGTTGGTCAACGCTGTTTGGTCGAAGGTGAGAAGGCGGCTACGAGTGATACCCGTCGCCGTCACACGCTCGACTGCTGAATTCCACACGCCAGCGGACGTTTTGGCAAACGTCCGACACCGAATAGTCCGGATTGACACGGACGACGCGCCGTCCACCGTGCCTCCGCACCCGCCGGGATCGGAGTTCATCCCGCTCGCCGATGAGGAATTCCCTGCGACTATAGCCGCAAAGGAACGCTCAAGGTATTCCGCACGCCGGGTTCACACCGGTTTCATTCCGGTTTCACAACTTCTACCGCCACCGTGGCTCGACACGATCGCCTTCACTGACCACACCCTCACTTCGCACCGCTGGCTTCGGATTTGGCGAGCACGCACCGGAAACCGACCGCGTCGTCCTTCAGATCCCGCGCGACGACTTTGCGACTCGCCGACATCAACTCCGGATGGCGATCCTTCCACGATCCGCCGCGCACCGCGACCTTGGCCTTCGCATCGTCGCTCCCGGAAAGCGTCGCGAATTCCCACAGGTAACCGTGCATGTCGTACAGACCCCACTGATTGGGCTTTTTGGCACCCACCGGTGGATCATTCCCTGCGGCATTGCCCGTGTGCCAACCGTATTCGTCGAGGATCGACGCTTTGTTCCCCGCGTCCCCGTCCTTAGTCGCCGCGTCTCCGAAGCTGTAGGCGGTCTTCGTTCCCGCCCGGCAGCAGTATTCCCATTCGATTTCCGTCGGCAGTCGCACGGCCTCTCCCGCCGCAATCAACTTCGCCTCGCGAAGACGCTCGGTGAGCTTCGCGCAGAATGCTTCCGCTTCCGCAGCCGACATCATTTCGACGGAATTCCGAGGTCCTTTCCAGCGACTGGGATTCGCCCCCATCACTTCCTCGTAGAGATTCTGCACCACTTCGTACTTTGCAATCTTGAACGGCCCCGCGATCTTCACGACACGGCGCTCTTTTGCTTCGACGCCGTCCTTCTCTTCGGGACCAAACGGGAACTCCGACGGGAACTCCCCCTTCCCCGGTTCGATCGCCACGAATTCTTCCATGAAGGTCTTCAGGAGTGGAGACACCTCCTGTTCCCCGGCGCACGCTTCGCCGAAACGCACGACTCCGGTCCATCCGCCCGTGGTCAACACGATCCATCCGGCCAACATGGCAATCCAGGTTCTCACCTTAGCTCCCCCGTCAAAACGCGAGTTGTCAATCGCGACGCCCCGTTGAATCCCTTGCGAATCGTTCTCAACTGTTCTTAACCGCGCACCAAATCGAGCGTCGACCACAGGCTCGGGTCGGCGTCATAGGGGAACTCCTCCCCCACGGTCAGCGTGCGCGTTCCGTGTTCCTGGTCGTGGAGCGCGAAGTAAAATCCCAGCTTCGGAAACGCCACCGGATCGAATCCCTGCAACGTTCGGACCGGGAACCACGCATCGAGGGTGTAGCCCTTGCTTGTGATCTCGCTGACGAGCGCGACTCCGTCCGCCGCATCCTGGGGGGGCTCTTCGCGAGCGCGGGGAATCGAGATCAATCTCGCCGTTGGCGAGAGGAGTCTCGGGCCGCGACCCACCGGACCGAGAAAAAAACGGTGGCAATACCGTCCCGCGCGATGGATGTTTTGCGTGTTGCGCGTGTCGAGCCAAACCTGGAGCCCGTCCCCCGCCGCGGGATTGGAGCCCGCCGGTCGGGGGGAACTCCGTTTGCCGGTCACTTCCAGTTGAATGCCCAAGCCCGATTCGTTCCACGCCAGTCGCAGGTCGCCGAACGACTTGGCTCCGTCCATGCCCGAAAGGTCCGGCAAACGATACTCCGGCCCCAGTCCCAAGCGGCCACCAGCCTTGGGCATGTTGGCCGCGTAACCGACCGGGAACGCGTAGCGAAACAAAAATCGACTGGGCACCAATGTGGACATGTTCCGTCATTCCTTGCGAGCGTCGCCGCCTTCGGTCTCAGGCGTTTCCGCATCCGCAGGCCACGTCCCGGAGATCGAATCCACCCAGCTTTGCCAAGCCTCGCCGGAGATTTCCGGATCCGCGGTCCTGCGCTCCGCCACCAATGTCACGTCGGCCCCGGCGAACTCCGCCCCCAGATGGTGGGACACCCGGAGCACGCCATCCGCGTCGACCCGCGCTTGCCACTCGATTCGGCTCATCGGTTTGCCTTCAAGACACGCGTTGTCGGGCGATTCGAATCCGAGATACTCCAGCGGATTCTAGCAAATCCCGCGGCGTGGGGGCGAATGGGCAAAACGGGTTCGTCCATCGACTTGCCCGTTGCCGAACGAACGCGCCACCAGGGGAGCGGATTACTGCCAATCCTCGATGGACAGCCCCGGCACTCGCGAGAACTCCGACGTGTTGTGAGTCACCAAGGTCAATCCGGATGACACGGCGATTGCCGCGATCATCGCGTCGTTCGGGCTAATCGGCTGCCCCTTTCGGGCCCGAACCGCTCTGATCGCCGCGCATTTTTCCGCCGCCATATCGTCGAATGGCAAAGATCTGAACAAGCGATGTCGTTCCACCACAAGCTTCCCGTTCTCCGCTCTCCGTGAAGCGGCGCTCCGCTCGACACGTAAAGCAGTTCCGACAGCACGACGAAACAAATCGCAATGCGGCTAATGCCCTCGCGCATTGCTCGGGCTTCCAGAGACGGGCTTCGCCCCCTCAGCAACTGAATACAGGCGTTGGTGTCCAGCAGATACTCGATCACAGTGGATCCCTGACCTCGTATTCTCCTTGCGGAGGTCGTTCCAGTTCGCCTTGCCAACTTCCGCAGAGCGCTTTCAGACGCGCTGCCCAATCTGGCGGCTCGACAAAGCCCGCATCGCCCAACGGTTCCACGATCACCCGAACTTCGTGGTCCGCTTCCGCGACGCCCATGGGCAACGAAAGTCGCAGCACTCCGTCGTGACCGATTTAGGAAACGACTTCGATCCTGTGCATCGCGATCGCTCCTAAAGACAATCTCCATCGATTGTCCGCCACTCATGCTTCAGGGCTTTACCGAAGCATCGAGCGGTCGAAGCGAGATTGACCTATCGACCGTTTGGTTCAAAGCCTTTGTCCGTCCCCCCCAAAAGCAAACGGGGGCGGACGCCCATTGGCCCCCACCCCCGTTCGTCAATCTCAGATATCGGTTCGCGTACTCACGCGCTCGGCCTTCACTCCACGTCACCCGTGTCGACTTCGGTCGCCGTCGCGGGACCGTCGCCGCCACCTTGATTGTCGACGAAACCCTTCAGGTGCTGGGCGCGGGTGTGGTGTTGCAGTTTTCGCAACGCCTTCGATTCGATCTGCCGAATCCGCTCCCGCGTCACCTTGAAGATGCGTCCGGTCTCTTCGAGCGTGTAGCTGTAGCCGTCACCCAGGCCGTACCGCAGCTTGATGATCTCCCGTTCGCGATAGGTCAGGCTCTTAAGGACGTGGTCGATCTTGTCCTTAAGGAGCTTGTGCATCGCCGTGTCGGCGGGCGAACCTTCGCTGTCGTCCTCAAGGAAGTCCCCAAAGCTCGAGTCCTCGCTCTCGCCGACGGGAATGTCGAGGCTGATCGGGTGCCGCCACGTCTTCATGATCCGCTGGGTCTCTTCGACCGACAGCCCGACCGCCACCGCGAGTTCCTCCATCGTCGGTTCGCGACCGGTCTTTTGACGCAGTTCCTCGCTCTTCGACTTCAGCGTCGAAATGCTCTGGAACATGTGCACCGGAATGCGGATCGTCCGGGCGTGGTCCGCCACGGCCCGCGTGATCGCCTGGCGAATCCACCATGTTGCGTAGGTCGAGAACTTGAAGCCGCGACGGTACTCGTACTTCTCGACCCCGCGCATCAAGCCCGCGTTCCCCTCCTGAATCAGGTCGAGGAAGCTCAGGCCGCGGTTGCGGTACTTCTTGGCGATCGACACCACCAGTCGCAGGTTGCCCCCCGACAGGTACTGTTTCGCCTTCGTCCACATGTCGAAACGGCCCTGGATGGCCCGCGCCCGCTGACGCATGGTTTCGGGGGTTTCGTGCGTCAGAAACACCAGTTCCCGCAATTCGGCTTCCGCGCGGGCGAGGTCGTCCCCCCGGTGACGGTGCGACTTCAGGAACTTCACATGCTGATCGAGTTCCTCGATCCGCCGCGCGATCTGCATCAGCCGCTTCATGACCGGTTGAAGCCGCTGCGTGCGGACGCTGAGTTCCTCCAGCAGCGAAGCCGTCTTCCGCTTGCGAACGACGATCCGTTGCCACAGCGCCTTGCGCTCGGCGTCCGGCAATCCGCCATCCAGATACAGCGCGAAATCCTGGCTTGTTTGCTGCATCAAGTGCTTGATGGTCGGCACGTTCAGCGGCATCCGACCGAGGATTTGCTCCTTGCGGACATCTTCGGTTTCCGACGTACGCAGTGTGCGCTCGAACGGCAGTTCCCCCGCGATCACTTTTTCCAGGATCTCAAGGGCTTGCGACATCGAGAAAAAACATTCCATCACCGACCGACGGTAGCGCTTGCGGCTGACCTCGATCTGCTTGGCGAGGAAGATTTCCCGCTCGCGCGTCAGCAGGGGAATGTCCCCCATCTGACTCAGGTACATCCGGACCGGGTCGCGCGACGACAGCACTGTCGTCGTCGGTTCGTCGAGCGTCGGCGCGTCGTCGTCGATCGCCGACGGGGCGGGCCCGATTTTCACTTCGGGACGGAGTTGCGGGCTATCCGCCTCGAACGGCTTCGAGATGTCGATCAGGTCGATGCCGGTGTCGTCGAGCGCCAGAATCAGGTTGTCCACCATCTTCGAGCTGCCCCCTTCGTCCGGAAGGTAGGCGTTGACGTCGTCGAAGGTGATGCGGCCTTGCTTCAGGCCCTTCTCGATCAACCCCTTCAACGGTTCTTCAAGACAATGCACAGTCCGCTCCCGAAAAAATGAAACGAAACGCACGTCCGTGTACGAGTCGCCCCGCCGTTCCGTCAGAGGACGGAACCACCGGGTTGTCTTCACGGCCGTTCGTACGCGCGTCCCTGGCTCGCGTTCGCCCGGCGTCAATTCCCCATCCGAAACACAATCTTCCAGACCAGCCCCGTCTCACTCCGCATCGCAATCCCGATGCTTCACCGCCCCATTCCACCACTTCACGATCACTTGCTCACAACTTCCCGCCACGCACAAACCTGTTCCTTACACACCCACTCAACACCAAACGCCCGCAACTTTCCACTCACCCGGCGAAACGATTTCGAACCCGCGAATTCGCGGTGTTCGCGACCTGTTTTCGGCCAGCGAGCACTGCACCTCGCGCGGCTGGCCCTACGCTTGCGCACCATTCCCGCGATGCGGGAGGGTTCACCGGTAACGAGCCGCAACGACTCATCCCCGCGCATGCTCGCGCCGGCGCGCACAAGGCCAAGTTGCCCATCTCTTCGGTCGGCGATCTCATCGAGAATCCTTTCCCGGCCAACACCGACGAACGTCGATTCCGACATGCACGCTCGCGTGGGAGTACCCCGTGCCTCAACGCGTTCGACCGCGTTGCGGGATCCTTCACTGGCGTGCCGGAAAGGTCGGGTACCGAACCACCCTTCATGGGTTCCGGCGACTACCGACACCGACATCCTGCTTGAGCACTCGTTTCAGGAAAACACTATCACCCGCGCCGCGACCCGTCGTCAACGGTCTATTCCGATTTTTCCGGAAAATCGGTACGACCCGCAGGTCGCACATGCCGCGCGAAGCCACGTGCTTTTGTCGAGTCCAATGCGGATCTCCTTTCCTTTCCGGCCAAAGTGTCGCCATGTGCGGACGATTCACCCTCCGAACCAACGCGGCCGAACTGGGGCGGCTTCTCTTGCCACTCCGCATCGCCGATCCTCGCCAACTCACCCTCGACCTCGCCCCGCGGCGGAATGTGAGTCCGACTCAAACGATTTTGGTCGCCCGGCGCGACGAACTTCTCGACGATTTGGTGTGGAGCCTGCCACGCTGGGGCCTGGTGCCGAGTTGGGCCGTTGACGCATCTCGCGCGGCCTCGCTCATCAACGCGCGGTCTGAAACGGTCTCGGAGAAACCTTCGTTTCGCGAATCGTTTCGGCGCCGGCGATGCCTGATACCGGCAGACGGCTTCTACGAATGGACGGCTGTTCCCGGTCAACGGACCAAGCAACCCCGCATCATCGATCGCGCCGACGAGACGCCACTTTGGCTGGCCGGAATCTGGGATCGCTGGGTCGCCCCGGACGGAACCGCGTTGGAGTCGTGTTCGATCCTGACCACGGCCGCGAATTCATTAATGGCGACGATCCACGACCGCATGCCGGTCATCCTCGATCCCGCGGCACGCGAGGCGTGGCTGGCCCCGCGAACCGCGCCCGCGGAGTTGCAGGCCTGCCTGGTGCCCGCCCGTTCCGAGACGTTGCGGATGCGCGATGCCGAAGCGCGGGATGTGGCACGCGGCGTTGCTTGAAGAACCCCGCGCGCATCCGCCGGTCCTTGCGATGCGGAGCGATCCTGTCGCTCCGCATCGCCCCCGCGATGAATCATTTCCCAGCGCGGCGGAAATCCGCGACTTTCGCCACATATTGGGCGGCCAGGGACTTGATCCGCTCGAAATCCCCGGTTTCGATCGCTTTCGGCTCGACCAGCGCGCTCCCCAAGCCGACGGCGCACGCTCCCGCCTTGAGGAAATCGGTGATGGTGTCCAGGTTGACCCCGCCGGTCGGCAGAATCCGGACCTGCGGGAAAGGCCCCTTGATGGCCTTGAGCAACCCCGCCCCCCCCACGTCCGCGGGGAAGAGTTTGATCACGTCCGCGCCGGCGTCCCATGCGGAAAGGATTTCCGTCGGGGTGAACGCGCCGGGCATCACGAGCTTGTCATAGCGGTGGCAGAGTTGGATCACCTCTTTATTGACAACCGGCGCCACGATGAACTCGGCCCCCGCCAGGATCGCCGCCCGGGCTGTTTCGGGGTCGAGGACGGTCCCCGCGCCCACCAACACCTTGTTGCCCAGCGCCTTGCGGACCGCGGCGATGATCTCCAGCGCGTTGGGGACCGTGAAGGTGATCTCCAGCACCTTCACCCCCCCCTCGTAGAGCGACTCCGCCACCTTGACCAGTTGCTCGCTCGATGGCGACCGGATGATCGCCACCAAGCCCGATTCCAACACCCGACCGACATCCGCATGACGACTCATGAATTCTTCGCTCCCGGCTAATCGAAAAAACGTTGGTCCTTGAGCTTCCCCCGCAGCGTATCCATTCCCCCGAGTTTGACTTCCGAAAAGTGGCCAGTCGCGTGCAACTCTTCCGGTCGTTGCAGGTTTTACAACAATTTGCGACACACGGCCCGTCACCTTTTCGACGACACCGTACCGCGCCGGGTCCCGGCGGAGTTCTCGGCTCGAACCGAACAACCCCATTCTTCGACAGCCCCTCGAAGTGTGTCGAATCCGGGTTGCCAACGGGATGGTGCCTCCGAATAATCGAGGGGTGCGGTCATATCTCCTTGTATGGAAAAGGCATGCGCGGTTTCGACAAACTCTTCGGCGAGCTGGTGGTCCCGTGGTTGTACGTCTCCGCAGGGATCATCTGTTTGCTCATTGCCATCTTCGCGATTCGTTCTTTGTTTCGCGACGGTGAGGAGTCTGCCGCCGCGCCCGGACGATTGCTGCTCGATTGTCGCGAAATGCTTGCGCGGGGTGAGATTACCGAGGACGAATACCGAAAAATCAAGAGCCGAATGTCGTTGCGGCGTGGTGACCCCGCGCCGTCCGCGATACCGGCTCCCACTTTGGAATCCACATCCACCAGCACGGGAGACTCGAATTCCCCGACCGATTCCGGATCGGATGTCGCCCCAAACCCCGAACCAACGGCCTGATCCCCTCGGGGTGGCCATCGGTCGGTCCCGGCGAGATCCCGTCCGTGTCGTCGGCGTGTTGGCATGCCGTCTGCTTAACCGATCAGCGCGGCCTTCGAACGACTCGCTAACCTTCCCGAGACAGTCGGCGGGATGTCTGGTTGCGGGGTTTCCAGAAGGCGCTCCCGGTCGCGTGGCGGTCGGAAGGAAATCGTGTCCACCCGGCACATGTCCGCATGTGCCCGATCAGGCTTGAAGGATCCCTGATGCCCACTGGTAAAGACTTCACCCCGACGAACCGCGGTTCGACCGGCAAGAAGAACGCGAATTGTTCCTTCTGTCGCAAGAGCTACCGGGAGGTCGGCCCGTTGGTCGAAGGCCCCGCCGACGTTTACATCTGCGGCGAGTGCATCGAACTCTGTCAGTCCATCCTTGACCAGGAACGCAAACGCCGCGGGGGCACCCGTCCCCTGTTCAATCGCATCCCCACGCCGCGGGAATTGGTCGCCACGCTCGATCAGTACGTCTACGGCCAGCAGCAAACCAAGCGCATCCTCTCCGTGGCCGTCCACAACCACTACAAGCGGTTGATGTTGGCCCACGAAGGGGAGACGGACGTCGAAGTCGAAAAGTCGAACATCCTCCTGGTCGGTCCGACCGGGTGCGGGAAGACCTTGCTGGCCAAAACCCTGGCCAAGGCATTGCAGGTTCCGTTCGCCATTGGCGACGCGACCACCCTCACCGAAGCGGGCTACGTCGGCGAGGATGTCGAGAACCTGCTGCTGAAGCTGTTGCACGCCGCTGATTTCGACATCGAACAGGCTCAGCGGGGCATCATCTTCATCGACGAGATCGACAAGATCGGCAAGACGAGTCAAAACGTCTCCATCACCCGCGACGTGTCGGGCGAAGGGGTGCAGCAAGCGCTGTTGAAAATGCTGGAAGGGACCGTCGCCAACGTGCCGCCGCAAGGGGGCCGCAAGCACCCCGAGCAGCAGTACATCCAGCTCGACACCACCAACATCCTGTTCATCGTTGGTGGGACGTTCGTCGGGCTCGAAAACATCGTCGGCAAGCGGCTCGGCCGCAAGATGATCGGCTTTGGCACCGACGGGTCGCAGAGCGAAGTGGTGCGCGAGAAGCAACGGGGCGCGCTGCTCTCGCAAGCTTGCACCGACGACATCATCGAGTTCGGGATGATTCCCGAATTGGTGGGGCGGTTGCCGGTGGTCAGTGCGCTGTCACCGCTCTCCGAGGAAGACCTCGTCCACATTCTCACGGAACCGAAGAACGCGCTGGTGCGTCAGTTCCAGAAGTTCTTCGAGATGGAGAACTGCACGCTCGAGTTCACCCCCGAGGCCCTGCGGGAAATCGCCCACATCGCCAAGTCGAAGGACACGGGCGCTCGCGGGTTGCGCAGCGTCATCGAGGGGACGATGTTCGACATCATGTTCGAGCTTCCCGAACAGGAAGCGGGCCGCAAGTACATCGTCACGCCGCAAGTGGTTCGCGGCGAGGAGAAACTGTTCGCCCAGGGGAACGCAGCCGCTTGAACGATCGGTCCGCGGGGTGTGCGCACGGAGTGCTCGCCCCTTAGCGAATCTAGCGATACGACATCAACCGACCCCGGACCCGTTCCTTCCGAACGAGTCCGGGGTCGTGGTTTTTACCGTCTTTGGTCCGGAGCGGTGCCCGAAAGCGTTCGATGGGCAGCCGAAACTCGTCCGTTCTACTTGAGCCAAAACAGGAGGGGATTCCTGGAATTCGCCTTCATGCGGAGAACGTCCCTCCAATCCGTTCAACCCGATGAACCCGTTTCGTCGATACCGTTTCACAGCCGCCGGATCCCGGTGATGCGGGCCTCATTCGGTCAGACGGTTTTTGGAGAGACGAAATGTGCCGAAAGATTTGGGCCTGGATGGCGTTCTGCACCGTCGCCGTCGCCTGGGGCACCGTCGGGCTGAGTGACCACACGAACACGAACGCTCCGTTGGGATTCGCTGGTGGAAACGTGGGTGCGGCACCCGCCGACGACAGCGAAGCCCCTCGCGATGAGGTGCAGCCCCGGTTTGATGGCGGTTCGGAGGGTGGTCTTTCGGACGTCTCCGCGTCCCGAAGCTTGCCGTTTGCCGAAGAGCTGGCCCCGTTTGGCTCGGAGTCTTGTTCCCCCAACACGCTGCCGGATCCCCTGTACTGCTCCGAGACGCAGGCTCCCACACGCGTGCACGTCGCGCCCTATCTGTGGATCCCGGCTGTCCAGGGGACGACGACCGTTCTCGGCGTGACCAACGACGTGGATGTCTCGCTCGGGGATGCGTTCGGCCTGCTCAAGGACCTGAAGGGGGCGGCGTCGGGACATGTCGAGATTGGTCGCGGCGACTGGACGCTGATCATGGACGCGCTCTTGATGCGGTTCGCCAGTTCGGCGGATGTCCCGTTGGCACGCCTCGACCTCGACGCGAGCACGACGTTTCTGGAACTGGCCGCCGCCCGGCGTCTGAACGGTGACCTGTTCGAACAACTGCGCGAGAACGGCATCGACGTGGAGGCGATCGGGGGCGTGCGCTACTACCAGGCATCTGTCGGTGCGACGCTGGTTCCCAATGGCCCGTTTCTTCCCGTCGTTCCCCGCGAACAGACGGAGGAATGGGTCGACCTGCTGGTGGGTGCGCGAGTCAACGCCCGCCTGACGGACACGCTGACCGGCTTCATCCGCAGCGACTTCGGTGGATTCGGGATCGGAACCTCGTCGACCCTGACCTCGAACCTGATTGCCGGGGTGGAACACCAGGTCAACGAGGCGTGCCTCGTGGCCGCAGGCTATCGCCTGCTGGACATCAACGAGCGTCAAGACAACGTGGCAGGCGTCTTCGAGTTCGACCTGCGCTTCCAAGGCCCTTTCGCGGCGATCCTGTTCCGGTATTGATCGTGCACCGATAGGCCGACGATGACACCAGTGATCTCTCCCGCGCGGCGGGTCGCCTTGAGTGGCTGTGCTGGGTGACGCTGCTGGTTTGCCCAGCAGTGTCGATTGTTTGACGACCACAGCACCTAATGTATCGGGTTGAGTGTTCTCCCCGCGTTGGGAACAAGGTCCCGAGTCCGCAAGGCGGGTGACTCCGGACCCGCGATTGGGAGTCGACCTTCACTGCTGGGCAAGCCAGCAGTCGCACCCGGCGCTCCAATCTTGGGTTCTGAAGGGTATCCTCAAGCGTGTGGGCTTCACACTCCTGAGCGGGTCAATCAATGCCAGCGTATCCGGACATAGAGATTGGAGAGGCCGACCTTCTTGAGTACATCGAGAATGAGTCGGACTTTGCATTTGAAATTCGAGTGGTCAAAGAGCTGATGCAGTACGGGGACTTATCTCATGGTGGGACGTACATTGATCCGAACACTCAAAAACCACGCCAGTTCGACATTCGCATGTCGATCTTGGACGAAAGCCGGGTGATCCGCCTAGCGGTGGAATGCAAAAATCTGAAGCGGTCCTACCCCGCGATCATTTCCTGCCTTCCTCGCTCCCTCCAAGAGGCGACAAACGATGTGGTCATCTCGATCGATGTGTCGAGGTGGCGCTTTGATTTGCCTGACCGATTTGATTTTCCCGGTATTGAACGTCTTGAAAGTGCGAGGGTGCTTCATCCTGAAGACACGATCAGTCTGTATCCGGTAGGTCATCCAGTCGGCAAAGCAATCACGCAAGTCGGGAGGGATACCACTGGCAAGCTGAATTCGCGCGATGGTGATGTCTACGACAAGTGGTCACAAGCGCTTTCCTCAGCGAATGACCTAGTCGGCATTTGCCAAAAGGATGGCGACCGATCTATCCGCGGCTTCTGCTTTTCTTGCGTTGTACCTGTCTTGGTTGTTCCTGACGGAACGCTCTGGAGTTGCGAGTTCGACGCCGGCGGGAACCGTCGAACCGTTCCGACAAAGGTCGAACGAGCTCAGTTGTACGTCGGACGAGAGTACCTTATCGACACGAACGGCATTGGCCCAGGTGAACCGTATACCCTCTCGCACCTTGAGGTCGTAACGCTATCGGGTTTCGGAAAGCTGATCGAACAGCTGAAAACCTACCAATTTTTGATACCAAAAGTTCACGAAGAAGGCATATTGAATGACCTTAAGCGTCCTCCCAGGGACTAAGCCGTGTTTCGGATATTGAAGCGAGAAATCCACGGTCGCTTCCAGTCCAGCCAGAAGACGTTCGGCATGAACCGTGTCTACCACATTGAACACGAACCTAGGTGTAGGATTTCATCACCTTAAGTCCGGTTCGGATGGTTCGAGAGTCGACACTTTTGGGTCGATGTAAACGAGCGATACGCACTGGGCGCGTGGCGCAGAGGTCGCTTTGGTCGCCTGAATGACGTAGTCACAAGAGGCATTCATGACAATGCCCACACAGCAATTGCCTTTACGACCTCTGCAGAACGGGCCTCGCATTTCGCGGGTTCAATGTCCCTTCTGTTGCTTCGCAACCCAGACGCTCAAAGCAGCGTCTGGGCCACCCGCCGCCCGCCGTGAAGTTCGGTTGCCGAGACAACCGCCTACGCGCCGTCGTGACACACGCGGCACCGCTCCTTGTCGAGAGTTGCTACGCGGCACTCCGCGGCTTCGACTCCACCGCTACTTCAAATCGACCGTCACCTTTTCGATCTTTCCGTCGAATCGGAACGGGGGACGGTACGCTTCGTCCACGGACGAACCGGTATCTTCGCCGACGTCGAGGGTACCACCCAGGCCCAGGGTGAAGGCGTGGGTCTGCTCCATTTTGGCTTGCGCGGCCTGCTTGCCGTCGACGAGCAACGTGAGCGTGCCCCCCTTGCCCAGTCCGCCGCCGTCGTAGGTGAATTCGGCACGGAGTTGGACGGGTCCCGCCGGCAGCTTCTTGTCGGAGGCCGCACGGGTCACTTTGCGTCCGAGGAAATTGCCCACGAAGACGGGTTTGCCGTCGCTGACGTACAACCCGAACCCACCATCGCCGCCCCCCATCGAGAGCACCGCGCCGTTCCCGCCGCTGGCACCCACCTCGATATCTGCGGTGATCGAGAACGATTTGTTCAGCACCTTCGGAGCCGTACCGGCTGGAAGCGCGGACGTGCCCACGTAATAGGTGAACGACTTTTGGTTGCCACCCATTTCCGGCCGGCCCTGAAGCTCCGCGCTGAGGCGTTCGATCTTCCGGCCGTCCAGCGGCAGCACATCGTGCCGGGCCGCCTCCGCCCACCAGACAGTTTCCAGTTGCCGCACTTTCTCCGGGTGCTTCGCGGCCAGATCGTTCGCCTGGCTGAAGTCCTCGTCGAGGTTGTACAGCTCCCAGGTCGCCGTATCCGGATTGGGGGGGGCGACGAGGCTGTCCCACGGGACCCCCGTTCGTGAGGCCGCCCACCAGCCGTCCTGGTAGATGCCACGGTTGATGAACATCTCGAAGTATTGCGTGCGGCGGTGCCCCGGTGCCGCGGCACTGTCGAACGAATAGAGCATGGAGACCCCGTCGAGCGGCTTCTGTCGCACACCGTTGAGGACTTCGGGGAACTCGATCCCGCACGCTTCGTAAATCGTCGGAGCGATGTCAATCACGTGGTGAAACTGCGGACGAGTCTCCCCCTTGCCCTTGATGCGCGCCGGCCAGGAAACCGCGAGCGGATTGCGGACGCCGCCCAGATGGGAGGCGATCTGCTTGGTCCACTGGAACGGCGTGTTCATCGCCCACGCCCAACCGGCCGGGAAGTGGTTGAAGTGCTTGGGGCCACCCAGTTCGTCGATGTGCTTCAGGTTTTCTTCGAGCGTCTCGGGAACGTTGTTGAAGAACGAGTTCTCGTTGAGCAGACCAACCAGTCCCCCTTCAGCCGACGCGCCGTTGTCCCCCACCTGATACATGATGATCGTGTTGTCGGCGTCCGGCAGTGAACGCACCACATCGAGCAACCGTCCCATCTCATAGTCGGTCTCGGCGGTGAAGCCGGCGAAGACCTCCATCATCCGGGAGAACAGCCGCTTCTGATCGGCAGAGAGGCTGTCCCACGCGGGAAGTTCCTTCGGTCGTTTGGTCAACTCCGCGTTGGCGGGGACGACACCGAGCTTCTTCTGCCGCGCGAAGGCCTGCTCGCGATAGGCGTCCCAACCGGCGTCGAACTTGCCTTTGAAGGGAGCGATGAATTTCGGACGCACATGATGCGGGGCGTGTGTCGCTCCGGTCGCCATGTACAGGAAATAGGGCTTGGTCGCATCGATCGACCGGGTCCGGCGCAACCAGTTGATCGATTTGTCGACCAGGTCCTCGGTGAGGATGTACTCCGGGTCGGTTGAAGCGGGAACCAACTGATGGTTCTCGAACAACGTCGGATGCCACTGATCGACGTCCCCGCCCATGAACCCGTAGAAATAGTCGAACCCCAGACCGCTCGGCCAACGGTCGAACGGACCCACCTGGCTGGTCTCCCAGTCGGGCGTGTTATGGTTCTTGCCGAACCAGGACGTGGCGTAGCCATACTGGCGCAGGACCTCGGCCATCGTGCCGACGTTCTTGCCGATGATGCCGGTGTAGCCGTCGTATCCGGTGGCCGCCTCGGTGATGACGCCCGTTCCCGCGACGTGGTGATTACGTCCGGTGAGCAGGGCCGCGCGGGTGGGCGAACAAAGTGCGGTCGTGTGGAACCGGGTGTATTTCAACCCGTCGTTGGCGACGCGGTCGAGCGCAGGCGTGGGGATCGCCCCACCGAAGGTGCCAAACTGACCGTATCCGGCGTCGTCGATCAGGATGTAAACGATGTTCGGCGCGCCCTTGGGAGGACGAGCGGGTTGCGGGAACTCCGGCGGATCACTCTCAGCAATCGTGCGCCCGATGTTTCCGCGAAAACGGAAGTCTTCGAAGGGCAACGTCGAAGTCGATTTGGGGGCCGCCGTCTTCGCCCCCTTCGGGGCAGCGGGGGGTTGGCCGTGGCCGTTCTGGACCAACACGACTCCGACGAACGCGCACAGCAATAAGGTGCCGACCGACACTCGGGTGTTCAACAACATGGTGATTCCCGCCGAATTGCGCTTCCCGTTCGGGGCGCGGTCACTGTGAAAAACGCACGATCAGCACCAAGACTTCATAGGCCAATCGTGTGGATAACCGTTGGAATTCGTCCGCTCGATCCGCCGGACCGCCAAAGTGAAGCATAATGGCGTCCGTTCGGCCATAATGCGAAGCCGGTTTCCGCAGAATTCACGGGAAACACTCACGCCCGTTTTCGGACTTGGACGCCCCCCAACCGCCACTTTCCCTTGTGGGAGTTTGCGATACACTGCGGGCTTGAGCCTGACGCCGCGAACCTTGCGACCTTGGCGCTGTCCCGGACTACAGGCTTTTTCGAAACAACCCCCCGGCGATTCCGAGCAACCCGCCCTTCCCGGAGAGACCAGCCTTCGTGTCACCGCGACAAATTCTCGTCACCTCGGCGCTCCCCTACGCGAATGGCCATATCCACATCGGCCACCTCGTCGAGTACATCCAGACCGACATCTGGGTGCGGTTCCAGAAGCTGCGCGGGCACCGCTGCGTGTACGTCTGCGCCGACGACACGCACGGCACGGCCATCATGATCCGCGCCCGGCAGGAGGGGCGTCCCGAAGTCGACCTGATCGCCGATATGCGGACGGCGCACATCAACGACTTTGCCGGTTTCGATGTCGAGTTCGATCACTACGGCAGCACGAACTCGGAGGACAACCGAGCGCTGTGTCACGAGATCTGGGCCGCGTTGCGACAAGCGGGGCTGGTCGTCGAAGAAGATGTGACGCAGCTTTTCGACACGCAGGCGGGGACGTTTCTGGCGGACCGATTCGTGAAAGGGACCTGCCCAAAGTGCAAGGCTCCCGACCAGTACGGAGACAACTGCGAGAAATGCGGAGCGACGTATTCTCCCGCCGACCTGATCGACCCGGTCAGCACACTGTCCGGTGCGGTTCCGGAGATTCGCACCGCCCGGCATTTGTTCGTTCGAATCGAATCGTTCAGGCCGTTTCTCACGGAATGGACTCAGTCGGGTAAGCACCTCCAGCCGGAAGTCGCCAACTACCTCAGGGGCCACTTCCTCGGCAACGAACTTCGCGACTGGGATATTTCGCGCCCCGCTCCGTACTTCGGGTTTGAAATCCCCGACAGCCCCGGAAACTCGTGGTACGTCTGGTTCGACGCCCCCATCGGATACATCGCCTCGACGTCCGAGTGGTGCCGCAAGAACGGGGAGGACCTAGCCCACTGGTGGAAGACCGGCCCCGCCGAAATCCATCACTTCATCGGCAAGGACATCACCTACTTCCACACGCTGTTCTGGCCGACAATGCTCAAGACGGCGGGCTTTAAGCTCCCCGACCGCGTGCATATTCACGGCTTCCTGACGGTCGCCGGCGAGAAGATGTCGAAGTCGCGTGGCACGCTCGTGCGAGCGTCGACGTACCTCGACCACCTCGACCCGGCGTTCCTGCGGTACTACTACGCCACCAAGCTGACGGACCGGCTCGACGACCTCGACCTGAACCTGCAGGAGTTCGTCGACAAGGTGAACTCGGACCTCGTCGGGAAGGTGGTCAACCTGGCCAGCCGCTCGGCGAAGTTCGTGCAGGAGACCGGTCTGGCCGAGACCTATCCCGACGACGGCGGCCTGTTCGCCGATGCGGCGGCGGCGGGCGAGGGGATCGCCGAAGCGTACGACCGGGGTGACTACAGCGCCGCCATGCGGACGATCATGGCTCTGGCCGACAAGGCCAACAAATACACGGACGAGAACGCTCCGTGGATTCTCAAGAAGGACCCGACCAAGGCGGACGAGGTGCGGCGTGTTTGCACCGTGTCGCTCAACCTGTTCCGCCAGTTGGTCGTGTACCTCGCTCCCGTGCTGCCGCGATTGGCGGCGCAGGCGGGACGGCTGCTCAACGCGCCGATCTCCCGCTGGGAGGATGCGTACGCGCCGCTGGCGGGGACGCGGGTCAACACCTTTGAACACATGCTCAAACGAGTCGAAAGGAAGCAAGTGGACGCGATGATCGAAGCCGGAGTGGAAGCGACCCCTACGAACCCCGCCCCCCCTGTTCCCGTGGTTGAGGGGACTGTACCGGCTGCCCCCGTGGACGGCCCGGAACCGCTCGCTGCCGAACCGCTGGCGGCGACGATCGGAATCGACGACTTCGTGAAGGTCGACCTGCGTGTGGTGCGTGTGTTGGCGGCGGAGCCGGTCGAAAAGTCGAAGAAGCTCATCAAGCTGACGGTGTCGCTGGGTGGCGACGTCACCCGCACGATCTTCGCGGGAATCAAGACCGCCTACGACCCGGCGACGCTCGTCGGCCGCCTGATCGTCGTCTGCGTGAACCTCGCCCCGCGCGAAATGAAGGGGGTGGGAGTCAGCGAGGGAATGGTCCTGGCAGCGGGACCGGGGGACAAGGAGATTTTCATCCTGAGTCCGGACACGGGGGCGAAGCCGGGGAACCGGCTGCATTGAATCGCGATCAACGTCGGTTCGGTTCCTGACGTCGCCCAACCACCGAAGAAAAAACGCTCGCAACTCAAAGAGTTGCGAGCGTTTCGCATTTCCGGTCGAGCGTTGAATGCAGCGCTGAAAACGCCTGCAGCCTGGACGGCTGTGACCTCGCGTAATTCCATCTGCAATTCCAATTCCAAAGCGACACAATCGGAGATTCTTTCAGTCAGTTTGACTCATCCGGCCGCGTTGACTTTGACGATTATTCCGAAGCACGGGGTTGTAGCGACCCTGCGGCCGGTCATTTCGCGCTCGCGAACGACCGGTCCCGTGCCCTCCGCCCGCTCAAGGCGGCGGAAAATCACGTGTCGACGACTCTCCGGGGACGGCCCCGGGCTAGGATGGTCGCCTTGCATAAGTCATTCTGGATATTGAGCGGTTCCGCCGTTCCGGCCCTCTTGGCTGTGGGGGGAGCGCTCGCTCTCCCGCTGCACCACGGAGCCGTGGCCGCTCCCAAGGCCACCCCCTCCGGCGCCAAACTGGCCGAAGTCGCCGCCGACCGTGCTCGTACCGAACCCGAAGCCGCCAAACGCCTGGGCCTGTCCGGTTCCGCCGCGGATCAGTCTGCCCGCGATCCCTCGGAAGGCTTCAAGCTCAACTATTTCGAGGCCCGCTGGAGCACGGTCCTCAAAGATCTTGCCGAAGCGACCGGGACCGAGTTGGTGGCCGACCGTTTTCCGTCGCGCCCGTACACCCGGCTCGACCGTCGTCCGTACAGCCACGCGGAAGCCCTCCGGATTCTGAACAAAGACCTTGAGAAGTACGGTCAGCGGCTGTTGCTCAAGCAGCGGCATCTGGTCCTTGTCGACGCCCTCGCCCTCCGCACCGAGTATCCCCGCCCGGTCGCGGGGACATCTCCCTTGGGCGCCCGCGACATGGCGCGGCGGGACACGCCGCGCCGCGATCCCCGAGGCGAGGACCCCCGAGATGGGGAAGACGAGGCCGCCGGCGTCGTCACCGCCGGGGCCGAGGAAGAGGCCGCTCCGCGTCGACGCATGCGGGTGCGCCAAGTCGGCGACGAACAACCCGCCGCCGATCAGCCCGGAACACAACAGCCGGGCGGGGAGAAACCCGCTCCGGCTCGTCCGGCGGATGCCGCCGCGAAGCCGAAAACCGGTGAAATCCTCCTCGAACATCAAGACGCCGTGGACGTTGCAAAAGTCATGCGGACCGCGTTTGGCAAGAATGCGGAACTCGTCACCGACGGTCCGGGCGGCTTCCCGGGTTTTCGCGTGCGACTGGGGGGCGACGGCCAGCCGGAAGTCGAAATCCTCGTCGGCATCGACGAGCCGGGGAATCGCCTTGTCGTGACAGGACCAGCGATCGAAGTCGACGCGGTCGGCAGATTTGTCAAAGGGCTGGACGTTCCCCAAGGGCGGGCGGGGCGGACCGTCAAGGCGATCACCACCAGGAAGGACGCCGGACAAATCGCCCGCGTGCTGCCCGAGGAAATGGGGGCGCTCGCCCAAGCCAATCGCGAGGCGGCCGAAAACGCCGACAAGCAGGGCGAAAAGCCCGCGCCGGGCGGCCAACCGGGCCTCACCGAATTGCTCGACAACCTGCGCGGCGACGTGCAGGTCGAATCGGTTCCCGATCTGGGCGTGCTCATCCTGCGCGGCAATCAGCGCGATGTCGACGCCGTCATGCAGGTCATTCGCGAGATCGAGCGGATGAGCGGGGGAGCGACGCCCGACGTGCAGATCCTGATGCTTCAGAACGTCAGCTCTGAAGGGTTGTCTTCGCTGTTGTCGTCCATCTATGAGCGGCTGCGGACGGCGCGGGGCAGCGTGATCCAGCAATCACAGAGCGTGTCGATCATCCCGATCGCCCGCCCCAACGCGATCCTGATTCTGGCGGCCTCCGCCGATATGGAAGCAGTCGTCAAACTCGCAAAGGAGCTCGACCTGCCCGTCGATCCCAAAAGCGAGTTCAAGGTGATCCGCCTCAAGCATGCGGTTCCGTCACAGGTGGTCGAGGCGGTCGAAACGATGTACCCCGCTCCCACCGGAACCGGCACGGGTGGCAACAACCAATCACGAACAGGGACCGACACCGCCGCCGGGCTTGCTCCGAGGGTGCGCATTACGCCCGATGTCCGCACGAATTCGGTCGTCGTGCAGGCGCGGCCGCGCGATCTTGTCGAAGTCGAGGCCTTCATCGCCACGCTCGACAGCACGGAAAGTCAGTCGGTCAGTCAGATCCGCATCTTCCCGCTCAAAAGCGCCACTGCCGACAGCGTGGCGGAAACACTCTCTGGCGCGATTCAAAGCGTCACCGCTCCGCCTCGCGCAACAACGACGGGCGGACAGGGGGGCGGGCTGTTCGGCGGTCAAACGGGGGGAACGACCAGCGGCGGTTCGACGGAACTTCGCGCGGTGAAGTCGAGCGTGTTGCAATTCCTCCGTTCGGACGGCAACGCCCAGGAGATGGCGCGGTCCGGCATTCTGGCCGACATCCGCATTACTCCCGATGTCCGCACCAACAGCCTCGTCGTTACCGCCCCGGAAGAGAGCATGGGGCTGATGGAAGCACTCATCAAGAACCTCGACCGTCCTTCCGCCACCGTGGCGGAGATCAAGGTCTTCTCGCTCGTTCGAGCGGACGCGACGCTGACTGCGGAACTTTTGCAGACCTTGTTCACTCAACAGGGGCAACAAGGCCAAGGGGCCAACCGCAACGGACAGGGTGGGGGCAACCAGGGCATTCCCGGTTTGCAGGTCGCCGGCGCCGACGACACCAGCAGTACGCTGGTGCCACTGCGATTCTCTGTTGACGTGCGCACCAACAGCATCATCGCTGTGGGTGGAGGGGAGGCCTTGAATGTTGTCGAAGCGCTCCTCGCCCGATTGGACGACAGCGATGTCCGTCAGCGCGAGATGATCGTTTACAAGCTCAAGAACAGCTATGCCCCCGATGTGGCGAATGCGATCACGCAGTTCCTCACGTCGCGACGGCAAATCGAGAGTGCCGACAGCGGCCTCGTCAGCCCGTTCGAGCAGATCGAGCGGGAAGTGGTGGTGCAGTCGGAAGCGGCCACGAACAGCCTGCTCATCAGTGCCACGCCGCGGTACTTCAAGGAAATCATGAACCTCGTCGAGAAGCTCGACGCCGCGCCGCAGCAGGTGGTGATCTCGGCGTTGATCGTCGAGGTGACGCTGGAGAACACTGATGAGTTCGGAGTCGAGTTGGGCTTTCAGGACTCGGTGCTTTTCGACCGCAGCGTGATCTCGAACGTCGTGCAGGTCCCCACCACCAACACGTCCCCCAACGGCGTTCAGACGACCACACAGAACGTGATTTCGCAAACGGTCACTCCGGGCTTCCTGTTCAACAACCAGGCGTTCGGGCAAAACCCGGTGAACACCTCGAAGGTGGGTGCCCAATCGCTCACCAACTTCGCCGTCGGTCGCGTGAACGGCGATCTCGGCTATGGCGGGCTGGTTCTCTCCGCCGGGTCGGAAAGCGTCAACGTTCTGCTTCGCGCGCTGGCCGCCCGACGCCGCGTCGACATCCTGAGCCGGCCGCAGATCCGCACGCTCGACAACCAAATCGCGCAGATTCAGGTCGGGCAGCAGGTGCCGATCGTCAACGGTGTGAACACCGGGATCGCGGGGAACGCCCAGCCGATCGTGGTGCAGGACCAGGCGGGCATCATCCTGACCGTCACCCCCCGCATCACGCCCGACCAGATGATCGTCATGGAAGTGATCGCCGAGAAAAGCCAGTTCACCGGCGCGGGGGTCCCGATTTTCACGGATGCCACCACCGGCAATGTGATCACGTCCCCCATCAAGGACCTCACCAACGCCCGCGCCACCGTCGGCGTCCGCGACGGGCAGACCATCGTCCTGGGGGGCATGATCACCAACTCGAAGGAACAGGTCGAGCGCAAGGTGCCGTTCCTCGGCGACATCCCGGTCTTGGGGATCGCGTTCCGCTACGACTTCAACCAAACGCGCCGCACGGAACTGCTGATGTTCCTCACCCCCCATGTGATCCGCACCGACGAAGACAACGAATTCCACAAGCAGGTCGAGACCCAGCGCATCCACTTCACCGAGTACGACGCCGAAGCGATTCATGGACCGATCCTGGCGGTCCCCATGGGGGATCAGTACTGCCCCCCCGACGCGCTGCCGCCCGAATTGATGCCCTATTCGCAACACCCCGCGGCCCCCCAAGGAAACTCGTACGTCCCTCCCGCCCCCTACGGCGCTGCCGGTTCCACGTTCGATGGAACCGTCCCCGGCGGTGACGTGCCGACGACGGTCGTGCCTGTCGTTCCCGGCCCGTCCGGCAAATACGTGCCGTCACCAACTAACGTTCCGAATCTGTCTCCCGTTCCCGACGATGCTTCGCCTCGCGGGCTGCCCGGTCCGCAGTCGTCGCGGCGTCCCCCGGGTGGGGGAGCTCGCGCGGGAGCGTCTCAAGTCACTTCGGCCGCCGCCACCGCGACGGGGGCTGCTCGCCGAGAGGCCGGAAACGTGCAACCAGTCCGTTACGACGCCCCTCCGCAGCGCGGCCGCGCCGCGACGCGGTGAGCCTGAACGCTCAAACGCGTTTTTCCCCGAATCCCGGCCATGCGGCTTGCCGCCCGATCCTCGAAGAGCCATTTCCGAAACGGTGCCGATCATGCGTGGTGCGATGCTCTGTCTGACGGCCGCGGCGACGCTCCTCACGGGTTGCGCCTCGGAGAATTGGCTGCGGTTGAAGAAGGAAAGTTTCCCCACCGCCAGCGCCAAAAATCCCGTTGTGAGGGTGCTGGCGGTATGGCAGGTCGGCGAAGGTCAAGGGCCCGACGGTCTCACCACGCGGGGATTCGCGGGGCAAATCTTCTTCCTCGACGCCAAGGATCAGATTCCGGCCAAGGTCGACGGCGAAGTGCGTGTTTACGTGTTCGACGACCAAGGCTCCGCCGAGGACCGCGACAAACCGCTCCATCAATTCGATTACCCGCGCGAATCGTGGAAGGTCCGCATGACCCCCACAAAGATGGGGCCTGCGTATGTGGTGTTCGTGCCCTACACGCGAAAAGGTTCGCACAAGGCGGTCTGTTCGCTGCGCCTCAGGTACACCCCCGCGGACGGCGGTGCCCCGCTGTTCTCGGACATGGCGCAAGTCTCGCTTCCAGGGCGCGACGGCTCCGACGAAGAACGCTTCGCCCTGGAGAAGTCCCGCGAGCGAACCGCCGAACACCTGAGCGACGACCCCTCGGCCGATCTTCCGCAGCGGGATGTCGCGCGACGCCCGAGCGCTAGCCGCAACGTCGACGAGTCCGCTCACGCGCGGGAGTCCTCCCGAACCACGCGACAATCACCGGAGACCATCGCGTCTCACAGCCGCGCCGAACCGCGCCGGGCCGCTCCGCTGACTGCGCGCGAGAAAGAGCGACTTGTGGCCGAGGCGCTGGCCCGCGCCGAGGCGGAGGGACTGCCCGTCGCCCACGCGTCGGACCGACGCGACGCCCGTGACGACGGTATGGGCGAACATCGGATTCAGCGAACGAGCTACGTCGACGATTCCCGAGCCTTTGAAGATGTCGACGACGCGGACGAGCGCGAGGTCCGATCTCCGCGACGCGGCGGACATCCGCTTCGTCGGGCTTCGGTGGACGACGCCGTCGAGCCATCGGACGAAGACCGGGAGTTCGCCGAGGATGACCGTCCGTCTCGAAGCAGACGTCATGCACCCGCAGCGGATGCCCTCACTCGGCGCGGCGGGCATCCGCTCTTGCGGGATCGATCGGAGTCCGATTTCGACGACGCCGACATTGCCGACGAATCGCGGACTTCCGCGCACCGTCGCCCCTCGGTCAACCGGTTGTCGCGCGTTGAACGCTCCCGCGACGAGGAACCGAGTCCAGACCGTTCGGCTGAGGAACGGGAGTTGGACGCCCTGGAACAAGCGGCGATTGAAGAATTGGCGCAAATGTCCAGTGCGGATCGCGACCCCGCCCGCCGCGGGATGCGCACATGGTCGGTCGACATGCCGCGATAAACGCCCCAACACGTTTGGGCCGCCCGACGGCCACCCGAAGCAAAAACGCCTTCCGGTCGATCCGGAAGGCGTTTTCATTTTCGGGAAGCGACGACGCGGGGGTGGTTCAGATTTCTTCTTCCACTTCGCCGTCATGGTCAGAGGCGTCCCCTTCGGCCACGCCCGCGAACACGCCCGTCAGCCCCATCAGCTCGCTCTCGCGGGGGCCGTGATCGTAACAGTCCTGGTCGTGCCACAGGGGAAGTCCAGCCGCGTACCGGGCGGAAAGCATCAACACCTTGTCTTCCGAACCCGGACGGGCACGCGTCGGACGAGTGGGGTCGATCCCCATCGCGAGGTAGTCCTCAAGCTCGAGGAACTCCCCACCTTCGCCCAACTCGCCGTCAAGAACATCCAGATCGGCGTCCAACTCCGGATCGACATCAAACTCTTTGGCCATTCCAAATTCTCCCGATGAGCGACTCGCACGGCCCTCCACCCCGGCGGTTGACGCGTCCCCAAAGGGCCGAGTCCAACCACGCCACGGCGAACAGTCGTGCTTGCCTACGCTGTGCTGACGTTCCACGTCGATGGGCACTCCGTCGAATGGAATGCCGCAGCCCAACGAATCCCCCGAAACACGCGGAGACCCGACCGGCGCGGACAATCAACCAACGGACCGCCGGCGGAACGTCGAATCCCCCCGACCGGTAAGGGAAAGCCCCGTGAAACGGGAGCGCTTCCAAAATTTGGGACGGGATGCTTCGACGGACCGCGGGACTCACCACGTCGTGGTACCCGCAAAGCGTCCTGCCTGCCGGGAGCTGACGAGTCGATCCGCCCCGAAGGGAGGGGCGGAAAACCGATCCCAGACGAGTTGCGTACGAACACGAGGTTCATTCGCGGGCACTCGTTCAAGGACCGGAACCGAATGCGGAGACCGCCACTTCGATGCCGGGAAGACCCGGTGCAAAGCGCGGTTGGCAACTTCCGACACCCGCCGTTCTTTGACGGGCGGGGGTCGAAAGATGACCCGATTTCGGTCGACGGAGGTGGGTTCAATTTCTGGGTGGGACTTCCTGACCACGGCCCCATTCTGAAGGGGCGTTTCCGAAAGTCAACAACATTCCTCGAACGTCTCGGGAAAATCGACCACTCGCAAAAACCCACGAAAAACCGCAAGAAATCCGTTGCAAGTCGTTGATCGCACGTTCTCGCGATTCGGCCCGCGCATAACCTCGCTCCGCCGCGTCCGCCTTCGCCCGAGGAAGGGGTCGCGTCACCCTATTCTTCCTCGGGCCGCCCCACCTGATACCGTTTGAGTTTGCGGTCGAGCGTCGAGCGTTCGATCCCCAGCGTTTGGGCGGCCTGTGTCTTGTTCCAGGCGGTGTGCTCGAGCACTTGCAGTATGTAGCGCTGCTCCAGCACATCCAGCGACACCAGCGGCCCGCCCCCCGTTCCGGGCGCTGTCTCGCCGCGCGATTCTCCGGCCTCGCGCCGTAACCGCGACAACTGCACATCCTGCGGTTCCACCACGTCTCCGCGCGAAAGGATCACCGCCCGCTCGATCGTGTTCTGCAACTCGCGGACATTGCCGGGCCAATCGTAGTCGACCAGTTTCTCAAGCGCTTCCGCAGAGTACCCTCGCAATGGCCGTCCGGTCTTCGCGACAAACTTTTCGAGGAAGAACTCCGCCAGCGCGGGGATATCGTCGCGTCGTTCCCGGAGCGGGTCGATCCGCAGTTCGACCACTTGCAAGCGAAAGTACAGGTCTTTGCGGAACTGCCCCTTCTCGACCGCCTCTTCCAGGTCGCGATTCGTGGCCGCCACCACCCGCACATCGACTTTCACCGATTCCCCTCCGCCGACCCGCTCGAACGGATGCCCTTCCAACACTCGCAAGAATTTCGCCTGGATCGCGGGACTCATCTCCCCCACTTCGTCGAGCATCAGCGAACCTTTGTGCACCTGCTCGAACTTCCCGATCTTGCGGTTCGTCGCGCCGGTGAAGCTCCCTTTTTCATGGCCGAACAGTTCGCTTTCCAGCAGGCTCTCGGACAATGCCGCGCAGTTCAGGCACACGAACGGGCCCGTTTTGCGGCGGCTGTTGAAATGGATCGCCCGGGCGACCAACTCCTTGCCGACGCCGCTTTCCCCGCGAATCAACACCGTGGCGTCCGTCGGGCCGATGCGACCGATGTCGTCCTTCAGGCGCCGCATCGGGGGACTGTTCCCCACCAACTCGCTCACGATCTCCAACTGCTCCCGCAGGCTGGTGTTTTCACCTCGGACCCGGGCGAGTCCGTCTGCCAACGACTCTTGCCGACGAACGTTGACCAGCGCCAGCGCGTACTGCTCGGCCACCGCCAGCGCGAATTCGAGGTCGTCCTCGTCGAGGTTCTCGCCCGGCCTGGTGCGGGACATGTGCAGCAGGCCGTACAGCCGGTCGCCGTTTCGCACGGGCGCGCAGATCACGCTCGTCGCATGAATCTTTCCCGCCCGGTCGCGGTCGACGATCAGGCTGTCCTCGGTGGTGTCGCGAGCCAACACTGCCTCGCGATTCTTCAAAACCGCCAGGGCCAGCTTGGGGGTGACGCGCTGATACGCCTCGCCCTCCGGCGCGCGACACGCCACCACCGCCAATTCACCCGGTTCTTCGTCCGGACCAATGGAGGCGGGCAGCATGAGGATGGCCCCCGTGTCGGCGTTCGTGCCGGACAACAGGCCCCCCAGCACCGCGTCCGCCAACTGACGCGGGGTCTTGGCCCCCCCCATCGCGAGTGCGAGGCGGTACAGATGTGCCAACTCTTGCCCGGTGCGGTCGCGACCGATCGCTTCCGGTCGCCCCCGTGCGAAGCGGTTCTCCCCTTTCCGGTGCGTGATGGTCGGTTCCGCCACCGGCATGGCGGGAGCGGCGTCCCATGCCGTCCCCGTCTCCCCTTCGATCGCGGCGGGGTCGTCCGGAGGAAACGCCTGCGACAGGTCGTGCGTGAACGCCAGCTCGCACAGCCCGATCTGGATCACCTGTCCAGGACTCAGTTCCGCGTCGCCGGAGATGGCCTCGCCTTGAAGCAGCGTGCCGTTTCGGCTTTGCAGGTCCTTGACGAACCAGCGCTCCCCCGAGGGAAAGATTTCGCAGTGTTGGCGGCTGCACACCTCGTCGTTGAGGACGATCTTGTTGGACGGCGCGCGGCCGACGGTGATCGTCTGACCGGGGATGAGCCGGTAGACATCCCGCCATTTGCGGCCTTCGCGAACAACAAGATAGGCGATCATTCGCCGGGGGACTCCGAACGGGACGATTGGAAACTCGATTCATCGCTCGTGCGGAGCTATCGGGATGTTGGCTTCAACCGGTGCACGATCACGAAGAAGTATCGCATGACATGGCTGTCCGCATCCTTACGAAGCGCTTGCCTCCGGGGCGGCGTGTTGCGCGGTATTCTTTCGCGCCAGCGAAATCGCCGCCAGCATTCGCGCCTTGACCTCGTCGAGATTCAGCACATCTTTGAGCTTCTCGCGGAATTCATGAGGGGTCGCGCAGATCCATTTGTTTTCAACAACCGTGTCGCGAGAAAAGTGATCGTTTAGACTCTGCATAACTCCATCAAGAGATGGATAGCCAAAAGCAACGTCAACGCCGCGGATGATCCTCTTTCGCCGAAGGTAGTCGGGAAGGTCCTCTTTGGGCGGCGAAATGGCGGCGGGGTAAGGTTTGTCCTTCAGGTGCGTGACATCGAAAAGCAGGGTTCCCGACCCGGAATGAATGTCTCGCAGCACGAAACCGAGACCAGTTCGGTCCGAAAGCTCCTGGACGACAATCTCGGCTTTGACCAACCGAAACTTCTCCGAGAACTCCTGGACCGCTTCATCCAGAAAGTCTTTCGGAGCGAGCATCTCGTCCTCGACGATGTCGCTGGGCAGCAGGTTCATTTCCCGTCTCCAATCGTCAACAAGATCGGAAAGTGATCTGAAAAACGACGTTTTGATGGACGGCCCGTTCCAGACGCCAGAGATACATCGGCCGCAGTCGTCAGTATCTGCACGTCCCGAAACCAATCGAGCGCTTGCGGTCGCACCAGCACCTGATCGAGCATGTTCCACCCGTGCAGGCCGTTCGTGCGGCTCGGATGGTAGAACGAGCCGGGTGGCCCCGGAGTTCGATCGCCGAAACACCCCCACATGGGATTGTAAAACTCCGGGGCGTGATCCGCCTCATCCAATCCGGCTTGAACAGAACTGGATCGTGTCAACGCAGCACGACGCACCATTCTCCCGTTGAAACCATCGGGCAAACGCATTCCGGGGTCGAACGGATTCATGTTGAAGTCCCCGACGACAAATGTCCGCCGATGTCCGACTCGTGATTCGCAAATCTTGATGTACGCCGCCAGTCTCTCGGCTTCACTCCGTCGTGAGTGCTGATCGTGGTTTCGGGGATCAACGCCGTGCACAAAGGCCAGGAGAAAATCGAGACCCTTCCACCGCAATCTTCGAACGTGCATTCGGTCCGCGTCAAACTCCTGAACGAGGTTGAGATCGGCGCGGGAACTGAACAATTGAAACCGCTTCGACAACCGGTCCTCTTCGGACTCCAGAGCGAGGAACTCCTCGTCGGCTCGCGATTTCAGATGAACAAGCGTCTCATTCAGCTTTGACCCCGCTTCCGTCACCACCACGATCGACGCCGAAGTATCCTTCGCCACATCCGCCAACGTCGCTCCAAGGTCCTTGCGGTTCAGGTTCCAGAACAGAACGTTGAGCATCGTTCACGGCCCGCCGGTCTCTCGGGAACACTGATCCAATTCAATCTCGCATCAAACGCTCACTTCCCACCCGCCTCAATCCGAAACAACCCCTTCTCCGTCCTCAAAAAGATCGCCGCCGCCGTATCGTCCACCGCGTACGACGCCAGTGTCCGTTCCCCCAGTTCGCTCTTGCCCAGTTCCTCGAACGTCGTACCCGCTTTGACGACCGTCGTCACACCGTCTTCGCTTTGCAGGTAGATTCGGCCTTCGGCAAACAGCGGCGATGCGGAATAATTCCCACCGATCCGCTCTTGCCAATGCTGTTCGCCTGTTCTCGCGTTGAGGCACGTGGCGATGCCGTTGTCGCTCACCACGTACATTTCGTCACCGACCAAAAGCGGCGACGGATTGAGCGGCGCCCCCTTTTTCAGCTCCCACGCGATGTGCGTGTCGGTCACGTCGCCGGTTCCGTCCACCTTCACGGCCAACAGACGGGGTGAGTCGTAGCCAGTGGACAGGTACACCATGCCATGTCCAAACACCGGACGCGGCACCACCGAGTATCCTCCCGCGTATCGCGCCTTCCAGATTTCGGCACCGGTTTTGGGGTCGTAAGCGCACACGGCGTCGGGGCCGGAGCTGACCAGTTGTCGCCCGCCATTCACCTCGATGAGCAGCGGCGTGCAGAACGCGAATCCCTTTTTCGGCGTCACCGAACGGGGCGTTTTCCAGCGAATCTCGCCGGTTGCTTGTTCGAGCGCCACCACCGATTGTGTATCTCCGCCGTCGCAGTTCACCACCAGCACATCGTCGACCAGCACCGGCGAACCACCGTTCCCATGCACGGGGACGTACTTCAACTCTCGCGTGGTCCATACGACCGTGCCGTCCAGTTCGAGGCAAGCGGTTCCCTGCGTGCCGAAATGCACCCACAACCGCTTCCCGTCCGTGACGGGCGTGGCGCTGGCGTGGCTGTTTTTTCCGTGAATCTTCTGGCCTTCGGGCTGTTCGAACAGATCGCGTTGCCAGACCGCCTTCCCTGTCGCCGCATCCAGGCAAACGGCACGCAACATCTGCGCGGCGGTGGGCGTGTCATCCTTCGGCACCGCGGTTGCCAGGTACAGCCGATCCGACAACAGGACGGGGGACGCCCACCCCTTCCCTTCGACATCCACGCGCCAAGTGACGTTCTCCTTCGGACTCCACGTCAGGGGCAGCCCCTTGGCGAGCGAGTGCCCTTGCCCGGTCGGGCCGCGAAACTCGCGCCAATCCGCCGCTTGGACCGCGATACCCGTTGCAGCCAGCCACAGGCCGATGACTCCAGCCCACGCTCTCGACGCATTCCTCAACGACATGCTCGCCATCCCGAACCGGTGCCAAGCCTCCCTGCCGGAATGTGTCCCCGGTCGCTCCGCGAGGGGGGCCTTTATCCATCACATTCGCGGGCGGCGCGCCGCGTCGTTTCGTCCGAGTTCCGCGGCCCGCAAACGCTTGTGCGGGACGCGACGCTTCGCGTCTCAATCCCCGTCGATTGAGACGACTTCCAGTTTGCGCGTCCCTTTGGGCACGGCCACCTCGACCTTTTCCCCCGGCTTTTTGCCCAACAGAGCTTTGGCCAAGGGAGAGCTCGTGAGGATCTTCATAACATCCCCGGTGTAGTCCTCTTCCCCAGGGCCTACGAATTCGTACTTCTCCTCGTCCCCATAGGCGAGGTCTTTGACCGTCACGATCGACCCGAACGTGACCACTCCCTTCGGCAACGACGTTTTGTCGACGATGTACGAGTTCGACAGACGCGCGCGAAGTTGATTGATTTTCGCCTGCATCAGGCCTTGCGCCTCGCGCTGGCCGTGGTACTCAGCGTTTTCGCTGAGGTCCCCCTCGGCGCGCGCTTCGGCGATTTTTTGGGCGATCTTGGGCATCTCGACATCTTCGAGGTGTTTGATCTCCTCACGCAGCTTGTCGTACCCTTCCCGCGTTGTCGGTTGGCGTTCCATGTCTCACCTCGCATCCACAACTTCACAACCGATTCGGGTCAAAGACACCTTCACCGCGCGTAGCTACCCCGCGCGGCAACCGCTGTTCTCGCGCCTTGTCGAGACGGCTTCGCGCCCTCTCTGATTCGAGCGATCGCGACCGATCTCCGCGATCAGCGACGAGGGGAGTTTCCGACCCCCATAAAAACGCAAAGCGACCGCCGGAGAACTCCGACCGGTTCCGCCGCCGACTTCGAGCCACTCGCACTCCCGCGAACACTCGAACATCAAACGCCGTTCAGCACCGGGCGAAACGTCATCCGCCAGTCACTCATTCGCCATTATTGGCACGGATCACCGCAATGTGAAGCGCACCACACGAATCTCGCCCGCTCCCACGAGGACGAACGCGGGTGCGGAGCCATCAAGACCCGGCCATCACGCGGGCAAAATTGCTCCGGAACTGCTCCTTCGACATCGGGGCGGCCAGGTCGACGCCGGCTTGTTCGAATTTGGGCCGCAGCGTTCGGCTGCGTGCCCATTCGTCGCTGGTGATCGATCCGCTCTGATCCACATCCAGCGAACCGAATGTCGTGTCGGCCCGCACCGTGTCGGGGTTGACAGGTGCGGCGGCGACGGGGGCGGGTGTCGCGGGTGGTTGGGGTGTACCCTGCGCTTCGGAGGCGGCTTGGGGGGAACCTGGCGCCGGGGTGCCGACTGCGGGAGCGGCCGACGGGGCGGATGGCGTCGTAACAACCGTAGTCGAAGCAGGTTTCGGCAACGTGCCCGCCGCTTTGTGCAGTTCGAACGGCGTCAGAAAACCGTCGTTGTCTTTGTCCAGACGTGCAAACCCCGCCAAGTCGGTCCGCGACCACTCGTAAAAGGCCACCTGTCCGTCATTGTTCCGGTCCTGGGCGCGGTAGGAGTCCGGCAGCGAGAGAGTCACGCGGGCACGCGTGGTTTTCACCGGCGGCTGAGCTCCGGAAGCGGTCGGTCCGGTCGGAGACTTTTCGTCGGCGCGTTTGTCTTCTCGTCGCTCTTCCCGCCGCTCGTCGCGCCGCCGACGGTCTCCATCGTCACCCCCGGAGCGGGGTGGTTCTCCCGGTGATGCCGGTGCGATGCTCGGCGGCGGGCCGCCAGGCCCCTCGGCGCTCATCCGAAATCCACCCCCGGGAGGGCCGCCGCCAAAACCCCCACGCGAAAACCGTTCGCGCATCTGTCGCCCCCAGTCCTCCGTAACTCGCGTGTATTCCGCGAGTTGCAGGCCGCGAGACGTGTCGACGCCCTGCTCCCTGAGGTATCCGGCCAGCGGCGCAAATGCGGCAAGTTCCGTTTCGGACAGCGTCCCGTCGCCATCCTTGTCGAGGCGTTGGAACGACTCCTCAGGGGACGGAAACCCTCTTCGGCCTTGTGCTTGCGCGATTTCTCCGAAAGCACATGCAATGCTCGTCAACAACCCAACGAGAGCCCGGCGATGGAACATTCGGAAATCTCCCCCCCATACCCGCCAAGTCGCGATTCCTGGGCGTTGGCTTGGGGTTGAATCGTTAAGGTATTCGTCGCGGCAGGGCGAGTCAGCCTGAAATCCGCGACAGAATTCCCCGGACCTTGTTGCGGGCCGTATCGTGACCGGGTGTTGCCGTAGGGGTGAATTGTTCGTAAGTCTAACGAGTGTTGTGGCTTGTGGCGGATTATTAGGGGCGGTTGGCGGTGGGATGACCTCTCCGCCCAACCTTCCGTGAAACTCGTCGCAACCCTCACAGGTAGTTGAAGATGAGTCTGTTCCGTCGAGATTGACGATCCGTCAAGACGCGCAGGCCTCCTTCCGGTGTTCGGTGAGGGCATTGTTCCTTTTGCACGGTTCGTTCAGATTCGAATCAGGCCCGCCTCCCTACCATCGATTCGACGAAAACGGTTTCCCGTCCCCATCGAACCCCCTTTGAGGTGACCGGGTTTCGACCAAATCACACCTCTCGCGGAAAAAGCAGCCCGGTCGCGGAAGAACGGGACTGTCAGGTTTCCGCAAGCCGCCACCTCGGTGGAAAAGTCCCGCTTGAGTCAAGCCCGCTAGGCGCATCGCAAGTCATTACTGGATTGAGACATGCATCGAATCGAATGCCGCCGGAGCACACTCCCGACCGCACTTCGCACGCTCACGTTTGCGTTCGGCGTGTTGGCCGCCGGTGCGTCGGCCGATGCGCAGCCCCCCGCAGCCGCTCCGACGGAAACGGCTCCGGCCAGTCCCGAGCGCGATGCCGGACCGGGAAGGGAACGGGGGCCGCGAGGCGGCGACCGTGGCGGCCCCGGAGGGGGTTTTCCAGGCGGCGGGTTTCCGGGTGGGGGCTTTCCCGGCGGTGGTTTTGGAGGCGGCGGGAGGGGGGGCGGTCGCGGCGTGATGGGGCTGGCGCAACGCGAAGAGATTCAAGCCGAGGTCAAACTCACGCCGGAGCAGATTGAAAAGATTCGCGCGCTGGCCGAGAGCGGCGCGCCTCCGTTCGATCCCACGGTCGCCGAAAAGTTGCGGGCCGCCCAGATGGACGAGGAGCGCACCGCCCTGTTCGCCGAAATGACCAAAGCTCGGGAGGCCGCCAGAAAGTTGCAAGAAGCCGAATTGCAGAAGATCGTCACTCCCGAACAGTTCACTCGCTTGCGCCAGATCGCCTGGCAACGAGCGGGTGTCGCCGCCCTGGCGGAGGACGAAGCGCAAACGGCTCTCAAATTGACCGATGAACAAAAGGCATCGATCACGAAGATTGCCGAAGATCGTCGCGCCGCCGAAATGGCGTTGGGCTTTCGCGCACCGCGCGAGGAACGCGACAAGTTGCGTCAGGAAACCGAGGCGAAAATCCTCGCCATCCTGACCGCCGACCAACAAACCGCGTGGACGACGTTGCAAGGTCCCGTGTTTGAGTCGGCCCAAGCGTCTCCCACGGGGCCGACCACCGCGATCGGCGGTCCACCCGCCACCCCTTCGGTTCCGGCTGTGGTAGCGCCCGCGGTCCCCGCCACTACCACCGCGCCCCCTTCGGCCGCTCCTGCGGCTGAATCGGCACCTACGGCCCGGCCCGTAACGCCAGGCAAGCTGGTGTTCAACTTCCGGTTCGCCCCTTGGGAAAACGTCCTCAAGTGGTTCGCTGACCAAGCGGATTTGCGGTTGGACCTCTCCGCCACGCCACCGGGCGTGTTCAACTATTACGACGACCAAGAGTACACGGTGGTGGAGTCGTTGGATGTCCTCAACGGCTACCTGCTGCAGAAGGGTTTCCTGCTCGTTCGGCGTGACAAGTTTCTCGTCTGTCTGAACATCGACAACGGGATTCCGCCGAATCTGATTCCGCAAGTGACCGTCGACGAATTGCCGCAACGGGGACGCAACGAACTCTTGAGCGTCGTCCTCACCCTGGAGGGGACCGATGCCGACACCGCCAAGGCGGACATCGAGCAGCTTGTCGGTCCGCAAGGGAAAGTCGTTCCCCTCAAAAAGACGAACCGCCTGTTCATCACCGACATCGGCGCCAACCTCCGCAAGATTCACGAACTGCTGTCGGCGGGCGGATCGATCGCGAACGGAGCACGTGGTTTCAAGAGCTTCGTGCTCAAGCACATCACTCCGACCGAAGCGGACCGGATCCTGCGTGACTTGTTCGGCTTGGCGAAGAAGTCGATGACCCCCGCGCGGCCCGGCATGGAAATGACGGCCAGCTTCGGAGATCGACGTGATTGGGACCGACGACGCGAAGGAGGGGACGAGAATCGGGGTGGTCCGCCTCAACCCGTTCCACCCGCCGCCGCAGTGGCGGCGAACAAAGACGCGATTCAAATTGCCATCGATCCCCGGACAAGCAGCCTGTTGGTGACCGCGAAGGCGGAGGACCTGCTATTGGTCGAGCAGGCGATCAAGACGATCGATGTCGAAGGGACCGGCGGCACGAACCGCGACGGTCGTCCGCAACTGGAAGTGTTCGCGCTGCAAACCGCCGACACGCGCGCGGTGGTGGAATTGCTGAACACGCTGTTGCCCGGCTTGCAAGTGACGGAAGACACCAAAGCCCGTCGCGTCAGTGTGTACGCGGGGCCGTCGGATTTGCAGCAGGTGCGAGAGATCGTCAAACAACTCGACGGTTCGGCCGGTGACAACATCACCGTCATCAGTCTGCGTCGACTCGATCCCGTCGCGGCCGCATCGAGTTTGAAGTCGCTTTTCGGCGGTGGACGCAGCAGCGACGGACCGAGTATCGAGGCGGACGCTCAAGGTCGCCGCATCATGGTCCGCGGTTCGAGCGATCAGGTCGCCCAGGTGCGCACGCTGTTGACGCAAATGGGCGAGGACGGCAACGGCACCGGGGGCACTTACGCTTCCGGGGGGCTGCGGACCGTTCCACTCGGCGGGCGCGACGCGCGGCAAATCCTGTCTCTCCTCGAACAGGTTTGGCCAGAGGCGGAGAACCGACCGATCCGCATCGTGGTTCCGTCTTCGATGGGGGCGGCCGTGGAAGGGGGACGGCGCGATCGCGCCGAGGAATCGACCGACGCGCCTGTGCGCAAAACGGTCACTCCCGCTCCGGTGGGCGAGACGACCAGTTCCAAGTCCCCTGCGTCCGGCGTGTCGGGAACACCGCGTGCGCGCTCGGCGGAAGTGCTCCAACCCGTCGACTTACGCGATGCCTTGGCCCCTTCGCCGAAGCCGACCGAACCCGCGCCTGCCGATACGAGCGCGGGGGGTGACGCCGACGAGGAGTCGCTGGAACCCGACACGGAAACTCAAGACGCCGAACCGTCGAGCGAGAAGTCGGCTCCATCGAATGGCGACAAGCCGCTTCCTCCCGCGAAAGAGCCGGCACGGGACCTCGAATTGGAAGACGCCTTGCGACAGGTGTTCGGTCCTCCCGCGGAAGATCGTCCTGCGCGTCCGCGTCGCCCCGCTTCCGAAACCGAGTCCGCTCCGCCCACCCCCGCCGAGGGGGACAAGTCGCCGACCGGTGCCGCTCAACCCGCCAACGCGGCGAACGGAAAGGCCGCGCCGATCGTCGTGTCGTCCAGCGGGAACAATCTGCTGCTCAGTTCGGACGACGATGAATCGTTGGATCGCATGGAGCAACTGCTCAACACATTGATCCAGTCATCGTCCCAGAAAACCAAATGGACCGTGTTCTATCTTCGGACGGCGGACGCCACCGAGACTTCGCAGATTTTGGGCAACCTGTTCCCCACCGGGTCGGTCGTCCGGTCCAGCGACAGCGGTTCGAGTCTGTTCGGCTCGTTCGGCAGCAGTTTGTCTTCGCTCGGCGGCAGCGTGGCCGACATGACCGGGCTGAATTCGCTGGCGAAGACCGACGAACGTTTGCGGATCATTCCCGAAACCCGTTCGAACGCGCTGTTCGTGTCCGGTCCGCAAGACGCGGTTCGCCAGGTCGAGGAGATGCTCAAGATTCTCGACGCCAACGAACTGCCCGATTCGCTGCGCGACCGGGTGCCGCGGATGATCCCCGTCGAGTATGCCGACGTGACGAAGGTCGCCGAAGTGGTGAAAGAGGTGTACCGCGAGCAGATCGAAGTCAACCCGATGATGGCAGGCGCGGGCTCCAGTCGCGGGGGCAGCGGCGGGTTCAATCCGTTGGCGATGCTGATGGGGGGGCAAATGGGTGGCCAAGGTGGCCGTGCCCCGCGCGTGCAAATGACGATCGGTGTTGACGAACGGACCAGTACGCTGATCGTGTCGGCCAGCGACTCGCTGTTCAAGCAGGTACAGGCCCTCGTGACATCGCTCGACACCGCGGCATTCGAAGCGAAGAAGACGATTCGCGTCGTCCCGTTGGAACGAACGAGTTCGGCGCTTGTCACGCAGGCGTTGGGTGCCTTGGTGGGCAATGTGAAAGTCAGCTCGACGGCCACGACCGGATCGTCGTCGAGCCGATCCGGCGGAGATTCGTCGCGGTCAGGTTTTGGCGGACCTCCGTCGTTTGGCGGCTCGTCCGGATTCCCGACTCCCGTCCCGTCACCCGGGTCGGACGCCGGAGGGGATTTCTTCCGCCAAATGATCGAACAACGGATGCGTGAGCGGATGATGGGGGGCGAGCGGCCATCGTTCGGCGGGTTCGACCGTGGGGATCGCGGCGACCGGGGTCGTGATCGGTAGATTCGGCTGTGCCCTAACGACGGAGGGTTGACCAACGCCGGAGGCACTACTGGACAAGCCAGCAGTCGCACACGGGGTCGCGGCCGAGAGCGAATTCGGCACGTGTTCCCGTCCCCCCTTGCTGACGCGTTGGGTTACCGAGGAATTCAACAGGTTTGACGCATTCATGAATCTTGGCGAGTTGCTGCGTCAGCGCGGCGTGATCGATGACGACCAATTGCAAAGAGCTTCCGCCGAGGCGGGAGGTCGCCGGTTGGACCGCGCGCTGATCGAGATGAACCTCGCGTCCGAGGACAAAGTCCTCAAGGTGTTGGCCGAAGAATTCGGCCTGGCCTACGTCGACCTGAAAAACGTCGATGTCGATTTGGAATTGCTCGCTCGTTTTCCGCCGCGCGACATCTTCCGCCACACGGTGATGCCGCTCCGCCGCCGCAACGGCAGCGTGCAGGTGGCCACCAGCGATCCGTTCGACCTTGATGCCCTCAACGAACTCAGCGCGACGAGTGGCTACCACCTCGAACCGGTTCTCGCCCGCCGCGACGACATCGCCCGGTTGATTCGCGAGCGCTTGGGGGTCGGCGGCGACACGATCACCGAGCTTGTCGCGCGCCGTTCCGAAGAGGATGTCGAGCTTCTTGAAGGGATCGAAGCCCAGGACGGCGAACTGGCCGAGCAGGCGCAAGCCGCGTCGGTGGTGCGGCTGGTCAACGAATTGCTCGTCGAGGCCCTCAACCAAAAGTCGAGCGACGTCCACATCGAACCGCAGGAGTATGGCCTCACCATTCGTTACCGGGTCGACGGCATGCTCCGCGTCCAACCGGTGCCGCCGGAGATCAACCAGTTCCAGGCGGCCATCATCAGCCGCTTGAAGATCATGGCCAGGCTGAACATCGCCGAAAAGCGACTGCCGCAGGACGGGCGCATCAAGATCCGCGTGCAGGGGCGCGAGATCGACGTGCGGATGTCGATCATCCCGATGCTGCACGGCGAGGGGATCGTTCTCCGTTTGCTCGACAAATCGCGGATGAAGTTCGATCTGGCCAGCTTGGGGATGCCACCACGCATCAAGGGGCCGTTCGACGATCTGATCGCGATGCCGCATGGCATTTTCCTCGTCACCGGTCCGACCGGGAGCGGAAAGACGACCACGCTGTACAGCGCGCTCAGCGCGATTCTCAGTCCGGAAATCAAGATCATTACCGTCGAAGATCCCGTCGAGTACCAATTGGGGGGCATCAGCCAAATCCAGGTCCACTCGAAGATCGGCCTCACCTTCGCCGCGGGGTTGCGAAGCATCCTGCGGCACGACCCCGACGTGATCCTGATCGGGGAAATCCGCGATGGCGAAACGGCCAACAGCGCGATTCAGGCGTCACTGACCGGGCACATGGTGTTCAGCACGTTGCACACGAACGACGCCTCGGGGGCCTTCACGCGGTTGGTCGACATGGGGGTCGAACCGTACCTCGTTGCCAGCACGGTCGAAGGGGTCCTGGCGCAACGCCTGGTGCGAAGGCTGTGTCCGCATTGCAAGGAGCGATACGTCCCCAAGGACGACGAACTCCCCGACGACTTCCCGAGGCCGCTTCCGGAACACCTCTTCAAGCCGGTTGGCTGTCACGAATGCCGCGACACGGGGTACGCGGGGCGAATGGGGATCTACGAATTGCTGCGGACGGACGTGGGGGTGCGGCATCTCTGCGTCGAACGGGCCAGCTCCGCGCAGATCCGCGACTATTCGATCAAGCAGGGAATGCTCACCATGCGTCAGGACGGCTGGGACAAGGTCATCGCCGGCCAAACCAGCGTCGACGACGTGGTGCGAATCACCAAGGGGGGGTGAGGGGAAGGGGAATCACGAATACCGAATAACCAATCACGAAAGCCATTGTTGAGATTCGATTCGTTTTGAGCCACATTCGCCGTCGGACAGCCCGTTCGGTATTCGTCATTCGGTATTCGTGATTTCACTCCATGCCCGAGTTCGCTTACATCGCCCGGGAGACGACAGGCCGCGAGGTTCGCGGTACGGTCAGCGCGAACACCGAGCAGGAAGCACTCTCGTCGCTCGCCGCACAGTCGTTGTTTCCCTCGCACGTGCGGATGACCGCCGGCACGGAAACACCAATCGGACAGCGCGGCAAACGCGTCTCCGCATCCAAACTCGCGACGATGTATTCCCAACTGGGGGACCTGCTCGAATCGGGCGTTCCGTTGTTGCGATCACTCGAATTGCTGCAACAACAGGCCACGGGGTCCGCGTTGTTCGGCGTGTTGGACGATGTCCGTGCCCAGGTCGGGGACGGGACCCGGTTGGCCGACGCCATGCGGCGGCACCCGCGGGTGTTTAATGAGCTGGCCGTCAGCATGGTCCGCGCTGGCGAGGAGGGGGGCTTCCTCGAAGAGTCGCTGCAACGGGTGTCGGTGTTCGTCACCACCCAGGAGGACCTGAAGGCCAAGGTGCTGGGGGCGATGATCTACCCGCTGTTTCTGGCGGGTACGGGAACGCTCATCATCGCGGGCATCCTCGTGTTCCTCGTGCCAAAATTCGAACCGATCTTTGACCGCTTCCGCGAGGAGGGGACCCTCCCGTGGGCCACGCACATCCTGCTGTGGTTCAGCGACGCCGTCGCCAAACACGGCCTGTATCTGGTCGCGGGATTGGTCGCGGCGGGATGGTGGATCAAGAATTGGCTATCGACCGAGCAAGGGCGGTGGGCGTTCGATGTCCTGCGTCTCAAGGCATGGGGTGCCGGGCCGATCTCGCGGGACCTGGCGGTCGCCAGGTTCTGTCGCGTGCTCGGCACGCTGTTGCAGAACGGCGTGCCGATTCTGGGTTCGCTGCGCATCGCCAAGGACGCAACCGGGAACCGGGTGCTGACGCAAGCGATTGGCGCTGCTGCCGAGAACATTTCGGGCGGGAAGTCGCTCGCCCGTCCGCTCGCGGCCTCAAAGCAGTTTCCGCCGGACGTAATGGAAATGATCAGCGTTGGCGAAGAGGCCAACAATCTGGAAAAGGTCTTGCTGGGCATTTCCGACAAGCTGGAAAAGCACAGCCAACGCAAGCTCGAATTGTTCGTCCGTCTGCTGGAACCGATGTTGCTCCTCTTGGGGGGGCTCGTCATCCTCTTCATGGCGGTTGCGATCATGTTGCCAGTTCTGAACAGCTCGTCGACGATTCGGTAAGGGGACGGGTTGAACCACCAAGTCACCAAGGACGAACCTCGAAGCCGATGGCCTGGAACAGGCGTACGACTTGTCACGTCTTGCTTGGTGCCGTGGTGCCTCGGTGTGTAGGTGTCTTGGTGGTTCAATCGTTCTTCTCGTGGTCTGTGAAATTTGTGGTGAATGAGTCCTCCCGTCGATGGGAGGAATGCGATCTTGTGAAGGAGATGGAAATGCGTGCGGGACGAACGATGGCGAAGCGGGTGGCGCGGCGGGCCGCGTTCACGTTGGTGGAAGTGTTGATCGTGTTGGCCATTCTGGGGGTCATCGCCGCGATGGTCGCGCCGCAGATTTTGGGGCGGCAAGACCAGGCGAATCGCGACGCCGCGCGGCTCTCCATCAAGGGCTTGGAGCAGGCGCTCGAAATGTACGCGCTGGATCACACGGGCGAGTACCCGCCGACCAGCATGGGTCTGGAAGTGCTCGTCGTGGCGCAACAGAACGACGCCAATTGGAAGGGCCCCTATCTGAAAAACACGAGCGAGCTCCCCAAGGATCCCTGGGGTACGCCCATCCAATACCAGTACCCGGGCCAGAATCAGGGAGGCCAGGACAAACCCGACCTGTGGTCGATGGGGCGCGACCGCACCTCGGGCACGGCGGACGACATCAACAATTGGGGTCCCAAGACGTGATCCCCGCGCCCCCGCCCGCCGGTCCCGCGCGCCGCCGCGCTGCCTTCACTCTGGTCGAGATTCTGCTGGTGATTGCCGTGCTCACGGTGATGGCCGGGGTCGTCTGGCCGGGGGTGTGGCGGTTCGTCGGCGAGATGCGGCTGCGCGAGGGGGCGGACAACGCCCGGTTGAACCTGGCCGCGACGCGCATGCGGGCGATGGAGGGAGGCGAAGCGTATCGCTGGTTCTGCCAACCCGGCGGACGTTGGTACGCGGCCCTTGCCCAAAACGCGGAGACGCAAGGCTCGGCTGCGTCGAACACGACCGGATCGAACCAAACTTCTGGTGCTGCGACCAAGCCCGCTTGGCGATGGCTGGCGGAGTTGCCCGAAGGAGTGGTATTCGATGCCGCTTCGCTGGCTGGTGTGCCGCCGCAAACGGTGCCGACCACGCTGCTGGCCGGGATGACCGGAGCCGAGCGGATCGACGACGCGGTCACATGGGTCGAGGTGGCCCGTTTTCAGGCCGACGGCTCATCGCGCGGAGCACGGCTGGTCGTGGCCGACGCGGAAGGCCGTACGGTCGCGATCGACATCCGTCCGCTCACGGGGGCTGCCACGTTGGGGCAGGTGGAGGTTCGCCGTGGACCGTAGTCCGCGCTTCCCCTCGGTCGCCGCATCGCGTGCTCTCTCCGAGGGGGCGCGCCGCCGGGGCCTGTCGCTGCTCGAGGTCCTGCTGGCCTTGGCGATTTTTCTCGTGGCCATGACGGGACTTTCGCAATTGATCGCCAACGGCGTGCGGGCTTCGCTGCGGGCGAAGCTCGAAACCGAGGCGATCTTGCGGTGTGAATCGAAACTCGCGGAGATCGTGGCTGGCGCCGAGACCTTCCAGTCCGTCTCCGAAACCCCCTTTCCGGACGACACCGCCTGGGTATGGAGTTCGACGCTGGTACCGCGCGACAACGACCTGCTGTACGAGATTGAAGTGTTGGTCGAGCGCAAGGGGGCGGGGGATGGCCGCGTACGTTACGCTCTGAAGAGGTTGGCCCGCGAACCGGAGATCCTCGGGGCCGAAACCACGTCGACGACATCCGCGACGGAATGACCGTTCGCAATCTGCTCGCGTTTTCCAAGGAGACGGCGTGATGGACTACGCTCTCTGCCCCTTCCCCCGCCGGATCGCATTTCTCTGCGTCGTTGCCCCAGTCTGGGCGACCCTGTTCCCGACAGCCGCGGTACTCGTGGCTCAGGGGCCGGGGACGAGACCGCCATCAACGAGCCGCCCCCCTGCGGTCGCGGCTCCCGGCGACCCCCGCGCCATCCAAACCGAAATCACCGTCGAACTTCTGACCGGTCCGGAAGGGGTCGGTATCCGCGCGCAACGTTGGACCGACCATTTCCAGCGTCTCAACACGACCTTCTCGATTCGACGTGGTTTGGGGGACGAGGAACTGGAGACGACCGAGGAACTGGTCGGTCGCAACACGCGGCGCATCAGCATCCGCGGTCGGGTGGACAAGTCCGGCACGATCACGTTTGCCGACCGCAGTTTCAAGGAGTCGGAAGCGGACCGTTTGGCGGTCTGGATTCGGGAACTCAAGGCGCACGGAACGGGTGGCAACGCCGAAGGGCGGCCTCTGTGGGGGCTGTCCAAAACCCAATTCGGACCGCTGTTCGCCGGACTGCAGCGGGAATTGACCAAGGACCCGCGCGACATGACTTTGTCGGACGGGCTCGCGCTCTTCGGCCTGGAAGCCGATTGGAAAGTCGAGTGGAGTGCCGCCGCGAAGAAGGTCGCCGACGACCCCGCCGCCGGTCCCGTCGCGCAATCGCTCCACGGGCTGACGCGCGGCACGGCCTTGGCCATCCTGCTCGCTGAGCGCGATCTCGGCTTCAAGCCGAAGCGGATGGCCGACGGGACGATCCGACTGGAATTCGTCAGTCGCCGCGAGGAACCGAACACCTGGCCGGCGGGATGGCCGCCGGATCAGGCGGTCAACCAGATTGCGCCGGGTTACTTCAAGTCGACGGAGATCGATATCGACAAGCTCCCGCTCGCGGATGTGTTGGAGACCGCCGGGGATTTGATGGGGTTACCGGTGTTCGTCGATCGCGGGGGTTTGGCGCTGCGGGGAGTCGACGCGGCGACCTTCGCGGTCTCGCATCCTAAGAAGAAGACCACATGGAGCCTGGCCCTGAAGTCGTTGACGTTTCAGGCCCGCTGCGATCCGGAAATCCGCATGGACGAATCGGGCACGGCGTTTTTGTGGGTGGCCCCGTTGAAGGGGACAGCGCCGGCACTGAAAACCACGGATCGAAAGTGACACGCTTGGATCCTCTCCCCAAACAAGTGCACGGGTGCGGATTCGTTGATGGGTTGGTCGCCAGCGAGAGGACCTCCCGATAACCTGCGTGCTGGTGGTCCCGAATGCGGCTGTGGAGACTCTGGCGATGAACGCGCGGCGAGCAAGTGTGTTGGTGGTGGCGGTTCTGGTCGGCATGGTTTGTGAAACCACCCGCGTGCGGGCTGCCGAACCCGTTTTCAAGGCGGGTGCCTACGCGGCCGATGTCACGCCCGAATCGTTTCCGATCGACGTGAACGGCAACATGCGGACTGTGGTCGCGACGACGGCCGCCGATCCTTTGCACGCGCGGTGCCTGGTGCTGGACGACGGGCAGGCCGCTGTCGCGATCGTCATCGTCGATAGCTGTGCGATCTATCGTGAAACGATCGACGAAGCCCGCGCACTCGCGTCGAAAGCGACCGGGATTCCGGCGGCGCACATGCTGATTTCGGCGACGCACTCGCACTCCTGTCCCGCGGCGGTCACCGCGTTCCAGACCGACGGCGTGCCGAGTTACCAGAAGTTCCTGTCGCGGCGCATCGCCGAGGGGATCGAGCAGGCGTGGAAGCAACGCATGCCGGCCAAACTCGGCTTTGGCGCGGGAAGCGACCCCTCGCAATTGTTCAACCGGCGCTGGTACCTGAAGGAGACCGCCGCCCCTTCAAACCCGTTCGGCAAATTCGGAAAAGTGGACAAGGTGCGGATGAATCCCGGCCTCAACAGCCCGGATGTTGTGAAGTCGACCGGAATCATCGACCCCGCCGTGCACCTTCTGAGCGTGAAGGACGCCGCCGACAAGCCGTTGGCCGTGTACGCGAATTACGGGCTGCACTACGTCGGCGGCACCCCCGCCAACGCGGTTTCGGCGGACTACTTCGCTGTCGTTTCGGAACGGTTGGCGCAGTTGACGGGAGGGGCTGGTCGCACGCCGCCGTTCATGGGGGCGCTGTCGAACGGAACCAGCGGTGACGTAAACAACGTGAACTTCGGCGCCTCGGCACTGCCGTCCCGCGCCCCCACGGGGCAGATCAAGGTGGTGGCCGAGAGCGTCGCACAAGCCGGTTACGCGGCTTGGACCTCGATTCCGCACGATGCCGCGACACGCGTCGCATCCTTGGACGCCGAAATCGACTTGGGTGTTCGCAAGCCGACCGCCGAAGAAGTGACCGCCGCCAAGGAGGAACTCGCGAAGGCGGGGCCGGGTCCGTACAACACGATGCCACTGGTGTACGCCCGCGAGACCGTGTTCCTCGCGGACTACCCAAACACCGTCAAAGTCCGGCTCCAGGTGATTCAGGCCGGTCCGGTCGCCATCTACGCCATCCCGTGCGAGGTGTTCGCGGAGATCGGCCTGGAACTCAAAAAGAAGTCGCCGATTCAGCCATGCTTCACGGTGTCTTTGGCGAACGGGTATTTCGGTTACCTGCCGACCCCCGAACAGCACGAATTGGGCGGGTACGAGACATGGCGCGCGCGGTCCAGCTTCCTGGAAGAAGGGGCCTCGACCAAGATCGTGGCGAAGCTGCTTGAACTGGCCCAACAACTCCGCGACCGCAAATAGCTCTCGCGGCCACGTGAATCACGCACCGACGATCCCGTCCGACTCCGACAGCATCCGCAGGATGCCGTTGGGCACGTCGGAGCGCAGTCGCAACTGACCGCCGTCGAACACCGTGCGCAACACCGTTCCGACCAGGTCGGGAATGCGCACGGGTCGGTCGAGCGGTTCGGCGGCGTCGCGCGTCGATTGGCCGATCACCTGCCCCTTTCGCAAGCCTCCCCCGTACAGGAACAGCGGGGCGAGGCCCCCCCAGTGGTCGCGTCCCCCCGTCCCGTTGATCCGTGGCGTGCGTCCCATTTCGCCGCACACCACGACCATCACGTCCCGCTCCATGCCGCGGGCTTCAAGGTCTTCGATCAGTGCCGAAAGCGCGTGGTCGAGGGCGACCCCGCAATACCGCATCCCTTCGACGACTCCCGCGTTGTTGGAATCGGCGTGGTTGTCCCACACGAAGTTGGTGGTCACCGTCACGAAGCCGCACCCCGCCTCCACCAACCGCCGCGAGGTCAACAACAGTTTGCCGAGCGTCGCGTTGTGGTCGATGTAGAACTTCAGGTTGTTCCACTTGGGGCTGATCGTGTCGGCGGGGACCAGCGGTTTCGTGTCGTACCGCGCGATCGTGGCGGGGGACTCTTGCGTCCAGTCGAACGCGCGGGCCACACCTCCCAAAATGGTGTCGAACGCCTGTTGACGAAATCGGTCGAGGCCCGGCGTACCGTCGACTTTGTCGGCGGCTCGGCGTGCGCGGTCGATTTGTGCGAGCAACTCGCGACGATTGTCGAAACGGTCTCGCGGCAGCGCGAGTTGCATGTCCTGTTGGAGGTCGCCCCCCGCTCCCGGCACGAACGGGGCCAGTGCCGCCCCGAACGATCCGGTCGAGGTGAAGCGTCCGAAGCCGGTTTGTTCCGGTTGCGAGGCCGCGTCGACGGCGCGAGGAAACAGCGCCACGTTCAGCGGCATGCCCGTTCGCGGGTGATTCGTCCCGGCCACCCGCGAATACAGCGATCCGAGGTTCGCGCCGTCCGAATGTTTGCCGACGATCGGCTTGATGTCGTGATTGCCGTCCCCCGTCGTGAACGACCGGACGATCGTGAACTTGTCCGCGAGCGTCGCCAGTTTTTCGAACGTCGAACCGAACGCCACGCCCGGCAGCCTTGTGGCGATGTCCCCCGTCGCGCTTTTGACACCTCGCGGGGCGTCCGGCTTGGGGTCGAACGTCTCGATCTGCGTCGGGCCGCCGTGGAGGAACACGAAAATGACCGATTTCCCGGTCAGGACGGAGTCCTTGGGCGGCGCGACCCTTGTCGATCCCGATAATCCGGGAGCCCCGGAAGAGTCCTCTGCGGCGCCCCGAGCCGCGAGCAGGTCCGCCAGCGTCAATCCACAGGCCCCTGCCCCCAGCGCTCCCAACCCCAGTGACCCGACATTCAGGAACGAGCGTCGAGTGGACCGACCGGTCGGTTCTACGAACGAAAGCATGCGGAGCGTCCCAAGCGAATTCCGATGAGCGTGGCAGAACCGTATGGGCGCGCAGCACGCCCGTTGGTCGGTTCTATCATCGCATCGGCGACGGTCGATTCAAAGGGCATTTCCCAAGAGCGTGGACCCGCCGGTCCGCAACATCACCCGTCCGCCAACCAGCGCGCCGCCTCTTTCGCGGCATAGGTGATCAGCAGATCCGCACCCGCTCGTTTGATCGACGTCAGTATCTCCAGCTGCACCCGTCGCTCGTCGATCCAACCGTTCGCGGCCGCCGCTTTCACCATCGCGTATTCGCCGCTCACGTTGTACGCCGCCATTGGAATGGCGGGCCAATGCCGTTTGACTTCGCGGATCACGTCGAGGTACGACAGCGCGGGTTTGACCATCAGCATGTCGGCCCCCTCCGCCACGTCGAGTTCGACCTCCCGCAGCGCCTCGCGACCGTTGGCGGGGTCCATCTGATACGTCCGCCGGTCCCCGAATTGCGGGGTACTCTCCGCCGCTTCGCGAAATGGACCGTAAAACCCCGACGCGAACTTGGCCGCGTAACTCAAAATCGGAATGTGCGTGAATCCGGAGGCATCGAGCCCGCCGCGAATGGCCGCCACCATCCCGTCCATCATCCCGCTGGGGGCGATGATGTCGGCTCCGGCCTTCGCCAGGCTGACCGCTTGCCGCGCCAAGAGCGGCAAGGTCGAGTCGTTGTCGACATCCGTGTGGCCGTGCGATTCCACCAGCGGTCCGCAGTGTCCGTGATCCGTGTATTCGCAAAAGCAAAGATCGGCGACGACCATTGTCTCGGGGCACGCGCTTTTGATCTCGCGAATCCCCCGTTGCACCACCCCCTCGTCGTCCCAGGAAGCCGCGCCGGTCGGGTCCTTGTGTTCGGGAATTCCGAACAACAATACGGCCGGAATCCCCAGCGCCGCTGCCTCGCGGGCTTCGTCCCCCGCCAGGTCCGCCGAAATCTGTGCGTGACCTGGCATCGAAGAGATGGGCCGCCGCTCGCCCCGTCCCGAGCGAATGAATAGCGGCAGCACGAAATCGGCGGGGTTGAGTTCCGTTTCGCGGACCATGTCGCGCAATCGCGGATGCCGACGCAAGCGGCGAAGTCTCAGCGAGGGGAATCCGGCGGATGTGGCGGTCGACAAATCGGACATGGGAACGGGCCGGAGAAATGAACGAAGGAATCGGAAACCGTGGCGTGGCGCATCAGGTTCCGTTGGTTCGCGTGGAAATGCAACGGGTCGGGGACCGGCACGCACAGCATTCGCCGGGCTAGAAATGTCGCAGGAGCTCGAATTCCATAAACCATTGCGCTATCGGCGAAGGCCCTGAGACGTGAATCCGCAATGACGGACACGATCCGTCCTGCCCGGTATGACGCCGGGTTGTAACCCTCAAAGCAATAACGAGTTCCGGTCTGTCGAATGACGCGGCTCCCTCAATGGCCGACAGGTGCCAGCTTGCCCGCATGGCCATCCAAGGGTTTGCACTCCCACTTCGATGAGCGCAGGACGTGGTCTTTCACTTCGAGTATTCCGGTCTCATCTTCCGGCGATTTCCGATTTTGCCTATATCTCCCTGCACCGCACGAACTTACCGCGTGCCGGAGGAAAGCCCAGCCAAGTCGGGGGAATCCCTTCCCGGCCCACCGTCCACGGATGGACCCGCACCGTGAATCCCATCGCTCGCCTGTTGCCGTTCGTCTGGCCCAGCCGCCACCGCCTGTTGGTGTCGTTCGCGTTCGCGGGATTGGTGGCCGTATTGTGGGGGGGCAACCTCTCGATCGTGTTTCCGGTCGTGAAGGTGCTGCTGCAAGGGGAGAGCCTGCAACGTTACGTGGCCCGCGAAACGGAGTCGGCCCAGGGCGAAATCCGCCACTACGAGGGGGAAATCGCCCTGATCGACGCCGAACTCCGCGAGGCGGGGGCGGACGACCGCTTGCAATTGCTCCAGCGGAAGAGTCGCTCGGAATCGAAGCTCGCCAGCGTTTCGCAGCGCGTCGTCAGTCTGCAATGGGTGGCGACGATCGTGTTGCCGTGGCTCCCCGAGGACCAGTTCGACACGTTCGCTGTGATTCTGGCCGCGCTGTTGGTGATGACGGTCGTCAAACTGGCATGCGCGTTCGTCGAGGAAGTGCTCGTCGGCAGCGTGGTGCAACTGACGATCATGCGCGTCCGCAAAGCGCTGTTCCGACGCATCCTCGAACTCGACTTCCAGACGCTGCACCGCATCGGCACCCCCGATTTGATGTCCCGGTTCACCTACGACATGGAAACGCTCGCCAACGGGTTGGGATTGTTGGGCGGAAAAGTCGTCCGCGAACCGCTCAAGGCTGTCGCCTGCATCGGGTTGGCGTTCTGGGTGAACTGGCGGTTGACGCTTTTGTGCGTGTTGTTCGTTCCCTTGGCGCTGGTCGTCTTCCACCGCATCGGCCGCTTGCTCAAAAAAGCGAGCCATCGCGGCATGGAGGCGATGGCTCGAATCTACAAGGTGCTCGAGGAAACGTTCGACTCCACCAAGGTGGTCATCGCCTTCAATGGCGCGCGGCGGCACCGCGTCAAGCACCACAACGAGAACAAAACCTACTATCGCAAATCGATGTCGTTCACCTACATCGACTCGCTCACTTCGCCTGTCACCGAAGTCATGGGGATGGTCGCCGTGACGCTCGCGATGCTGCCGGGTGCCTATCTGGTGCTCAGAGGGGAGAACTCGCTCTGGGGCATTCGCCTGGCCGCGTCGCAAATGGACATCGCCGAGCTGTCGCTCCTGTACGCGCTACTGGCCGGCGTGCTCGACCCCGTCCGCAAACTGTCGAGCGTGTTCAGCAAACTGAAGCGGGCGTCCGCCGCCGGTGACCGCATCTTCGAGTTGTTCGACACAAAATCGCTCGTCGAAGACACGCGACATCCCGTCCCGTTCCCCGAGGGGTTCCGGTCGATCGTATTCGAGGACGTGCGCTTCTCGTACGCCACCGACCACCGGCACGGCCGCCCCGCGGCACTGCAGGACGTGCGGCTGCAGGTCGACCTTGGCGACGTGGTGGCCGTCGTGGGGGAGAACGGCTCCGGGAAGTCGACGCTGGTCAACCTCATTCCGCGGTTCTTCGATGTCGACGACGGGCGGGTCCGCTTCGACGACACGGACATCTGCGACCTGTCGCTGCGCGACCTGCGGTCTCGGATCGGCGTCGTCACGCAGGACACGCTGCTGTTCGACGACACGATCGCCGAAAACATCCGTTACGGAAAACCGACCGCGACGCTCGACGAAGTGCGGCGCGCGGCCGAACGGGCGCACGTCACCTCGTTCGTGGACCAACTTCCCGAAGGCCTGGAGACGCGGATCGGCGAACGGGGCGGAGCGCTGTCCGGCGGACAGCGGCAGCGCATCGCCTTGGCACGGGCCATGATTCGCGACCCGCGGATCCTGATTCTCGACGAAGCCACCAGCGCCATCGATTCGCAGAGCGAACTGCTCATCCACCAGGCGCTCAAGGAGTTCGTGAAGGGACGCACGACGTTCATCATCACGCACTCGGTGACGAACAGCGTGCTGGAGCTGGCGACCCGGATCGTCGTGATGGAGCGCGGACGCGTGGCCGCCGCCGGACCGCATCACGAACTGCTCGAATCGTGCCCGCTGTACCGCAAACTGTACATGGTGCAAGCGGCGCAACACGCGGCGTGAGGGTCGGTCGCATCGGCTCGTACGCGATGCAACCCGGCCTGGACCCGGCGGAGACTTTCGTCACACCACGTCGAGCGAAACCAATTGCGGTTCGCGGTGCACTTGCTTCGCCATCTCGTCCGCGTGGTAACTCGAACGCACGAATGGGCCGCTCGCCACCATCGCGAATCCCATTTGCCGGGCGGTCTCACCCAGCGCGTCGAACTCCTCCGGCGGGACGAATCGTTCCACCGGAAGGTGGGCCGCTGTCGGCTGCAGGTACTGTCCCAAGGTCAGCATGTCGCAGCCGACCGCTCGCAAATCAGCGAACACCTGCAGCAGTTCTTCCAGGGTTTCGCCCAACCCCAGCATCAGGCCGCTTTTCGTCTTGATGTGCGGGGCCTCTTCCCGGATTTGACGCAACAAGTCCAGGCTGCGCTGGTACTCGGCGTTGCGCCGGACGCGGTGGTACAGCCGCGGCACCGTCTCCATGTTGTGGTTGAACACTTCGGGGTTCGAACGAATCACCGTCCGGATCGCGGCCTTGTCTCCCAGAAAGTCGGGCGTCAGCACCTCGACCGTCGCACCCGTCCGCTCGCGCACCGCCAACACGCATTTGGCGAAGTGCTCGGCCCCCCCGTCGTCCAGATCGTCCCGCGTGACCGACGTGATGACCACGTACTTCAGACCCAAACGCCGCGCCGCCTCGGCGACGCGCTCGGGTTCGTCCGCCTCGAGGCGGGTCGTCTTCCCCTTCGGGACGGAACAGAATCCGCACGGCCGCGTGCAGGTGTTCCCCATCACCATGAAAGTGGCCGTGCGATGGGACCAGCATTCCGTCCGGTTCGGGCACTTGGCGCTTTCGCACACCGTTTCGAGTTTGAATTCCTCGATCAGGTCGGCCGTGTAGTACATGTCCGCCTGGGGCAATGGCCGCTTCAACCACGGTGGAAGCCGCCGCTTCGCGGGAATCTCCAAAGTCACCAAACCCCCGGCGGCACCGACACCCTCGTCCATCGTCTTTCCCTTCACTGGCGAATTCGACCGACCATGATTCTTGCGGGACGCGGCCCATTGGCCCGTACGACCGTACACGCGGGGCGAACTCCCACGTGGTGGATTGTATCAAGCGGGCGCGGACGAATCAGACCGATTCCACCAGCCGTTTGGTCCGCCGCAGCCACGGATGGCCTGTGAACACATGATAGGCATCTCCGCGCAGCCGCGACGAGAGACGCCGCACGACCGCTTCGCGCACCGACGAGATCGGCGTGACGCGCCGACGTTCCACCCCCAGACACGACGCGCGGGGACGGACTCCGTCCCCCACAAGCCGCTGCCAATCCATGCGGGGCGACACATTCAACACCGCCCCATGCCGCGTGACGCCGTCCCGTGCGGCAAGCGTCGTACGCGCCACCCAACCCCCACGCGCCACCAACAGCGATGGGTCGCGGGGATCGACGGAGGCACGTACCTCGAATTCGCTGGCCGCCTCGGCGATCGACGCGGTCAGAATCGATCGGACCGTCACCGCCAGGCGGGCGTCGTCCCCGACCCCTACCAACGCGGACACCGACAACTGTCCGGGTGACTGCAAAATCGCGCCGCCGCCACGCGCCAACCAGCGGGTCTCGATCCCTCGCGCGACGAACTCGGATTCGGGGACCGACAAATCGGCCACGCTTGCGTCGCGCCCGAACGTCAACACGGGCGGGTGCTCGCACACCAACACCACACCTCGCTCGCGGCCGAGCGTGCCCGCAGCAATTTCGTCCGCCAGACGATCCTGCAACACCAGAAAGCTGTCGAAATCGACAATCCCCAGCAGATACACGTCCAGCGACAAGGGACGCGGAAATCGCGGACCGTCGGCTTCGGGGGCGAACTCCTGGGAATCGGTCATCCGCAACAACTTGAGACGCAACCAACGGGGACCGCCTCGACATACGGCGGACGAACCAACGGCGAACGACCCGAACCAAAATCGATTCGAGGATCGAACACCGCACGCTCCGTATTCTCGCCCGATCGACGGCGCGCGGCAAATCCAAACGGTCGATTCCGATATGCGTCGAGCGAAGCCAAGGGAGTCGTACAGACGGTGGGCCGCACATCGGCGATCGACCATCTGCCGGGCCCGTCATCCCATCAATTCGGGGATCGGGCGGCCTCGATCAACGATCGGCGTCGGGCGGCCGTTGAAGTCCTTGATGAGCGTATTGGCCGAGTCGATGCCCAGGTGGTGGTAAATCGTCGCGAGGAAGTCCCCCGGACCGCAAATGCGGTCCTTCGAGTCCTCGCCGCGCTTGTCGGTCCCGCCAATGAACCGCCCGGCGTCGATGCCGCCCCCCGCCCACAGGTTCGAGAACGCGCGAGGCCAGTGGTCGCGGCCCGGTTGCATCGTTCCCGCCGGGGCGCTGGCGTCCCCCGCGCCAGTGCTGGCCGCGTAATTGATCTTCGGCGTCCGGCCGAATTCGCCCGTGACGACCACCAGCACCCGCTTGTCCAAACCCCGTTCGTGGATGTCTTCGATCAGCGCCGTCACCGCTTGGTCGTAGGCATCGGCGCGGAACTTCATCCCCTGGAACACATGGTGATTGACGGCGTGGTCGTCCCAGTTTTGGACGCGTCCACACAGGGGCCCCCTGAGGCTGGTCGTCAGCACTTCGACACCCGCCTCCACCAACCGCCGAGCCAACAGCAACTGGGCGCCCCAGGCGTTTCGCCCGTAGCGGTCGCGAGTGCGGTCGTCTTCACGCGTCAGGTCGAATGCCTCTTTCGTCTTCGGGTTCACAAGCAGCGACATCGCCCGCGATTCGAATTCGTCCAGCGCCGCCAATTCGCCCGCCTTGTCGAACGTCCGCTCAAGCGTGTCGAGGTTTTCCCGCAGCTTCGACCGTCGCCCCAGGCGACGAACCTGGCCGCCGTCCGTCAATCCGATGTTCGGGACCGAGAACTTTGGATCGTTCGGGTCGCCATGCACCGTGAAAGGCGAATAGGCGTCCCCCAAATACGCGGGGCCGTTGTACTCCAGCGGCGGATTGATGCCGACGTACGATGGCAGAGGCGAACTCCGCCCCCCTTGCTGCGACCGCAGGTAGTTCGTGACCGACATCCAGTCCGGGTACTTCGGCGACGGTTTGTCGCGCGTGTCCGGATCCCCCGACAGCAACTGCATGGACCCGGCGGGATGCCCCCCCGCGCCGGACCGCATCGACCGCAGAATCGTGAATTTGTCGGCGATCGCCGCATGACGCGGGAACAGTTCGGTGAAGTCCATCCCCGGGACCTTGGTCGGGATGGTGTTGAAGGGGCCGCGATACTCGGCCGTCGCATCGGGCTTCGGGTCGTACGAATCGATGTGCGACATGCCACCCGGCAGCCACACCATGATGACGGCCGTTTTTCCCTCGGACGCGCCCGCAGTCGATTCGCCGGCCATCGCGGCGGATTCCGCCCGCAGGCGGAGCAAGCCGGGAAGGCTCAGCGACGCGAAACCGGCCAACCCGGCTTGCAGGAAGCCACGCCGGGGTGCCGCGTTGTATTGAAACGGACCGGGGCAGCAGGCGGGAGCGTGCTCGGAACCGCGGGAGTGGGAATGGTTCATTTCGACTCCAAAGGCTGGACGCGAATCACGATCGGCTCGGACACCACGATGTCCACGATGTCCCGCGGCTGGGCCGCGTCGGTTGTTTGTTTGACCTTGGCGACCGCCGCGGCCAGCGCCGCTTCGGCGGCCTTGCGCTTGGCGGCGGACTCCGTGGCCGCCTGGGTGGCCGCCGGTTTGTTTTCCGGCGTGGCCGCCTGGGCCGCTTCTTCGGCTTTCTTCGCCGCGTCGGTCAGCGTGGCCAACTCGGCTTCCGCTTGGACCCGCACCGCTTCGGCTTCCGCCACTTTTTCCGGGTGATGTCGATACTTCGCCACCGCGCCGCCGTGGAACGCCACGAGGTAATCCCCCGGCGGCGTCTTCAGGGTTGCCAGATCGAGCGTCAAATCAGTCTTGTCCCCCGTCAGAGAGACATCAAACCCGGGAACTCGCTCGAACCCCGCGCCGATGACGCGTACGTTCATCGTCGCGCCCGAGAAGTCGCCTCGACGCGTGTTTGTGAATGGTACGACCACCTTCTCGCCGACCTTCGCCAAAATCATCGGCTGCACCGGGGCGATCGTGATCGGAGCGCGGTCGACACCCCCCACCGAAACCGGCACGTCCGCCGTCAGCCGCGTGTAGGGAATCTCGCCCCACGAGTCGGGAATCGGCCAAGCCACCGAAGCCAGCACGCAGGGACGCTCGACCGCAGTGCCGCCTATCGTCGACCGACCGACGAACTTCGCGTTGGCAAACCCGCGCGGAGCGTTTTCCGCGGCTGACACCAACACCATGCCGCGCGACTGGCCAGCGGGGATCTTCAGTCCTTTGGCGGTCACCCCTTCCGGAAGGCCTTCCATCGCCAGTTCGATCTCACCGTCGAAGCCGTCTCTGCGGTAGGCGATGACCTCCAGCGCCATCGTCGCTCCGCCACGCAACGACAGCGGTTTCGACAGAGCGTTGCGGTCGCCGTTGCGCAGTTCCATGTGCAGCGCCCAGGCGACGAGCGCGAAGTCCGGCTGCGCTTTGCGAACGACCAGGCGATACACGTTGCGCGGATCTTCCCGCGTGCCGCCGAACAAGTCGGCCAGACGAAGGCGATACGTGCCGTCCGCCTTGATGGTCAGTTTCCCCAGTGGGTCGGCCGTGCCCGCATCGTAGGGCGGGCCGTCGTAGGCGTAGCCGTTGCTGGAGACCTTGACCGGGCTGGGGACATCCCCGAATTCGGCCACGTCGGTCAGCGTCTCGCTGCCATCCGCGTTTCGCACCACTTGTTGCGCGAGCACGGTCGGATCGGTCGGCAATCCGAAACGCTCGGAACCGACTTCCACCCACCATTCCTCCCCCGCCTTGGCGTCGAATTCAAACACGTCGACATCCGCTGCCGGGAAGAAGCTCCCGGCGATATCGCACGGCAGCGCGATCTTTTGAACACGCGGTGCCCCGTTGTTGGTTTCGATTTCGTTCAGCGACGCTGTCGAAGACAGTCCGGTCGGCGGCCACGAAAACGAATTCACGCGACGCGTCGACGGGTGTCGGATGACGGGGGTGCCGGGAGCCTGCTCGCGGACGCACAACCGATAGTAATGCGTCGCCCCCCCTTTGAAGGTGAGGTCGTGGACCTTGATCACGTAAGTGCCGTCTTCCGGGACCGTGAAATCGAGCAACCCGCCGCGACGATCCACGAACAGGTCGCGCCCCGCCGCGTCCCCCACGACCAGCACGGCGTCGAGTTTCGAGTCGATCCCCCGCGCGGCCACTTCGACGACAAGCCGCTGCCCTTTGATCGCCGTGAACGAGTAGTGATCCGCCGCCCGCGCGGTTTGTACCGCGTTGCAAATCGAATTCACCGCGACTGGCAGCGCGGTCTCCACTGTGTTGTTGGGCTTTTCGCGAGTGGTCTCCGGGAGGTCCCCCACCGAGAACACGCGGCACGAGGACAAGCCCAGACGCGTCATCAGCCGCGCCTCGTAGACGCCGACCGGGCAATCCTCGGGGATCTCGATGACGTAGCGGTCCGCGACCGGTTTGCCTTCCGCGTCGAGCTTTCGCGACCCCTTGAGCCGCGCGTCCGAAAAGAACAACTCGTCGGCGGCGTCAAGGTGCTCGCCGGTGACGACGATCTCGACCGTCGTTCCCGCCTTGCCCCCCATCGGGATCGTCGTGAGCAACCGAGGGGCGGGCAAACCGACGGATTGGGCGCTCGCGGACGGCGCCGCGGCGACCAAGATCGCCGAGACCAGGAGTGCGGGTACCCACGGAATGCGGGAAGCACTTCGGTATGTGTTCTCGGGAATAACAACCATTTGCGACCTGTCGGTTTGGCGGCATCCAAGGGGATGGGACGACGCATCAGTGGTTGAAAAGAAATTCCTTCGTATTGATCAACGCCCAAATCAGGTCCTGGTGATTCTCCACGGCTCCCCTCGCGGCGTCCACCGGCTTCCCTTCTGCGTCCACGGGGAGTTCCGCAAGAAAATTCTTCGCGGTTTGCAATTCATCGTCGCGCGGCGGGCGCGAGAACGCGACGACGTACAGTTCGCGAATTCGTTCCTCGACGGTCCGGGTGTCCTTGGCGAGCCGTTCCGCGCGGCCCCCCGGATACGCCAGTTTCGCCTTGATGTCCGACGCGTTGATGAGGTGCAAGCTTTGCGCGAGGCTCGACGACTGCACCCGCTCGCATTCGCACACGCTCGCCCCTTCGGGACGCCCGAACACCCGCAGGAACGCCGTCGACGTGTTGTAGCTGTTGTCGGGCAGCGAGATCGCACGCGTCCCGGCGGGCAGGTTCGCGAAATCGGTCTTTGCGCCGGTCAGCGCGTCGATCGAGTCCAACAGCGTTTCCGCCTGCATGCGCCGCGGATAGTACCGCGAGTAATTCTGTCGGTCGCCGGCGTTGTGAGCGTTGGGAAGGGAACTCAGTTGGTACGTCGTCGAATTCACGATCAGCCGCACCAGCCCTTTCAGGTCGTATCCGCTCTCGATGAAGTGCTTCTCCAGCGCCGCGAGCAGTTCGGGATTTGTGGGAGGATTCGAGTCCCGAATGTCGTCTTCGGGTTCGATCAACCCCCGTTGGAAAAAATGCTTCCAATAGCGGTTGACGAGCGATTTGGCGAAGAAGGGATTCGACGGCGACCGCATCCAATCGGCCAGCTTCAACCGGGGATCGTCGTCCGGCGCGATGGACGGAATTGCGTCTCCCAGCGCCGCAGGAACTACGCTGGCTCCGGTCTTCATGTGCTTCGCGGTGGCGACGCCCCGCTTGTGGAAGATCAAATCCTCGCCGCGCGTCCCGGATGGCTTGCGTCCCACTTGCGCGAAAAACGCCGACAGCGCGTAATAGTCTTCCTGGCTCCAGCGCTCGAACGGATGGTGGTGGCATTGGGCGCACTGCATGCGAACGCCCAGGAACAACTGCGCCACGTCCTCCAATTGCTCTTTGGGTTCCTTCACCCGCTTGTACCACGCGACCGGCGGATTGCCGACGACCGTTCCGGTCGCGGCCAGCAGTTCCCGCACGAACCGGTCGTACGGCGTGTTCGCGAGAAAACTGTCACGGACCCACGCGTGGAACGCGAAATTCGAGACCATGTCGCTCGCATCGTCCCGACGATTCTTGAGCAGCGTGGCCCACTTGCCCGCGAAGAAGTCGGCGTAGTCCGGGCTGCGCAACAATTCGTCGATTAGCTGCGACCGTTTCTCCGAGTCCGATTTGGACAGGAACGCGGCGGTCTCCGCTTCCGTCGGCAACCGACCCGCCACGTCGAGGGTCACGCGACGCAAGAACGTGGCGTCGTCGCACACCGCCGACGGGGGAATGCCCAACTGCTTGAGGTTGGCGAACACATGTTCGTCGATGACGTTTCGGACCGGAGGCAGGCTTTCGACCGCCGCACCCAACGGCACCGCCGCGCTGAAGACGGCGATGCGGCCCTGGTACCGGACCATCACCGACACCTTACCCGACACATCCAGCGCCCGGACCAAACCCCGCCCGTCAACTTCGGCCATGGCCGTGTCGTTGGATTCGTACAAGGCCCGTTCCGTGACATCCACTTCCGAGCCGTCGGCGTACCGCGCGATCGCCCGCAGTTGTTGCTGACCGCCCAACGGCACCGTACCCCGCGCGGGCTGTACCTCGAAACTCGCCAATTTGGGGGCGGTGGCAAGGTCGGTGTGGGCCCCCTGCCGAATCCACTCCACCAACATCGCATAGTCGGGCGACGCGGGATCCATTCGCTTCCCGCCGCCGTGGGGCACCTTTCCGATGGCCTTCATCAGCAACAGGCTGGCGTCGGGCGAACTCGGAGAAAGTCGACGGCCACGGCTCTCCCGCGTCAGATAATCGACATCCTCGTCCGGTTCGAACCCCAAAAGCGACAGCCGGAACCCGTTCTGGCCATTCCCCGCTTTGGCATGGCAGACGCCGACATTGCACCCGGACTTCGTCAACACCGGCAGAACATCGTTGACGAAGCTGACCGGTCGCTCGGCGGCGGAGGCGGTCCCCGCCAGCACGACAACCAACGCCAGCACTCGAGCAACGCCTCGCGCAGCACTCGCTAACACCGCGAGTTTCTTCGGCGCGGATATTGTCGGACGCATTCTCGAACCTCCCGGCTTCACCGTGCGGTCAACGAAATCGTCAGATTTCGGACGACGATGAACCCGCGTACCCTTCATCTCTCATTCGTGGCAACCCGCCGCGAGGGCAAGAACCTGCGTGGCCCAGCTCTCACCAACACGGATCAGCCTCATTTAATGCGACTCGGCTGTTCCCGTCAACAAGTTGAACCATCCCCCGCGACAACCGGTCGCGGTACCCCTTGCGAGCGTGTTGCCCACCGGAACACTCCCCCCAACCGGTTCATTCGATCCAACCGGAAATCCCGAGGTGCTGGTCTGCCAGTCAACTCGTCCACCGTCATTCTATGCCGCGCCGCTGGCTGGGGCCTCAAAACACTCCGGTTGTTTGCGGCTTCTTTTGGCGTCCGCCGTGCGGTAGAACAGCAACGCATCGATTTCAACCGATTGCTCTCGACCGCGGGGAATCACGATGAAGGTCGCGTGGGGAGTCCTTTCGCTTCCGGTGCTCGTCGCCGTCGGTCTCTGGGCGTATCCCGCCGATGGAGAGGAAGGTCGACCACCTACGGCGACTCCCACCGACTCCGCCAAGGCCGATTCGGCGACCAAATCAGGCGGACGCCCATCGGTGGATTTCGGGCGGGATATCCGGCCGATCCTGTCCGACCATTGCTTCACGTGCCACGGGCCCGACGAACAGCGTCGCGAAGGAAATCTGCGGCTGGATGACAAGCCGAGCGTGTTCCGCCTGCGCGATGGTCGCGCGGCGGTCGTGGCCGGAAACCCGCAGGCGAGCGAGTTGCATCGGCGTGTCACGGCCACGGACGAGTCGCTCCGGATGCCCCCCGTTGATGGCGGCCGACCGCTCTCGCCGGAGCAGATTCGGGTCCTGACCGAATGGATTCGCCAAGGAGCCCCGTGGACGGAACACTGGGCGTTCATCGCGCCTGTGCGGCGAGAACCGCCGGTCGTTGAGGGAGACCGCTGGAGCCGTAACGCGATCGATCGATTCGTCCTGGAGCGCCTGCGTCGCGAGGGGCTCGCCCCATCTCCGGAAGCCGACAAGCGGACGCTGATCCGCCGCGCGAGCCTGGATCTGACCGGCCTGCCTCCGACGGTCGCGGAGGTCGAGGCTTTCCTGGCCGACGAATCGCCAGCCGCTTACGAGTCGTTGGTCGATCGATTGTTGGCGTCGCCACGGTACGGCGAACACATGGCGGTGGCTTGGTTGGACGCAGCACGTTACGCGGACACGAGCGGCTACCAAAACGACGGCCCGCGCGATATGTGGCGGTGGCGCGATTGGGTCATTGCGGCCTACAACGCGAACATGCCGTTCGATCGCTTCACCATCGAACAGCTCGCGGGGGATTTGCTCGAAAACGCGACGCTCGACCAGCGAATTGCCACGGGTTTCAATCGCAACCACCGAGGCAACGCCGAGGGGGGGATCATCCCCGAGGAGTATCAGGTCGAGTACGTCGTCGACCGGGTCGACACGACCGCCACCGTCTGGCTGGGCCTCACGATGGGTTGCGCCCGCTGCCACGACCATAAGTACGACCCCATCCGCCAACGCGAGTTTTACGAGGTCTTCGCCCACTTCAACAACATTCCGGAGAGTGGCCGTGCGATCAAGGAAGGGAACTCCCCGCCGCTGATCCAGGCCCCCCTGCCCGAGCAACAGGCCCGTTTGCACGAATTCGACCGCAAGATTGACGAAGTCGAACGTCGCGTGGCGGACTTCGAGGAGCGCTTGACCGCCTTGCGCAATCTCTGGGAGGCCGACCTGTCATCAAGAACGTCCGCGGCCGATGCGGGGGATGCCTGGAGCATCTCCGACGAGTTGGTCACCCATTTCGGTTTCGATGGCAACCTTCGAGAGACGGTTCGGGACAAGGACGCCGATGCGATCGGGGGGAAACCTGACTTTCCTCCCGGGGCGGTTGGAAGCGCGGCGACGTTTGGCGGCGATGTCCAGGTGAACGCGGGAGACACCGCCAATTTCGGCTACTTCGACAAGTTCTCGGTATCTCTTTGGTTTCGGGCCGACCACCCGACGGGCACGTTGGTGTCGCGTATGACCCCCGTCGATGAAGGGGCCGGCTGGGCGCTGCACCTCAATGACGGACGCCTGCAAGTCAATCTGGTGAAACGCTGGCTGGACGATGCGATTCGCGTGGAAACGCGAGATCTGCTGCCGCTTGGCCGGTGGTGCCATGTGGTGGTCACGTACGACGGATCGCGGGTTGCGGGGGGGATACAACTGTGGATCGACGGGCGTGCCGCCCCCCTGGCCACCAAGCTTGATCGCCTCAACCAAACCTTCGCCGTCGCCACGGAACCTCTCCGCATCGGCGGTGGGGCGACGCCTTTCCGCGGGGCCATCGACGAAGTTCGTCTGTTCCAACGCGATCTGACAGTCGACGAAATGCGAGTGTTGTCCGTTTCCGAAAGCGTGGCCCGGATCCTCGGCATTCCGATCGCCGATCGAACGGAGATTCAGCGTGACAAGCTGCGGCGATTCCACCTGGAGCACCACGCGCCCCCCGAAATCCGCGCGGCCCACGCCGACCTGATACGCCTGCGGAAGGAGCGGCGCACGTTCCACGAGAGCCTGCCGACCGTCATGGTGATGCGGGAGATGCCCGAACCGAGGGCCACGCACGTGCTCGTTCGCGGTCAGTACGACAACCCCGGCGAGCGCGTGTTTCCCGGTGTCCCGGCGATTTTCCCGGCGTTGCCGACCGACGCGCCGAAGAATCGACTCGGCTTCGCAAAGTGGTTGGTCGCACCCGACCACCCCCTGACGGCGCGCGTCGCGGTCAATCGCCTCTGGCAGCGCTGTTTCGGACAAGGCCTCGTGCGCACCGCCGAGGACTTCGGCGTTCAGGGGGATCCCCCCAGCCACCCCGAACTGCTCGATTGGCTGGCTCTCGAATTCGTCCACACTCAATGGGACGTGAAGCGACTGCTCAAGACGATCGTCACCAGCGCGACGTATCGGCAAGCGTCCCGAGCTTCGCCCGAGTTGTCGCGACGCGACCCGGACAACCGCCTGCTCGCTCGCGGTCCTCGCCGACGGCTACCTGCCGAGACGATTCGCGACCAGGCGCTCCTCGTGGGCGGACTGCTCAAGGAGCGCACCGGAGGACCGTCGGTCAAGCCGTATCAACCCGACGGGCTATGGCAGGAGATCGCCACCGACACCGAATACAAGCAGTCGTACGGAGACGATCTCTATCGTCGCAGCCTGTACACCTACTGGAAGCGGACGGTCGCCCCGCCGACGATGGTGACTCTCGACGCCACCAGCCGAGAGGCCTGCACCGTTCAACGGTCGCGGACCAATACGCCGTTACAGGCACTCGCTCTGATGAACGACGTGACGTTCGTTGAGGCGGCCCGGGCGTTGGGGCAACGACTGCTGGCGGATCGATCAACGTCCGTTTCGGACAAATGCCGCAACGCATTCCTGGCGGCCACCGCGCGGCCGCCCCGCGCTGAAGAACTGGCGATCCTCGTCCGTCGATACGAGCGCAACCTCGAACGTTATCAAGCCGATCCCGAAGCCGCCCGCCGTCTTGTCCACGTCGGCGAATCCCCCGTCGACGAGAGCCTCGACCCGTGCGAACTGGCGGCGTTGACGACCGTCGCCAGCCTTGTCTTGAACCTCGACGAAGTCCTCACCAACGAGTAGTGCGGACGGTGCCCGACGATCGTTTCGCGCGGTTGACAACAGGTCGTCAGGCACAGCCTGACCTACGAAACGCCCCAACCAATAGGTCGCCTCATGTCGATGAACGACACCCTGCACCGGTTCGTCGAATCCCGCCGGCGCTTCCTGACGCGCGGCGCGCATGCGGCGGGTTTGGCCGCCCTCGCAACGCTCGGCGATGCGACGCCAGGCAACTTCGTCCGCGCCGAGGACGCCCCCGCGAACCAACCGGGCTTGCCCGGTTTCCCGAACCTGCCGACGAAGGCGAAGCGGATGATTTCGCTGTTCCAGTCGGGGGCTCCGTCGCAACTCGATCTGTTCGACCCCAAGCCCGGTTTACAGGCCCTGCGCGGAACCGACCTGCCCGATTCGATCCGTCAAGGGCAGCGTTTGACCGGCATGACCAGCACGCAAACGCGGTTTCCCGTCGCCCCATCGAAGTTCCGCTTCGAGCGCCGCGGCCAAAGCGGCGCGTGGATCAGCGACCTGTTGCCGCACACGGCGGCCATCGCCGACGACCTCTGCTTCATCAAATCGATGCACACCGAGGCCATCAATCACGACCCCGCGATCACGTTCTTCCAAACCGGCGCGCAGTTGGCCGGTCGCCCGAGCCTCGGTTCGTGGTTGTCGTATGGATTGGGAAGCGAAAATCGCGATCTTCCCGCCTTCGTGGCGATGGTGTCCGGAACCGGCGACCAACCCTTGTACGACCGCCTCTGGGGCAGCGGTTTTCTGCCGACGCGGTACGCCGGCGTGAAGTTCCGCTCACAGGGGGATCCCGTGCTGTTCCTGTCGAATCCGCCCGGCATCGACGCGGCGGTGCGGCGGGGCTTGCTCGATGACCTCGCCACCTTGAACGAGTTCAAATTGCGCGACTCGGGCGATCCCGAAGTGTCGACGCGGATCGCGCAGTACGAGATGGCGTTCCGCATGCAAACGTCGGTTCCCGAACTGACCGACCTCTCCGGCGAGACCGCCGGCACGTTCGATCTGTACGGCGAGGAGGCCCGCAAGCCGGGGACGTTCGCGTGGAACTGCCTGATGGCGCGGCGCTTGTGCGAGCGCGGTGTGCGATTCGTGCAGTTGTTCCATCGGGGGTGGGACCAACATTTGGAACTCCCCAAGAACATCGCCCTGCAGTGCCAAACAACAGATAGGGCCACGGCAGCGCTGGTGACGGACCTGAAGCGTCGGGGCCTGCTCGACGACACGTTGGTCGTATGGGGGGGCGAGTTCGGCCGCACCGTTTATTGCCAGGGCAAACTCACCGCCGACGACTACGGCCGCGACCACCATCCGCGTTGCTTCACCGTCTGGTTGGCGGGGGCGGGTGTCAAAGCGGGGGCGACGATCGGCGAGACGGACGACTTCTCGTACAACATCGTCCGCGATCCCGTCCACGTGCACGACCTGAACGCCACGATCCTGCGGCTGCTGGGGATCGACCACACCAAACTGACGTTCAAGTACCAAGGTCGCCACCACCGCCTGACCGACGTTCACGGCGAAGTCGTCCAGGGCATCCTCGCCTGATCGTCCGCGCGCCCCTTTGGTCGTTTGATGTTCACTTATTTCAGCGTCTTGATCGCCTCGTCGTGGAACGCCTGCCACTGTTTGTCCCCGGCACCGCGTTTCTTGCAGACGATCGTCACGTACTCCTTGAGCGCCGCCAGGTCCTGCGGGTCCTCCTTGACGATCGACCCCACCAGGTTGCGGGCAATCGCACCCGCCGTCACCTTCCCGTCCCCGAAGTAACGGCTGTGCAGCACGGCGTCGACCGCCGTGCCGATCGCCTCGGCGGTGGAGAGCGTCGTGCCGGGGGCCTTCACGCCGATCCCCTCGCTCGTTTTCCCTTCGCGCAGTTCGCGGAACACCGTCGCCAGCAGGTCGAGCAAGGCCGGCTCGATCGTCGCCGGGATGTTGAACTTCTCCAACAGGTCGGTCGACCGCTTCCGGACGATTTCGATTTCCGTCTTCTTGTCGGCGACGATCGGGATGTGGACGTAGTTGAATCGCCGTTTGAGCGCCGCCGAAAGGTCGTTCACCCCTTGGTCGCGCGAGTTCGCGGTGGCGATGATGTTGAAGCCGGGTTTCGCGAATACCGTGTTCGCGTCGGGCAACTCGGGGATGGAAATGTTCTTGTCCGACAGGATCGACACCAGCGCGTCCTGCACATCGGGCACGCAACGCGTGATTTCCTCGAACCGCAACAGCCCCCCCGACCGCATGGCGACCATCGTCGGCGACGGGATCAGGTTGCCGGGGTTTGGCCCCTCCGCGATGACGCGCGCGATGTTCCACGAGTACTTGATGTGCTCTTCGGTCGTGCCGGCCGTCCCTTGAATGGCCAACGTCGAGTTGCCGCAGATCGCGGCGGCCAGGTGTTCGCTGAGCCAACTCTTCCCCGTGCCGGGGTCACCGACGAGCAGCAGCGCGCGGTCGGACGCCAGCGTGACGATGGCCCGCTCGACCAGCGCGGTTTCGCCGAAGAACTTCCGGGTGATCTCGACTTTCCGTTTCTTGCCGTCGATCTCCGCTTCGAGCGTCTTGCCCCCCAGCACATACGTCAGCACCGAGCGCGGCGACAGCTTCCACGACAGCGGCAGCACGTCCGCTTCATTCTGTCGCAGCGCCGCCAATTCGTCGGCGAACTGCGTCTCCGCCGGACGGCGCAGGATGTCCTCCCCCTCGGGGGAAGCGGGCTTGGTGGACGCCGACGGATCGGCGGGCTTGTCGCTTTTTCTGGCCATCGCACGGGTTCCCATCACGTGAATTTCATCGCCTTCACCAACTCCGCCTGACTGATCTTGTCGGCGGACAGCGTCAGATATTCGACCCCGCCCACGCCCAGTGCCGAGAGCGGTTGCAGCACGATCCGGCACGCTTCGTAATGCGCCAGTCCGTACAGCGGCGGGCGCATTTTCTCATCGGCGAGCTTCTCCATCACCCCCGCCAGCGGAACGCCCGAGGGTCCCGTCTCGATCCGCATCTCGAAGGGGAGCGACGGCGTTTCGACCGGCACCAGCTTGTGTCCGTCGTCGTGCGTCCTCGCGGCTCCGGTTCGCCACTCGTCGACGAAAACTTCCTCCTGCAGTTCGATGTCGAGGTCCATCGGGCCGGGGCGGTGCGACTCCAGCCGAGCCGCCGCTCGTCCCAGGTTCCAACCCCATAGCGAAGCCCAGTCCCCATACGGTTCGAGCGTCGTCACCGTTCCCGTCTCGGAAAGCGAAACGCGAGTCGCCACACCCGGTTGGCGACTGACGGCGCACCCCGTCATCCGGATTTCGCGCTTCTCCAACAGGAGCGACGGTTTGAACTTCTGCTTCTGCGGCAGATGCAGGAACGCCTCGGCGGGGAGGTCGAGGTCCTTGCGGAGCGGAAACACGCACGACCATACGAGCGACTCCCGGTTTTGGACCGGTCCCGACTCGCGAGTCGCCCTCAACCGAAAATCGAAACTTGCAAATGCCCCCGGCACCACCCGTTTGGCGACCCCCAGCACGACGGCGAACAACTCGGCCACCGGCTCGGTCCTGGGGGTCGCCAACAGCGTCGCCAGGGCCGCCTCGTCCCTTTTGGCCACCGCGCGCTCCAGCGCCGTTGCCAACAGCCACGCCCGCCCGAGGAAGAACGACAGCCGCCGCGCCGAGAACAGCGGCGACCCCGACGCAAACCGGGCGATCTCTTCGTTGGCGATGCGCAGCGTCGAACCCAATCGCAGCAGTTTCAGGCGCGACGCCTCCTTGAAGCTGACATCCAACCGCGCGATGGTCGCCTTCGAAGCGGCCGTCATCCCGGCCGACAACAGTTCTTCCACTCCCTTGCGGAGTTCAGCCAGCAGCTTTCGGAGCGATTGAACTTCGGCAAAGGGCATCGGCGGTCGGCTGGAGCCCGCCGCTTTGGCATGGGACGCTTGCGAGCCTGCGACTCCGTCGACCAACCCGGTCTTACGCGAAGCTTCGTCCCCTTCACCCGCTTCCGGATTCGCCCCCGTTTCGATCGCCCCCGCATACCACCCTTGAACCACGCGCAGCGTCAGTAATCGCTCCAACAACCGCACGTTCGTTTGCGCCTCGACCAGCTTCCGCGTCGTCCCCGCGCCGTCCGCTTCGATACCCGTTCGCAAATCATTGAGCACCGCCGCCGAGTGACCGGCTCCCGCCTTTTCCAGGTGTTCCGCATGGTTGCGCAGCTTCGACAGTTCGTCCGGCCCGCACGCCCGCAGGCCGCGTACGACGAGGCTTTCGAGCAATTCGCGCAGTCGCTCGAAGTCGACGCGCAGCTCTTCGATGTCGGACGCCCCTGCCGTCATAGCGCGAAGTAATCCTCGGGAACGGTTTCGGTCGGACGCCAATCGACTTCGCCCGCTTCGGCCCCCTTGTACTTGAGGAAGATTTCTCCCATCGCGTCCTTGTCGAGCGCGGGCTTGGTGTCGTGACTTTTCGCCAACCATCCATCAATGGTGGTCGGATCGAGTTCCCCGGCCTGCACCAGGCCGATCATCAGCACGAGCAAGTGTTTGCACGGCGAACCGCGAAGACCGCCGCAGATGTTCAGGTTTTGCGTGCAACAGGCATAGTGCCCGCCGTCGTCGATCCGGCAGGCGTAGACCAGGTCGGGATCGGTCTGGCTTTTGACGACCCCCGACATGTGCGTGTCGGTCACGTCGTTGAACAGTTTGAAGCCCGCCGCTTTGAGCATCTGCGTCGCCTTGACGATCTTCGGCTTCTCGATCCGCACCTCGAGCGCTTTCAGGAACGACGCCGTGTCGGTCACCTTGCCGACGGCCTTCTCGATCTTTTTGGCGATCTGTTTCTTCTCTTTGACCTTGAGCTTTTCCGCCTCTTCAGCGGCCTTTTTGCGAGCTTCGCGCTGTTCGGCGCCGGCCTCGATCTTTGCATCGCGCCAAGCCTTCGTCGCCGCGATCAGCTCTTCCTCCGGCGGAACCGGCTGACCGAACGCTTCCTCCAGCGCGCGGATGACCAACGCACGCAACTCCTGCCCCTTGACCGCCGATTTCGTCGTGGACACTTCGACCGTTTCGTAACGGATCGGTCGGTTGCCGACAACATTCGCCAGGTGCACGACGGCGCTCGACATGGTCTTTGCCTGAACGTTGCGTGCTCCAAATCGTCTCATCGTCGCAGCCGACAGTCGCAACGGCCATCCGTATTGGAGCCCGGAGCTGTCCACGCCCACTACGTCCCCCTCTCCGGTCGTCGTGTCGGGTGTCGACCGTACGCGCAGCGTGAACTCGATCCGCCCGGCCTTGCCAGTGACTGTGTCCAGTTCCGTCAGGGCCGGGCCGACCGTCGCGACGGAACAGGCCGTGGTGGCGTCGTATTTCTTCCCCTTCTCAGGATTGGCCTTGTCGAGTTTCGCGCCTCGAAAGTTCACCGCTGACAGGTTTGTCCCAGCGAAGTTCGCCCCCGTCAAATCGGCTTCCGCGAAACTCGCTTCCGCAAGATTTGCCCCTTCGAAGTTCGCACCGGCCAGATGGTTTCCGAAGAACGAGGCTCCGACCAATGTCGATTTTTGAAAGTCGGCCGATTCGAAACGGCAGTTCATGAAAATCGCGCTGGTGAGATCAGCCCCTTGGAAATCCGCCTCGACGAGATTCAATCCGGCCCAGAGTGATTCCACCAACCGACTTTTCCCAAAACGCGGCCGGTTTATGGGTTGGCTGCCACGCCCCATGCCGTAGGCCCATTCGGCTCGAAAGCCCGCATTTGCAAACTCGGCGGTCGAAAAGTCGCAACCGCCCAGATCCCCGATGAATTGGAGTTGGCTCAGCTTTGCGTCCCGAAAGCGGCTCCCCGCGATCTCGCCGAACTCCATTCCCTCCCCGGTCGTCCCAGAGAAATCACATTCCTTGGCAAACAGAAACCTGGTCCCCCCGAGCGACGCTCCGGTGAACCGGCACTTTTCAAACGCCGTGTCGAGAAACTGAAATCCCGACAAATTGCGTCCGGAAAAGTCGAGTCCCGTCAACGTGTGCTTGGGCACTTGCGGCTGACCATGCCGCCAGACTCGCACCGCGGGAAAAGCCTGGCCGTACCGCGTCGCGTCTTCCGTCCGGATCAGCTCGGCGACTTCCTCGGCCGTTGGCGTGAATTCCGCCCAAAACGCTCCCCGGTCGATCACCTGGATCGACGCTCCCTTGCCGTTGAGCGACAGCGCCTTCTTCTGATCCGTCTTGCTGGCCGACGAGTCCGCGACGACCAAATAGTCGGTTGTCGCGTCGAGCGCGTCCTGAACCGAACCGCCCTGCGCCGCCGCCAACCCGCCGAGCGAGTTCTCCTCGCCCCAGTCGAACTTGCCGCTGAAGACGATCTTCTTCCCCGCCAGCCGATTCATGATCGACTCGGTTGGCGAGGGCTTGGTTGCGGATGCCGTTGTGGATTTCTTCGCCATGACCACACTCGTCGCGATGTGACATCACCCGTTCTCGGCGCGAGACCGCGCCCGCGAGGCCGGAGAATCCGACCTCGCGTCGGCCGAAAGTGTAGTCGCCCGCAAGACTGTTTGTCTCGTCCGCCGATCACGTGCATCGACACGTTCGTCAAGCCGCTCCGCCGCGCGACCTCAACACATCCGCATCCGTTCGACCTTCCCCCAATCCACTTCGACCCCCAGACCCGGCTTGTCCGGGATCGTCACGTACGAACCACCAATCTCCAGCGGGTCCACGACGATCCGGTCCTCGTGGTACGACGGCCCCAACATGTCGCCGGGAAACTTTTCGACTTGCAGATTCGGGCAAGCGACACACAGGTGGGCCATCGCCGCCGTAGCCACGTCCCATTCGAGGTTCGAGCCGATGCTGCACGGCAAGCCGTGGCGACCGGCGAACTCGATCAGATCGCGGCAGCGCCCGATCCCCCCCTGCTTGCCGGGGTACACGCTGATCAGGTCGCACGCCTTCTGCCGCACCAGCTCCCGGGCGTGAACCATGTTGAAGCACATGTCATCCGCCATGATCGGGGGCCGCACCGCTTGCTTGACGGCCGCGATCGCGCCGTAGTCGCCGTCGGGGGTCGGCTGTTCGACCAGCGTGAGGTTGGCGTCGTCGAGTTCGCGGATGCAGTGGATCGCGGTTGGCGCGTCCCAACCACAGTTCGCGTCAATGGTGAGTTGTCGATCCGGACCGATCGCCTCGCGCACCGCGCGTACTCGAGCCAGGTCGTCCGTCGGATTTCCCCCCACCTTGACCTTGATCGTGTCGAATCCCTCGGCGATCAACTCCCCCGCGCGACGCCGCGCACGGTCGACATCGTACGCTCCCATCGAGAAGCGACACCGCACCTTGCGCGGTCGGCAGGCCCCGCCCAGCAGTTCGTACACGGGTACGCCCCGCTCCTTGCCGACCAAGTCCCAGCAAGCCATCTCGATGGCCGACTTGGCGAACCAGTTGTGGTGGCACGCCCGGTCCAAGACGTGTGACAGGCCTTCGATGTCGGCGGGATCGCGCCCCACAACCAGCGGGGCGAACAGCCTCTCGACGAGTGCTTGCGTCCCCCACACCGTCTCGCCGCTCCATCTCGGCGTGATCGTCGCCTCCCCCGCGCCGTGCAGGCCGTTGTCCGTCTCGACCCGCACCAGCACGAATGGCGACACTTCGTGCCGCCCCAAGGCCGAGATCATCCGCTTCTCGGCCACCAACGGGATTTCAACGCCGTACGCCACGACTTTGCTGATCTTCATGACACCCTTCCAGAACAGGCACGATGGCAAGGATCGAGGCGCGAGACCAATTTGATCGTCAGGTCCCCGCCAACACCACCTTGCCAAAGTGCTCGCCGCGTTCGAGATACGCCAACGCGTCCTGAATCCGGTCGAACGGGAACACGCGGTCGACGATGGGCGTCAGCTTTGCCGCGGAAATCGCGGCGTTCATGCCGGCAAACATCGCGTGAGAACCGACGAACACCCCCCGAATCGTGACTCCCTTCATCAGGGCCGGCAGGGGATTGAACTCGGCTTCCGCTCCCGACAGCACGCCAATCAGCGCGATGTGCCCGCCATGTCGCACGGCGCGAACCGACTTCGGCAACGTTCCCGCCCCCCCCACCTCGACCACGTGGTCCACCCCTTCACCCCCCGTCAACTCCCGCACGACCCGGTCCCATTCCGGCTCCTGCGCGTGGTTGATCGTATGCACCGCCCCCAACTCCCGCGCCCGTGCGAGTTTGGCGTCGCTTTTGGAAGTCACGATCGGGACCGCCCCGGCGAGTTTCGCGAATTGCATCGCGAACAGGCTCACCCCTCCCGTTCCGAGGCAAAGCACGGTTTCACCCGGTCGCACACCCCCTTCGATCAACGCGTTCCAGGCGGTGACCGCCGCGCACGGCAGCGTGGCCGCCTGTTCGTAGGTCAGGTGCTCGGGAAAGTGGATCACGCCGTCTTGTCGAAACAGCGCGTAATCGCACAGCGTGCCATCGAGATTGCCTCCGAGACCGGTCCTCGCCGCCTGTTGAGTCAACCGACCGTCGGTCCAACCCTGGAGCAAACATCCCGCGACACGGTCTCCCTCGCGAACCGTGGACACACCCGCTCCCAAGGCGACGACTTCCCCCGCACCGTCCGACAGCGGAATCCGCGGAATCGGCATCTTGGGGTGGTAGGCCCCTTTGACCACGAGCAGGTCGCGATAGTTCAACGAGCAAGCGTGAATCCGGACGACCACCTCTCCCGGCCCCGGTTCGGGGACCGGTCGTTGCACCATCCGCAGTTGGTCGAGGCCGAAGGTCGGTCCGATTTCCCATGCCCGCATGCCTGCATCTCCCGCATCAAGGTCTGTCGCCCGAAGTCCGTGCCGCGCAACCGACGCAACACGCTGGCGAATCGTAGATACGAACCCGCTACGGAACGAGGGTGCGGGAACTCCACGGGGGGCGAAGGCCTCGTGACGACTCCGATTGTCGGGGCCGTCCCTGCCGCGGACAAAAATGCGTTCGCCGCGTCGGTCGCAGGCGGGTGAGTGTTCGCCCACCTTGTGTGTGAACGGCCTATTTCAAGGTGCGGCAGTCCGACGTTCCCAACGCTTGCCTGGTGACCGCCGGAGTCACGTACAACAAGTCGACTACGGCCACCAGAACCGCCGTGAACAAGCCGCCGCCGATGGCGAGCACCGCCGCTGGCAACCCTTTGAGCACATTCGACAAGACCGCGCCGCCGACGGCTCCCGCCACGAATCCCACGATGCCCGCGGCGAGCAGGAATTTTCGAGAAACGAGCAATTTTTGGAGTGACGTGGCTTTGGCGGAATGGCGGTCGTAGTAATCGGTGATCCGCTCGCGTGTGTCGGCCCACGCGAATTCGCGCAGCGGGAAATGGTCTTCGCAGTGGTCGCACCACGTCCCGACCATGCCGACCAGGGGATTGGCCAACACCTCGAATTCGGGGCCGTCGATGGTGGTGGTTTGTCGACACTTGGCGTGGATGTAGTCGCGAGACTCGCGGATTTTCGTGGGCATGCGTTGCTCGAAGAATCGAGTGGGGATGGGACGATCTTTTTTGAGAGAAACGTGTTGCGGTTCGATCTCAACCGGTCCCGGATTTCGCGACGACTCTCCGTGTTGCACCCGTGTTCCACCCCGCCTCGGGGCGAGGGCGGAAACGACTCGGTCACACCCCGAAAGGCCGACGGCGCCAATCTTGCGGGGCGGGGTCTTCGTCCAGAATCTCGATAGCGTTGAGTTCGTCGTCGGGGCCGTCCGAGTCGTCACCCGAGGGCTCGTTGTCTTCGGGGTCGTGGTCGTCGGGCCAACCCTCGCCGTCCGACGAAATGTCCCAGCACTCCGCCGGGGAATTGGCGACGATCCGCCGGCCGAGCCAATCGCGCATCACGAGCGTGAAGACCGGGATGCCGATCACTCCCAAAAACACTCCAGGGAGTGCGGCGGGACCGAGATTCATCATGGCGATGGCAAACAGCGTGAGCAAAAACACGCAAATCACCAGTAACGAATAATTGAGCAGCGACCCGGTCGAATTGCCGCCGATCGGGTTGGGGGGATAGCTGCCCGCGACACGCCACTCCGTCACTCGGCGGCTCAGCCACAAAGGCGTGCCCAAAACTCCCGCAGCCAGACAGACCAGCGTGGAAAGCGCGCTCGTGGCGACGAGCATCAAGCCGAAGGTCAATCCCAATGCCCCGACGATCTGGATATCCGCCTGCCCCTTCCCCCGAACCCCGTTGCCCCCTTGGAGCAAGTCCGCCATCGTCGAGACATAGCTGAGGAACGCCGACAGCAGAAAACTCCACAGCACCACCCGCCAGCCTCCCAAGGCGACGTAGCCCAGCCCCAACACCAGCCCCCGTCCGGGATGGGGGTCGTTGCGCCACACCCACAACCCGTTGGCCAGGTGCGGGAAACCCAGTTTGACGCAGAACAATACGGCGGTGAGAGCCGGGGGGACGCCGAACTCGAACGCGACGATCCCTGCCAGGCCGAACAGCAACCACAGCCACCGCGAATCGAGCAGCGAAGCGCCGCGGTTCGTTTCGGCGTCGTCCGGGAATCGGTCGCGGTCGTCGAAGCCCTCGTCGAGCGTATGGCGGTCTTGGGGACGCATGGAAAGGGCACAGGCGAGGCAGGCGGGGAACAGCGGCTTGAAGAGGTTCGCAAGACAGCTGGTCGAATGACCGCGTCCTGTCGAGCGATTCTGACGCGAAAGGACAGTCCCCCGCCAGCCAATCCACGATCATTTCCGGATTGTCGGGGGCGTCTGTGTGCTTATTGGAAATCCTGCGCTCCCTGTTACGGTGGGACACATTCCTGCAACAGGGTGGCGATTGGCGGGCGGGAGATTTATCGTCTGCGGTTTCCGTCGCGGTGGACGCTCACGGCGGACCCGGCGGACGCCCATTTTTTCGAGACGGGAATCGCGACGACATGAAGGTGCTGGTGGTCGGAAACGGAGGGCGGGAACACGCCCTGTGCTGGAAGCTCAAGCAGTCGCCGAGCGTGACACGGGTGTATTGCGCGCCGGGGAACGCCGGGACGGGCCTGGAGGCGGACAACGTCGAGATTTCGGCAACCGACATCGACGGCTTGCTGCGCTTCGCCAAGGGGGAAAAGATCGAACTGGCCGTGATCGGCCCCGAGGCACCACTGGTGATCGGCGCGGCGGACGCTTTCGAGAAGGCGGGCATCCCGGTGTTCGGACCGGGCAAGGAAGCGGCCGAGCTGGAGGGGAGCAAGGCGTTCTCGAAGGACCTGATGCGGGCGGCGGCGGTTCCCACGGCGGAATCGAAGTCGTTCACCGACCCGGCGGCGGCCGAACAATACATCAACGAGCGGGAACAGACGCCGCTGGTCGTGAAGGCGGACGGACTCGCCCAGGGCAAGGGGGTCACGGTCTGCTCCGAGAAGGGGCAAGCGCTCGACGCCATCCGCCGGATGATGCTCGCGCGGGAGTTCGGCGACGCGGGCAAACGGGTGGTGATCGAAGAACGGCTCGACGGCGAAGAAGCGAGCATTCTCGCGTTCACCGACGGCAAGACCATCGTCCCGCTGGAGACCGCGCAAGACCACAAGGCCGCGTACGACGACGACCAGGGCCCCAACACAGGCGGCATGGGGGCGTACAGCCCGGCTCCGTTGATCGGTCCCGCGATGATGGACCAGATCATCACGCAAATCCTCGTGCCGACCGTCCATGCGATGAATCGCCGTCATCGTCCCTTCAAGGGCGTGCTGTACGCGGGACTGATGATTACCAACCAAGGGCCGAAGGTGCTCGAGTACAACGTGCGTTTCGGCGACCCCGAGACTCAGCCGCTGCTCATGCGGCTCAAGGGGGACTTGGCGAAGACGTTGATGGCGGTGGCGCTCGGCAAACTCGAGGACGAGGCCCCCCTCGAATGGGACCCGCGCCCCTCGGTGTGCGTGGTGATGGCCGCTCCTGGCTACCCAGGAGACTACCCCAAGGGAGCGGCGATCCGTGGCTTGGACGATGCCGCCAAGCTGCCCGACGTGAAGGTGTTCCACGCGGGCACCAAAAAGCGGGGTACCGAAGTCGTGACCAGCGGTGGTCGGGTCCTGGGGGTCACGGCGATCGGGGCGAACGTTTCCGACGCGAAACTGAAGGCGTACCAGGCGGTGAAGCTCATTCGGTGGGACGGGGCGTGGTGCCGGAAGGACATCTCGGACAAGGCACGGAAGTACGAATCCGCACAAGAGGCGTGACCGAAGTCGTCTCTGACTCTCCGGGGGCCATTGGATCTCGCGCGGCGGAGTATCGACGATTTCCGGCACGTGAAGGCGGGTTGGCGATGCCGGAAGGATTCCGGATCGCTGGGGCATGACCACGGATCAACGACCGGTTATTCTCGGGTGAAATCGGATTAGCCGTGTGCGTCGCGAAGTTGTGATGCGGTGTTCCGGTCATGGTCTTTCGCGGGGTCGATCGCCGCCCAGGCGTTTCCCGTGTAGACACCCCGTGTTTTCGCGGCCCCTCGTTTTCGCGCTGGTGATGATGATTAACCGGTTTCGATGGCTGTGCGGCGCGATCTGTTTGGCCGCGAGTTGCTGGATGGCGGCCGCTTCCGCGCACGGAGACGACGCCAAGCGCGAGCAGGGTTTGGCGGTGTTTACCGGCGGAGTGCGCGAAGCACTTGTGCAGCACTGCGGCGCCTGTCATACCGGCGAGGATGTCGAAGGGGAGTTCGATCTGTCGACGCGGGAGTCGTTGCTCAAAGGGGGGGCGGCCGGCGCGGCGATCCTTCCGGGGCGTTCGGGCGACAGCTTGCTCGTCAAAATGCTGCGGCACGAGCGGAAGCCGGCAATGCCGCAAGACGCGGACCCATTGCCGAAAGATCTGGTCGACCGCATCGCTCGCTGGATTGACCTGGACGCCCCGTACGACGCCCCCTTGGTCAAGAAACCCGAAGGCCCCCCGGAGTGGACGCGGCGGACCGTACCGGCGGAGGCGAAGTCGCACTGGGCCTATCAACCGTTGCGGACCGATGCCGTTCCGGAGGCGGTCGCCCCCGGAGCCTCGTCGCATCCGATCGACCGGTTTTTGGATTCGTCGCGACGCTCCGCGGGTCTGAAGTCCAATCCCGAAGCGCCGCGGGGGATGTTGTTCCGACGCCTTTCGTTTGATTTGTTGGGGTTGCCCCCCGCTCCCGACGAGATGGCCGCCTTCCTGGCGGACGAGTCTCCTCAGGCGGTCGCCGCAGCCATCGACCGGATGTTGGCGAGTCCGCACTACGGCGAGCGTTGGGCGCGGCATTGGCTCGATCTGGCCCGCTTCGCCGAGAGCCACGGCTTCGAGCACGACTACGACCGCCCGAGCGCCTATCACTACCGGGATTTCGTCATTGAGGCGTTCAATCGCGACATGGCGTACGACGAGTTCGTGCGGCTACAGATCGCGGGTGATGTGTTGGCCAAGGGGGATCCGGCGTCGGTCGAGAACCGTTTGGCGTGGATGGCCACGGGGTATTTGGCGGCGGGGGTGCACAGCACGCAAATCACGGCCAACGAAGTCGAGAAGCACCGTTACGACGAACTTGACGACATCGTCGCCACGCTCGGGACTTCGATGTTGGGGCTGACGATTGGCTGCGCCCGCTGTCACGATCATAAGTTCGACGCGCTTCCGCAGGCGGACTATTACCGGTTGCTCAGCGCGTTCACACGCACGGTCCGCAGCGAAAAGGAATTCGATTTCGACCCCGAGGGGTATCGGAGGAACAAGCAGGCCTGGGACTTGGCCCATGCGCCGTTCGAGGAAGCGATCCGCGCGTTCGAGCGGGATCGACTGCCGGCGCGATTGGCCGAGTGGGAAAGGGATGTGGCCTCGAAGGAAGCCGCCGCAATTTCGTCCGTTTGGTCGGTATTGGCTCCCAGGGAGTTGGCGTCGAAAGGGAAGGCGCTGTTCGAGCCGCAGGCGGACGGGTCGTATTTGGTCACGGGACCGAACATCGATCACGACGAATGGACCGTCACGGCGGCGCTGCCAGCCGGGACGTACGAGCACTTGCGGTTGGAGGTCCTGCCGCACGACTCGTTGCCGCAGAAGGGGCCGGGCCGGGCACCCAACGGGAATTTCGCACTGTCGGTTTTTCGGGCGACCGTACGTCCGGCGGAGGGGAACCCGAGTGCGGAGGCGAAACCGCTCGCGCTGACCAACGCGCGAGCCACGTTTGAACAGAAGGGACTGCCGGTGGCCGCGGCCATCGACGACAATCCTCAGTCCGCCTGGGCCGTCGATCCGCAGTTCGGAAAGCCGCACGCGGCAGTGTTCGACTTTGCCGAACCGCTTGTGGTGGAGACGCCGGCGGTCTTGACGCTGGTGTTGCAGTTCAACAACAACGTGCAACACGGGATCGGGCACCCCCGTTTCTCCATCGGGCGGGGCGAAGTGGGGGCCGATCTGTTTGCGGACGGTTGGCCGTTGGCGGTGCGAGAAGCGCTGTCGACGGTTGCCGACAAGCGGACCGACGCGCAGCGGTCGGCGCTCGCGGATTGGTACAAGCCACGCGACGCCGAATGGCGCGACCTGCGAAAGAAGGAACAGGAGCACGCGGGGACCGCCCCGAAACCGGATGTCCGCAAGGTGCTTGTCTCGGGCGACGATTTGCCCGCCGTCCGTCTGCACACCCAAGGTGCGGATTTCTTCGAGCAGTCGTTTTTCCTGCGTCGCGGGGATGTGAACCTGAAAGATGGAGTGGCGACGGTCGGTTTCCCGCAGGTGGTGGGGAGTTCGAACGGAGCGGCCGATCGTTGGTTGCCCGAGGTCCCGGAAGGTACGAAGGAGCGACGCTCGCCCGAGCGCCGCGCGGTCGCGGCATGGCTGACCGACACGGAATCGGGGGCGGGAGCCCTTTTGGCGCGGGTGATGGTCAACCGGTTGTGGCGACAGCATTTCGGGCGTGGGTTGGTGGCGACCCCCAGCGACTTCGGCGTGCGGGGAGAAAAGCCTTCGCATCCGGAATTGCTGGATTGGCTGGCCCGGCGGTTCATCGCCGATGGCTGGAGCCTCAAGAAAATGCATCGCCTGATGTTGACCAGCGCCGCGTATCGACAGTCGAGCACCGCCGACGCCGAACGTTTGGCCGCCGACCGCGAGAACAAATTCGTCTGGCGCTTCGCACCGAGGCGACTGGAAGCGGAAATCATTCGCGACAGTCTGCTGGGCGTGTCCGGTCTGCTCGACCGTCGGATGTACGGACCGGGGACGCTGGACGCGAATCAACGCCGCCGCGGAATCTATTTCACGGTCAAGCGCAGCCAGCTCGTGCCGATGCTGCAGGTGTTCGATTGTCCCGACGCGCTCTCGGGGTTGGCCGAGCGGTCCGCCACGACGATCGCGCCCCAGGCGCTGTTGTTGCTCAACAACGATTTGGTCCGTTTGGCGGCGGACGGTTTGGCCAAGCGCGCGGAAGGGGCAACGCCCGAAGCGCGGATCCGCAAGGCGTGCGAACTCGCTCTGGGCCGCGTTCCCGACCCTGCCGAGATCGACGCGGGGATGGCGTTCGTCAACGCGCGCGGCGGAGACGAGGCGGCGTGGCGGGACTACTGCCAGGTGCTGTTGTGTCTGAACGAGTTCGTGTTTGTCGAGTGAATTCGCGAGGGCCAATTTCGGATGTGACGGCCCTTGCGGAGGAGTTGATGGAGAGGTCGCTGTTGGTTTGCAAAGCCGCGCGGTGCGGTTAAAACGACTTTTTCGAGGATGCTTGGCCGCTTGAAGTCGGCTGGTTTGCGGTTGTTGCGGGGAGGTGGTGCAAATGTCGCTCGGACTCGGAATGACGATTCGGACCGCGTTGGCTCGCGGAGCAGGTCTTGCGCAAATGACCGAAGCGGAAGCGATCGCGAAGATTCGCGCCGCCGGGGGCTTGGTGCTGGAGATCGCCCAGAACGACAACCGGCTCGAAGTGAGCTTTCTGTCGGCTCAGGGGAAGGTGACGAACGAAACGGTCGCTCCCGTCCAATTCCTGACCCGTCTGGCCCACCTGAACTTGCGCGGGGCCGAGGTGAACGACGAAGGGGTCGCACTGCTGGCGAAGCAAGCGACGCTCGTCCGGTTGCACCTGGAAAAGACCAAGGTCACCGACAAGGGATTGGAGTCGCTGAAGGGACTCGCGAACCTTGAGTACCTCAACCTGTACGGGACCGAAACCACCGATGCGGGGCTGGCGCATTTGGAAGGCTTGGCCAAGCTGAAGTCGCTCTACTTGTGGGAGACGAAGGTCACCGACGAGGGGGTGAAGAAGCTGCAGGAAAAGCTCCCCATGCTGAAAATCATCCGCGGGGCGTGACGGGGGAAGGCAAAACCAGATTCCAAGGTGGGCGATTCCCGCGACGCGCCGCGAAAGCGGCGCGGAGTGGCTTCCCGCCGGTCGGAACTCCGGGATAATGCAGTCGGTGGGAAACGGTCCGCCGCCCGCTCGGGTGCCATGTTTTCCACTTCGACGCTGTTCCGGTCGCCTCCTGTTTTGGCGGTTGGGCCGGTCTTCGTCCTGGTTCTCGCCATCGTTTGACCCGCTTTCGAGCCTGCTCCATGGATTTGCCATCCTGTCCCGCCTGCGGACAATCCGTCCTCGACGACGACGCCGTCGATTGCCCGTTCTGCGGCGCGTCCCTGAAGGGGGGGGGCAAAGGCTCCGCGCCGAAGAAGCCGTTGCCGGCCGTTGCCAAAAAGGGGGCACCCACCGCAGCCCCGGCTTCCGACGCGAAGCCATGCGCCAAACCCGCATCAAAATCCGACGGCAAGGCCGACGACGACTTCATCGAAGCCGACGCCTCGGCCGCCAAGGCGATTCCGCTGTCCCTCAAGGCGTCGGCCGTCAAGTCGGTCGAAGTGCGATGCCGGATGTGCGACACGGTCGGGTTCCTCGACCCCAAACACCAGGGGGAACTTGTCCGTTGTGCGAACCCCAAGTGTTCCGTGCCGGTGTTCAAGTCGGCTCGCCCGGTCGAGACGCCCAAGGTTGAGCCGAAAAAAAAGTCCGCCGGACTCAGCCCGGTCGCCAAGTTGTTCACCGGGGTTGGCGTGGTGCTCGCGCTGGCTGCTGGGGGCTTCGTGTACGTCAACGGGGGTTTGGGTGGGGGTGACAAACCGGCCGTTGGACTGACGGAGGATCAGCGCCGGGAAATCGAAGAGGGAAAGCGTCTGCAGGCGGAGAAGAAAAAGAAGGACGACGAGGAAGCGGCCAAGAAGAAGTCGGAAGCCGCCGTCGCGCAGGCGGCCGACGCCCCCGCGAAGAAGGCGGAGGCGGAACTCGCAAAACTGTTCGTCGAACTCCCCAACCTCGTGATCGAAGCGGCTCGCGCCGCAGCGCCCAATCGCAAGCCCGCGGCGAGACGTCTGGCCGCGATCGCATTCGCCGAGCGGGGGGACGCGGTGGCGGCGAAGGAGCAGATCGAACAGCTCAAAAAGGTGTCGAGCGCTTCCAGCTACGAATTGATCCTTCCTTTGGTGGCCCTGTCCTGGCGATTGCAGGCGGAAGGCCAAGCGGATGCCGCGAAGAAACTGGTCGAAGAGGCCGCGAAGTGCACGGGCGGGATGCCCACCGGTGGCCGGTTCCCGCTCGACTGCACGTTGTCCTTGGCGACGGCTTTGGCGGCTCACGGCAACATTCCAGACGCGGTCAAGATGGCGTCGTTCCGCAAGGAGAGCCTCGATCACGAACAGTTGGCTGCCGTGTGCCTGCTGGGGAATGCGGACGGTTCGCACTCGGTGGCGCGGTCGGCGTTTGCCGGGCGGACGGCTGTGAGGGGTGACCGTCCGGACTGTTGGCTGGCCCCGCGGGAGACAGCCGTGGCGCTCGCGTTGGCACGGCGTGGATTGGTGACCGCCGGGGCCGATTTCTGCGCAGCACTTGGTGATTTGGCGGTTCGATCGGCGGCGAGTCTGGCGTTTGTCGAGGCGCTGGCGGACGTTCCGGAGGTCGCACAACCGGAGCGGGTGCCGGCATTTGACAAGTTGCTGGTCGCGGCGGAGCACTCCAAGGGGCTCAGGGCGCGGCTGCTCGTCGCGCGGGCCAAGTGGGACAAGGCGTTCGCCGCCGAGGCCCTTCCGCAGGTCGAACGTTTGCTCGGGACGGCGGTCGTCAAACCGGTTCCCGCGCTCGCCTCCACGCGCGAGTTGCTGGAGTACAGGCTTCCCGAACGAGCCGAAACGCTCGCGGTGTCGCTCGCCCGTGTCGAACTGGGGGCGTTGCTGGCCACGGACTCGGGCAAGGGGAACGCTGCCGACGCCGCTTTTGCGGACGGGGTGGCGCAGGCGGGGTCGGTCTCCCCCGGCTTGGCATTCGCCCTCGAACTGCAGGCGGCGGTCGATTCGAGTTCGACCGGGGCGCTGCGGAATCGGATGCGCGACGAGTTGGGGCTGAAGAAAAACGACGAGGCCGAACGCAAGGTCGTCGAATACAAGCGGCAAGTGGAGGACGTGCTGGAGGCCGCGCGGGACCGCTTCGACACGCGGGTTCGCATCCTGGCGTTGGCTGCGGCCGCGGGACGGACGGAATGGGTGAAGAAGGAACTCGCGCGGGGCGCCGGGGCGGAATCCGCCGTCGAAGTCGAGCCGTACGCGCGATCGTATGTCGTCGCGAAACTCGGTTCGGCGGTGCTGGAGGGCCTCGCGGGCTTCGAGACCCCGCCCGAACCGGGGCTTTATCTCGATCCGGCCTCCGCAGGTCGATCGGACTTGATCGCGGGGGGTGACTTGAGCGCACTGGTCGCGGCGGCGAACGGACCGCTGAACAAAACCGGTGCTTACGACGAACCGGTCTTGGCCGCGGTGGAGCGGTTGATTCTTTCGGGAGACGCAGCCGGAACGGTCGGCTTCCTGGGGGCGATCAAGGATGTCGACCTGCAGGAAGAAGGATTCTGGCTGGCGGGGGTTCTGGCCGGGCGGTCCGGAAAAGCTTTGGAGATTTGGCAAGCCGCGCGGCCCTTCTTGAACAAGGCGACCATCACTTCGGCGGCGGGGACGGGCTTGCTGCTGGGTTCTCCGGCGAAGAAATGAGTGTCTCTCCGAACATCCTGGTCGGGATACCATGCGCGGTGCTTGTTTCACACTCCCGTCGCTTGGGGGTGAATGGCGTCCAGCTCTTCGGAGAGCCTCAGTCATGACTCGCAGTCCTTCGCGCGACGCCACCTCCCACGGCCCTTATCCCGAGCGCCGCAAGTTTATGCGGCGGATGGCGGGCGTGTGCCTGGGGATGACGGGCGGGCTTGCGCTGGTGGATTCGCAGAGTGCGTACGGCGATCCCCCAATGGCCGGGCGCCCCCTCAAGTTCAACAAGCGCTTGCGACTGGAGGGCACCGCGCCCGATTTCGCGGGCGTGGAGCATAGCCACGGCGGACGGGTGGGGTTGTCCGACTTCGCACGCGACAAGCTATTGGTGCTGGTGTTCACGTCACTGCGCTGCCCGATGTCGAAAAAGTACCTTGAACGCTTCGAGGAGTTCGCACGCGAGTACGCGGCTCGGTCCGTCCGCTTGTTGGCAACGAGCGTCGAGACGGCAGCGATGGAATCGATGGGGAAAATCCGCGAGCGACTTCGCGACCGCCCCGTTCCGTATGAGTGGTTGCACGATGGCACGCAACAGATCGGCCGCGACTACGGTGCGTACGTGACGCCGCAGGTCGTGATACTCGACGAAGGCCGGCGCGTCGTCTATGCGGGAGCGTGGGACGACCACGTCAACCGGGCCGAGGTCGTCAAGCACTATGTCCTGGACGCCGTCGAAGCCACGCTGGCTGGCCGGCCGGTGCTGGTGGGCGAATCGCTCCCGAAAGGGTGCGACATCGAGTATCCGTCGGAAACGTCAAGCCGCGGCGCGGCGGGAGACGCGGAATGAAACGAAACGGTATGCGGTGTCGTGTGGTGGGGCATGTAACGAGTCGCAGGTTGCGGGCGGGGTTTTTCCTGAGTGCAGCTCTGTTCGCGCTGGCCGGCCCGACCGGATGTTCCGAAGCCCCCAACGCAACCGAGGCCGTGCCCGCCCCGGTCGCGACGGCCACTTCGCCATTTCCACTGGTCGACCTTGAAGGACTGAAACGGCGGATCGGCGACCTCGAAGGATCGGTCGTCGTGGTCGACTTTTGGGGGACGTGGTGCCCCCGTTGCCGGGAGCAGTTGCCGCAAGTCCTCTCGTTGGCACGGGCCAACGAGTCGCGCGGCGTGAAGTTGCTGACGGTCGCGCTCGAACGGCCCGACGACCTCCCTTTGGCGGTGAAGTTCCTCGCCGATCAGGCGTACGTTCCCCCCACCGTGGCCTCGGTCCACGGACGCTCGGGAAAAAGCTGCCGCGAATTCGGGATCGACGAGTGCTCCGTGCCGTTCTACCGAGTTTACGACCGCAAGGGGAACGAGGTCGGCACGATCGCGGGGATCGAATTCGCCGACACAAGGTTGTTGGAACTGGTCGACGCCGCCGTAAAGGGCGTCTCGCCGAAGAGTCCATGATGCGGTTGCCAGCCTCGCGAGTTCTTTGCTGTCGCCGGTCGTGATTGAGAGGGTATATCCTCACTCGGTGCGATCTCGCGCGAGTGAAAAGCCTGCGATGGAATCACACCGTTGCGGAATCGATTTCTCGGCGCATCTACGGATCGAGTAATCATGAGTACAGCCGCCAATCACGACGAACGCATGGCGAGCCTGACGTTCTCGTCCGTGTATCCGCACTACGTGGCGAAGGTCGAGAAGAAGGGACGCACCAGGGACGAGTTGCACCAGGTCATTGAATGGCTGACCGGCTTCGACGAAAGCACGCTGCGGAAACTCATCGAACAGAGAGTGACGTTCGCGCAGTTCTTTCAACAATCCCGGTTGAATCCCAACGCGAGCCTGATCACGGGCGTCATTTGCGGCTATCGCGTGGAAGAGATCGAGAACCCGTTGACCAGGCAAGCCCGGTACATGGACAAGCTGGTCGACGAACTCGCCAAGGGGCGCAAGATGGAGAAAATCCTGCGCTCGGGTTGATGGTGGTCGAGCTTATCCCGTTCACCGAGGGGACAGCCCCTCGGGCGGGGACGCCGCGGAAAGTCTTCGCCCCGCGTCTTCTCGCTCCCTTGCGGTCGAGACGCTCCCTCCCTCATCGTGTAGAATCCTGCTCCCGGTCGCCGCGTGTGTCGCCGCGATCCCTGCGACGCGCTGGCGTCGCCCGCGCGTTTTTTCGTCATCGAGTGCAACGTGGACATCGGCCCCGAACATTTCGGCAATCGCGACCTGAGCTGGCTCGAATTCAATCTGCGAGTGCTGGAGGAAGCCGAAGACGAAACCAATCCGCTGCTCGAGCGGATCAAGTTTCTCGCCATTTTTAGCGGAAACCTCGACGAATTCCTGATGGTCCGGCTGTCCGGGCTCCGGTCGCAGATTCTGGGACTTGATGAACCCGAGGACGACCTTCCCGAGCAGCTTTCGGTGCACGAGTTGTACCAACAGGCCCACGCCCGCACGCGCGAACTTGTCGACCGGCAATACCGGTGCCTCGGCGAAAAAGTGCTGCCGCAATTGGAAGAGCACGGCATCCGGCTGGTCCCCCCTGAGAACCTCACCGACGAACAGCGGAAATTCGTCGACGACTATTTTCGGCGGACGGTGTATCCGGTCCTCACGCCGATGGCCATCGATCCCAGCCATCCGACTCCCCACTTGCGCAACCGCGGGTTGTATTTGGCGGCGACCATCGAGCAGGATACCGGTCGGATCGCCACGTCGAAGCGGTTGTTGGCTGTCGTGCAGCTTCCGTCGGTCCTGCCGAGATTGATCCGCTTGCCGGGGCCGAGGCACGATTTTCTGCTCCTGGACCGCTTGGTCGAATCGCAGTTGTCGTCGCTGTTCGGCGGTTCCAATGTGCTGTGCTCGACGACGATGCGGATCACCCGCGACGCCGATTTTGATATCGACGGCGACCAGGTGTTGCACGACCTGTCGCAGGCGGTTGAGGAGGGGCTGAAGGCGCTCCGTCACCGCGAGGCCGTGCGATTGGAGATCGACAAGGGGGCCGATCCCGACCTGATGGAAGCGATCCGCCGCCCCCTCAAGTTGCAGGCGCAGGAAATCTACCCCATCGACGGGCCGCTCGACCTCTCCGCGTTCCTGGAGTGGCACGGTTTGGATGGCTTCGCCCATTTGCGTGACGAACCGTTCAACTCGCGGCGTCCATTTTCACTGGAGGACGGTGCCGACATCTTCCGGATTGTGCGACAGCGCGACGTGTTCGTACACCATCCGTACGAGTCGTTCAGTTGCGTGGTCGACTTCCTTCGACAGGCCGCCGAAGACCCGGATGTCCTCGCGATCAAACAGACGCTGTACCGCGCCGGAAGCGAAAGCCCCATCATCCGGGCCCTCATCAGCGCGTCGGAAAAGGGGAAAAACGTCACGGCCGTTGTCGAACTTCTGGCCCGGTTCGACGAGCAATCGAACGTGAATTGGGCGCGCCAGCTCGAGCGGGCCGGTGTGCACGTCGTCTACGGATTCGTCGAACTCAAAACGCACTGCAAAGTGACGCTCGTCGTGCGCCGCGAAGGGGCCGAATTGCGCCGCTACGTCCATTTGGGGACGGGCAACTACAACGCGACGACGGCCAAGGTGTACACCGACTTCGGGTTGTTCACCGCCGCCGAGGAGTTTGGCGAGGACGCGACCGCGCTGTTCAACCTGCTGACGGGGTATTCGCGGGGTCACGAGTGGCACCGCTTCGCCGTGTCGCCGCGCGACCTTCAACTGAAAGTGCTCTCGCTCATCGCGCGGGAGGCGGAAAAGGCCGCGTCCGGCGGTGTCGGTCGTATCACCGCTAAAGTCAACGCGCTGGTCGATCCCGACGTGGTGCGGGCGCTGTACGCCGCGTCCCGTTCCGGAGCCAGGATCGATCTGCTCGTGAGGGGAAGTTGCTGCCTGCGTCCGGGGATTCCGGGGCTTTCCGACAACATCCGCGTCTTCAGCATCCTCGACCGGTTCCTCGAACACAGCCGTCTCTACGTGTTCGGCGAAGGACCGGACGCCGACGTCTATGTCGCCAGCGCCGACTGGATGCCGCGCAACTTCCGACGGCGTGTCGAAGTGATGTTCCCGATTCTCGACAAACGGAACAAATCGCGAATTCTGACTCGCATTCTGCCGATCCTCCTCGAAGACAACGTGAAAGCGCGGCGTATGCTTCCGGACGGAAAGTACGTGCGGGTCGAGCGGGGTCCGGACGACCCGAAACTTCGCGCTCAGCAGCGTCTGATCGCAGAGGCGCAGACGGCGGACTTGGCCGCGGAAGGTTGACTCTCCCAAACGAATGCACATCTCCGGTGGCCCGGTCATCTGGTGGCCGGGTCGCGCAGCGACAAGACGCAGCCCCTTCCGCATCCATCCACCAAGCTGCACGGACGGATCTCTGTTGCGTAGGTCGCAATCGACGTGGCGCGGGCGGACTGCCCGTCGGAAACCTCCGAATCGTCGCGTAAGAAATCCGGGCACGCCCGCAACCGCAAATCGACCGATCAAGGACTCGCGACGAACGTTCCTTGCGATAAGATATTGTTGTGCGCTGATTCGACCCTCTTCGGAGGCGGTTCGATTTCGGCGTGCCGGGGGCGGCTCATTCCAGCGCTGGATCGGGTGTGCGCATGCGACGGTTGGCGATTGCAATTCTGTGGACGGTTTCATCCTGGTGTGTGCCGTACGCGGCGTGCGGGGCCGAGGACGAAGGGATCAAGTTCTTCGAGCAGAAGATCCGCCCCGTGCTCGTTCAGCACTGTCAGAGTTGCCATTCCGTCGAAGCCAAAGAGTCCAAAAAACTGCAAGGTGGCCTGTTTCTCGATACCGCGGCGGGGATCGCCGCGGGTGGCGATTCGGGAGCGACCCTCGTCAAAGGGAAGTCGGCGGAAAGCCTGCTTTTGAAGGCCTTGCGTTACGACGGGTTCGAGATGCCCCCGTCGGGCAAGTTGCCCGACGACGTGATCGCCGACTTCGCCAAATGGATCGACATGGGTGCGCCCGACCCGCGTGAAGGGGGTGCCCCGGCCAAGGTCAAACGCGAAATCGACATCGAAGCGGGCAAGAGTTGGTGGTCGTTCCGGCCTCTGGCACCGGTCGTTCCTCCGGATGCCGCAAAGCCGATCGACGGGTTCGTTCGTGAGGCGCAAGGCAAAGCCGGCGTGACTCCCTCCAAACCGTCGTCCAGGGAGAAGTTGATCCGGCGTGCGTACTTCGACCTTGTCGGCCTGCCGCCAACGCCCGAACAGGTGGCCACCTTCGTTGCCGACGATACCCCCGCTGCGTTCGAAAAGGTGGTTGACGAACTGCTCGCCAGCCCGGCCTACGGCGAACGCTGGGCACGGCATTGGCTCGACGCGGCGCGGTTCGCGGAAAGCGGTGGCTACGAATTCGACGGCTTCCGGCCGGGGGCCTATCACTACCGCGATTGGGTTATCAAGGCATTGAACGCCGACATGCCGTACGACGAGTTCGTCCGCTGGCAGTTGGCGGGGGATGTACTGCATCCGGAAAACCTGGACGCCGCCGCCGCGACAGGATTTCTCGTCGCCGGTCCGTATCCCGGCCAGATCACCGCGAAGACCGTCGAACGCATCCGGTACGACCAGATCGACGACATGCTGATGACAATCGGTGGCTCGATGCTGGGGGTGACGATCGGCTGCGTTCGCTGTCACGAACACAAATACGATCCGTTCCCGCATCAGGACTATTACGCGTTGGCGGCCTCGTTGGCCAAAACGGCGCACGGTCCGCGAACGATGGATATCGACCCCGACGCGACCGACCGCGCGCTCGACAAACATCAGGCGGATCACGTCCCCCTGACGGCCGCTCTCGAGGCGTTCGCGAAGAACGAGATGCCCGCTCGCTTCGCCGCGTGGCGCGACAAGGAACTCGACAAACAGCCGGATGCGACGCGCTGGCAATCGCTCGAACCGGTCGCGTGGCACGCGGAGCGGTCGTACTTGAAGTCGTTGCCGGGAGGGATCGTCGCGCACGACGGATTCCTCACTCCGGGCACGCGCGTGCGTCAACGCGGACAGCGGCGCAACGTCGCGAACGAAGAAACGTATCGTCTGACGTTCCACACGCACCAGAAGAACTTGCAAGCGCTGCGACTGGACGCCTTCGCCGACAAATCGCTGCCCCAGCGCGGTCCGGGTCTCAACGGTGACGGCAGTTTCCAATTGGGCGAGATCGAGGTCACCGCGAAGCCGCTTGATCCGCAAGCGAAGGACGCACCGGTACCCGTCAAGCTCAAGGCGGTGTCGGCCGCGTTCGAGGACGACAAGCAACCGCTCGCGCAGGCGGTCGACGGCAAGCCGGGCACGGCATGGATCGTGCGATCCACCGCCAAAAAGGACAACGCGGCGATCTTCGAGTTCGAGGCACCTCCGCCCGCCTTCGCCGGCGGCACGGAGTTGATCGTCGAACTCAAGTTCCGCGACTTGGGGATCGGGCGGCTCCGAATGTCCGCGAGCGTCGAGCCGAACCCGGCGTCGTGGGCCGGTGACGTGGTGCCGCAACACACGGGCGAACTCCGGGCGCTCGTCGCCCAGTTTGGCAAGGAGCTGCCCGAAGGGGTGCGGACATCGACGGCGCGGTGGTTCGCGTCGTTCGACGCCGAGACCGCCAAGGTCGTCGCTGCCGAACGAGCCCACGCGGCCGCGGTGCCGAGGCCGACTCTGACGGAGGTCTACACGACTGTGGCCGGAGGACAGGACGTGTTCTTCCTGAAACGCGGCGAGGTCGACAACAAGGACGGCAAGGCCGAACCGGGGTTCCTCAAGGTGCTGTGGCGCGGCGAGGCTCCGTCGGCCCCTTCGTCCGGCGCTCCTCCGGTCGACGCCCGGGTGTCGCTGGCCAATTGGATGACGGACATCGAGCGCGGCGCGGGGCCGCTGTTGGCGCGGGTGATCGTCAATCGACTCTGGCAACACCATTTCGGCCAGGGGATCGTCGGAACGCCCAACGACTTCGGCGCGCAAGGCGAGCGCCCGACCCATCCGGAGTTGCTCGAGTTCCTCGCCGGGGAGTTGGTACGGGGGGGCTGGAAGCTCAAGCCGCTGCACCGGACGCTGATGCTGAGTGATGTCTACCGCCAATCGCACGAAGTCGACGAAGCGAATCTCAAGCTCGATCCGACGAACAAATGGTTTTGGCATCACCGCCCGCGCCGTTTGGAGGCCGAAGTGATTCGGGACACTCTGCTCGCGATCGGCGGCAATCTCGATTCGAAGATGTTCGGGCCGAGCGTGCTCGACAACACGACACGGCGAAGCGTCTATTTGCGGGTGAAGCGCAGTGAGCTGCTGCCGGTGATGACGATGTTCGACGCTCCGGAACCGACGCAGAGCATCGGGACGCGGAGCGTGACGACCGTCCCCACACAAGCCTTGGCGATGATGAACTCGCCGTTCGTGCGTCAACAGGCCGAGAAATTGGCGGCGCGGATCAAATCGCCCGAGGGTCCGCCCGCCGCGGCGATCGATCGCGGGTTTCGCGTCGCGCTCGGTCGTGGTCCTACGGAAGCGGAAGCGTCCGCGATGGGGGCCTTTGTCGAGGAGCAGCGGGCGTCACTCGGTGCCGACACCCCCGAAACTCGCGAGAGGGCGCTCGTCGAGTTTTGCCAGGTGTTGCTCTGCCTGAGTGAGTTCGTGTACGTGGACTGATGGCCAACGGCGGCGACGGCAGGGCGACGGTTCAAAGGCCCGTGGTTCGGGAACTGTGTGGGGAGACGGCAATGTTTGGATACTACGGTCCCGGAGCCATTGAACTGCCGGAGCGACGACGGTTCCTGCAGGAAGCGGGTTTGGGGTTCGGTTCGCTCGCCTTGGCCGGGTTGCTGCACGGCGAAGCCGCGGCCTCGCCGGTCGAATCGACTGCCTCGATCGACCCCTTGGCCCCCAAACAGCCCCATTTTCCGGGCAAGGTCAAGTCGATCATCTGGCTGTTCATGACCGGCGCCCCCTCGCAGGTCGACACCTGGGACTACAAGCCCGAACTGCAACAACGGGACGGTCAGGATCTGGCCGGTGCCGACCCGAAAACCGGGTTCTTCACCACCAGCGGCAAATGCCTGAAGTCGCCGTTCACGTGGGCGCAACATGGCGAATCCGGATCGTGGGTGTCGGGGATTTTCCCCCATCTGGCGAAGCACGCCGACAAGATGTGCTTCCTGCACTCGATGTACTTGAAGCAGAACAATCACGCGCCGGCTTCCCTCGAATTGATGTGCGGCACCAATCGACCGGGACTTCCCGCTCTCGGTGCGTGGATGACCTACGGCTTGGGATCGCAGAATCAGAACCTGCCGTCATATGTGGTGCTGCACGACACCCGCCCGCGGGGCGACGACCAGATCTGGTCCGCCGGGTTTCTCCCGAAAACCTACCAGGCACTGGCCCTCGACGCCCGCCGCAAGGAATCGGTCGACAATCTCGCTCGCGACGCCAAACACTCCGACGCGCAGCAGCGGGCGCAGCTTGATCTCCTCAAGCGTTTGAACCAGGAGCACGCAGCCGCCCGCCCGACCCAGGCGGATCTGGCGGCTAGGATCAACTCCTACGAACTGGCCTACCGGATGCAGATGGCGGCCCCCGAGGCTCTGGACCTCACCAAGGAATCCGAGGCGACGCACAAGCTGTACGGCATGGACAATCCCGAGTGCGCGACGTTCTCGCGACAATGTCTGTTGGCGCGGCGATTGGTCGAACGCGGTGTGCGCTTCGTGCAGATTTTCGCGGGCAAGGGGGTCGGGGGTGACGGCAGCGTCAACGACGTCCCCTGGGACTGCCACACCGATGTCGAAACCAACCACCGTTCGTGCGGACTGCACACCGACCAACCGGCGGCCGCGCTCCTGGCGGACCTCGAGGCGCGGGGCCTGCTCGATTCGACCCTCGTGATTTGGGGGGGCGAGTTCGGCCGCACCTCGGATTCGCAGGGGGCGAAGGGGCGTGACCACAACCCGAACGGCTTCACGATTTGGCTGGCGGGGGCGGGGGTGAAGGGGGGGCTGCACTACGGTTCGACCGACCCGTTCGGTTACAAGGCGGTCGAAAAGAAAGTGCACGTCAACGACCTGCACGCCACGCTCCTCAAATTGATGGGACTGGAACACACCAAGCTCACGCACCGCTTCAACGGGCGGGATTTCCGTTTGACGGATGTGGGTGGCGAGGTATTGACCGAAATCCTCGCGTGAGAATCGTCCCGGCGCGCGGCGAGAACGACCGTTGACGACGTTCTAGTCTTGTGGTCTATTCCGTGTTGTCGACGCGCTCCACTTCCCGGAGCGTCTTCCATTCTTGGTCGGGAGTGCGTTCATCATGCGGAATTTGCCGATGTTGGCTCGTCGCGGCGGGGGATTCTTCGGTGAGATGATCGGGTGGTTCATCCGAGTGGTGATCTACGACATCTGTATCACAACGATCTCCGATGTGTTCGGCGTGCCGCGGATCGTGGCGCTGTTGATCTTCCTGGGCATCCTGGCGGCGATCGCCTTCGGCGGCTACATCCTGCGTCAACGGATGTCCCCCGGCGTCGAAGACTGAATTTCGCCATCCCGAATGTGTCTCGGTCTCGACGGAGGTCGCGTCTCGGCGCGGCCTCGCGTCGTTTTCCGAGCGTCCCGCTCGCCACGGTGTCCTCCGTTTCCGTTGGCCTTTTCCGTCGAGTCGAAGCGTCGCTCCGCCCCATGCAACATCGCATCTCGCACGGCCCGGTCTTTTCGATCCTCGAATTCGAGTTGGGCGAGGCGGAGGAAGTCGTCGCCCAGCCGAACAGCATGCTGTCGATGTCCACCGGCGTCGAATTGACCGGCGCGGTGGGCAAAACCACGGACAAGGTCGGTTGGTGGGGTGGGTTCAAAAGCGTGCTGGGGGGCGAGTCCTTCTTCCGCGCGGTGTTTCGGGCGAAGCGGGACGGCCAAACCCTCATCCTCGCGCCCGACAGCTACGGCGACATTCTGACGCTCGATCTGGCGGAGGTGGCCGGCTATCAACTCACGCGCGGGTCGTTCCTTGCCAGTGCCGGGCAGGTCGAAATGAAAGTGGTCTATGGCGGGGTCAAGGGATTGCTTGCCAAAACCGGCTTGTTTCTGCTGCGGGTGTCGGGCGAAGGGACGGTGTTCTGCCAGTCGTTCGGGGCTCTCTTGCGGAAGGACCTTGCCGAGGGGGAACAATTCGTCATCGACAATCGCTATGTTGTCGCCTTCTCGACGACGGTGACGTTTCAGTTGGTGAAGGCCAGCAAGCGGTTGGCCGATTCGTTGATGTCGGGCGAAGCGCTCGTGAACAAATTCACGGGGCCGGGCCGCATCTACTACCAAACCCGCGTGAAGCCGTCGCCGAGTTTTCTGGGATACTTGTTGAACGCGTCCACCTGACCCTTTGGAAATCGCGCGACCGCCGCAGGCCCGAGTGCGGACGCGCTTCCGGTTTCGATCCGACGCGACGAAACGGCGTGCCGAGATGTCCCGATACTCGATCCCTGCCCGGGAAGAACTCCTCGCCCGGTTCGACGCCGCGAATCGCTATGCGATCGCCTGGCTCCTGCTGGAATTGCTCGCGATGGCCGCGCTCGGGGCGGGCATCGACTGGCCGCGCGTCGCCGATCAGCCGCTCATCACGACGGTCGCGATCGCCGCGGTCGTCGGTCCGTTCGCGATGAGTTTGCTTCACGGCTTCGCGGAGAAGAAGGTCGAGGTACGGAACCTCAAGGAGTCGACCCGTTTCGGCTCCTACAACAAGGACAAGCTCCGCGAATTGTTCCGCGACACGCTGTTTCGCCTGGGGCTCCCTGACGAAGACCTGCCGCTGTACATCACCGCCGACCGTACGCTGAACGCCGGCGCGAGGTACCTGGGGCTGGGAAGCCTCTTCCGGTCGTTGCAGGGAGTGTTCCTCAACCGTCAGATTTTGCACCGCCTCGATCCCGACGAAACGCAAACGATCCTAGGCCACGAACTCGGCCACTATTACCGCTACATGCTCGCCAGCGAGCGGTTCCATATCGTGACCTTGTTGTTGGGGGGGATGCTGGGTGTGTTCGTCAGCCAATACATCCGCCTCCCGTTCGCGCTCGGCATGCTCGCGGTGTTCCTCGTCCCGGAAGCGTTCTGGTGGGCAACCAGCCGCCTGTGGGCGCGGAACGCGATGCTCGTCGAGTTTCTTTGCGACGACCACGGCGCACGCGTGCATGGAGTGACCGCGTCGATCAACACCTTGCTCAAGATCGGCGCGGATTCCGAAATGCTGTTCGCGCTGCAGGAACAGGAGCTTCTCAACCCGCGGTACGAGCAACTCTCCGCGATCGAAATCGCGCGGGCCGTCGAAGAGTCGATTCCGTATGGCGACGCGGATCCTCAGGCGCTCGAAGAGGCGATCCGGCAGTCGTTGAAGAACCGCGCGAAGGCCAACCGCGAAATCACCGTCGGCGGATTCCTGAACTATGCGTGGACGGGGGGCGAAGAAGGGGATCTGGACGAGCTTCGCGAACAGTCGGAGGCCCTCAAATCGCTGCGCCGTCTCGATTGGGAGTCGCTGCGAGATCCCCGCACCCGACGATTGGACGAGGCCGGGATCGAACGACTTGTGGCGATGCTGGACGAGAACCCCGACGCATTGCTGTTCCGCAGCCCCGAGGAAGCGGGACACGGCGATGGCATCCATCCCCCCTTGCCGGCCCGCATCCTCTACCTCTGGGAAAACCGCCACGCGATCGACCAGGCGCGGCGCGAAACGGCGTGATTCGTCTCGAACGGTCCGATCTCTACGCCTTCCGCCACCTTCCCGGCCAAAACACCGAGAAGTCGATCCGCCGCAGTGCCACGTCCAGTACGAACAGCGACACCGCCACGGAGAGCAACCAAGGCCACAGCGGCGTCGGGCGGCGGGCTGTCTCCCCCAAATCGGCGAACACCTGACCGGGTGACGGCTGGAATCGACCTCCCGTCGCGGATGAGATCGATTTCAGGAGCGCTTCGTTGGTCGATCTCAATCGGAGTTCGGCGGGGTATCCAACGGCCAATCCTCGGGACTGCTGCGCGACCAGCGTGTTCTCGACCTTTTGCGTCAGTTCCAGGTGGTACGCCCCCGCTTCGGTGGTCGGGAACGATCCTTGATAGCGGCCCGGCGCCGTTTGCCCCAGCGCGATTTTCGTTCGACCGAGCCGGCTGTCGATCACCGTCAGTTCGGTCTCCGCGGCGTTCAGGAACCTCCCGGCCGGGTCGATCGCATCGAGCGTCAGATCGACCCGCCCGTCGGTCTTGTCCACCTGCACCGACAGGCCCCGCGCTTCGTTTTTGCGCATGGTGTGCCGGATCACCTGCGCCCAGAAACGTCCGTATCCCGGCCACGCCAACCACTCGGCGGCCCAGCGGCTTTTGGCGTCCGACGTGAACGCCACCGTCATTCCCAGCCCGTACCGCCACCACGCCAACAGCGGGTCGCCCGACTCCGTCGCCAGAATGAATTCGCACGTTGGCTTGGGACGTGTCACCACGTAACCCAACAGAAACGGCGCGCTCGACCAGTCGATCTCCGCCAGCGCCCGCGTCGGCCGGATCACCTGCGGCGTGAACGGCTGCTCGTTGATCGCCGACTTGCTGGCAGTCATCGTCTCCTTGGCGAAAATCTGCGGCACCGAGTTGGGGTCTTCGGCGAGGTAGTACCGACCGCTGCCCAATTCGGCGATCGACTGCAACAGCGCCTCGTCGCAGTCGCCGCCAACGCCCACCGTCGAACAGGTGATTCGCGCCCCCGCCATGCTCGCGGCGATTCCCTCGAAGTCCCCCGGCGCCGAGACTCCGTCGGTCAACACGATGACATGTTTGAGCTTGGCCGCCGTCGACTGCAGAACGTTGAACGCCTCCTCCATCGGCGGGTACATCACCGTTCCCCCGCCCGCCTCCACCCGACTGATGGCGTCGACGATCGCCCCCTTGTTCGACGCCGGTTGCAAATCCGCCACCCAGTAGAATTCCCCCTCGAACGCCAGCACCCCGACCTTGTCGCTCGGACCGAGCAACTCCACCGCCGCTTTCGCCGCCTCCTTCGCCATTTCCATTTTGTCGCCACCCATCGACCCCGACTTGTCGACGATGAGGACCATCGCGAGGCTGGGCTTTTCCTTCTCCTTCTCGAAGTCGCTGCGGACGGGCAGGATTTCTTCGATCACCGTTTTGTAGTATCCCCCCAACCCGAACGACTGATCGCCGCCCAGCATCATCAACCCGCCCCCCAGGTCCTGCACATAGGTGCGATACAGGTCCATTTGGCGGTGGGTCAATTCCGTGGCCGCCACGTTCGAGAGCATCAACAGTTCGTAGTTCTGCAAATCGGAAAGGCTGTCGGGGGCTCCCTGTGGCGGGCGGACTTCGACCTGAATCTCCTCTTGCTCCATCGCCCAGGCGAGGTGCTGTGCCAGTTCCGGATCCCGGTCAACCACAAGCACGCGCGGCTGTCCGGAGGTGTAGACCAATCCCGTGTCGGCGTTGTTGTCGACGAGGGTGTCCGACTTCAGGCCGGAGATTCGAACGGAATAAGTCACCAGCCGTTCGTCGGTGATGGACTGCTGGAACCGAAACCGGTTCTCTCCCTTCTTGAGCGGCTTTTTCTCGGACGCGACCTTGTGCGCGCCCCGAAACACCTCGATGGTTCCTTCGTCGTCGTGGTTCGAGTCGATTACGACATCCACATGAAACGGTTCACCCTGGCGAACTTGGGCCGGAACGTCGACCGCCGAAACCTGCACTTCCGGCTCCGTCCGCGACGGGAGGGCGACCGTGTCCACGCGCACCCCCGCCCCCAACGCGACGCGGAGCGAGTCCCCTTCGGTCTCGTTGCCGTCCGTGATCAACACCACACGGGGCACATATCCCGGCGATATCCCCGCCACCGCCGCATCCAGCGCCTGCGCGATGTTCGTGCCGCGCCGGGCCGATCGTCGTTCGGCCGACTCGGGTTCTCCATCCGTCGCACCCGACGAGACCTTCGTTTCGGTGCGCTCGGTCATGAACGCCGACGCCGATTTGGCGAACTCCAGGTACGCCACCTTGTGAGCGCCCCGTTCGGCCACAGCATCCGCAATGAACTTCTCGCGGGCCAGCCGCGCTTCGTCCCCCACGCTGAGACTGTCGTCCAGCACGAACACCACAAACAAATCCCGCACCGGTCGCAACAACGTCAGCCCCGCCAACGACAGCGCCAGCAAAATCACGATCACCACGCGAATCGCCAGCGACAACCGGCGCTGAACGACGGCGAAGTCGACCAGACTTTTGCGGTGGTACCACGCCAGGACCGGCACCACCGCGAGGGCGAACAGCCACGCGGGTTGGGTCAGCTCAAGTTCGCGGTACCAGTCGCCCACGAGTCACCGATCGGGAAAAAAATGGTGGAAGTGCTTCGATCAGGGGGTGCGGAGTGCTACCGACTTCCCTTAAACCGGGATGTCGCGCAGGTACGTCCTTCCGTCAAGTGATCCACCGTCGTTGATACAGGACCCATTCGACCACAATCACCAGCCACGCGACGAGCGCCGCGTAGTACCAAGGTGACCGCAGCCCCCATCCGGACGCGGACCGTGCCTCCGCCCCACGCTCCAGAAGCGATTCTGGCACGCGCAGGTCCGATTCTTCTCGCGACGCCAAATTGACGGCGATGGCGACATTCGCCTCGCTCATGGATGTGGTGGGGCCTTGGTCCCAGCCGAACTTCCACACCCCCGCTTCGTCCAACGGCCCGATGTTCCAACTCGCCATCCCGTCGGGAAACTCCTTGCGGATCCCGCTCGGCGAAATCAGCACCGGACCAACCGGGCTTCGGTCCTTCACCTCGCTCGACGGGTTGTTGGCCGGAGGCCGTGGTCCCAATTCTGATCCTGCCACGGTGGTGACCGCGCCAGCAGCAAGGGACGGGCGCAGGTCGTCCTTGCCTCCCGTCAGTTGTGTCAAGGCGTTGGTGAACAGAATCGGGAACGCCGTTCGGAACGGCAAGTCCCCCTCGTCCAGGTTCACGGGAAGTACCAGCACCACCCCCGTCTCGCGGCGAATCGATCCATACAACACCTGTCCCGTGACCGCCGTGACCAGCGCCGTCGCTTCTCCCTTGAATGTCAACGCGCGGGCTTCCGGCAACTGCACATTGTCGAACCGGACGTGAGTCATCAGCAGGGAGTCCTTGTCCTGCTTCGCCACGATGGGCGACGGCACCACCTCGCCGACATCCCACAGGTCGCACCCCTCCCGGGGATCGATCACGAAGACCGGACCGGGCGGCAGCACCTTGGGGACCTCGCGGTGGAAGACCGTCACGTCCCCCCGCTTGGCGGTCGAAGCGTCCCGCACCACTTCCAACTGGACGAGCGGGTTGGCCTCAATCACCTTCTCAAGAAACAAGTTTGGGCGAGTCGACAGCACCACCCGCGCCGGCTTGCGCTCCGGCACCACCGCGACCGCCTTGTTGTCGCTCGCCAAGGCATCCGGGTGCTCCAACAGGGCGACCAATTCCCCGCCGGTGGCGCTCACGCTGTCGAACACGCGGGAGATCGTCTCCCCCGCGCCCATCCGTAGCGGCACCACATCGACGAGTTCGTCGGCCAGAGTCAGCGTCAGGCGGCACTCGACCGGCGCGTCGGCGGCGTTGGTGAGTTCCAACAGTGTTTGGTAGGCGATCGGGTCCAGCAGACTGCGACGGACCTGAAACCGCGTGATGCCGACGTTGGCCGCCCGAGTGCCGATGCCGACCCATTCGACATCCGATTCCTTGGCCAGCGAGTCCGCGCCAGGCGTCGCGCCATCGCTCACGACGTACACGCGACCTCGTTCGGCCCCGGCGATCAATCGCCGTGCCAGCGACACCGCGTCGGAAAGTGGCGTCGGGCCGTCCACCACGCGCACGGACTCCAGCGCGTCGCGCAGCGTCCTGGAGTGGCTCGTCAATCCACAAATCACCTTGGGCTGTGCCGCAACCGACACGAGCGCGACCTCGTCGTGGAATCGCGCGCCGTCGAGGATCGCCAACACCGAGCGCTTCGCCATGTCGAACCGGGACGGGGGCGTGTCCGCGGCACGCATGCTGCCAGAATTGTCGAGTACGATCACGATCCGTCGCGACTGCAACGACTCCCACGCAAAGTGAGGATCGACCAGCGCGAATGTCAGCAGGCCCAAAAACAACAATTGCAGCAACAACGAAAGGATGTGCCGAAGCTTCTGCCACAGCGATCGCGGCTGCTTTTCGTCATAGATTTTCCGCCAGAACATCAGGGTCGAAACTGGCACGCGCCGTAACCGGATCTTCAGGATGTAGAAGACCACGATCGGCACGGCGAGCGCCAACCACAACCCGGCCAGCGGTTGGGCGAAGCTCATGTCGATTCTCGCAACCAAACCATTTCCGCACCCGCCCGACAACTGCGACTAGAATGATGCTCCGGCTTCGATCACCACAACAGGGGCGGCCTCGCCGACCGCGCTCGGCAACTCCCTCCGACTCCCCTTCGGTAAACGCCGCTTGAAACAGACATATCGTCTGTGCTCAGCGGGGGAGTGGTCAAGTCAGTCGAGGGATTCGGCACCACATTCCGGAATATGAACATGGGAGAACTGAGAATTCACGGCCATTCACGGATCGTGCCAGCGTGGTCGGGCGCGCTCAACATGGCGGCGGATGAATGGTTGCTGGAGCGGGCCGTCCACGACCACGTTGCGACCTTGCGGTTTTATACCTGGGGCACTCCGACTGTTTCGCTCGGTCATTTTCAGGCGGGACGCGTGCAAGGCGAAACTCGGCCGGATGCCGAGCGCGGCTTCGAGGGAGTGCCTCAATGTTTCCTCGAACTTCCCTGGGTTCGAAGGCTTTCGGGGGGAGGCGCGATCCTGCACCACCACGAGTTGACGTACTCGTGCGCGTTGCCGTCCGGGCACCCGCTCGCCAGGGAGCCGCGCGACTTGTACGGGGTCGTGCACGCAGCCTTGGTGGATTTCCTCAAGGGGGTCGGGGTGGACGCGGGCCTAAGGGGGCGCGGCGATTCGGAACGCGACGGCAACTTCCTCTGCTTCAGTCGCGGCGACCCCCAGGACATCGTCGTGGGACCTCACAAGGTTGTCGGAAGTGCCCAGCGACGGCGCAAGGGGGCGGTGTTGCAACACGGGAGTCTGCTGCTGGAACGGTCCCGTTTCGCTCCCGAGTTCCCCGGCATCCGGGACCTGGGGGCACCGGACTTGTCCTTGGAAGGCACGCTCCAGGTGCTGTCCGACCGCTTGGAGGGATTGCTGGCCGGTGCGGAGGGGGATTTGGTGCCCGAGCAATTCCACGAGGAAGACCTCAGACAGATCGAGGCCTTGGCTGCGGGCTATGTGGTGCATCTGGAGCGTGAGCCCCAGGACTAACCGGTTGTCAGCGATAGCAGGCCCGCACCGAGAACATGAAGACGAATCCATGAAGAAACGGGACGTCGCCACGTTCACGGATTGCTTTGACTCCGAACCCCGTACGGTTACGAAAAAACCGGTCGATCCGGGGATTTCCTACGTGACAGTCGGTCGCCGGTCTTTGACAATGGAGGTGGATGTCTCTACGCTCCCCGAGCCTCGTCTCTTTCGCTGACCGTGGTTTGGACCCGGAACGGTTTCTCCGTTGCTGGGTCTTGCGTGTTTGCGTTTTCTGATTGAAGAGACGCGGGAAATCGGAGCGTCGTTCTGTCGTTCCGGATATCGAGTCCCCGATCCACCCAACCGGGCCTGCGGTGCAAATTCTGCTTCCCGTTTTGGCGGACGTGCGATTGTTGTTGAGGAATCGGTGGCGTGACGTAGGTTGAGAGTGCCGGCGCGATTTTCGTGGATGTCGGTTGATTCTTCACGGATGGTGTCGAGTTTCGAAGTTGCGACGCGGGCGGGACGATGGTCCGGCACGCGCTTCCCGCGTCTAGGCAGGTGAAGCAATGCTGAAAGCCGAACTTCGGGTTCTGGACGGCAAACACCAAGGGAAGTCGATTCCGCTGACGGTGAAGAAATTCCTCGTGGGGCGGGAGCAAGACTGCCAGCTTCGCCCGAACAGCGATCTGGTCAGCCGACATCATTGCGTCTTCACGGTCGACGATTTCGCCGTCCGTCTTCGCGATTTGGGCAGCACGAACGGGACCTACGTCAACGGCAAGCGAATGACGGGCGTCGTGGTTCTTCAGCCGGGCGACCAGGTTTCGATCGGCAAGTTGACGCTCGAATTGGCGATTCTCGCCGAGGATGACGCGACGCCCGAAGCGACTCCAGCTGCCGCCCCTTCGGTCTCCGACGACACGCTGCACGGCGGTTCCGAAACGCAAGACGCCTTCGTCCTGCCGGAAGTCAACAGCGGCGACACCGCGATGATCGACGTCGGCGACATCCCCGTCGAGAACCAGGCGGTCCTCGTGCCTGCCGGGCAAGAGACCGTTCAGGGGGGCATGATGCCGGGGTACTACCCGCAAGGCTACCCGCAAATGATGCCGGGGATGATGCCCGGCATGCCGCAAATGGCTGGGTACCCGCAAATGCCCGGTTACCCTCAGTTTCCCGGGGCTCAAATGCCCGGGATGATGCCGGGAATGATGCCCCCGGGAATGGGTTCGGTCCCGATGGGGGCCTACCCGCAGATGGCTTACCCGCAAATGATGATGCCGGGGATGATGCCCGGAATGATGCCTGCGGGGATGGGGACCGTGCAGATGCCGGTCGCCGGGGCGCAAGCGGCCCCTCCCGTCGCGCCCCCTTCGGCAGGTGGCGGTGGAGACAAAGTGTCAAAAATCGCCGCCCCCCCCATGACGCTCCCTCCTCCCGAGGAGACCGGCGCGCGCGAACCCGCTCCAAAACCGGTTGCCCCTCCGGCGGCCGATGGTTCCAAGGCCGCGCCTTCGGTGAATCCTTCGTCCGCTGCCGCCGATATCATTCGCCAGCACATGCAAAAGCGGCGCTAACGCGGGGTTGAACGGGCCGGATTTACCCCTCCGCGCAAGGTTATCCGCGCACCAACTTTGGCAACCTGCGACGATTCCTCCCATTCCCGCCGCGAATTCGTGCGTAATGCTTGGGGTGTGCCGCGCACGGTACGCCGAGTTTGTGAAGAGTTCGTGCGAGTCGTCGCGCCGTGAATTGTTCGGGGTCGCGCCGTCCAGTAGAACAGGTGCGAGTCTTGTCGAACGCCGTCCGGACGGGCTGACCCGCCGAAGTTAGTGGCGATGCATAGCGTTTTTCGGCAGGACGTTGGTGACCTTGGTCGGTCCCATGCGACATCTACGACCGCCCTTTCCGTTGAAATTCGTCCCTCCGAGCGTGACCTTGTTGGCTCCACGACCACCCTCCGCAATAACCACACCCTGCCAATTGTGACTCGCTCCCATTTTTCGCCGTGTCCAACCTCGATCGGACGGTCCGATTTTCATGGGCTGCGGCGCGTCTTGCGGGTCGTTGCGATCGTTGGGGCGTGGTGTGCGTATTCCTGTGCGGCCGTGGCCGGCGCTTCGGAACTGTCTGTCACGGTCGGTTTCAACGGCGTGACACGCATGGGATCGTGGGCGCCCGTGCGGATTTCGGTGGCGAACGGAGCCGGAGCGACATCCCTCCGCATTGAAAGCCCCGACCCCGACGACCAAACACCGTTTCGGTTGCTGCCGATCTCCCTGGATGGCGCGGGCAACGGACATGTCGATACGGCATTTCGCGCCGGTCGGTCGGAGGGCGCGGTAACAGTTCGATTGCTGGCTGAAGATGGCCACGAACTGGCGGTCAAGTCGTTGCGCTTGGCGACGGATAGCGGGGCGGACCTCCCCTCCCCGTTGCGGCACGACATCGCCGTATGGGCCACGTTGGGCGAGGTGCCCGGATTCGATCCCGCGAAAGCCTCGGTGACCAAGAGACAAGTGCTCAGGATCGACGATGCGACGGCCTTGCCGCTCGATCCACGCGGTTACGCGACGTTGGACGCCCTGATCATCGCCACCGGGAAATCGACCGACGGCGGTTCCAAATCTGCGAAGCCTGGTTGGGAGCAGATCTCCGCCGAACAAACGCACGCCATCGTTTCGTGGGTCCGCTCCGGGGGGCATCTGGTGGTGACGGTCGGGACGTATGCCGATCGTGTGGCGGCGTCTCCCTTGGGGCGCGGCCTGCCATTCACCTTCAAAGGGGGCTCGTCGACACGACAATTGGGGCGACTGGAAACCTTGTGCTCCGCCAATACGCCGATTCCGCTTGCTGGCGGTATCCCGCGGGCGATTTGCGAGCGAACCGATGACTCCGGGACCACGCTCGCCGAGGACGGGGCCGGTCCTTTGCTGATCCGCGTGCCGGTCGGTTTCGGCTTGGTGACGGTGCTGGCGGTCGACCTTGATGTCGGACCTTTGTCGAACTGGAAAAACGTCGGGGACTTCGCCCCCTTGCTCGTGCAGTCGTCCGCCCAACGCGTGCTGGCCTCGTCCGAAGCCGAAAGCCCCCTGCGTCATCAGGGGATCTCCGACATTGCCTCGCAGTGGTCGGCCAAACTCGACAGTCATGCCGCCGTGAAGCGACCCTCCTATTGGACGGTGTTGGCCCTGCTGTTGGGACTGCTGCTGCTTGTGGGACCGCTCGACTATTGGCTCGTGAATCGCGTGTTGAAGCGGCCGACGCTCACGTGGATTACGCTGCCGTTGTGGTTGGCCGGGGGGATTTTCGTGGGCGGCTGGTGGTCCGACCGCGCCAACGGCTCCGCCGCGCGAGGCCAACTGCTCGAGCTTCTGGATATCGACGAAGCGGGGAATCTCTTGCGGGGCACAGCCTGGCTCAACGTGTTCTCGCCACGCACCGCTCGCGAGTCGATCCAGGTCAAGCCGACGGAGTTCGCGGCGGCCACCGCAGGCACTCGCTGGTTCGGCTGGATGTCTGAGCCGGAGGGGTCGCCTGGAGGGTTGTATCGGGGTTCGATGTTGTCCGCGGCCAAGGGGGCCTACCGCGTCGACGACGAAGCCTTGCGGGCGGAAGCGGTGCCGATTCTGCAGTGGTCGACGAAGCAGATGCTGGCGCGGTGGGAGTCCGACGCGGGTGGCACCTGGGTCGACAACAAGCTCGTGTCGTCCGGCCCCGGTCGGCTCACGGGAAGCTTGGCCATTCAGCGCCAGATTCCTCTCATGGATGTCGTACTTGTTCACGGGGGACGCATTTACCTGCCGCGCGGTGATGGTGCCCTCCGGCCGTTTCTCCCTTGGGAGCCGAACGGTGCCGATTCCCGGCAGCGCGACTTGCGTTCCTATCTGACGGGCACGACCGGCAAGCGAGTGCAAATCTCGGTCAATCAAAGCGAAGTCCAGTTCAGGGCGGAGCCGTACGATCCCCTCAATTTCGACTCCGTCTGGCTCATGCGCATGTCGTCGTTCCTGCAAGCGGCCGGGGGACGGGTCTACTCGGGACTCGACAACCGTTACCTGCGGGAACTCGACATGACTGACCTCATGCACGCGGGACGGGCGATCTTGATCGGTCGCCTCGACAATCCGGTCTCCCGAGTCGAACTTGGCGGCAAGGAACTGGACATCGCCGTTCGGACTTCGGACGAGAGTTCGCCCGCGGGTTCGGAGGCCGCCGACAAACAGGCCACGTTCGTGCGGATCGTGCTCCCGGTGAAGCGCACGCGCGAGGAAGATCGCTTGCGAAAGAAAGAGTTCAAGGACGAGGTGGACCGCATCCAGCGCGAAGGGCAAGGCTGATCCCGCCCAAGGCGACCGGCGCTCCTGCGAAGTTCCGCCATTTTCCGAACCGACGACACAACACACCACCGCGTGACTCCGTGATCGAAACCCGCAAGCTCACCAAACGCTATGGCGACCTGATCGCCGCCAACCAGGTCGACCTCAAGCTCGAGCAGGGGGACGTGTTCGGGTTCATCGGGCCCAACGGGTCCGGCAAAACGACCACGATGCGCATGCTCGCCACGCTCTTGGCTCCCGACCATGGCGAGGCGTATGTCTGCGGATATTCGATCTACACCCATCCGCGCGAAATCCGCCGCCTCGTCGGTTACATGCCCGACCAGTTCGGCGTGTACGACGACATGAAGGTGATCGAATACCTCGAGTTCTTCGCGGCGGCCTACCGCATCGATTCCGCGGCGCGGCAGAAGATCTGCGAGGAAAAACTCGAACTCGTCGGGATGACCTACAAACGGGACGCGATGGTCAATCAACTGTCGCGCGGACAAACACAGCGCATCGGCTTGGCGCGGGTGTTGTTGCACGAGCCGCAGGTATTGCTGCTCGACGAACCGGCCAGCGGTCTGGACCCGCGCGTCCGGATCGAGATTCGATTTCTGCTGAAGCGCTTGGGCGAGCTGGGAAAAACGGTGCTGGTGTCGAGCCACATCCTTCCCGAGCTGGCCGACGCCTGCAACAAGGTGGGGATGATCGAAAAAGGGGTGCTCTTCGAGAACGGCACGGTCGCCGAAGTGCTCCGCCGCGTGCGGCAGAACATCATCCTCGAAGTCGGTGTGGCGGGTTCGCCGGACGGGGCCGCGAAACTGCTTGAAGGGCACGATTTGGTGCAAAGCGTGTCGATCGACAAATCGGGCTGGTTGGTCGTGACGTTGAAGTCCGGCGTCGAGGATTACAGCTTCCTGCCGTCGGAACTGGTCGCGGGTGGTCACCGCATCAACCTGTTCCGCGAGCGCGAGTTGAACCTCGAAACCGCCTACATGGAACTGACCAAGGGATTGGTGCAGTGACCTTCGCCGCGGCGACCTCCGCTGCGACTGCGGAAACACGAAGGCTGAGTCGATGAACGTCCGGTGCTTGGCTATCGAACTCGGAAACACACGCGGCAAGGCCGCGCTGTTTGGCGACCCGTCCGAAGCCTTGCCGAATCAACCCCCCGAGCCGATCGGCGACACTGTCGTGTGGCGCGCGACGGACGCTCCCCCGTGGGACCGTTTGGCGGCGATCTCTCCGGGCGAGAGGGGGCTCGTCGCCTTGGGGGGCTCGCGTCCGGCGGATGTGGCGCGGCTGGTGGCGACTTGGCGCGATGTCGCCCCGGTTTCGCTGCGCGACGCGACGGTCCGTCCCCTGCGCAGCCACCTCGACATCGGCGTGCCCCTTGCCGTCGACGTGCCGGAACGGGTCGGCTGGGACCGCCTGCTGGCCGCACGCGCCGCGCTGGCGGCGCGATCGTCGTCGCCACACCTCGTGGTGGTCTCGGTCGGCACCGCGACCACGGTCGACCTGGTGTCGAGGGGCGTGTTCCAAGGGGGGGCCATCCTGCCGGGCATCGACCTCGGCGGTCGCGCGCTACGCGATCACACCCAGGCCTTGCCGCTCGTCCAACCCGGTCGCGAGGCACTATCCGGAAGTCCGATACCCGCCACGGGCCGAAACACGGAAGCCGCGATCACTTCCGGTTTGGTGTGGGGACAGTTGGGGGCGATTTCGGAGTTGGTGCGGCGGCAAACCGCACTGCTCGACGAGGAGTTCGATCTCTGGCTTACCGGCGGCGCCGCAGCCCTTTTGGTCGAACATCTTCAGATGATTCGTCAGCCCATCCGATGCGTGCCACACTTGGCGCTCTCGGGCTTGGCGCTGACGGCTTGGGCGGGGAAGTCGCAATAAACGGCGCGCGGCAAAACAACCGCGCGCCGTCTCTCTCCGCGGTGGCCGATCATTTGAGTTTTTCGATCATCTTGGTTGCCAGCGCCTTGATCTTCGCGGCGTCCTGGAGCTTCTCCAACGCGTCGACATCCTTGAGCAAATCGGCGGCCAAGGCGGCGTCGGTCGCCTTCAATTGGTCGAGACCGGCCCGCATTCCCGACACGGCACTCCCGCGGGACCCGGAGTCGGCGATCATCTTGAGCCGCTCCCGGATTTGGTCTTTGCCGTTCAACGCTTGAGCGGCTTCGCTCGACTTCGACGGATCGGCGGGAGTCGTCCCCCCCCGCAACCCCCTGCGCAGAGGATCGAGCCGAGGCCGAGCACAATCAAACCCTTCTTCGCGATGCGGATCATAAGAAGTTCCAGACGAAACGGACTTACAAGGAGAAACATCTCGTGGTCACAAAACACGACGAGCGAGAGTCTCGCTCTCGCTCGCCGCGCTTCGATGAACATCAAGGTGTGACGGGGACTTCGACTCGGGTGCGGCTCAGAATTCGCCGATGGGATTGCCGTCGTTGCGGGCTCCCAGGCGTTGCCACATCACCAGGTCGATGCTGTCCGAAATGAACTTCACGCCGCCATCACCCAACAGGGAGTGCACTCCGCCCACATGCAGACTGCGTGCGCCGAGCATCGCCGGTCCGTCGGGAGCGCACCCGCCACAGTGCGCGGTGCAGTTGGGGTACCTGGAGTTGGGGGGAAGCAGCGTGTTGAAGGTCCCGTGTTCGTGGACCCCCACATTCCAGAACTGACCTGTTTCCGTGCGCCGAGTTCCGGTCGCTGCGCAACGGGTTCCCCAGTCGTCGATCTGGGCCGCTGTGAGGAATGTGCCGTCCCAACCGGCGGGAATGGCCACGGCCTGCTTCAAGGCAATCAACGGGTCGAGAGTGATGTTCGTGCTGAAGACCAACTGCTCGCTCGCCATGATGGTGTTCGAGGTCCCGTCCGTGACATCGCCGATCGGAACCGCGACGCGCAAGTTGAACATCCCGTTTTGCTTGGCCACCGAGTACCCCCCGGCAACGCCATCGTTGAACATCCCGCCATTCGCACCTTCGCAAACCGGATAATTGTTGCCGGGACGACCGTTGGCGATCGACGAGTTGGACGGACAGCGGAAGGCGGGGATCTTGGCATGCGCGGCGCCGCCGGCCGCGTCATTCGGAGGGCCCTTCCCCGTATCCCACCACGCCCACACATCCATGTTGTATCGGTTGTACAGCGGCGCCTGGTCGATGTACGGCAGAATCATGGTCTGCGCGCTGTGGCCGCGCCAATCGGACTGGCCGGTCACCCCCCCCAACTGCGACAGGGGAAACATCTTGAAGTTGTCGTGGTAGTTGTGCAGCGCCAACCCCAACTGCTTGAGGTTGTTGCGACACTGGCTGCGACGAGCCGCTTCGCGGGCTTGTTGCACGGCGGGCAACAGCAGGGCGATCAGAATCGCGATGATCGCGATCACGACCAGGAGTTCAATGAGCGTGAAACCACGCCTCATTCTCGGTGAAGGACGCATTGAGCACCAAAAATCCAGGGAAACAAAACACGAAACGAACGAATCGCCGACCGGCCAACCCGCATTTTGCAAAACTAGTGTTGCGAATGCAAGAGGCGTCGACGTCAACTTGGGTGTGGCCCATCGTCGACCTGGCGATATTGTCCTTCGGTCCTATCCCCTCATGGGCACACTCAAGTCCACCGAAGTCCCCACAGCGCCCCGTCACTCCTCGTCCCGTTTCATCTCCCGCCCGTCCCAGAGTGTCAGCGCGCCGTCCGCCCGCGGGGCGAACAACCGCAGTCCATCCGCGTGGAGCGCCAATCCGCGCAAGGTTCCCGCCTCGCTCAGAAACGTCGCGACTTCGTTGTATCGCACGCCGTTCCAGACTTTCAGCACGCGGTCAGCCGCGTTGTCCCCGTCCAGTCCGGCGGTGAAGATTCTCTGTCCATCACGGCTGAACAACACCGCGCCCACCGGGTTGGTGTGACCCGCCAGCGTGGCGAGTTCTTCGCCCGTCGCCACATTCCATACTCGCGCGACACCGACCGGACGCGCTCCCGGTTTCGATGCATCCGAGGGACCCGACCCTCCACTCACCAGCCGCTTTCCAGCCGCATCGAACGAAACCGACAACACCGGCCCCTGATGCGCGACGAATTCCCGCTGAACTTCCCCCCCCGACGCCGCCAACAGTGCGACGTGCCCGTCCTCGCAGCCCACAGCCAACCGGCTCCCGTCGGCGGAGCGAGCCAGGCAGCGCACCGGTCCGTGGTTCAGCGACACCAACTCGCGCGATTCTCCCGTGGCCGCGTCCCAGAACCGCAACGCTCCCTCGTTCCCTGCGGAGATCACGCGGGTCCCGTCGTGCGACCACGCCACCGCGTAGACGCTTTCCTTGTGGCCGACAAACGGTTGCCCAATCGCTTCGCCGGTGCGCAGGTCCCAGACGCGCACGGTCTTGTCCCAACTTCCCGTGGCCAGGCGGAACCCGTCGGGGGAGATTGCCGCCGCAACCACGTAGTGCTCGTGCCCCTTCGCTTCGGCACGAATGGTCCCCTCGTCGGCGTTCCAAATCAGCACCCGCTGGTCGCGTCCCGCGGTGACGACCGTCGCCCCGTCGGGAGAGAGCGCCACAGCGTCCGCTCGCTCGCGATGCCCCGTCCAGGGAAACACAGCCCCCGCCCGCGACACATCCCACAAGTGGACGGTGCCGTTCTCGCAACCGGTCACGATCCGCGACCCGGCGCCGCCGGAAGCCACGCTCAATATGGGTGATTTCGCCCCTTGCAGTTTGGAGAGTTCCGCCCCCGTGCTCGCGCGCCAAACCCGCACCACTTGGTCGTCGCCGGAGGAGAGCAACATTTCCTCTCCCCCGTGGTAGCGCACGCACCGCACCGGAGCGGTGTGCTTGAGAGGCTCGACGGCTGATGTGCCGTCGGCCACATTCCAGACTCGGACCGTTTGGTCGTCCCCCCCGGTGGCCAAATGGCGGCTGTCCGGACTGAAGTCCACCGTCGCAACGGCACCCGAGTGCCCCGCCAAGTCCCGCACTTTCGAGCCGGACTTCACGTCCCACAATACGACATCCCCCGCGACCGAAGTCGATGCGATCCATTGCCCGTCGGGGCTCCACGTCACCGCCAGCCACTCGGTCCCCGGTTCGCCCAGCGCGTCGTGATCCGCGAAGGTCGTCGTGTCCCAGGTGAAGATGCGGCCACTAAAGTCGGCCGACACGACGGATTTTCCGTCGGGGCTGAACGCGGCGGACGACACTTGCCCTTTGTGGCTGGCGAACGCGCCGACTTCCGCGCCATCGTCGACCTTCAACAATCGGCAGATTTTGTCCCAACCGCAGACAAGCAGTTTGTCACCGGCGGGGCTGAACTCCACGCCGGTCAATTTGTCCTGACCGAGTGAAACGCGCCACACCTCTTTGAGGTCGTCGAGACGAATCAGCGCCACAGTCCCGTCGATACCCACCACCGCCGCCGACTTCGCATCCGGCGACACAGCCACCGACATCACCGAATCTTCCAACCGCCCCGCCAGCTTCCGTTGCGAGTCGAACGAAGCGTTCAGGAACGAGGCTTCCCAACCACGTTGCGCAGGCTCGGTATTGGCCAACAATTGGCGGGCCTCGACCAACCGCTCGTCCTGCCAGGCGCGTTGCGCCGACTGGAACTGGTTGGCATACAGTTGCGCGAGAGCCAATTGTCGACGGTCTTCGGCGACTGCCCGTTGGGCCTCGGCTTCCTCTTTCGCTCGGCGTTCCTCGTCGCGTGCGGACTCGGCGTCGCGTCGCGCCAGCGCTTCCTGTCCAGCCAGTTTGAGGTTCTTGTCGGCCAATGTTTCCGCCGACTTCCGTGCGACCGCCTCGCTTTCGGCCAGTCGTCCATTGTCCTCCGCCAGGCGCACGGCCTTGTCGCGCGAGGCGGCGATGAGCACCGTCGCCACGGTCGCCACCAAGGCCACGGCCAACAATCCCCCGATGGCCGTCAACACGGCGGTTCTGTGCCGGCGCGCGAAACGGCGCAGCCGGTCCGCAATCCCTTCCCGCATGACCGACACCGGCGCGTCCGCCAGCCAGCGCTCCACGTCCTCCGCCAGCGCCCGCGCCGTGGGATAACGCAGGTCGGGATCGAGTGCCATCCCTTTGCGGCAGATCGCTTCGAGCGCGCGGGGCACGGCGGGATTCACTTCGCGGGGACGCACGATGTCCCCCGTCCGCACCTTTTTGAGGACTTGCCCCAATGGGCCGGGCAAGATCGAGGGTTGCCCGGCCAGCATGTGGTAGAGCGTAGCCGCGAGCGCGTAGATGTCCGTGGGGGGGCCGAGCGCCTCGACCGCCCCGGCTGCCTGTTCGGGACTCATGTACTGCGGCGTACCCATCGTCGCCCCGGCCATGGTCGAACCCGGTGCCGTCGCGCTGTCTTGCGGACCGTTCGGTACAAACGTCGCCTCGGGATCGACCGCGCGCTTGGCGCCGGCGACGACAGCCCCCAAGCGCTTTGCCAATCCCCAGTCGACAATCAGCACTTCGCCGTACTTGCCGACCATGACGTTGCTCGGTTTCAGGTCGCGGTGCAGCACCGCGCGGTCGTGCGCGAACTGCATGGTGTCGCACACGCTGACAAACCACTTGAGCATTTGACGAAACGCCGGCGAATCGAAGTCGGCTCGGCCCGGTTTCCGCCCCTTGTGGAAGCGGTCGACGTGCTTGCGCAGCTCTTCCCCTTCGATGAATTTCATCGCGTAGTACGGCCGTCCCTCGCGATCCTTGCCCAAGCTGTACACCGGCACCACGCCGGGATGCTCGAGTTGACCGGTGATTTCCGCCTCGCGCACGAAGCGGGCCTGGGCGTCCTCCGAATGCTGGTGCTTGCGCTGGATTTGCTTCAGCGCGACGGTCCGGTGTAGTTCGAGGTCCAGCGCCCGCGACACAACCCCCAGCCCCCCCTTCGCGAACTCCTTGGCGTCGATGAAGCGATCGGCCGAACGGGCCGTCAATGCGGCCTCCCCCGCCGATTTCTCGGTGATCGACACCATCGTGCCGGGGTCGGAGCCCGACTCTTCTCCATCGGGCGCGCTTCTTGCGCCGATGAACGTCGGCGCGTCCGAGCCTGTTGACGGACTTGCGGTCGGCGTCGGAGGCGACGACTTCGATCCGCTCGGGGACGACGAGTGGCCGGAACCGGGCGACGCCGATCGCTCCGTTCCGAAGTTCAGCGATCCCCGGTCCAGCGGAATGTCGGAAACAGGGGTCGACGGCAGGGTTACCTCGTGACGGCTGGGGTCGTCGACCAGCATATGGTCCGACATCAGCGTTTGGTCGTCACCGGAGACATGTGACTCCGAGTCCGCCGAAATGAACGTCGCGTCGACATCCATGTTTCTCGGAGGTTCGACCGGACTCGGCACCGGGGCTCGCGGCGCGGGGGGGGCTGAACTGCGCGGCACGAAGGCCGGGGCGATCGCCGCGAAACCGCTGCCGGACGCGCTCGATTCTGCTCCACCGCGTGACGACAGGCTGGACGCGTCCAGAACAGGACGGGGGGTTTCGCCCGCGCGACCACTCAGCGTTTGGTCGCGCGGCTGTGCGTCGCTGGAGCGGGCCGCTTCCGCCAATTGGGCCAATTGTTCCGGGCGGAGCGCGCCGGAATCGATCAACCATCGACCGATAGCCAAGTCGCGATTGCTCGCGCAGGCGCGGAGCGCGCCGAGGAACGCTTCGCGCGGCACCCAACCACGTTCGTACGCCAACAGGCCCAAATCCACGGAATCATCGTCATGTGGCGGCATATCGACTCCGACCGGTCCTTCGCGACTGCGATCCATCTCCGTTCAACATACCCGCATACGTTGCGCGCATCCCCGAGAACCGGGTGCTCGCTCTCGCTGAGGGACGAGAGTAGCCGAAATCATTAAATTTCGGACGAGCGAGATTCTTGGGGATGGGAATTCGGCGAATTCGCCGGCAGGCGTTAGGGGAGAGTTCCCGTCCCTTACGGCGTTGGAGCTTCCACAGAGGACGACGGCCCATCAACCGGAACGGTTCGGTGAGGTGTTTGCAAAGCCATACAGGGTAACACTTTGAGTTGTTCTCTTGGCGCTCGGCAGCTTCCCCGGCGGGAGATCTTGCGACTCCTCGCAGTGGCTCCTTTTTCGCACAGCGGCAACTCCGTGCCGAGTCATGGTCCTTGAAGTTTCGGTTGCTATCATTCAACGGCATGGGGGGAGACGCGGCCGCCATCCTGAAGCACGCTCCGACGGCCTGTGGACTCCCCCGGGGTCGACGCGATTCGTTGTGACTTGAGAAGAACCCACGGCCCGGCGTGAAATCCCCGCCATCGAACCAAAGGTTGCTGACAGCGCCGTTCACACCTGTCGGATTGGGGTGTGTCCGGACCGTTGGTCGATGGAAGGTCCGGTTCGTCACTCTCTGGTCCTCAACGGAAAGTGTCGACGCGCTCCCGCGACAGTTCTCGGAAGCCGTTGGACGAAGTTCCCGCACTTTGCCACCGTCGCGCCTCGCGTGGCAGTGGATCGTTGTTCGTCGTTTGCGACCGGTTTCGCCCGTTCCTTCGGAGAGCCCGCCGACATGGCCGAATTGCACCACGAGTGTGGCATCGTCGCGGTTTATCACTTCAGCCGGGGGCCGGTCAGCCCGCTCATTCCGGCGGTCAAGAACGCCAACGGCGACCCGGTCCATTCCCGCGACAACGCGGCCCGCGTCGTGCCCCGGTTGTTGCTCGACATTCAGAACCGCGGCCAATTGGCCGCCGGGATGACCAGCTACAAGCACGACCGCACACAACTGCTCAACACGTTCAAGGATGTCGGCACGGTCACCGAGGTGTTCGAGCTCAACCAGGCCGACCGCTTCGACGCGATCATGAAGGAAATGACCGGACCGGCCGCCATCGGGCATGTTCGGTATGCCACCTGCGGTAAAGACGACCGCAACCACGCGCAACCGTTCGAGCGGCCCCACGTGCAGAAGGGAAAGTGGTTCAGCTTCGCGTTCAATGGGCAACTCGCCAATTACGCGGAACTCAAGGACGAAATCGTTTCCCGCAATGATTTCCACCTGGCTCGGGAAACCGACACCGAAGTCATCATGCACGCGTTGGCGCACGAGATTTCGGGCGATCGGAAGCCCACCTTCGCCGAAACGCTGTCGGTTCTCGCGAAGAAATTCGATGGGGCCTACAACATTGCGTACATCAACGCGCTCGGCGGGTTGTTTGTTTCGCGAGATTCGCTCGGCATTCGCCCACTGTGCTATGCCCGCGAGGGTTCGCTGTTCGCTGCCGCCAGCGAAAGTGTTGCACTTTCCAATCTGGGCTTCCGCGCCGACAGCATTCACAGCCTCGAACCCGGCGCGGTCATCGTCATCGAGAACGACGAGATGCGGATCGAGAAGTACGATTCGTCCGCCAAACAGGCGCACTGTTTCTTCGAGTGGATCTACTTCGCGAACGTCGCCAGCACCCTGGACGGACGCAGCGTGTACCTGTCGCGCAAAAGCCTTGGCGAGGAACTCGCCGCGTCGGAAACCTTGCAGTTCGACCGCGCCGCTGGCGACACGATCGTCGTCCCCGTCCCGGACACCGCCAAAGCCGCCGCCGACGCGATGGCGTATAAACTTGGCATTCCGTGCCTCGAAGGACTGATCCGCAACCGCTACGTCGGACGGACGTTCATCGAAGGGAACAAAAGCCGCGGCGACAAGGTCCGCATGAAGTACACGCCGTTGGCCGAAGTTCTCAAGGACAAGCGGGTGCTGCTCGTCGAGGACACGATCGTCCGTTCGACGACCATGAAAGCGCTGATCCACCAGATCCGCGAGCGCGGCTTGGCTCGCGAGGTGCACGTACGCGTCGCTTGTCCGCCGATCCTGTCACCCTGCTTCTACGGGATCGACATGTCGACGGTGAAGGAGTTGTTCGCCCCCCGCTTCCTCAAGGGACAGCCGATCTCGCGGGAGATCGAGGCGGAAATGGCCAAGTCGCTGGGAGCCGATTCGCTGCGGTATCTGCCGCTCGAGTCCATCGCGAAGTCGGTCGACAAGCCGCGCGACTCGATCTGTCAGGCATGCCTCGATGGACGCTACCCGACACCGGCGGGGCGGCGGCTGTACCAGATCGCCCTCGACGATTCGCGGGCGGGGACGATTTCCACGTGCGAGAGCGCGGCGGAAGGTTCGCGAACTTACGAAGTGGCCCGCGCGGCGACGGGAGCGAACGACGCCGACGCGCTGGCCTTGGCGGCGACGCGCGGGTGAGACGCCCCCGTTGCCGTCGAGGGCTTCTTTTCCTTCCGGGAAGTTGGCCCGTCCGCAGTCCGGCTTTCTACGGGCGGTGAGTTAGAACAACTCGGCGATCGGTTTCCCTTCGTCGAGGATGGCTACCGGCCTTCCCGCGTGGTCGTTGAAGGTCATTGACGGATCGATCCCCATCACGCGGTAGATCGTCGCCAGCACGTCGCCGGGTTTGAGTGGTCGCTCGACCGGATACTCCGCCTTGGACGTGGTCTGGCCGACGACTTGGCCTCCCTTGATGCCTCCCCCGGCCATCATCACGGAAATCGCGTCCCCCCAATGGTCGCGACCCGGAATCGGGATGCCTGGTTGACCGGTATTGATCCGGGGCGTACGGCCGAATTCCCCCATCACCACCACCAGCACGCGGTCGATCAAATCGCGGGTGACCAGGTCGTCCATCAGCGCGAAGACCGCCTGGTCGACCGCTTTCAGTTTCGTGCCATGCCCGACCGCGATGTTCGAGTGGTCGTCCCAGTGCGGCATGTCGACCGTGACGAACGTCACCCCCGCCTCGACGGCGCGGCGAGCCATCAGCGTGTAATATCCCCACGGATTGCGCCCGTACTTGTCGATGGACCGCGGGTCCTCTTTCGACATGTCGAACGCCGTGCGAGCGCGTCCGCCCAGGATCATCGACATCGCCTGCTGCTGATAACGGTCGAGCGAGTCCATCATTCCTGAGCGGTCCACTCTGCGCGACAGCGTGTCCAACCCCCCAAGCAGGTCCGTGCGCTCTTTCATCTGTTTGGCGTTGGGAGAGGTGAACGAATCGAGGCAGGCGGGGGCCTTCGAGGGAAGTGGGTAATTCACCCCAAGATACGCGTACTCCCGGTCGACATCGAACGGGTTGTACGAAGCGCCCAGGTACGCGGCCCCCTGATAGCCGGGGTACAGATAGATGCTTTGCGCCGCGGGCAATCCCACGTAGGCAGGCATTCCAGCGGCATTCGGGCCGCGAACCTTCGACACGTACGAACCGACCGAAGGATACTTTTGCGGAAGGCTCACGCTCGTCGAGCCAAACTTCCCCGTCAGCATCCAGTGCCCGCCCGCAAAGTGGTCTCCCGTGCCGTGGTGGACGCTGCGGACGAACGCCATGCGGTCGGCGAACCGTGCGTGGAGCGGCAGGATCTCGGAAACGAGCATGCCCGGCACATTCGTGGGGATGGCTCCCCACGGTCCGCGATACTCGGACGGTGCCTCGGGCTTGGGGTCGTAGGTTTCGAGCTGGCTCGGACCGCCGTCCAGCCACAGAAGAATCGTGGCCGTTTCCTTCTTCTCGGCACTCCCTTCAGCCCGCATGCGGAGCAGGTCGCCCATTCCCAAACCGGACAGCCCCAGCACCCCGGCTTTGAGGGCGGTGCGCCGCGAGAGCCCTTGGCAATTGGTCAGGTTCCGGCCGGAACGCAATTCCAACATGGCGACGCACCTCGATCAGAGACGAAAGACCTCTTCCCCCTCAAGATTCTATCGGGTGCAAGAACGTTTGTTCAACGGTGGTTTATGCGTTTTGGTGAGGGGTGGGTCGTGTGTCGAAGAAGTCACGAATCGACAGGTCATTTCGAAGAGTCGGCAACACCAATTCAACGTTGGCTCAGCGCGGTCGACGGAGTTTCGTGCGCCAAAGATTGGTTACGTTCCTGTAATATTTCTGGGTGGAATCCACCGCAATTCACCGTCCAGACTCATGATGAAGAAAAGAAGAAGCGACTTTGCTTGCGTTGCGCATCGATTCCCCTCATAGGTGATTTGCGACAGGGTTTTCCCCTAATCGAAACAAACCAAAGCGAAGCAGTCGAGGTGTCGGCGACATGCTCGGTGCCGCGGCAGCCGGTTTTTTTGACAACACCTCTATACTTTCAAACTGACGTGGAATGTGTCATGCGATCTGCAAGGGGCCGTCGAAGTGACTGCGCATCGCGTGCCGTTCGGCAAGTTTCGTGCGTCCCCATGAGTCGCCGAGTCGTTCGACGGTCGCACAACGTCCGCAGGAGCGGAATTGTCATCCGATCCACCCACTTTGCGACAACATTCCACCCTCACTCTCTGGCGATACGCTAAGCTTAGCCTGGGTCTTGGACGAACGGCGAATCGGTTGATTCCGCACGGTACGGACAAAACAGCAGGATTTTGATGTTCCTAAACGACTGTCGCGATTGCTAGTTAAGGTTCTCCGGGGGCTTCCCGAATGACGACTTCGCAGATTCGGGTGTTCCTGATCGACGACCACCAACTGGTCTTGGATTCCCTGCGAGCGCGGCTGTCTCAATCGCCCGATTTCGAGCTGGTCGGTTCCGCGTCGAGCGCCGGGGACGCACTTCCCCAACTGGTTGCTACGCAACCGGATGTGGTCGCGTTGGATGTCGAGTTGCCTGGTCGGGGGGCGTTCGACCTGGCCCTCGAACTCAAGACCCGGTGTCCGGCGACCAAAGTGGTATTTCTGACCGGATTCGCTTCAGACGTACTGATCGAGCAAGCTCTGCGCGTGCATGCCGCAGGTTACGTCCTCAAGGGAGACAGCAGCCAAACCCTGCTCGAAGCCTTTCGCGAGGCCGCAAAGGGGAACGTCTACTTCTCCGAGCAGATTCGCGATCGGGTGCGGTACGACGCCGCCCTCAAACGGCATTGCCTGAGCGACGAACACCCGCTGAACGGCCTGACCCCTCGGCAAATCGAGGTCTTGCGCCATTTGGCGCGGGGCGAAAGCGTCAAAGAGGTGGCTCGGTTGATGCACCTCTCGCAGAAGTCGGTCGACAGCCACAAATACCGGATCATGAACAAACTGGGGATCCACGACCGGGTGCTGCTGGCCCGCTACGCGATCCGTGAAGGCCTCACGCTGCCATAAGCCTGCTGGGCCGCGCGTGACAACTCCGCCACGGTCTGGAGGAATCAGGCCGGTGGAACCAGGCTTGAGTTCCGTCCCCAACGCAACGGAGTGGCTCTCCGCAGGCGCGTTATCGCGCATCCACCAACACGGTGGTACCGTCCTCCGGGATGGCGTCCTGAGGGAATATCGGAAGGCCCGCGTCTCGGCCGCACCTGGGCTGTGGCGGATGTCCGACCGCGAAGGCCTCGAATTGCCAGTTCGACGAATCGGATGCCGGCACGCGGCGACGATCCGTCCCCCGCGCCGTGGGCATCCAGTCGATCGCCTTGGAGACCACCCGCCCGAGGTAGGGCCGCGCGAAGTCGAGAATCTCCGTCCACGGGAGTTCGTCGGGCAACCGCACACCTTGGCGGGGGTTCCGCAGCATCCATAACACGGCCCCGACCACCGACGCCGCCACCTGCAACGTCGTCGCGTTCTGGCCCGGAACGAGTTTGCGGGCCTCGTCGATCCCCAGCACGGTCCCCGTCCACCACGACTTCAGATCGTGCCCCATCAACAGCACGCCCAATTCGTCCTTGCCACCCGCGATTTCGTCCCGCAGGATCCGCCAGTCGCTCGGCGGCGGATAACCGTTCTCACGCAACTCGGCGATCGACTCCAACGCCGCCTCGCACGGGCAATAGGCGTAATGCACGGTCGGGCGGTAGGCGACGGAGCCGTCGTCGCCCGGCAACGTGAGGAACTCGGAGATCGAGAACGCCTCGCCGTGGCGAATCACCATGCCGGTGATTTCGCCGCTGGGAACGCGCGAGCGGACGAACGTATTCATCCCGAAACGGGACAGGCAAATCTGGTTGCGCGGGCCGGTGGTGTGGACGTGACCGTCGAACGGCAGCGACCGCTCGTGCGTTCCCCAACCCATTTCGGCGGGCGCGATCGACTCTTCGTAAAAACCTTCGACGCTCCACGTATTGAGGAACTCGCCGCCGCGCCGCGCCGTTCGTGCGAACTGCGTGTCGAGCTCGCTGATGTGGATGACCTTCACACCCGCCAACGCCGCAAGGCGGTTCCACGCGTTGTCGGCAAGGGCTCGCTCCAATTCGGAACGCCGGCCCGTCTCCACCTCGCGCTCGACGAGCGCCATCGCTAAGTCCCGCAGCCCGAGTTTGGTGAAATGCGACACCAGGCCGGGATTCGCCCCGTGATCCAACACCGCCGTCGGACCGCCGTTGTCACCCCACCGCGAGATCAGGTCGCGGATTTCCATCTGACGGACGTAGAGCGTCCGTTCCACTGGGGGTACCGATTCGGCACCCGCGTACGGGTCCCACAGTTCAACCGACGTGTTGACGTACAGAACGCCGCGTTCGCGGCAGAATTCAAGCAGTTCGACGCACGAAATGTTCCAGGCCAAATCCACGAGCAGATCGCCGGCGCTGACATGTTTGGACAACTCGGTCGCCAGGTTTCGCCGCGTGATCCGGGCGCGCACGAATCGCACCCCTGCGTTTTCGCGGTTCGCTTCGGCGTCGGAAATGTCGGCCATGTCCAAAACGGTGACGCGATCACGCGGGACATCCAGGTGTTTGAGCAGCAACGGCAGCGTGCATCGCGCCACTCCGCCAAAGCCCAACACCAGAATCCGCCCGTCGAAATGCGCTTGCTTCATCACGCCTCCTTCCGAACCGGCCATCGGGCCGGCCATCATGGCCACTGACGCGGAACATTCGGAGTTCCAAACCGCCCGACCGCCTGCGGGGCAAGACCGGTATGGAACGCACCGAACCAACCCGATCCCACGCGTCCGAGATCGCTCACGCGACAGCGGACACACAACACCGGGGAGCGCACTCCCGCCCTGGAATGCGATCCGTTCGACGAGGGGGGACGCCCGCCGACGCCAGCGCCCAACGAGGAATCACGTCCCCGGGAAGCCGGCTTCGTCGAGGCCTCCCGCCCGCCACACTCAAGCACGGACTCCGCCGCGCCGCGTCCTTCCACCGTCCCGAGTTCCGCCGTCCCGAATTCCGACGTCCCGTTTCACCGGCACCCGTCCCCAACCGTCAAACCCAACCCCGATCACGGTCGCATGAGGAACCATGCACCGACCGACGCACCTCCCCCAAACGTGTTGAAGAACCCTGACTCGGGGACCAGGCTCGAAATCGACCGGTTCCGGGGGGTTCTTCAACAACGGGTTTTGGAAGACGTGCATCGGGGGGGGCCACCCCCGGATTCGGTTGGAAACCGGCTCAATCACCTTGTGGACGGGCCACTCGTCTCAGACACACGCTTCACGATTGCACGTTGCGGCGGAGCGGGCGCAAACCCCGCCCCGCGCGAAATGCACAACATCAATCAACCTCGATAATCCGGGCAATGTCAAGTCCGTTGAAGTTCGACGCGCTGGCGTTGGTGTACGAGCCCATCGTGGGGACGAGCAGCAACTCGCCGACTTCCAGTTCCGGCAGCGGTTGGTCGCGGCACACCACGTCCGTCGAGTCGCAGGTCGGCCCAGCGACGACGCACGGCATGGTACCGCGTTCGTCCGCCCGTTCCGCCAGCAAGGGGAACTCGACGTGGTCGTAGACCTGGCCCGAGAACGAGCCGTACACGCCGTCGTCGATGATGTACCAGTTCACTCCGCCGCGAACCGATTTGCCCAGCACGCTGGTGATCAGAGTCGCCGTGTCGGCGCTCATGCCGCGACCCGGTTCGGCGATGAACCGGACGTTGTGGAGGTCGCCGAACGTCGCTTCCAGGGCGTGCGCGACCGACTGGCAGTAAGCCTCCAGCGTCAACACCGCGTCATGCCGATACGGGGCGGGGAAACCGCCGCCGAAGTCGAGGACTTCCAACTCGATTCCCGCGTCGCGGGCACGGTCCCACACACGGCGGGCACGGGACAGGGCGACGTGGAAGTCGTCCGGTGACCGCGTTTGCGAACCGACGTGGAACGACAGCCCCTTGACGTTCAGGCCGCGCGACCGGGCGTGCCGCAGAATCGGCAGGGCGTCCGCGTCCGAGGCGCCGAACTTGGCCGAGAGGTTGATCATGCTCGATTGCGACGTCATCGCCAACCGCATCAGCACGTTCACGTCGGGCGTCAGGTCGGCGATCTTGTCCGCTTCGGAGGTGTTGTCGATCGTGAACCATCGCAGCCCCGCCTTGTAGCACGTCAGCAGGTTCGCCGGCGTCTTGCAGGGGTGCGTATGAATCATCCGATCGGGCGTGAAGCCCGCATCGAGGGCCGCTTGCATCTCGCCCCACGAGCAAACATCGACCGACGAACCCGCTTGTTCCAACGTCCGCAGGATCGGACCGGCGGGGTTGGACTTCGCGGCATAGAACATCTCGACGTGCGGCAACGCCGCCTTCATCGCCTCGTAGTTGCGGCGAACCGCCGACCGCGAGATCACAACCAGCGGCGAACCGTATTCGGCGGCGAGCTCCTTCGCCTTGGCGAAGTCGATCACCGGCGTGGCGGCCCGGTACTCGTTGGAGAGCGAGGTGTCGAGTTCCGTGGAAACGGGGGCTTCAAGGACTGTGGCCATCGGAATGGCTGCTCCGTTTTGAAAAAGACCGCTTTGTCCACGAAGGCCGAAACCGGAATACACCGGTAGCCGGGGATGTTCCGCGCGGCGGACGAACCGCGACCGCGGAAAACCGTGGGCAAATGACGGGGGGGCCTGGAAAGAAAGGGAGCGATCCCCATCACAGGGGGGCGACCCGACCACGGAACGCACGACGGACGTGAGGACCAGCCGGAAGGCCTGCCGGCTCAGGAGCGGGTTATCACACGAGGAATGCCCCAGCGACGCGAGGCGGCTGGTGCAGGTTGTGATAGAGGTGCGTTGCGAGTGCTCGGGACGCCGCAAGGCGGAACACGCGAAGGCAACGACGGAGAATGGTCCTGGAGATATAGCCACCCGTGACGAACGCCGCCGGGAGATTGAGCAGCGTCCGCAGGCGAGCAATCATTGCCCCCGCCCGTTCCAGATGCGCTCGTTCGAGAAACGCCAACTCGGCCCGGTTGCGTTCGCAAGCGGCGCGAGTCAGGCCGTTCTTGCCCTTCAATATTCCGAGCCAAGGATTGGCCCCGCCCATTCGCGGAGCCGACACCGGACAGGGACGACGAAGACACACCGTGGGAAACGTTGCCCCGACACGCGCCGAACAAGCCGCGCGAGCGTCGCTCGCATCTCGGACTTCTTCTTCGCAGTGGTGAAGGGCAAAGGTCTCAACCATCTCGGTGCATATCGCCTCCAAAGGGTCACTCATTGAGTGTCGCATTGTAGAGACAATCGACCGCGAGTAAAGCAATTTTTAGCCTTCTTGCCCCCTCGTTCCGGATTTCCCGTCTTCGCCGAGGAAGCCCGAGACCGAAGAGCGGCTTCTCGATTGCCGACTAAGGGGCTCAAACGCTGAAACGTCCCGGTCGGTTCATCCGTTGTCCATTCGATTTTGCTCGAAGCGATTCGGCGCATGTTGGAAGTCGGGGCGAGAAGTTGCGGTGAGAGATTGCAGGGGTCGGAGCCTGGAGCATCGACATCGCGCGATGTGTTGGCCGCTCCTGCGGCGGTCGTCCAGTCTTGCGAAGACCTCGGGCGGACTGGAAGGCCGTCGTGTTCTCCGATGGCGACTGTGCCCCAATGCGGAAATGGCGTGGCGGACTCGGCGACAATCGGACCTCATTGAGGGCGATCTCCATCGCCCCCTCTGCCTCGGGTCGAATCTCCACGATTCCTGCCGCAACATCTTTTGAAAAAAGGTGTTAAGGCGAATTCTGACGCGTTGTCAGAAAGTCGCCTCGCGTTTGCGCAAACTTCTTATAGCGCCCTGTTTGACATTCTTTGCGCCAGCCGTACAATCCTCACAACCGCTATAACCGGAACATTTGTGTCGGGCTCCGCTCGACGTCCGGCAGGGCGGAGTCCACCCTCTGTGAGGAATTGTCATGACCTGGATTCGGGATTTCTGGAACGACGAATTCGGAGCGTTGCTCTCCGCCGAGGCCGCCGCCATCGGCACCATCACAGTCATTGGAGCCACGGCCGGACTGAGCGTCGCGTCGAAGGCGGTCAACGCCGAATTGGGTGAAGTCGCGCTGGCCATTCGCAGTCTGGACCAAAGCTACGCGTTCCCCGGACACGGTTCGCGCGGGGGGCGCGTCTTCACGGCGGGTTCGTCGTACACGCAGCCGCCGGTCGAAAAGTCGCTCGACGAAGTTCGCGCCGACATCAAGGGGTCTGTTCCCGCCGAAGGCACCAGCAAGCCCGAACAGCCGAAGAAGAAAAAGAAAGCTAAGGCGGACGCCGACGAGCAAAGCCAAGCGGACTTCCCCCGTGTGCCAGGCGACACCGAAACTGCGATCGAAGCCAACGCGGCAGAGGCGACGGCTGGCGACAAGGTCGACGCCGGCGCGGCGGATACCACGGAACCGAGCGCCTGAACTGCCAGTCTCGAAAACCGTAGCTCTCTGAAAACCGCAACAGCGAGGTGCCCAAAAGCTTTGCCCGTGGATTGAGCCGCGTGCACTGGTGATTGGTCGCACAACCCAACGCCGACGGACTCCCCCGAATCGCCGCGGACCTCGTTCAGAGGGTGGACCCGCCGCGGTTACGGGGGAGTCGCATTTCAACCGGGGCCGCATTTCCGGCGGTCGCCGACGGCCGAAACCAAGCCAACGGAATCCGCGATCACCCCGCGCGATGGCCATCATTGGACCGACATCGGACGGGAAAAAAGATATTCAGTCCGACGGATGAGTGTTGAGGTTGCGTTCTGCTTTTCGCAGAGTCACCGAAAGCTCGAAAAACGCCAGTCTTTGTGGTCTCGCGCAGAGGCGCGGAGACGCAAGGGGATCCGCTCTCAACGCAGTCACGCCCCCCCGGTTCGACGCCGACGCGGTCACAGCGTCGGCAGCTTGATGTTCCGCCCGTAGTACCGCTGATCGCGATAGAACGAGACGAAATTGACGCCGAAGCCCTGGTTCAGCTCCAACTCCGCGCGATTGGACCACGGCGTCCGCGGGTGGGTTTTGATGACGAATGCGTATTGGGCTCGCGCCTTTGACTCCTGCTCCTTCAGTTCGTCGGCAGTGACTTTGGTCAGCTTCATCTGCTCGTCGGTGGGGGGGAGCATCTGCGGCACACGGGCACAGCCCCATTCGTTGTGCTTCGGGTCCTTGGGGGTGGTCTTGGTGCGGACCATCTGGTCCAAGGCCAGCAGGTACTGGAACAGCCGAACCCGATACCCCATCAGTTGAGCGGTGATCAGATCGTAATGCGCCCGCCAGCGCTGGGAATCCTCTTTGTCGCGAAGGTCTTTCACCTTCTCCAATTCGGCCAAGCTCTGATTCAGCAGGACCATCGCCCGCATCGCGCGTTTGGCATGGATCCCGGCGTCTGCCTGGAACTTCGCCGTCTCCGCCGGGAAGTGCCAGTCGCGAATCTGCAGTTCCTTATCGAGGTGTGGATTCAGGGTCTTGATGACCGACCAGATGGCGTCGCGGAATTTGCTTTTGTCGCGGGCTTGCCGGTACTCGCGACGCGGCACGAGTTCCGGGTTGTACTCCTTCAGGTCGAGAAACGCGAATTTTCGCTTTTCGATCGCGGCCTGTCCGACGAGGTTTTGCTCCTCGCTGGGCAGGATAAAGAAGATGCCCCCGGTCTCCTTGCACAGGCGTGCCTGGGTATACGGGCCGAAGCCGCTGGGATACGCGTCGTGTCGCTCGTGGAAGCCGTCGAATTGCAGGCATTCCGGATCGGGGGTCTCGGGGCCGCGATTGATTTGCAGCCAGTAGTCGAGCCCCAGTTCGGGGTCCTTCCAATTGATCCGGGCGTAGGGGTAACCGAAAATCGCCTCGCGCCCCAGCATGTAGATGGGCGTTTTCGACCGTTTGCAATTGGCGATGGTTTTGTCCAAAGCATCGCTGTTTTCCGCGTCGTCGTCGCCGGACTCGTCCGTCACGACGATCACCACCAGCTTCCGTTTCTGGGCGTTCGCTTGTTTGCGGAATTTCTCCATCGCCACGTTGATGGCCGTCAGCGTCATTTCCTTACCCGACGGATCGTTCTTGACCTTGTCGATCGCGCTCTGAATCAGCTTCTCGTCGTCCGTCGGTTTGTCGAGGATCGGCGTGATTTCCTTGCCGAAGCTCATCACGGCCGTCAGCAGCAGTTCCTTTTGGGTCTTGATCGACGTGTCTTTCTTCGACGCGATCCCCAATTCCTCGTAAATCTGCCGGAACGACTCGCGAATGAACTGACGGTCGTCCTCCATCGACTCCGACTCGTCGAACAACCACACCACGAGCACCTTCTGCTCGCGCATCATGCGGATGATTTCCTGCCCCATCCGCGACATGGCCGGCCCGTAACCCTCGACGGCCGCCCCCACTTCGCCGGTGACTTCCCCTTCGCCCAGGTCGCTCCCCAGCGAATCGGTGCCGGGGCCTTCGATTGCCCCGACGTTGACGACCACCTGCGCGTCCTTGAGTTGGTCGGACCCGTCGATTTTCGCCTGGGCACCGCTTCCGCCCCCGCCGCCGCTTCCCCCGCCACCGATCGCCCCCGACACCGAACCGCCCGCATCCTGGACGTTCAGCGATTCGGACACTTCCGTCTCGACGCTCAGCTCCCGCGTGAAGTCCTCGGCGGGCCGCTCTTCGGCAAACAGAGTCTCGATGGCGACCTTCAAATCCGCCCGTTCGATGGCCAACGTCACGAACGTCAAGGGGACCAGAACCCCCAAATGGACGGCCAGCGAAACCAAATACCCGGTGGTTTGGCGGTTCAGGAGTTTCATATCTGACGAGCGCCGAAAGTAACCCACGCGTACGGAAACGGACGCGATCGGAGCGAGGCAAACCCGAAGAGAACGGGCATTAGTCAATTCTTATCTGTGACGGCGGGCGGGGCAATGTTAAGGAGGCCCGATCCGGCGAAGAATTCCATTTCGCCCCAACCCATCCGCGCCGCGCGGTCGAGGGAGCGCGGTCACCGTCCCCATGACGACGCCGGGATCACCACCGAGGGTTCCCTCTCGATGCGAAAGACCCCCTCGGGAACCGTCCAAACGCTCGGTCACAGGTTCGGTTTCGGGCGAGGCGGAGGAGCGTTCTGCATCATCTTCTTGCGCTCTTCCTCTTTCTTCGCCAGCCGCACACGCTTCTGTTCGGTCGTTTCGTTCGGGTCGGGGATGTCGTAGTTCCCCTTCGCTTCGACCCACTCCCAGCCCAGAGGTGTGTCCTTTTCCTTAGACGCCAGTTCGGCCCACGGCGTGCCCGGATGTTGGTCTATCACCCGGTTGAGATACACCAACGCTTGCTTTTCGATCTTCTTCACATCGGGGGTGGCGTTCGAGTTCTTGGACGGTTCCAACCGCCACTCGTTGCTTTCCTTTTTCGTGAACGACTTCGGGGTCCCCTTCATTTCCGCCGCCATCCGGTTGAAGCCGAAGATCCGCGCCCGCATCGCCAACACCCGACCCATCGCTAAGTCATAGGCCGCTTGCCAACGACGTTCGGCGATCCGATCGCGCTCCTTTTCCCCTTGCGCCAAAATCTGGTGCAACTCGTTCATCTTGAAGTCGATCACCGCAGCCGGACGCTGCACTTCGGTCAGGGCTTCCCGCAACACGTTGTCGTTGTACGCGGGAAACACCAGGTTCGGCAGGTTGATGTTGTCGACCTTGCTCTTCTGAGCGGCCGCGACGAGCGCTTGCTTCGCCTTGTTCTTGTTCAGCTTGAGCATGTAGTCCTTTATGGACAGGTACTCGGGCTGATAGTCGCGCATCACCGCCGGATCGAATTTCCGCCCGGCCCCCTCTTCGACGATGAAGTAGAGACCACCCGTCTCCTTGCACAACCGGGTCAGCGCATAAGGGCCGTAGCCCGACGACATGCGGCTCAGGTCCGCCCCGCGGCCACCCCAAAATCCCAACGCCAATGCTTCGGGGGCGACCGTTTCGGGACCGCCGTCCGTTTCCAGTTCTTCCACGAACCCGTCGTCGTATTTCCAGCGAACGTAGGATTTTTCGCGGCCAAACAACGAGGCGTTCCCCACCGCGTAGCACTTGTAACCTTGACGGCGGGCTTGCAGGATCGCCTGGTCGAGGTTCTCGCCGCTCGATCCGTAATCGTCACCCCGTTCGTCGGTGACGATGATCAGCATGCAGTTGCGACCCTCGTTCTTTTGCTTGGGGAATTGCTTCAGAGTCGCCTGAACCGCGGCGAAAATGTGCTCCTTGCCCGAGGTGTCTGCGGGAATCGAGCGGATCTTGCCGAGCAGCGGACGAACATCGTCGACCGGTTTGTCTGTCATGAACTGAAACTTCTCGCCCCAAGTCACCACGGCCGTCTTCAGCGCCTTGTCTTTGCCGACTTCGAGCGAATCGAGTTGCCGGTAAACGTTCTCAAAACGGTCGGCGATCATGTTGCGACGATCGCGCAGCGAAAGAGATGCGTCGAACATCCACACGACCAGCGTTTTCTTGGTCCGCAGCGACTGAGCAATTTCCAGAGTCAGGCGGTCGATCGCCCCCTCGGTCCCCCCTTGCACGTTCTCGGTGCCGTTGCCCGTGGTCGACACGTTTTGCAGGGTTTCGTCACCCGACGGGGTGACATCGTCCGACCCGTCGGAGACATCGGGACCGCGTGAGATTTCCTGTTCGATGTTCTGGCCGACCGGCGCTTCCGGGGCCTTTTGGGCCATCTGCATCGCGGGGGCTCCCCCCGTCATCGACGGCACATCGGTCCCGACCCCCACCTGGTCGATCATTGCGACATCGAACTCCTGCTCCTCGCGAACCGTTTCCAGAGCGCTCAGAAACTCCGAGACCGTCGACTGGTGCGTGGCCATATGCACCGTCGCCAGCGCGGCCAGCGCGACCAGGTGCAACCCCAAGCTGATCGACAGCCCGGTGGCTCGATCCAATCCGAGTTCCCTCAGCCGATCCATCAGTGTGGGACCGGCGTCCGTCAAGTCGGCATCCGTTGCGGAGGGGATCGCTTTCACGTTGGAAACTCCTCAAGCCAACCCGAAGACGGGCAGCATTTTTGAAGCGCCCGCCAAGATCGCGCATTCCAAAAACCGCCCACCACTCGGCCCGTTCATGGACCGCCTTCAGAAATATATCGCAAATCCGGTTCCATCGGAACCGAAAATCAATCCAAATCAAGGGATACAACCAGCGGGATCCGTCGTTTGCATGGTTGGGCACCTTGCGCCAGTGCGCCCATTCCGCTCAAACCTTCCCGCGCGTTCCGTTGCCAGGGGATCGCGCGACGCTCAGCACCGGTGTTTCAAAATCGAACGTTGTCGCGAAACGCCACAGTGGGGCCGACAACCTGTTCGGTTTTGCGGCGGTGCCGGGCCGGTCACAACGATCCCACAGTCCGGAACGTCCGGATCGAAGGTGACGGCCACTCCCGGTCCCATGCACCCCCTTTGCCTTTTGCGTAAATCGTATGCTCACCGGCGGTTGTGGAGTTGGTCGCCATTCCGCTAAACTTCCAGCTGACGACGCTGGGCGGGTCGCTCCCAAGGGGACGGCTGAGGTGTCGGCCTTTTTGTCGGGGCTCACGACTTGCGAACAAGTCGGCCTTGAGTGAGTCTGCGGAATCGGAAGTGTTTCAGCGAGTTTGAAGGCTTCGCAAGGGCGGCCTCGGGGGAGGCCGATCGTTCGCGAGCGTTCGGGCCGCGAATTCGTGATGCCGAAGCGACGGCCGGAGGAATCGGGGTATGGCCCTGCTCACACAGGGGGATCTGGCGGAACTCAACCAAAAGCTGGAAGCCTTTTCTTCCGACCAGTTGATTCGCTGGGCTTCCGATCTTTTCGGCTCCCGATTGGCGGTCCTGTCGGCCATGCAGAAAGCGGGCACCACGGTGTGCCACATGGTCCATCGTCAAGGACTGCGGTTGGACGTGCTGTTCGTGGATACGGGCGTTCACTTCCAAGAGACGTACGAAACCCGCGACCGCGTTGCGCGGGAGTACGGCCAAAACGTCATCTCCTTGACGCCCGAGCTGACGATGGTGGAGCAAACCGAGCAATTCGGCGTGCTGTACCTTTCCAAGGATGGTCAGGAAAAATGCTGCGATATGCGCAAAACCGCTCCGCTGCTGAAGGTGCGCGGCCGGTACGACGCCATGCTGTCCAGCCTCCGTCGCAGTGATGGCGAGAAACGGGCGAAGGTCCCGATTTTGGCGGTCGACCCGAACCTGAATTGCCTCCGCGTCAACGTGTTGGCCACCACGTCCCCCGAGGACTTGCGGGCTTACATCAAAGAGCACAATGTCATCGTCAATCCCCTTCACTCCCAAGGGTTTACGACGATTGGCTGCAACCGCTGCACCACGCCCGTGTTGCCCGACGAACCGAAGCGCGCCGGTCGGTGGCGGCACTTGGGGCCATGGGCGATGTACTGCGGAATCAATCCCACGGATGTGATGTCGGCGGACAAACTTTCGGTCGACCTGCCGGAAGCGCTGATCGACCGCATTCTCGACCGCAAGGAAGACTTCGCGATCTGACTCGCGGCTTTTCAACAGGAGGTTCGCGCACATGCGAGGTGGTTGCCTCGATGCTGTCGGACCGGCCAGCGTTCTTCCGAAAGAGGGCTAAGTCCAAAGACATGGGCCGATTTTCGCAACCAATCGGGGGAGTGGTGTTCGACATGGACGCCACGCTGGTGGATTCGCGGCTGGATTACGTCGCGATGAAGACCGAGATGGGTTTGCCGCTCGACCAACCGGTGCTGGAAAGTCTGGCGAAGATTTCTGACCCTGCGACCACCGAGCGATGCCTGCGGATTTTGGCCCGCCACGAACGCGAAGCGGCGGAAACGGCTTGGTGGATCGACGGAGCCGTCGATCTTTTGGAGCATTTGCTGGGGGCGGGGTTGTCGGTGGGGATCGTGACCCGCAATTCCCGCGTCGCCGCCGAATTGACACTGGGCCGCTTAGGTTCGCCTGTGCGGGACCTGCTGACTCGGGACGACGCACCGCACAAGCCGGATCCGGCCGCCATCCACATGCTGTGCGATCGCTGGCGCCTGCCCCCCGCCCGAGTCGTAATGGTCGGAGACTATTTGTTCGACGTGCAAGCCGGGAAGAACGCCGGCGCGGGGACGCTCCTGTTCGCCACCGAAGAGACCGACGACGCGGATCGCCGCCTGGCGGCGGAACTGGCCGACGGCGTGGTCACCCGGTTGCTTGAGGTCCGGGAGTGGGTGCTGGCCTAGCGCTTTGTCACGACGGAATTTGGGGGTTGTGATCGTCGCAAGTCGTTCATACTGCTGGACAAGCCAGCCGTGGCACCCCCGCATCCGGCTGTGACCCAGCACTAGCCGCCTCCCGTTTGCATCCCCTTCGGCCCGTTGCGAGGCAAGTCTCCGGACGCATCCGCCCACTACGTCAGATTTGCGCGGATTCCGGGAGTTTCGTGTAAGATTTTCTCGGGGAGGCGCATTCTACGGGGTGTCCTCCCGCGGACTTGCGGGTGGCGACCATTCACGAGAGACCGTGAGCACGCTTTTCGCCAAGTTTGATTTTCTCCGGAGCTTGTCGCGTCGCATTCAAAGACGCCGTGGTCCGGAGCGGCACCGATATCGTGAGATGGGATCGGCTGGAACGTGAAGTCCCCCATGTTCTACGACGTCGGCGACCGCAGTGTTTGGTGTTGACGGCACACTCGGGGCGGCCTTCATGCTTTCCACGTCACACAGCCTGCTTGAAGAAATCCAAGCCTCGTCCGACGGGGACTGTTGGCAAAGGTTTGTGCAACTTTATACGCCGGTGCTTGGAACCTGGGCAGAGCGGTTGGGGTTGAGCTCGACCGACGCCCAGGACCTGGTGCAGGACGTGTTTGCACTACTTGTTCGAAAAATCGGGCTGTATCGGCGCGAAGAACAGGGACGGTTTCGCGATTGGCTGCGGACCGTGTTGACGAATCGCTATCGCGAACGGGGTCGCAAGCGGGCCCCGGAGTTGGCGGCGCTGAATCCCGTGGACGACAAGGCCGAAGATCCGGCGGAGGCGTTTTGGGAAGAAGAGTATCAACGCCTGGTGGTCGCGCGGGCGTTGGAATTCTTGCGGGATCGGTTTGAGGAGCGGGTCTGGCGCGCGTTTTGGTTGACCACGGTCGAAGGTCGCTCGACGACCGACGCGGCGGACGAATTGGGCATGAGCGCCGGAGCGGTCTACGTGGCGCGGTCACGGGTCCTGACGAAGTTGCGTCGGGAGTTTGACGGGTTTCTGGAATAGGCCCGAGATTTGTCCGGGGCGGAACGTCGCGCAAGGTTCGTCAGGCACGGTTGGACCCACCGCGGTCAGGTACGTTGAGGGGGCAGGTCATGGCGGGCACCGCGAAACCGAGTCGGGAAGTCGAATTGCGGGCGTTGCGCGGAATGCTGTCCGACGACGAGTTGGAGGCTGTGCACGCCTATTGGCTCGAACAGGGGGTCGATCCCGAACTTGAGTCGATCGCGGACGATTCCCTGATTTCGGTGTTGCGCGAAGCGGAAGGGGGGCTCGCCGAACTGGGGCGCCTGGATTCGGCGTTCGAGCGGCTGGCGGACGAGGTGGCGCAGCGCACGGGAGAGATTCGTGCGGAACTGCGACAATCGGCGGACGGCAGGACGAGCGACGAATCGACTGCGCCTCCCGAGGTGACGGCCGACGCGAAGGATTCGATCGAGATCGCCCCGGAAACAACCCGCACCATTCACCCGGCGGCAAGTTCCGCCCCGATCGCCGCCGCTTCGGTCGGCGCGGCCCCCGTCGCAGCGGCGACGGAGGCGACTTTTCTGTCGAACCCAAACACCGGCGACGACGGGCCGCCACAACTCACGCAGCGGGACGGCCGTCTGGCGACGCCGACCGAAGCTGAACTGGTGCCGGGGCTCCAGTTGGGAGCCTACCGGATCGTCAAGCGACTGGGTCAGGGGGGGATGGGTTCGGTGTTCCTAGCCGAGCACATCCGCATGGAGAGGCTCGTCGCGCTCAAGACGCTGTCGCCGAAGCTCGTGCGCGACGCGCAGGCGATCAAACGGTTCCATCGCGAGGTCAAAGCCGCCGCAAAGTTGTCGCACCCGAATATCGTGACGGCCTACGACGCCGACGAAGCGCGGGGCTTGCAGATGCTTGTGATGGAGTATGTCGACGGAACGGATCTGGCGGTGCGGGTGCGGAAGAACGGTCCGCTCCCCGTTGCGGCGGCAATCGACGCTGTGTTGCAAGCCGCGCGGGGTCTGGAGTTCGCGCACGCCAAGGGAGTCGTGCATCGCGACATCAAGCCCGCCAACCTTTTGGTAGACGAGGCGGGGGTGGTGAAGGTCCTCGATATGGGATTGGCCCGCATCGGGGAAGTCGAGGAGTCGCCGACCGACGGTTTGACGAGCACCGGCACGATCATGGGGACGGCCGAATTCATGGCCCCCGAGCAAGCGCTCGACACCCGCACCGCCGACGCGCGGGCCGACATCTATTCGCTGGGATGCACGCTGTACTTCCTGCTCACGGGGAAAGCGCCGTTCCAGGGCGACACCGTGATGAAAATCCTGCTGGCCCACCGCGATGGAAGCGTTCCCCGCGCGGGCGATGTCCGCGGCGACGTTCCCGACGCCGTGGACGATCTGTTCGCCCGAATGGTCGCCAAGAAGGTGGACGACCGGTTCCAGACGATGACCGAGGTGATCGCCGCCCTTGAAGCCTTGCGGGGGGAGGCGGTCCTGAACCCGCAGGGGGGCGGGGTGTCGCTCTCCAGCACGGGGTCGTTCTCAAGCGCCTCCCGCATGATGTCGCCAACGCGGAGCGATTCGCTTCTGGCCCTCGCCGCAGCGGTCGAGTCCGCCCCCCGAACCCAAGCGGCCGCCCCCCCGGCAAAGACGAACACGCGGCGGTGGTGGATGGCCGCCGCCGGTGGAGTGGCCTTCCTCGCCGGATTGATGATCGTGCTCACCACCCGCGAGGGGAAGCTGATTCTCGACCTCGATCAAGAGGATACGCAGGTCGAAGTGATCGACGACGAGGGAAACGTCGAGGTCTCGCGCCCCGGGGAGAAGGGGATTCTCAAGATCGGAATCGATCCGGGGAAGCATCGACTCAAGGTCCGGAAAGCCGGGTTCACGCTGTACACATCCGACGAATTCGAGATCGGGTGGGGGGGCAAGAAGGCCTTGACGGTCAAGCTGAAGCCGCTCGAGAAGCCTGTCGTGAGTACGGCGAAGCCCGCCGTGAGCAAGCCGTCCTCCGCGCCGAAAAAGGTCGGGAAGCCGATCGATCTGCTGGCGCTGGTGGAACTGCCGCGCGACAGCGATCACTACAGAAACGAATTCCATGGCGAGTGGAAGTGGGAAGGGAAGTCGTTGGTCGGCCCCGATGCCCCCAAAAAGCAAGGACGCATGGATATTCCCTACGAGGTCCCCCCCGAATTCGAGTTGGTGGCGGAAGTCGAGCAGGTCGCCGCCGGCAACGACGGGTGCGCGTTGGTGGTCCCCGTCGACGGTCACCCGGTGGAAGTGGCTTTTCATCTGTTTGGTCCCCCAGTGTGCGGATTGAGCTTTATCGACGGGAAATCTGCCAACGAAAATGAATCCGCGACCCCCGGAGCGGTCTTTCAAGCCGGAGAACGACATACGCTCCGCGTGGTGGTTGGAAAACGATCGGTGAACGCCAGTGTCGATGGCCGCGAAGTCATCGCGTGGGAGGGGAACCCCAGGCGGCTGTCGACCAATTGGCAACCGCGGAGCCCGCGTTACGTGGGGCTGTTTTCCGCATGGACGTCGATCACGTTCCATCGCGTGGAATTGCAGGAGTTGAGCGGGGTCGTGGGGAGTGCGCCCAAGGGGAAGCCGTCCGGCGGAGCGGCTCCTTCCGGCTCGACGACCATCGCTTGGGACACGCCAGAATTCCGCGCGTGGTTGGAAGCGGTGAAGGACCTCCCCGCGCGGAAACTGATCGATGCGGTCTCGAAGAAATTGGTGGAACTCAACCCCGGTTTCGATGGGCGAATGTCGCATGACTTCCGCTACGACCCCGGTTACGAACCGGTGATCGAGAACGGCCGGGTGGTGGAGATCGGGCTGCGCACGCACATTGTCTCCAATCTCGCTCCGCTCCGGGCTTTCGGAAAACTGCGGGGCCTCACCTGCTTGGGGGAGTCCGTCCAGAACATCCAATCGACCGCGCTCGTCGACCTCTCTCCGCTGCGCGGTTTGGGTTTGGAGCAGTTCAGCGGGAGGTTCAATCGTCGGTTAGCGGATGTTTCCCCCATCGTCGGGCCGGAACTACGGGTGTTGTACATGACCGAGACGCCCTTTAAGGACCTGACGCAGCTACGAGGGCTGAAGCTGCGTGACTTGGAAGTCATGTCGAGTGGGGTCTCGGATTTGTCCGCGCTCGCCGGCATGCCTCTGGAGCGGTTGTGCGTCGATCGCGCCTACGGAACCGGCAGCATTCGGGATTTGACTCCCCTGCGCGGGATGCCGCTCAGCTATCTGAGCTTGCGCGGTCACACCGGTGTGACCGATCTCTCCCCGTTGGCGGGGATGAATTTCACGCGATTGGACTGCCACAACACAGGGGTGGAGAGTCTGGAGCCGTTGCGCGGATCGAAGATCGACAAGCTCGAATTGGCCAAAACGCCGATTTCCGACTTCTCTCCCCTGGCCGGGATGCCGCTCAAAGTCCTCGACCTTGGCGAGACGGCGATTGCGGACCTGTCTCCGTTGCGTGGCGCGCCGCTACGGGAATTGATCCTCAACGCTTGTACGCGGTTCACGGACAGCTCGCCGCTGGCCGACCTGCCCCTGACCACGTTGTGGATCGAGTATTCCCCCGCGCGGGACGAGCAGGTGCTGCGCGGGATCAAGTCGTTGAGCACCATCAATGGCAAACCGGTCGCGGAGTTCTGGAAAGAGGCGGCCGCGATGTCGGCGAACGCTTCGCGACCCGCCCCGAAGCCGGGAGAGTGGGACACCCCCGAGTTCCGCCAATGGCTGGCGGATGTCAAGGACCTCCCCGCAGCGAAACTCCTGGAAGCGGTCTCGAAGAAAATGGCTGAGCTCAATCCGGGCTTCGACGGCAAGCTCGCCCACAGTTGGAACGATGTGCCGGGAAAGACGCCAGTCATCCAGCGCGGAAAAGTGGTCGAGGTTGGATACATCTCGGCGCATGTTACCACCATCGCGCCGTTCCGCGCGTTCGGAACGCTGCGCGGCGTGGCTTGCCTGGGGCCTTCCGAAGGGACCATTCGGGGCGAACTGGTCGATCTGTCTCCTCTGCGGGGGATGGAGATCGAACGCTTCTGCGCGGACCGGAATTCCCATCTTCGCGATGTTTCGCCAGTCGTGAGCCCCCGTTTGAAGGAACTGCAAGTCTCCGAAACAAAAGTCACTGACCTGACTCCCTTGCGCGGATCCTCTTTGTCGAAGCTCGAAGTAAACGTCTGCGACATCCGCGACCTTCAGCCACTGAAGGGAATGCCTCTCGAAACTCTCTTTTTGTGTTACTTCGGGCCGGGGCCGGGTGTCACGGACCTCACTCCGCTCGCGGGGATGCCACTGAAACAATTGAGCCTGCGTGGGGAAAAGGAATTGGTCGATCTGTCGGGGTTGGCCGGCCTGCCACTCGAGTACCTCGACCTTCTGGATACGGGGGTCGAGTCCCTGGAGCCGCTGCGGGACATGCGGACGCTGAAGGCGCTCATTCTCTCCAGCCCCCGCGTGAGCGATTTGTCCCCGCTCAAGGGACTGCCGCTGACGAAGTTTGAATGCAAGTGCCCGAAGGTTTCCGACCTCTCGCCGCTCTCGGGACTGCCGCTTCGGGAAGTGAGGATCGAATTCAATGCGCAGCGCGACACGGACTGGCTGCGATCCCTCAAGACGTTGGAGCGGATCAACGGCAAACCGGTCGCGGAGTTCTGGAAGGAGGTGGCCGCGATGTCCGCCACGCCACCCAAACCGGGTACAGAGAAGAACGAATGGGACACGCCCGAGTTCCGCCGATGGCTGGCGGAAGTCAAAGACCTGCCCGCCGAAAAGCTGCTTGAGGCCGTCTCGAAGAAGATGGTGGAACTGAATCCCGGCTTCGACGGCAAGCTGTCGCATGGTCGGGCCGACTTGCCCGGCGGGGTGACGCGCATCGAGCGGGGCAAGGTGGTCGAGGTCGGCTTTTTTTCGTCGAACGTCCGCAACGTCGCCCCGCTTCGTGCATTCGGCAAACTGAAGGGGCTGACGTGCGCGGGAAGTCCGAATCCCGCGTTGCAGACTTGGCTGCTCCTCGATCTGACTCCCTTGCGCGGGATGGAGATCGAACGATTCTGCGCCAACTGGAATCGGGGATTGGTCGATTACTCGCCGGTCGTGGGACCGCGGTTGAAGGAACTGATCGCCACCGACACGCGGATCACGGACCTGAAACCGCTGGCCGGGTTGTCTTTGAGAAGGCTCGAGGTGAATTACAACGGTGTCACCGACATCGGGCCGCTGGCGGGGATGCCTCTGGAGGATTTGGGTATCTCGGGCCAAACTGGCAACAAGAATCCCGGACTGACCGATCTTTCGGTGCTCAAGGGGATGCCGCTCAAGAAGCTGTTCATGGCTCAAATCTCGGGCTTGAAGGACTTGTCATTTCTGGCCGGAATGTCTCTGGAGATTCTCAGTGTGAAATCCACGGAGATCGAGTCCCTGGAGCCGCTCCGGGGAATGCCGCTTGAGTACCTGGATCTCGAGAAAACCCGCGTGCGGGATTTGTCTCCGCTGCAAGACATGCCGTTGCAACACCTGGATTTGGTCGGTTGCGATCAACTGCGCGATCTTTCAGTGCTGCGGGGAATGGCTCTCCAAGAGCTGAGTTTGAGTTTCGACGCGGACCGGGACACGGAATTGCTGCGTTCACTCGTGACTCTGAAACTGATCAACCGCAAGCCGGTCGATGAGTTTTGGAGAAAGGTTGACGCGAAGTGAGCGGTTAACCCCTGCTTCAACCAACACACTTTCGCTGGACGGGGGTGAAACATGCCGAGCTTGGAATCCGGGGAATTAACACTGGCGCGCTTGAATCCATGCGCGGCCCTGCGTTAGCCTCGCCGGTTTGGCCGAAACGGGCGCTGTGCTTGTTTTTGGGCCGGGTTTCAGGACGCCATTCCGTCGCGCCGTCGGTGATTCTCCGCCGCGTGTCGGGAAATCCACGGGAATCTCTTCGATGTACAACGTGACTTTGCTCCCCGGTGACGGTGTCGGCCCCGAACTCGCGGAGGCCACCCGTCGCGTCATTGACGCCACCGGCGTCAAGATCGACTGGGATGTCCAGCCGTGCGGGATCGAAGTCATCATGGCGGAGGGGAAAGTCCCCGACCGCGTCCTGACGTCGCTGCGCAAGAACCAGTTGGGGCTCAAGTCCCCGATGACGACCCCGATCGGAAAGGGGTTCCGCAGCATCAATGTGTTCCTGCGTCAGGAACTGGGGCTGTACGCCTGCGTCCGCCCGTGTCGGGTTTATCCGGGGGTGCGGACGTTCTTCGCGAACACCAAGGTCGACCTCGTGATCGTCCGCGAGAACACCGAGGACCTGTACGCGGGGGTCGAGTTCGAGGCGGGCAAGCCCGATACTGCCAAGCTGATCGAGTTCATCAACGGCATCGCCACCGGCAAGAAGATCGGGTCCGGCCTTGAGGAAACGGGCATCAGCATCAAGCCGATGTCGTACACGGGAACGCGCCGCATCTGCAATTACGCCTTTGAATACGCCGCCAAGCATGGCCGCAAGTCGGTCTGCTCGGTCTCGAAGGCGAACATCATGAAGTTCACCGACGGCCTGTGGTACGCGGAAACGCGGGCCGTCGCCGCCGCCTACGGGGCGAAGTTCGAGGACAAGTCGCTGGCGGAAGGGGTCAAACCCGATGCCGAACTGGTGGGCAAGGTGGCCTCCACCAACGGCGCTGTCGAATACACCGAACGCCTGATCGACAACATGTGCATGCAGCTTGTGCAGAAGCCCGAGTTGTACGATGTGATCGTGCTGTCGAACCTGTACGGCGACATCCTGAGCGACCTGTGCGCCGGGTTGGTCGGCGGCCTGGGGGTCGCGCCGGGGGCCAATATCGGCCCGAACTGCGCGCTGTTCGAAGCTGTTCACGGTAGCGCTCCCAAGTACAAGGGGCAAAACAAGGTCAACCCGACGGCGCTCATCCTGTCGGGCAAGCTGATGCTCGAACACATTGGCGAAAAGGCCGCCGCTGAGAAGTTGGACCGGGCCGTCGCTGCCGTCATCGCGGAAGGCAAGGACGTGACGTACGACATGAAGGCCCAACGCACCGATCCGACGGCCGTCGGCACCAGCCAGATGGCGGATGCGATCATCGCCAAAATGCGGGCCGAGTGATTGCTGCGGGCGGCGACCGGAGCTTTGTGGTTTTTTCCGCCGATTTCCGGGAATTCGATTGACGGTGGCTGGTCTGGCTTATCAGACTCCGCTGAGCGATCAATTCAGGCTGTTTCGTACGGCAGCTGATCGTCCGCGACTATGGATTCAATGTTCGGCCGTGTGGTTCTCCCCTCCCCCCCATCCGGGAGGACCGCCGGCCGAACTTTTTTTGCGCTCCGTGGTTTCCGTACTGCGACATCCGTTTCGTGTCGGACATGTTCCTGAGGATCGACTTCCCGTCGAGATCGACGATGCACCGAATCCGGCTGCGTGGTCCGTGGACTGTCGACCAGCGGGACGAAGCGACCGGCTCGTCGGCGACATGGATCGCCACGCGGCGGTTCCAGCGTCCGGCAAAGAACATCGACGGTGAAACCGTTCGTTTGGTGTTTGTCGGATTAGCGGTGCCGGTCGACGTGTTGCTGAACGGGTTGCCCTTGGGCCGCGTGGAGCACGACGCATTGGAGACCGGATTCGACATCACCGACTGCTGGTTGGCGTCGAATATGTTGGAATTGGCGTTTCGCGGGTACGATCCCGAGCGCGATCCGCTTCCCCCGGCCGATGCGTCCGGTCCGCGCGGCGAAGTGGTGCTCGAGTTCTCGTAGGCGGAGCTTGTCCTTGTCCGGTAACACCGGTCCCACGGTGACATGACCGATGCCGCGCACAACATCGCCGCTCGTCCGTCCGCCCCGATCGGAGGCGTGTGGATCGTCATGGCCACGTTCAACGGCGGCGAGTTTCTCGCGGAACAGTTGGCCAGCCTTGGTCGCCAATCCTGGACCGACTGGCGCCTGCTGATCCGGGACGATGGTTCGACGGACGGCACAGCGGCGCGACTCGATTCGGCCCGTCAACTCGACTCGCGCGTCGAAGTGCTGGACGACCGGCTCGGCAGACTCGGTCCCGCGCGGGCGTTCGGAACACTGCTCGCCCAAGCCGCGTCGCGCGGCGCCGGGGTCGTGTTTTGCTGCGATCAGGACGACGTTTGGCATCCGGAAAAACTGGCACGTCAACTGGCGGCCTTGAACAGTCTCGAACAGATGGGAGAAGGCGGTCAACCCGCGCTCGTTTACAGCGACGCCCGACTGGTCGACCGGGCGGGGCGCTCTTTGGGGTGCACATTCGCCTCGAAGGTGGCTGCCCCGGCGGAGAGTGCTCGCCTGTTGCCGACGTTCTTGCTGGGGAACCGCGTGCCCGGTTGCACATTGGCCGTCAATCGCGCGCTGTTGGAGTTGGCGACGCCCCAACCGGACGAGACGCCGATGCACGATTGGTGGTTGGCGGCGCTGGCGGCGGCGGCGGGAGACATCGTTTGGATGCCCGACGCATTGGTGGACTATCGCCAGCACGGGGATAACAGCGTGGGGGCACCGGGGCTGCTCTCGCGAGCAACCACGGCCTGGCGACGCTGGCGGACGAGCGACCCGCGCTCGACGCTGACCGCCGCCCCCGGCCTCGCGCGGCGACTGGCGAATCGCCTGCGGGAGCGGGGACTCGATGCGGGCCTCTCCACGTTGGACGCGTTCGAGACGGCGGTCTCCCAACGGTCGGCGTTCTCTCGATGGTCCCGCCTGCGTCATTGGATGAAGGCCGAAACGCGATTGGGGGCGGAGTTCTCCCGGACGGAGCGTTGGAAACTCGCTGCGCTGGCTTGGTCCGGTGAGCCTCGAAATAGATCGCCAGCGACGTGCGGCATCGCGGAATCGTCTTGTCCCGAAACGTCGATTTCGAGTATTTCGCCCGACAACTGATTGCGCGGCCGGACAGCCGTGCGCATCACCCAGCGGGAGCGGGACATGCGTCGCGGTGGAGCGGGTTTGGCGATTCTCTTCGGCGGAGCGGCTTGTCTGCTCGCTCCGGATAGCATCTTCGCCACCCCGCCGTTGCCGTCCGCACGGTCCAGGACGATCGCGCCGAAGGTCATCGACATCAAGAGTGCCGCGAAGTCGCCGGTCGCGGCGGTGACGGCGCCGAAAATGGCAACGCCCAAAACCGCTGCCGGCAAAGGCCCTTACGACGCCGTCGTGCGCGAGGACGACGTGACCGTGCGCTGCGGCCCCGGTCGCAAGTATTACCCCACGTCGAAACTCCGTGCGGGAGATCGCGTCCGGGTGGTGCGCCACGATCCCGGCGGATGGTTCGTCATTGAACCCCCCGCGGGAAGCTTCAGTTGGGTTCCCGCGCGGGCGATCGACAGGGCGCCCGATGGGCGGGGCATCGTCACGGTTTCGCAAGTTGCCGCACGCGTCGGCAGCTACGAGAGCGACATTCGCGACATCGAAAGTCGCCCGCTCCGCAAAGGCGAAGCGGTTCGCATTCTGGGCGAAAAAACACTCGCGGAGGCGAACGGCCAGCGAGAGTTGTGGTACCGCATCGCTCCCCCCAAGTACGAATGGCGCTGGGTGTTGGGGCAATTCCTGGTCCCGGCGGACAAGCTTCCGCCCGATGGCGTGTCGAAAACCGAACCGCTCCCCGAGACGATCACTCCCGTTTCGACGCCGATTGAGACAGCCGCCGGCACCGACCCCTTCGTCAACACGGACCTTACTGCGGGAAACATCGTTCCGGTCGGTGCCGAGGTGCCGGAAACGGGGCTCCCAATTGCCCCGCGCTCCGCAGTCCGTCGCATCGATGACGAGTCCGAATCGGATGGTGTCGCGACCGACAACGCGGAATCTCCGGCGAACGGTTCGGCGACGACTCGCGACGCTGAGCCGGTCGCCTCCTTGGACAACATGCCTGCGATTCCGGCCGACGCGGCGCCGCAGGAAGGCGCGCTCACGCCGGAAGTCGCCGACGCAGAACTGCGACGGTTGGATGCCAAACTGCGGAGCGTGGTCGAGGAAGAATGCGTGCTTTGGGAGTTTACGGGCATTCGGGCGGAGTTCGAGACGCTGCTCTCCGAGGGGCCGCCCGAATCGGCTGTCGAGCACATCCGCTCCCGATTGGCCCAGATTCAGACCTGGGAACGGAAGCGGGACGATGTCCTGGAGTTTCGACGCTTGGCCCTGATTGTCGAACGCCGCGACAAGGAACTGGCAGAAAAACTGAAGACTCCCTCGACCAAACCCACGGCAGAGGATGGCGGCTCCTCGGCGGAGTCGATCAAGGCTGCTGCGGCCGAGTCGAGTCCTTCGGAAACCGCTCCAAAGCCGGTGACCGCCCTCGTTGTGCCCACTCCAGCCTCGAACACCCCTGCGTCGAACACCCCGGTTGCGGCCACACCCGCCCGGCAGGAAGTTCCCATTGATGGCCGAACGTTGTTCGTGGGGGCCGGCTTGGTGGAGATGTCCCCGGCGCAGCGTCCGGACGGTGCCCCGCCGTTTCGGCTCATCACGCCCCAAGGGCGGTTTCTGGCGTGGTTGACACCGGATGCGGGATTCGACCTGACCAAATGGGTTGGCAAGCCGGCGGGACTCCTCGGGCGCAGGCAGTTCGAAGCGAGACTGCAAGGGGATTTGATCGAAGTCAACGGGGCGTCCCCCGTGCGATTGTCGAACGGCCCCCCCACCAGGTTGACGCCGCCGGTGCGTTGAAGGCGGTCTGTCAACGATGTGGTCCGCGTCGCCGTTGCGGGACACGCGAGGCATCGACGGGACGCGTGTTCACGTTCGACCCTCGCTCACGTGTTTTTAAGTCGCGCTATTCCCTGCGCAGCCGCTGAGAACATCAGGATTTCAAGGGTTTTCATTCTCACGCAGAGGCGCGGAGAGGCAGGGTAAGACAAATGATTTGCGTCTCTGCGACTTTGAGTGAGACCACGAAAACCAGTGCTCTGCGATTTCTCGGCGACTTCCCGAGAGAAACAGCGCAACTTCAAAACTCGCGCGTCGGGTGACAGCGGGCCCAAAGCCATTCAGGTTTCGCACTGCGCCACCGATCAAGAAAACCCGCTCGGAAAATTCCTCACAGTCGTCAGATTCTCACAAGTCCGCGTACTCCGCAGGTCGATAACACGAGGGACAACCCCTTCGTTGGGTGTGACCGTTCCCGTCGGAACGGCTCCCGCCCCGACCGCGGAGACATGCGAATGAACGGTCTGCGAACCGCCTGGAAGCGTGTGGCGTTTCTCATCGCCCTGGGATTGCTGACGGGTACGTCTTCCGGTTGCAAACTGGTGGGCCAGGGATTCAACACGGCACTGGGGCTCCATCGCTTTTTCGTGCTCCCGCCGATCATTCCGATCAGCCCGTACTTCAGCCAATTGATCGAAGACGCCTACTGGGAAGAAGAGCGGTACGGCAAGGCGCCGGTGCTCGACCCGGTGGAAGGGGAAAACGCCCCGCTGTTCTGTGTCGACACCCCCTCCCCCGACGAAGTCATGCGGGCGCTTCCCGACGACACCGCGGGCGGAATGCCGTTCCTCGCGGAAACCTCGCGGAGCAACGTGCGGATGGTGGTCGAACCGATCGTCGACTCGATCGGCGAGTGCCGGTTCATTCCGCTGGTTGGTCCGGCCCGCCTGCACAAGTGCCACTACAAGTGCACGGTCTACTTCGACAAGACGCTGCGGTCCGATTGGCCGATCCCGTTCTCGCACACCGACCAGACGATCGAAGTCGTCTACGTCGACCACGACCACTTCATCCGCTGTGCGGGTCCGGAAGGGGCCAGCTACTGACGCGGCCCCCCGCTTGCGACGCCGATCCTCGCGTCGAAGAGCCGGTTGTCACTCTTGGCGCAAGAACCCGGCGGGTTCCCGGAACACAATGTTTCGGGAACCCGCTGTCGTTCTTTGGGGGGGCGAAAGGCGGCCATTCGATTCTCGATTCTCGATCCTCGACCCGCCCTCACGGCAGGTCCGCCATTGGCCGAATTCGGGCCACGGTTCGCTTCAATCCCTGGTTCTCAAGAATGGCCAGCAGTTCCTGGGCGGTCAGCGGCGGATTCGTCAAACCCTCCCTTTGCCGTCGAAATGCCGCGTTCATCGCCCCGGGAAAGGCTTCGCACAACGACGCGAGGAAGTCGTCCGGGTACCTCGCTTCAATGCCGTATCTGGCGAGTTCGGCGGCGGGGAAGTCCTTCAGATTGAACGTCACGATCACGCCCGCCGCAGCGCGGATGGCTGCCGCGAGCACATGGCGATCATCACGATCAGGAAGAGACAGGGATTCGGTCAGGTCGTCGTATCCGGTCACCAGACAATCCCGAATGGCCGCGTTCATCAGATTTCGCGTTCGCGCCAATCGCTCGGGCGACAGCCGCGGATTGGCCGCCAACACGCCGCGCGTCCATTCGTCGTGAATCGTTTCGGTCCAGCGGGCCCGCACCAACCCGGCCTGCGCCACGCGAACGAGCAGATCGCGAAGTGGTGCCGGAAACAAGACGTTCGCGTCGTAGACGGCGGTAACCGGAGCATCCATGTCGAGGCGCCATGCACCAAGGTTCCCGGCGTCTCAGTAACCCATCCCCAATTCCTGGGCCTCCGCCGAGAGCTGGTCGAGCACCAAGGCGCGCGCTGCGTCGTCAATCCGTTTGAAATCCAGGACATCGTCGAGTCGGACGCGGCGGTACTCTCCGACGAAGCGTGATGGAATCTTGCCCTCGTCAAGCAGCTGGACGGCGTGGGGGCGGGACACATTCAACAGGTCGGCGACTTGTTGAGCGGTCAGTTCGGCGCGAGCGGGCATCAATGTGACGGCATGGCCTTCCGACATCTCCGCGAGCACTTGCAGAAACAACCGCACGGCGGACGCCGGCACCGTGACCGATTCCGTGTCGCTTTCCCCTTGTTGGAACTGAACTCGCACGCTCTCCCCCTCACCGATCTCGCGGGACGCCAACAGGCGGCTGGATTCGCGTGCCAGCAGGGTGTCGTCCGGACTGGGAGAGACTGTCGCAAATTCTTCCGTCACGATTTTTTGAGGAGCGAGACCGGCCATGAGAATCTCCGGTGGTGTGACGCCTTGACACATCGCATTCTACGCCGTGCCCGAATCCGTCGAAACTCGCGAAATGCCTGGCGTCCTCGAAAAACTGGTGACGGGTCGTCGATGTGAACTGCCCAATATCTCGGTCAACCGCCCTGACGATCGCCCGCGAGTGCCTCTGGCGAGAGTCGCCGAGTAGCAGTTGCTCCAATGCGAGTCCTCCAGGAGAACCGCGCCACGGGGAACCGTGACGGATGGGCATCGAATACCTCATCCCGGGCTGAAAAAACCGCTTCCGCGCTTGGTGTCGATCTCCAAGATGCGACATGGCGGTGCGTGGAATTCCATCGATTTCTCCAATCGACGCGGGTCCCGCCCCCTCGACTTTCCCAACCGGCATTCCCGTTCGGCGGGAGCGGCGAATGGTCGCCACCGCGGAACAGCCTCTTGATGGAACGATTTTCGCAGTCGTACAATGACTGGTCGTGCAGGAGGCCGATGAAGAGTCGATTTCCCCGGACAGTGGTCGATTTCGAGACGATTCGATCACCGGGTGGTTTGTCGGATTTGCAAGTCAGGCCGGAAATGTCCGAGCAGCGTCGTTCCCGCGCAGCACGTCCCGATGTCCGCCCGGCGACCGTTCCGGGAATCGGTTCGCCCCGTCGTCATCCCCACCGTCCTCGACAGGGTACGTGGCTGGGGATTGCGTGTTGGGCGCTCTTTTGCGCCGTTTCGCCAGTGCTCGCCGCCGATCCGCTCGACGACTACAAATTGGCGGTCGGGTTGTACAACAAAGGGCGGTGGAAGCTCGCGGCGGAGACCTTCGAGGGTTTCCTCAAGGCCGCGCCCGAGCACCCCAATGCCGAGCGAGCCAAGTATTACCTGGGGTTGACGTACTTCAACGCCGAGGACTACCCCAAGGCCCGCGAAACGCTGCGAACGTTCGCCAAACAACATCCCACCAGCCCGCGAAAGCTCGAAGCGGCATATTGGACGGGTTACGCGAGTTTTCTGGCGAACGATTTCCCCGCGGCGGACGCCGAATTGGGGGAGTTCGTCAAAGGGGCGCCGGAAGACCCGCTGTTGGAACGTGCGATTCCGATGCTGGGGGAGTGTGCGTTCCGGGGCAAGCGGCTCGACGCGGCGGTGGAACTGTTTCAACGCTCGCTCAAGACCCACCCCAACGGCGTGTTGGCGGAAGATGCGAAGTTCGGCTTGGCCCGCGCTTGGGAAGGACAGAAGAAGTTTCCCGAGTCGTTGGCTTTGTACACCGAATTGGCGGCCAACCCCGCGGGTGTCCGCGCCGCCGAGGCGCAGTTGAGCGTCGGCATCCGCCATTACGACGACGGTCGCTATGCCGAGGCGACGCAAGCGTTCAAGACGCTGGCCACGAATTTTTCCGGCAGTCCGTTTCTGCCGCTGGGCCACCTCAATCACGGGTTTGCCTTGTATCAGCTCGGCCGATTTGCCGAGGCATCGGTTGAGTTCGAGGCGGCGGCGAAGGACCCTAAATACGCCACGGACGGCCGGTTGTGGAGTGGTTTCTCCTGGAAGGGGGCGGGGGACTTCGCCAAAGCGGCGGCAGTGTTCGAGGACGGAGTGAAGACGGCGGGCGAGAATCCCGTCGCTGAAAAATTCCTGTACCACCAGGCCGACAGCGAACAGCGACGTTCCAACGCGCCGGTCGCGAAGAAGCTCCATTTGGAGGTTGCACAGCGCTTCCCCAAAGGACAATTCGCCGAGGCCTCGCTCGTCGCTGCCGCCACGTGCGCGATGCTGGAGAAGGCTTGGGACGATGTCGAGCCGCTTCTTGCCCGTTTGGAGAAGGAGTATCCCGCCCACAAAATGGGCGACCGCGTGGGAGTGCTGCGCGGTCGGTTGGCAATCGAGCGCAATCAGCCCGAAGCGGCGATCGCACCGCTCACCGCAGCGCTGTCGTCCACCGATCCCCTGGTTCAAGCGGAAGCACGTTACGTTTTGGCTTCCGCGCAACAACGTTCCGGTCGACATGCCGAAGTGGTGGCGTTGACCGAACCCCTGGTCGAGCAGCTCTCGAAAGGACAACTCACGGCAGAGTTCCAGGACGCGTGGCTGGTACGGGGCACGAGTCAGCTTGCCCTCGGACGGGCGCTTCCGCGCGATCCACCCGGCCCGCGCAACGAACGGTTGTTGACAGTGGTGGCGTCCGCTGACGGCTATTTGAAGGGGATGGGTGACCGTGCCCCCGCCGCCCTGGCGATGAAGGCGCTGGCTCTGGTGGAGGCAGGACAAGCGACCGACGCCGAACCCGTGTTGGCCGCGCTGCGGGAAAAGTATCCGGGCCGTCCGGAGGTGTCCCGCGCGGATTTCGAGGCGGGGGAAGCGGCGTTCAATGCGGGGGACTTCGCGTGGGCCGAGAAGGCGTTCGCGCGGGTGGCGGCGGGGCCGAAGGAGGACGCGCTACGGTCTCGCGGCATGTTGGAATTGGCTTGGTCGATTCACAAGCAACGTCGCTTTGACGAGGCGGCCGTGGCGTTCGGCTCGTTCGCCGCGGAGTATCCCGACGACAAACTGTGTGCGGAAGCGTCGTGCATGCGGGCGACCGCCTTGCAAGACGCCGGGAAAACCGCCGAGGCATTGCCGTTGTTTCAGGCGGTGTTCGACAAATACGGCACCTCCGACCAAGCCTATGTCGCCGGTTTGCAACTGGCGCGACTGACGGCCAAGCAAGGCAAGATCGAACAGAGCAATGCCGCCTATGCCGGGGTGGCCGAACGCTTTCAGGATCGTCCCGAGGTGGATCAACTGCTCGACGAATGGGCGACGGTGAACTACGAGGCGCGCAACTTCGTCAAAGCGGACGAGGTGTTTGAGCTGCTTGTGAAGCGATTTCCCGCCAGTCCGCTGGCGGACAACGCCCGTTTGGTGTTGGCGGAGAGCCGGTTGGTGAACGGCGACATTGCGGGGGCGCGTGGCGATTTCGAGGCGCTGGTGGCCGATGCCAAGTCGGACGATGTCGTCAAACAGCGCGGCGCTTACCAACTGCTGCGGATCCTGGCGGTCGAAAAGAAATGGGCCGAGGTCAAAACGTCGGCGACGGCTTTGTTGGAGAAGTACCCGGAAGGGCGTTGGAAGCTCGACACGGACTTCACCGTCGGGGAAGCCGCATTCGAGTTGGGGGAGTTCGAGGCGGCTCGCGACCGCTTCGTGGTGCTCAAGTCCCGAGCGAGCGATGGACAAGTGTCGGCGGCGGAATGGTTTCCGAGGATGTGGGTCTTGCTCGCGGAATCGTTGTTCCGTCTGAAGGACTACGCCGGGTTGGACGCGTTGTCGAAGGAGTACGCGGCGGTGCCGGGGGTCAAGAACCTGTACCAGGTCGAAGAGGTGCGCGGTCGAGGCCTTAAGGCCCAGGCGAAGTTCCCCGAAGCTCGGGCGATCTTTCAAAAGGTCGTGGAAGACCCGAATGGCCGGTTGACGGAGACTGCCGCCCGTTGCCAATTCGAGGTCGCCGAGTCGTTTCTGTTTGAAAAGAATTATGCGTCGGCGGTCAAAGCCTATCTGACGACGGAAATCCGTTACAAATTCCCCAAGTGGCAAGGTCTCGCTCTGTACCAGGCGGGGACGTGTCACGAAGCTTTGGGGGAATGGGCCGAAGCGGCCCGCACTTACGAAAACCTGTTGCAGACGTATGCCGATCATGAAATGGCCCCCAAAGCTCGGGAGCGATTGGTCGAGGTGCGCAAAAAGCCGTAAGCAGCCGCGCCTCATCCTTCAGACTTTGGGTGGGCGATGCGTGCAAGGTACGACCCGTTCCACCGTGTTTGGACGGAGATGTGCGGAAACTGTGGCGACGGACCGTGTCTTGAGCGGGGTCACGGGACGGGGCGATTGACCTCGTCCGAGACGGCCCGGTCGGGAGCGATTAAGGATCGATCATGATTATCCCGCCGCGACTCTCTCCGGACCGACGTGGACGGGACGCGTTCCGCGCGGCGCTGGCCTGCTCCGTGCTGTGGGCGAGCGTGGCGCTGGGACAGGGGCCCGCAGCGGACGGCGATGTGCTCCGGACCCCCGCACCGGTCGCTCCGCCGGCTCCCGCCGTTCCCGTGCGCGTGGCACCCCAGACGATTCCGAGCGACCTGTGGGGCATCATCATCGCGGGTGGTCCGGTGATGATTCCGATCGGCCTGTGTTCGCTGATCGCGCTGGCCATCGGTTTTGAACGACTCGTGATGCTGCGCCGCGGACGCGTCGTGCCGCGCGATTTCGTGACGCGATTCATCGAGCATCTGGAGAACGGCAAACTCGAACGGGACGCCGCGCTGCGGTTGTGCGAGGAGAACGGCAGTCCGGTCGCGCAGATTTTCGCGCACGGCGTCCGCAAATGGGGCAAACCAAGTGTCGAGGTCGAACAGTCGATCATCGACGGCGGCGAGCGCCAGGTGAGTCAACTGCGGAAGAACCTGCGTGTCATCAACGCGGTGGCGACGATCTCCCCCCTGCTCGGGCTGTTCGGGACGGTCGTCGGCATGATCATGTGCTTCAACCAGATTGCGTCGAGTTCGGCGATGGGCAAGGCCGAGCAATTGGCCGGCGGCATCGGCGTGGCGCTCATCACGACGGCGGCGGGGTTGGCGGTCGCGATCCCGGCGCTGATCGTTTACATGTATTTGATCGGTGTGGTGGACTCCCTGGTGGTCGATATGGACCTGTTGGCCCAACGGGTGGTGAACCTCATTTCGCTCGAAGGCTTGGCGGATCCGCTCCCGTCCACTCGTACAGCGCGTGCGAAACCCGATCCCGTCGACAAGAAAGAGGTCAAGGAGTCCCGGGAACGAAAACCGGTGGCGACTTGATCGATTGCGAGTTGTCTGTTGTGTTCGTGGAAGGCTCGTTTTGGAGCGAGCGAAGATGGAATGAGCGGGTTCACGTGCGGCGGAAATCCTGCGATCTCCGCGACGGGGTGCACGAGACTCGGTGCAGCGCCTGACAAAGCATAATCCCCGTCCCGCAATCGCGAGCCCGCCATGCCGCTGAAGATGCATGACCTGGAAGAGCCGCAATTGAATCTGACGCCGATGATCGACGTCGTGTTCAATCTCATCATCTTTTTCATGGTGGGAACGCGGTTCGCCGACATGGAGCGGCAGTTCGACGTGCAACTCCCCGAAGTCGCCCACGCACAGCCACTGACCGCCCCCCCCGACGAAATCATTATCAACCTGTTCGCCAACGGACGCGTCGTGATCGCGGGACGGGATTTGTCCTTCGCCGAATTGCGGGACGACCTGGCCGCCGCGCGGTCCCGTTACGAGGAACAGGCGGTGTTGGTCCGGGCGGACGGTCACGGAACGGTGCAACTCCTGGCGGAAGTGTTCGCGGTGTGCCAAGAGGTGGGAATTCGCAATTACGCCCTTGCGGCGCAAGCGGGCGATGGCGCCTCCGGCGGTGGATCATGATTCCGGCGGTGTCCGAGATGCGACCCCCGTTGGCGGTGGCGGGGTTGGAGTGGCTTGAACCGCAACTCCCTTGGTTGCGCGGCTTGGGGACGAGCGTCGTCGACAACTGGGAACTGTCGACCGCCTGGAGCGGACTGTTCGTGGCGACGGTCTTGCTGGTGCGGATGCTGTACACCCGCTGGGGTGAGAGCAACGTGACCGGCAAGGCCATTGCCCTGTCGCTACTGATCCACATGGTTGGCGGACTGTGGACGACGACCGTGCACATCGCCAGCGGTGCCGCTGCGGTCGCCAAGGCGGAACGGATTCCGATTCGCCGCGTGGTCGTGGAATCGGATCGCGACCGATCGCCGGCGAAGTCGAAATCGAGACCGAGTTGGGACCGACTGCCGGAGAGCGAACGCGAAGCGATCTCGCGGTTGGAGAAGGACTTGGTCGATGTTCCGGCCGCGAAGTTGCCGGAACGCGAGCGGTCGACGGCCATCGAAGTCGCGTCGGTTAGCCCCGCCTTGGTCGGGGCACGACCCGCTCCGACGGATCCGGCGGCGGCTCGGCGCGAGGATGTGAAGCGTCCCGATCCGGCCGGCGCGGAGACCTCCAAGATCGCCGAGGAGACGGCCGACGCGCGGGCGGAAGCGGGGGGAAGCGCGGTGCCGGGGCGAGCCGCACGGGAAAACAGTGGCAAACCCACCGCGGAACCGTCGCGCATGTCGCGTGCGCCGGCAGCGAATTCCGTGGCGGCGAACGAGCGCATTCCGTTGGTCGAGATTCCCCGTCGGGAAGACTCGCCCGATGCCGCCAGGCGAGCGGGTTCGGACGGCGGGCGACCGAGCGCCGCCCTCGCCTCCAAACCGATTCCGGTCGCGGAGGGGGTCGGCCTGGAAGGTACCGCCGCCCCATCTCAAGGCACCGCAGGGGGAGGCATGTTCTCCCGAGGGGGACCGCTACGCGACACCAAGCGGGGTGCGGCGGGAGTCGACCTGCGATCGGGCCGACAAGGTACGGTTGACGGTTCCCAGGCCCCCGGCTTGGCCGTGATTTCGAGTTTGCCCGCCGGTTCGGCGGCCGCGCTTCCCCCGGCCGTGCGCGAGGAATTGGCGGCGGTGGGTGCGGGGTCGCGCGTTCCGGCGACGTACCGCCTCCGCGGACTTCCTCAGCGGAAGAAACTGGCGGTCGAAATGGGGGCGACGGAGGCCTCGGAATTGGCGGTCGAGCGCAGCCTGCGGTGGTTGGCGGCCCACCAAAGTGAAGAAGGGTTCTGGGATGCGGACGGTTTCACCCGCATGTGTCCTCCCGGCAAGGAATGCGGCGGACTTGCAGGGCTGGGGCGCGACCCGACCGACGCATCGCTCGACGTTCCCGAACGTCAAAAATCCGGCATCGAAGCGGACTCGGGCGTGACGGCGCTGTCGCTTCTGGCGTTTCTCGGAGCAGGTCACACGGCGGTGGACGGTCCGTACGCGGACACCGTCGACCGGGCCATTCGCTGGCTCGTCCGGCAGCAGGGGACGGATGGCTTTTTGGGGGGCAAGGCGGCCCGCTATGCCCGCATGTACTGTCACGGCATGGCGACGATCGCACTCGGGGAAGCCTACGCGATGACGGGGGACGCGACGCTGCGCGAACCGTTGGAACGCGGGGTGGGATTTATTCTGGCGGCGCAACTGCGTGACGGCGGTTGGCGGTACGACGGAGCCGCCACCGTGGGGGACATGAGCCTGTTCGGCTGGCAATTGATGGCCTTGCGCAGCGCGGCGATGGCAGGGGTCGCCGTACCCCTGGAGCATTTCGACCGCGCGGCGGGATTTTTGGCGCGCAACGCCCAAGGGAACGCCGGGGGACTGGCCGCCTACGGAGGTTTCGCGCAAGACACTCGCGTCCGGCCCTCCATGACCGCCGAGGCGCAGTACAGCCGCCAGATTCTGGGCCTCGCGAATTCCAAGTCCCCCGCAAGCCTGGAAGCGATGTCGTACCTGCTGCAAAACGCCCCCAACCGGCAGGATTACGACCTCTACTATTGGTACTACGGAACATTGGCCGTGTACCACAACGGCGACCGTGCGACGTGGATGGCGTGGAACAACACGCTGCGCGACACGTTGGTGGCCGATCAGCGGAAGGACGGGCACGCGGCAGGGAGTTGGGACCCTCGCGCGCCGTGGGGTGACTACGGCGGCCGCGTTTTTTCGACGGCGACGAGCACGCTGTGTCTGGAAGTGTACTACCGCTTTCTGCCCCTGTACCAAACCGGTAAGCGGGAAGGGGACGTTCGCCGATAACGGCGGCTTCCCACATACCCGCGGTCCTGAGAGCGTTCGCTTGGGGATGCGGACTCGCGTCCGGCTCGACTATTCGACCAGTGTGACCTTGTCCGCGTACTCCCGGCGCTCGAACCCGGTCACCAGCCCCTCTTCGTCGGTGACGGGGAAGGCGTGCACCGGAACAATCGTCGCGGTCCAGGGGGCGCCGGCGGTCGCGGGTGGGATCACGTTCACTTCAAGGTGCCCGTAGTGCTTGCCGCCGTGAATCAGGCGTTTTCCCGACCAGACTTCCGGCGCGTCGTCATGGGCAAGGAACCGCCGCTTGGGATTATCGAAATTCGGCGCCGGACCGCGTAGCCCGTCGCCACCGACGCCCGAGTCGTAGTAAGGGATTTCGCGGGGGCGCGACTCGCCCGAAGGGAGTGCCTCCGTCCCGAGGGAACTCGAGCGTTCGAGCATTTCGTCATGGCCGGAGAACACAGCGTCCACGCCGTATCGGTGCAGCAGCGGCTCGATCACACGCAGCGCGCGACCCGATTGACCGGAAAAATTCTCGGCCCCAAACGGAACGCTGTGTGGACCGGAACCATAGGCGGTGTGGTGGTACTGCACGAACGTGAATCGGGCCGTCTTTTGGGCCTCGACCAACTGTCGTTCGAGCCATTCGAACTGTTCGGACCCCGGATTGAAGTCGGGAGCGTGCGACCCGTCGAGGTTGTGGTTGGTGTCTTGCACGCTGTTGGAGGGGTGGCCGTCGCTGCTGTCGAGCGTGATCAAGGCAATCGGACCGAAATCGACGCGGTAGTATCGCCCGCGATGATGGATGTCGGACGCCCGGTTGTCGGGCACGGAGAAATAGGCGAGAAACTTGGCGACGCCGAAATTCGCAGCCTCGGCGGAGTATCCGCCGAACGGTCCAGGACCACCGAAATTCTCATGGTTGCCGATGGCCGGAAACAGCGGTACCGACGACGCGATATGCCCAAAGTCTCCGGCATTGTGACGCCAAAACTCGTCCCAATCGCGCTGTTCGCCTCCCGATTCCACGAGGTCTCCTGTGACAAGCACGAAGTCGGGCTGCCGGGATTCGATCACCTTCAAATTCTCGCGGTACCCCGTGGTTTGATCGACCAGGTACTTCGTCACTCCCTCCGGACGATTGGAGTTCGGCCCGACAGGCCAGTCCACAGGGGGAGTGGTGCTGGATTCGGGTTCGGTTTCGGAGTCGGCATACACCATGAAGCGGATGGCCGAATCCGATTTGGCGGCTGTCTTCAAGGTCGAAACGTGTTCCGTGTTCCCCTGGCGGACGCAATACTCGTGGGAGGAACCGGGGGTCAGACCGTCCACGACAACCGTGTGAACATACGGCGCGGCGGGATGGGGGCCACCCGGCTCGTCGCCAAACGGGCTGAACGCCAAGGGGGTCGCCTGTACGGGCCGCGATCCCCATTTCCGAAGCCCTTCACCGGCCCCGATGGTGAGCGTTCCGGGGGTTGCATCGGGGGTGAACCATCGGACTTCGACGGAAGTTGGCGTTGGGCTCTGGATGTATGGCCGGACGCGGAACAACGGGTCTTCACCGCAGGACGTGCCGGTCATGGCGGTCAGCAAAATGACCCCCGGCGTCAAGGCGGATCTGGCCAGCGTGTAACCGTACAATCGGACGAGTTCGTACAACATGGGGTTTTGCCTGTATCTGATCGATGGCGAAGTAAGAGGCGGGGCTAACGATCGGTGGGCCTTTGCTCGCACCTAACCAAGAAATCGAAAGTTCCAAGCACTCCCGACGGAGCCCATGATCACGAGACCTCCTCAGCGCACGCGGCGCGAAACGCGCAAAAAGCGAACCGGGTTGCGACGCGAGCCTGACGGGAACGTCGGAAACCGGCACGGCAAATGCCGTCAGATGTGTCGGCCAGAGGGACCAAAGCGAAAACCGACGGGCGAAGTGAATGTTGCCGTCTAGAATTCGCTCAAGGAACGATTGGCGGCGAATCTTCGCACGCTTTGGGTTCTGCAAGGCAAAAGCCGCAGAATCACCGTGACGTTCAGCAATAAGACGTATTAAGAAGTTTGCATGAGTTAAGGTTTGAATCGTGATTTCATCATGCATTCTTGCAAGGTGTCGAGCAAAAGCCTACCGTGAGGTATCTGCTCGGAATTCGCGCGATCGCGCTCGCAAACTTCGCACGGACACGCACCCATTCAAGGAGTGTCATTACGTCCTCTCTCTCTCGAATTGATCGCCGCACTGCGATGGTGTTGGCCGGAATCGTCATGGTTTCGACTTTGGGTTGCGGGGGTAGTGGCCAACCCCCGTTGGGTCGCGTCACCGGGAAAGTGACGATTGACGGTGAACCACTTGCCGGTGTGATCGTTGTCTTTCAACCGGAGGAGGGACGACCTGCGGTCGCAACGACCGAAAAGGACGGAACGTACGAGTTGATCTACGTCGCGGGTGTGAAGGGATGCAAAGCGGGTCCCAACCGTGTCTCGTTCGCGGCGCCGACGGGTGGGTCTCCTTCGCACGCGATCCCAGCGAAGTACCAGGGAAAGACGGATCTGGATCGTGAAGTCGTGGAAGGGAACAACACGTTCGATTTCGAGTTGGAGTCGGGCGAGGGAGCAGCGAAAGGCAAGGGGAGCAAGCCACCGCCAGTTGTCGATTGACGCGTGGAAGAGGTAGTTCGGTCGAATGGGGCTTGATTCCGGGTTGTTTTCCCGGGCTTTTTTGGTCCAGGAGGGTTGTTTGATGTCTCGAAACCGAATGCGTTCCAGGGGCTTCACACTGATTGAATTGCTGGTGGTCATCGCGATCATCGCGATTCTGATCGCGTTGCTGTTGCCCGCCGTCCAGCAAGCCCGCGAGGCGGCCCGCCGCACGCAATGTCGCAACAACATGAAGCAGTTGGGATTGGCCGTCCACAACTACCACGACAATTACAACACCATGCCCCCCGCTTGGGTGAGCACCCAGTACCTCGTGCCCAACGGCGATCCGACGCATTGGAGTTGGGGGGCGTTTCTCCTCCCGTACATCGACCAGGCGCCGATGTTCAACCTGTTGCAGCCGGGAACGCGTCGCATCGACCAGAACCTGGCGCTCGGTGGTGCGGCTGCGGCCGCCCTCACCACGCCGCTGGCCGGATTCCGTTGTCCCAGCGACACCGGTCCCTCGCTGAACAACTTCAACTCGTCGCTGGGCGCCAATGCGACCCAGCAGACCGAATTCGGAACGTACGCTCGACTGGGCTGGAACGGGACGGCCGCGGTTGCCATCGCCACGTCCAACTACGTCATTAACGCGGACACGGGCGACAGCAACACCCCCGCGATGCTGGTGACCGCCACCACACTGGGCCCGCCATTGGGAGTGGCGTGGTGCAACTCGAAGGTGTCGTTCCGCGACGTGACGGACGGTTTGAGCAACACGATTCTCATGGGCGAGCGGGCTTGGTCCCTCAAAGGCTTGAACATCGGTGCCGCGAACGCCCTGGGTTTCGCCCCGGCTCAGGCCAGCGGGAGCAGCGCCAACATGCAATGCCGCGCTTGCCTTGCGGTGATCGGGATTCCCTATTGGGGGATCAACCAAACTGTCGTCAATGCCGACCACCAGTCCCGAGGTTATTCCAGTCAGCACGTGGGAGGGATTCATGTGACGCTCGGTGATGGCGGGGTGCGCTTCATCAGCGAGAACATCGACCACAAGATGGGCTCGATTTCCAACACCAACAACGACCACCTGCCGTTCATCGACAGCACGTTCGAGCGATTGCTCGGTCGGGCCGACGGACAAGTGATCGGCGACTTCTGAAACCCACGGGTCCTTCTTGCGGATCCGGTTGCGAACAATGAAGTTGTTGGCTCACTTGGAAGAGTTTACTGCGGGGGCGGGAGTCGTTGACGACTCCCGCCCCCGTTGTCATTTCGGGCGAGCAAGTACGTGGCTGCGGAGAGAGCGGTGTTTGGCTCGTCGTTTTCCAATCCGCCCCGCAATCCGCCCCGCAGCCATGCAACCGACACGAAACCGCGCGAGCCTGAGTGACAACGGGCGCGTCCCTTGGCATGATTCGCGGGACCGAGAATGGATGGAATGGCTTTTGGAGTGTGCGGAACGCCCATGCGAGCGCTTGTGACCGGTGGCGGAGGATTCCTGGGCCGTTACATCGTGGAGCGGCTTCGGGAACGGGGGGACGAAGTTCGCGTGCTCTGCCGGGGGGATTATCCCGAGCTGCGGGCCATGAACGTCGAACTGTGTCGCGGAGATATCCGTGATGCGAATGCGGTTGCGCGGGCGTGCGAGGGGCGCGACATCGTGTTCCATACGGCCGCCATCGCGGGCATTTGGGGGCCGAAGTCCGAGTACTTCGCCGTCAACACGCGCGGCACGGCCCATGTGATCGCCGGCTGTCAACTGGCGGGTGTGTCGCGCCTGGTGCATACGAGTTCCCCCAGCGTGATCTATAACGGCGTCGGTCCCGCGGGAGTACACCACGAGGGAGCGGACGAATCGTTGCCATATCCGTCCCGGTTCTTGTGCGCCTATCCGGAATCCAAGGCCCACGCCGAGCGCCTGGTGCTCGAGGCCAACGGGGAACAAGGTTTGTCGACGTGCGCGTTACGGCCGCATCTGATTTGGGGGCCGCGCGACAACCATTTGTTCCCGCGATTGATCGCCCGCGCGAAGAGCGGCCGTCTTCGTCGGGTGGGAAGCGGAGTGAATCGCATATCCACCGTGCATGTGGCGACGGCGGCGGCGGCTCATCTGCAAGCCGCCGACAAGCTGGCACCCGGTTCGCCGGTGGCGGGCAAGGCGTACTTCGTGAACGACTCCAGGCCGGTGGAGATGTGGCCGTGGATCGACCGGATTCTGGAGTTGGCGGGGCTGCCGCCGGTGAAGAAACGCATCGGGTTGGCGGGAGCGTACCGATTGGGTGCGGTCCTCGAGGGGGTCTATCGCGTGTGCGGCTTCCAGGCGGAACCCCCCATGACGCGGTTCCTGGCGCTGCAAATGGGGACGTCGCACTTCTATTCGACCGCGCGGGCCGAACGGGATTTCGGATTTCATCCGGTGGTCGATCCCGACGCGGCACTCGACGCGATGGCCGAGGAACTCAGAGCCATCGCACGGCGGGTGTGAGGTCGTCATCCGCGAACTCATCCAGCGATCAACGACTCTGTGCGGCGCGGAGGCCCGGGGCGTCGAGGTCGAGGCGATAGAGGATTTGGTTGTAGTTGTAGCGGGGCGTCTTGTCGGGGTTTCCCGAGAATTCATGCGTGTACGTTCCCTCGAAGTGAATCACTCGGCCCCCCTCGCGGTCAAGGAAATCGTGGTGCACGACGTTGTAGAACGTCTGCCGGTTGTGCGTGAGGATCTTTGTCGCGACCGGGAACGGTCCGGAGGGGTGGTCGGATTCGGCGTACCAGACCTCGCCGAGGTGCGACGCATCGCCGCCGATTTGACATGCCACCATCACCCAGCGGCGGCGATGGGCATTCCACCGCACGCTGCCGTTGTGCAACGACAGCCGCTTGACGGGACGCGCGGAGTTGGCGGGCAGGAATCGACATCGCTCCTCGCGCAGTTTGCGTTCCTTGACCCAGCGCTGCTCGGTCTGCGAGTCGACGGGGGGCAATTTGCTTTGCCAACTCCAGATGGCGTTTCCTTCGGAATCCAATTGGGGCTGGTCGGGAGCGTTGGCGGTCGCACATGACAACGCTTCATAGGCATCCGAGTCGAGCACGTCCGCGAGCGTCGCACGAACGCGGACGTTCGGATTGGGCGCTCCGAAGTACAACCAGTCGGTCTCCCCTTCACGATGCCGAACCGGATTGGTGTTCGGGTAGCGCCATCGTTCCGTGAGCGGCAACACTTTTGCAGGCTCGAAGATCGCCCGGTCGTCGTCGAACAGCGCGATGCCGTGCTCGATCTCGTCAGCCAGGCCCTTGCGGCGCGAGTAATGCCCGACGATGCGCGGCATACCCGCGTCGTCGGGGACGACGCACACGCCAAAGATCCAAATCACTCCCTCCGGCCTCTCGGCCAAGGGCATCATGTTGCGTGCGAAGCCGGTTTTGGAATCCACGAAGTACCGGTACGGAAGTCCCGCCGCGGGGTCGGATTGTGGATCGACCGGATCCGGTAGGGGAAGTACCGCCCCCGCTGTTCGGAAAATGCCCAAGGGATAATCGATCCGCAGGGTGTCCCCCCAGAAGCAATGGACTTGGCCGCGATGAACCACCGCCTGAATCGAATCCTGTCCCGCCACGCGTCCGTTCCATTCCGTCTGAGCTGCAGGAATCGCGTGGCCCAACAACCGTGAATCGCGAAACCGCCCCTCGCCCGTCAAGCGGCACAGTCGTTCCGCCAGCATGTTGCGCGAAACCTTGATCTCCACGGGTTGCCCGATTCGGGGCGTCACCCGGACGCCCTGAAAGCCGAAACCATCCTTGGCCACTTCGTAGCCGTGGCTGCGCACGGTGAAGAACACCTCGCGCCCCAGGAGATCGGGTTCTTGTAGAGCGATCCGCCCCGCATTGTCTGAGACATAACGCAGGGCGTTGACCGTCTCCAACTCGACCAGCGGAACACCCCGCCCTGTTTCCGCGTCGACCACGCGGATCTCGGCGAAGTCACTGTTCGTGTCGGCCCAAGCCGCGGGAGTCGCCCACAACGACGCGAATGACCACGCCACCAAACGGAACACGCAACGCAGATGGCTCATGGTTCGGTCCAGGAACGGGGACGCTCGGAGTGCCACCGCATCATCGAGCCAGCCGGAACCAGCCTTGTTCAACGTGATGCTTCGCCTGCGGGTACGGGACGCTCCACACCGTACAAGTTCATCTCCTCGACCCAACGTGCGACGCGCGGACGGCTGCGCGAGCGGTCGGCCGGGAGTGCGAGTGGCCGACCGCGCCCGTCGAGCACCAGTCCGACCGTCCCGCCCGAAACTGTGCGGGTGACGGTTTTTCCCGGACCGGCCCCGCAGTCGAAGCCGCGGGCCGGGTGGACGGTCAACTCGCGTGACTCCCCCTCCGCAAGCGGCAAAATCCGCAATTCGCCCTGATGGAGTTCGCCAACGTGCGGTTCGCCCGCTTCGGACGTGTCGGCGCCCGTCCCCCGGAGTTCGTAGCGGAAGCAGATCGCGGGACGGGGACTGTCGTAAACGGCTTCCGGCACCACCCCGGCCGGGGCCACGCAGGTTCCCAGCTGGACAAGACAGTCCCGCTCGAACACTTCCAGCGCGGCCCGGGGGTGGACCGAAGCCAACACCCCCAGATGGGGCATCATGAAGATGCTGTCCTTGGCGAGGACCGTGAACCCCTCGGGCTCGAAGGCGTCGATCAACATCCCGGCCGTCTGTTCCATTCGCGGTGCGTGGGACAGGACTCCACCGGACGCAACCAACAAATCCAGCCGCATGTTGTCGACGAGCGAGCGCCCGGAACCGCGCTGCGAGAAGGTGTCCCCCACCGACCGCTGTTGACGAACACCTTTGAGGGTGGTCGCGAATTCCTTGTGCTGGAGATACGCCAGTCGCAGCGCCTCGCGCGAAACCGCTTGCTCGAAGACCAGCGATTCGAGGGTTTGCGGAATCGTGGTGGGGCGAATCATCTTGTTTTTGACGCGGTTGCGCAGTTCCCGCTCGTCCATGTCGAGGTGCACCCACCGCAGGATGTTGGGGAAACCCGCTTCGGCGCACACGTTCGAGATCGAGTAACTCATCCCGAGATTCGCGCTGACGGTGCGGTTGAACTTGCCGTCGAACACGCTGAACACGTCGGTGGTCGCGCCTCCGATGTCGACCCCGACGACGTTGATCCCCCTTCGTTTGGCGATGGTCTCGAGGATGTTTCCGACCGCGCCGGGGGTGGGCATGATCGGCGCGTCGGCAGTCGCGATGAGGCGGTCGTAGCCGGGAGCGTGCGCCATGACGTGCTCGAGGAACAGGTCGTGGATTTTGTCACGAGCCGGTTCGAGGTGCTCGAGTTCGAGGACCGGACGGAGGTTGTCGACGATCGACAAATCCACCTCGTCGCCGAACACTTCCTGGACGAACGGCGCCGCCTCGCGGTTGCCGGCGAAGATCACCGGCATGCGGTACTCGCCGCCGAACCGGGGGAGTGGTTTCGCGGGAGCGATGCGTTCGGCGATTTGCACGACCTGTTTGACGTTGCCGCCGTCGGTCCCCCCGGCGATCAGGATCATGTCCGGTCGCAACTCGCGAATGCGCTGGATTTGCTCGTGAGGTTTGCGGCGATCGTTTGAAGCGAACTGCTCCATGACGATTGCCCCGGCCCCCAGCGCGGCCCGCTTGGCGCTCGCGGCGGACATCTCGCGGACGACCCCCGCCACCACCATTTGCAGCCCGCCTCCCGCGCTGGACGTCGAGATGTAAATGTCGCACCCGTGCGGACCGTTCGCGGGCCGAACGATCTCGCCCCGCTCGTCGACGAGCCGCCGCCCCGACAACTCCTGCAACTCGGTGAGGGCATTCCTGACACCGAGCGTCACATCGGCCAGCGGCTCCTCGACCGTTGTCGGCGCTTCGCCTCGGTACGTCTGTCGATACACGCCGTCGACCAACTCGATGAGGATCGCTTTGGTGGTCGTGCTGCCGCAGTCGGTCGCGACGATCACACGAATTCGCTCGGGATCGAGTGGCTCGGAAGGGAGTGGCATCGTGCGCGTTCGAGTGGCCTGGGAATACGGGATGCGGCGTGGAGACGTGCCGTCATCGTTGGAATCCGACGGTTTCGCGTCAATGGACGCTGTGGGGAGGCGAGAAATCGTGGCCGCCGGACACCCTTGGGGCGCCTACGATGATCGTGCCGGTCGTGGCGGACCCGGTTCTCGCTCGGCCCGGTCGGCAAGCGTTGGCTGGAGTCTCGCGAAGCGACCGACATTGAGTTCGACCGTCATTCCACGCAACCGACATTGACGGAGAGCACGATTGTAAGGGGAACCAAGCGGCGAACCGGCGGTTTTTTCCCCTTGCGGGGCAAGAACCGAAGCTAGGTTTCACTCGTTTAACCTGTGGGGATCGCAAGCGCCGGCACGTCCGTTGTCACACCAAGAGTACGCATCACAAGCTCGGGAGAGGCCGACAAGCTTCGGCTGGGAGGGAATCATGAATCGGAACGAATCGTCGAATCGGCTGTTGAGGGAGTTGCAAACCCGTCGCGACGAGTTGCTGCGGCAAATTGACGGGGACCTGGGGGAGGCGCACGTCGACAACGCCAACAGCGGCGACCCGGTCGACGCGGCGCAGGATGTCGTGCAGTGCGAAATCCATTCGCAATTGGCGGCATTCGAGACGCGCGAACTGCACCAGATCGAGCGGGCCATCGACTTGGTGCGCTCGGGCCGGTACGGAGTCTGCGAAGACTGCGGACAAAAGATTCCGGCGGCGCGGCTCAAGGCCCTCCCCGCCACGACGGTCTGCGTCGAATGCGCGCGGTTGTCGGGTTGCGCGGGGCGGACCGCCCGGTCGGAAAGCCCGCGTGCCGGCCTGCGGTTGTGGAGCCCGGGCGTGAGCACCGACGACGAGGGGGACAAGCCGGTCGTCCTTGAAGAACTGCAAGCGGGTTGGAAATGATGCGAAAATCCGAAGGGGTCCGAATGCTATGATTCGGAGTCGGGGTCGGAGCGCGATGTGCGCGGCTCCGGTCCGCGGGAGATTCGCGGGCGACGGGTTGAAACTCTCGTCAGGGGGGTCGGCCCGTGGTGTCGGACAGTCACTTTTCACATTGCCGAGTGAGCGACCAAATGACGCGTGCCGCAGCCGGGTTGTTCGCCGCCACCGCCCTGTTGGCGGGCCTGACTTTCGGATTTCACGCCCACGATTGGCTCGCTGCGGGTCAATTGCGCGCGGCGGGCTTGGATCCCGAAGCGGCTGGCCGCGTGTATGACGAACTCCGGGGACGCAACAGCCTGCAAGACGCCAATGTGCTGTTGGCCAAGGTCGCGCGGGTGACCGCTCCGAGCGTTGTGCACATCCAGAGCGAGCGGCGGGTACCGCGTCGCGGCTTGGTCGAGGAGACCGGTTCCGGAGTGCTGATGAACAGCGCGACTGCCGCGGGGACGTACGTCATCACCAACGGGCATGTGGTGGCCGATTCGCAGCTCGACAACATCACCGTCCATTTGCACGATGGTCGGGCCTTGCAACCCAAGCAAGTTTGGTCGGACAAGGCGACAGACGTCGCGGTGCTCAAGGTCGAAGGGGAGGGCTTGCTCCCGGCCCGGTGGGGGGATAGCGACGCGCTCGACATCGGGCATTTGGTGATGGCCGTGGGGAGCCCCTTCGGACTGAGCCAGTCGATCACGCTCGGGATCATCAGCGCCAAGGGGCGCCGATCGCTGGAGTTGGGGGATGGTTCGGGCGTCCTCAACAAGGACTTCCTGCAGACCGACGCCGCCATCAATCCCGGAAACAGCGGCGGACCGCTGATCGATTTGCAAGGAAACGTGATCGGCATCAACACTGCGATCGCCTCGAACAGCGGAGGGAACGAGGGGATTGGGTTCAGCATCCCGAGCAACCTCGTCCGCGCGGTGATGGAACAGCTCGTGTCGACGGGCAAGGTGACCCGTGCCTATCTGGGGGTGAAGCTGGATCCGAACTTCGATCAGAGCGCGGCCAAACGGCTCAAGCTGGACCGGGTCCGCGGCGCTCGGGTCACGGGGGTCGAACCGAATTCGCCCGCGTCGAAGGCGAATTTTCTCGCGGACGATGTGGTGCTGGCTTTCAACGGCGTCGACGTGCAGGACGAAAACCACCTGATCAACCTCGTCAGCCTGACCCCAATCGTCAAGGACCAACGGATCAAGGTTTCGATCTGGCGCAACGGGAAACTGGCGACGCTCGAAATCCAGCTCGTTGACCGCACCGAGAAGAATCAGCAGAGTTCGCTGCCCGACCGACCGGGGATGGGGACGCGGTTCGGAGATTTGGGGCTCACTTTGCACAGCCTCGACGGAGAATTGGCGGCGCAGCTCGGTTTCCGCAATCCCGCGCAAGGCCTGCTCGTGCTGGACGTGGATCGGCAAGGACCGCTGTCCGGGCAGGTCGAGTTGTATGATGTCGTCGAGGAAGTCGGCCGCACACCGGTGCGGAGCGTCGAGGAACTCGAAACGATGTTCGAGCGGAACACGCTGCGGAAGCAGGTCGCCCTGAAGGTGACGCGCGTCCGCAAGGGGCAGTCCGAAAGTCGCGTCGTCGTCGTGGATCGGAACTGACTTTCGCAGCGGAACAGAAACGCCAAAAACAACGGCCCCGCCTGACGTTTTTCGGGCGGGGCCGTTTTCGTTTTCAAAGATTCGTAGTCTCCGCGAGGCCGATGTGGTGGTTCGCTTTTCACGAACCGACAACGACGGATCGCGGCGCGAGTCGAATCACTTCTTTTCGCCGACCTTGAAGCCCTTCTCGAAGGACTTGTCACCGAAGACGAGTTCAACTTGCTCGTCTCCCTTGGCCTTCTCCGCCTTCCCCTTGCAGTTGCCGCAGCAGAAGCAGACGGCCGCGCTGGCGACTTCGATCTTCGTGTCGGGGTTCAGCTTGCCGCCGGTCAGCGGGCAGGCATGTTGCTTGGCTTGGCCGGTCAGGACGAGTTGGTGATTGGCCTTCGCGGCGTACTTGGCGGTGTCCTTTTCAAACGCGCCGGGGCAACCGCCGCAGCACAGGTACACCTTGCCTCCCTTGTAATCGACGGCGTGATCCTTCGAGGCGGCCTTGCCGGAAACCGGGCACTTGGCCTTCGTGATCGCGTCGTCGCCGGTGACGAATTGAGCGGTGAGGGCGAAGACGAACAGGGCACAGACCAACGAAACGTGACGAGTCATGAGATTGTTCCTGAAAGCACTGAGAGAATCGGGACGACCAAACTCGATCCGCCGCTCGGTGGGATATCCCGAGAACACACGGGTCCACATCCGGGACGGACCACTTTTCTCCCGCACTGAGAACACACCGCAAACACAATTCGCGGGCGACTCCGGCGGGGAATCGGGCAACAACGCACGGTTGGAGACGCGCGGCGTCTCACACAACCCTTCGACTCACACCACCCAACGGCAGAGCCGCGCAAGGCGGCGTGCCGACGCATCCGGTGGATGAGCGCAGTCGAGGAGGATTCCCATAGCCTGCAAAGGCGAAACCCACGGCAAGACCGCGTCTGCCGTCCATACTGCGGCGCATTGCGAATCGGAAGCCGCGACTTCCAGGCGGGCGGCGGACCGCAAACGGCCATCAACGGGGCGCGGCTCGAAATGGCAGCGGCAACGGTGCGACACCGTCGTGCCCGATGTCTCCGCGCGTTCCGTCAGGAGGGGGGACCGGTTGACCTTGCGCTTTGCGCAACAGGCACGGGGTGCGTTCGGAGTCTCTTCTCCGGATGCCTGCAATCCAGCCGTGCGACACTCAAGGGAATCTCGCGTGGCCTCGGCGCAGCAGCAATCCCGGTCGAACCACCCCGAAGGAAGGGCGACCGCCACCATCAGGAAGCAGAGGATTGGATTGCGAAGCCGGAACACGGTCCCTCGACAACACGGAAACCCATCAACGGAGTTTCATGACAACTGAATGTTAGCGCTCTTGTCCTACGCCGACAAGGGGAATGTGTCCGAAGGCACTTTCCGGCAAGGCTCGCCGCGGCACCGCTCACGCCAGTTCCCCACACTGTCATGTCGCGAACGAGCCTGCCCTCGATGGACGCCGGGCAGGCTCGTTTGTGACGACAGGTCTCTCCGCCGCTTACGCCGTCATTCCTTGATCGCGGCGACGGTTCGCGTTGGTCCCAGGCAAATCCGGAATCCGTCGCGCGAGTCGGAGTAGCGGGGCCCGGCCAAGCCCAGGCGGACCGCGCACCGGGCGTTGCCGGGCACATCGAAATAGTTGCCCCCGCGACAAACCGGGCGGTAGTTCTCCTTGGCGACCAGCAATTCCTCATGCCCCCCCAGTGGATCGAAGTGGTCCAGGACCACTTCCCAGACGTTGCCGCACATGTCGGCCATGCCGAAGCCGTTGCGTCCCCGCTCGCCGAAGTGGTCGGCGGGCGCCACAAACGAAAAGCCGTCGCTCCAGGGAGCACTCGACAACGGCCATTTCTGCTTGCGATCCGGCAGGAAGTCGACCGCCGAAATGTTGAAGCGTCCCTCGCCGTCGGCCAGTTCGTTCCCCCACCAGAACGCCGTGCACTCTTTGCTGCCGCCGCGGCAGGCGTACTCCCACTCGGCCTCGACGGGCAGACGGTATTCCAGTCCCTCCGGCAGGCGTCCGGCGGCGCGTTCGTGTTTGGTGAGCCACTCGCCAAACGCCCGCCCATCGAACCAGCTCACGCACACCACCGGGAATTCATCGCGCATGGGGAATTGGAAGTTGGGATCGCGCCAGCTCTTTCCGGCCATCGGTTCCCACGGGTGGGTGACTTTGGTGGTCAGGTTGTAATGGGTCCATTTCGGGTTGAAGCACTGGGTCTTTCCACCGGGCTTTTCGGCGTCGGTGACGTAGCCGGTCGCCTCGACGAACTTCTTGAACTGGCCGACCGTCACTTCCGTCCGCCCCATCCAAAAGCCGTGCTTGACCTTCATCGGGCGAGGCTTTGGTCCTTCGTACGATTCGCGCACCGTTCCCGCTTGCGCTCCCCCCTCGATGCCTGTCGCCCAGAGTTTTTCCTCGGGGGTACTCCCCATCAAGAACTCGCCCGGGGGAATGTAGACCGTTTCGAGGACGGTACCGCCCCCCAACTCGGCTTTCTTCACGGCCCCTTTTTGGGGTTCGTCTCCCCGCGCTGATGACAGTCCCCCTCCCAGCAGGCCCGCCAACATCAGGCTGGCGACGAATTCGTTTCGCATGGCAATGACTCCTCTCGGTGATGGTCGATGTCGACGCACTGCTCGGCGCGACGCAAACTGTAATCACCACTCGCGTCAACGACCATTGATTCGACGTTGAAATCGGAGCAGCGGGAGGGTGCCCGACGACGCCTCCGCGTCGTTTCCGCGTGCCATGACAACCCGCCGATGGGCTTCGCGCGCCCGCTGGCGGATTCTTGTTCGTCCCGCCCGCCCCAACCGCGTACATTGATTGAAGGAACGATTGTGCCCCGACAACACGCTTGTCGGGACGGATCGAGATGGCGCCCGGTTCTCGGTGGTGCCGTGCTCACATTGCAAAGCGAGTCCGCATGTCCACGGTTCACGCGGTCGGGATCGACCTGGGTACCACATATTCGTCGATCGCTTATCTGAACCCGCAGGGGGAGCCCGTCTCCATCCCCAATGCGGACGGGGAGCCAACCACTCCCTCCGTCGTGTTGTTCGAGCCGTCCGGCCAGGCGGTGGTGGGGGTCGAGGCGCTGCGCAACGCGATCGTCGCCCCCGAGCGGGTTGTGCAGCACGCCAAACGCTGGATCGGCGACGCGGAGAAGAAATGGACCATCGACGGACGGGACTTCACCCCCGTCGATGTCTCGGCCTTGATCATCCGGCAATTGTTGGCAGACGCCGAATCGAGAATCGGCAAGGTCACCCGGGCCGTGGTGACCGTCCCCGCGCAATTCAGCGACCTGCAACGGAGGGACACCGTCCGCGCGGGTCAAATGGCCGGATTGGAGCAGGTGGAGATCATCAACGAACCGGTCGCCGCGGCACTCTGCTATGTGTTGGGATCGGAGGGGCTGTGGTTCACGGAGTTGGCTGAGGACCAACGCATTCTGGTGTATGACCTGGGGGGCGGGACGTTCGACCTGTCACTGGTGAGCTATCGCCAAAACGAAGTGCGGGTGATCGCGACCTCCGGCGACCTGCACCTGGGGGGGATCGACTGGAACGCGGCGTTGCTGGAGGCGATCTCCAAGCAGTTCGCGAGGGAGTTCGGAGCCGACCCGCGGCAAGACCCGATCAGCTATCAGCAATTGGCGTTGGAGGTCGAGCAGTGCAAGCGCGGTCTCACCGCGCGCCCCAAGGCGGCGCTGATGGTTCAGCACGCGGGCAAACGTAAGACCTACCAGGTCGAGCAGGAGCAATTTGGACGCCTCACGCAGACGCTGGTCGACCGCACCGAGGCCATCACGCGAAAACTCCTGGCCGACAACAAAATGGGCTGGGCGCACGTGGATGTCGTGCTCAGCACGGGAGGATCGTCACGGATGCCGATGATTCGCGAAACGCTCAAGCGGATGAGCGGTCGCACGCTGAACACCAGCCTCTCGCCCGACTTGTCCATCGCGCACGGCGCGACTTACTACGCCGGGATGCTGCTCACCAACCGGGATTTCGCCCGCTCGATCCTCAACACGGAAGCGACTCAAAGGCTGTCGAAAATCCGCCAACAGAGCGTCGCCGCGCGCGGTCTGGGGATTCTGGTGCGCGACGTTCCCACCAACACACGGGTTCCTTTTTACCTGATGCCTCCGAACACGCCGCTCCCCGCCAGTCGCGAGCATGTCTTCGGCACGGTGATTCCCAATCAGCGAAAAGTTCGGCTGTCGATCGTCGAAAGTGGCATCTCCGCGGACGCTCCGCACGTCGAGATTGGCGAATGCGTGATCGACGGACTCCCGCCGGATCTGCCGGTGGACTCGGAGATCGGCGTGACAATCTCGTACGACGCCAGCGCCCGCATCCAGGTGTCGGCGGTCGACAAAGCGAGCGGCAAGGCGGTCACCACGGAACTCGTGAGAACCGAAAGCGTTCGTATCAGCCACCTCGCTGCGGAGGAGGACGAGGCCGCGCCGGTCGACCTCGAACCGACCCTCAAAGACCGTCCCGCCGCGCTGTCCCCCTCGCCAACCGCGTCCCGCGCACCGGTTCTCGAGGACGAGGAACCGATCGTCCTTATGCCGACGACAGGAGGAACGACCGGTCAGCGGCCCCTTCAAGGGCGGGGCGACCTGGTCGTGCCGGGCGTTGCCGCGCGGACGAACTTCGTGATCCCGCCGCCGGGCGACGATTCCGACGAGTTGCCCGTACTGTTGGGGGACGACGAATCGAGCGATGTGCCGCTCCCGTTGGGGGGAGTCGCCTCGGACAGGACCGGTTCCATGCCCAGCATCTTGATCGAACCCCCTGCACTGCCGGTTCCGCCGAAAGGGCAGGCCGCCAAAAACGTGCCGCCTCCTGTTCCTTCGGGGCCGCCGCCGCTTCCCGCCTCCATCGCATCACCCCCTGTACCTCCGAAGAGGCCAAGCGTCAAACCGTTGCCCCCCCCGGCGGCACTGACTCCTCCCGCACCAGCCCCCCCTGCACCAACCTCGAAAAAGCCCACAGCGCGAGCGGGCACTTCGTCCCCCGCTCTGCCCAGCTTCGTCGAGGACGAAATCCTCGAACTCCCCTTGGCCTCCAAAAAGGCCGGTGCTCCCGCCCCCGGTGCCAAGCCGAAGGCGAAAGCGATTCCGAAACCGCCCGCCCCTGGGGGCAGCGGCGGCGCACCCGGAAAGAAAGCCGGCGCCGCCGGTGACGACGGCGAAGACGAGTTCTTCCGCTTGGCGGGGAAATAGCCGCGTGGTGGTGTGGCCGTGATGGGATTCCACGGGCCATCGCAATCCGTCGAGACGGACCTCATCCGCAATCCGATCACGGCGGGCGACCGCCGTTCAGGGCTTCGCCGTCACACTCCCGTGACTTCGAAGACGTGGAAGCCCCAACCTTCCACGTCGAGGTACAGTCCCCGAGCGAGCAGGTCGGTCGTTTCCCGCTCGTAGACCGTGCCGCGCAACAGGTCGCGGAACTCGAAGGCCCTCCGCCCCCAACCCTCGTCGACCGAGACCGGCGACTCCACGAAGCATTGGCTCCAGTGGTCGGCGAAGTTCACCGCGACCAGCCAATGCCGTTCGCCCCGCCGCAAATGCATGGCGATAAACGCGGCGTGTGACCCGTTCTCCTCCCACGCGGCACGCACCCCCGCCAAGCTCCACTCGCCGTCCCGCACGATTTCGTCGCGGATCAACGGCAGAAGCGCCGCATAGAAGGACGCCAAATCGGCGTTGACCGCTTCGTGCGGGCGACGCCGCAACTGGATCGGCAGCTTGACGGTCCGTCCCTCGAATTGCCCCTCGTGGAAGAATTTCAGACCCGGTGCGAAGAACGTGGCGATCGCCGCCGCCTCGTGTTGTCCTCGGGGAAACACCCCCGCCGCTCGTGGCTCGTCGTGGTTCTCCAAAAACCGCGCCAACCGGTCCTGAAACGAACGGCTTCCTGACAGATGGCCCCGCGCGCCCGACGCGTCCCGCCCGTGCAACTGGTCGTACAACCGCTTGTCGTAGGTGAAGTCGAACCCCGACTGTTGCAGCGTCCATTCGAGGTCCCAATAGACCTCCGCCATGAACAGAAACCCCGGCTGGCGCGAGCGAATCTCGGCGATCGCCTCCGGCCAATAAGAGGTGTCGACCGGGGGCGTTCCGTCCGACGGGAGCCCCAGGTCCCCCCACGTCCGCTGAAACACTTCCGGCAACAGCAGCATCGCCATGTCGCAGCGCACGCCGTCGCACTGTTCGGCGACGCGCAACAGCTCTCGCGTCATCGCCGCGCGGCACCCCGCGTGTCGATAGTTGAGCTGGACCGTGTCGGACCACCCGTCGAAGTACGGGTCCCTCCCGTGCGCGAGGATCTGCGTCCCGCGCGCCGTTTCGAATTCACGATAGTTCTGCGGGGCATGGTGGAACGCCTCGGCCGTGCCGTGCACGAAGTATTCGGGACGTTCGCGCACCCAACGGTGGTCGGGCGAGAGATGGTTCGGCACGAAGTCGAGCAGCAGCTTCAAGCCATGCCGCTTCATCCGTTCCCGTAACCGCGCCAGCGCCGCGGCACCACCGAAGTCGACGTGCACCACGTAGTCCGAGATGGCGAACGGCGAGCCCGCCACGTCCGCTTGTGCGAAATCGGGCAACGCGCGGCGGTACTCCGCCTGCAAGCCCACATGCTCGCGGGCGATTTCACGGCTGAGCGGTCCGGTCTGCCAGACACCCAGCCACCACACCCAGTCGAAGCCGCGCGCGGCCACATCCGCGAGGAACGTGTCGGGCACGTCGTCGAATGTCGCCGGTCGGCCCAACCGCTGACCGAGTTCGAACAGCCACACGCGCGCATTGATCTGATACAGCACCGGAAACATGAAACCCCCTGCCCGGGAAGAGCGACTTGCGAGTGACGCGACACGACAGCCGCGAAGAGCGTCGAACGACGACGATATGCTAACGCGCCGCAGCGTTGATCTCACTCTCGGTGATCAAGCTTCTCCCCCGTCGCCAACCGGGTCTGCGACCGTCAGCTCAAGTCAGCGACAGCGCCAAGAGGTCGCCCATCGCACGGCCCTTCGCCATAACCCTTCCCTGTAGACCGACACGGGGCGCCCTTCGAGCCAGTTTTCGATATCTCTGGCAAAGTCGGCAATACTCGAATACCGGCGCTCAGGGGAAAGTTGCATCGCCCTTTCGCAGATATGGCGAAGGGCAGGAGGAGCGTATGGGGCGGTTTGGTTAAGCGGATCGTACGTTCCTTCGATGACGAGACGGAGAAGTTCAAGGATTTTACTGCTATGCGAAAACAAAATGGGACGCCGGATCGCTAGGGTTTCGTACAAGATGACGCCGACTGAATAAATGTCGCTACGGGGATCAATACCGTCGATACACCCCTTGGCTTGTTCTGGGCTCATGTAACCGAGTGTTCCGATAATATCGCCGGAATTGTGTTCCCCATAGGGCGATGAGTCATCTCGCAGCAGCGCCAATCCCCAGTCAATCACAACGACTTGATCGCTTTTCCTGTCCCACATTATATTCGATGGTTTGATGTCACGGTGGATCACCCCATTTCTGTGGGCATGTTCAATCGTTGCGCAGGCCCGAATCAATACGCGTAGTGCATCCTTGATTCCAGAGTTGTACCAATTCACCCATTGAGACTTCTCTACGGACGTTCCTGTCGGGCTTCGAGGCCCCTGCGAACTAAGCAAGTGTGCGAGATCGCGGCCCGCGCAATACGACATTGCATAAAAAGGAGCGCCTTCCGAATCAAAGCCCAACGAGTAGACAGCCGGAATCCCTGGGTGAGCAAGCCCCGCAACAATCTTGCCCTCCTCGACAAGCATTCGAACGAGGCGATCGTTTTCTATTCCGCGACGCAGCCGCTTTATCGCTACGTGGCGTTGACATTCTCCGTCGTGTGCCAAGAACACCTCGGACGAACCACCTGTGCCGATCAGTTTGATTGCCCGAAACCTTCCCCCGTAGTATTCGCGCGCCAAAAAGTCATTCTCGGGAAGAACTCGCGATGAACCTGGTGGTGATATTGGGCCAACGATTGTCACGGGTGAAACTATGTCAGAAACTGAATCTCTGGCGAGTGGAATATCATGTGGTGAAATACTCCTGACTTTGTCGAAACGAGACGTAGGCGACCCTGTCAAGATCGAGTCCGGAATGTTGACAGTTTGGGCGGGCGGCAAGGGCGACGGTGTGTGGTCTGCCGCATCCGTCTTTGAACGCTCTTGGGAAGTCGGCTTTTCGGCAGGCTTGATCGGCAGCCCAAAGTAAGTCATCACGATTGAAAGCTCGCGATCATCGTCCGCCAACGCCTCTTGTTGCAGCGACTCGATCTCTGAGTCGAGCTTGCGTTTCATGGCTTCGGCACGTTCCGACTCGCCCGCTCGTTCCATGAGTCGAGCAAAGTGCATCCTGGAAATGGCCAATGCCGATCTCAGTCGCCGGTCTGCAGGGAAACGTTCGCACAGCCCCTGATAGATCGACTCTGCGCGGGCCATGGTGAGGCAGGCCGCCGAGAACCGGCACAGGCCCCCCTCGACAAGCGCAAGCACAAACAACTCTCTCGCTAGCCCTTCGTTCACCGCAGGATGGTCCGGATCCTCTGTTAGTCGAGACTCGAATGTCACGATGTTGGCCCGATACGGTTGCATCGGTTCTTCGTCTATCCACCGCTCGACAGCCATGGCCATGTCTTCCGCTGACGGAATTCGCATGGTGGGATCGATGCTCAACGCTGACATGCAAAGTTGCGACAGCGGGTTCAGTGAGCCGCCCCCGATTTCGGCAGGCAGTCGGCGCGGCTCCGTCTGTATTCGCTCGAAGAAACTGTTGTCCTGAATTCCCTCGTCCGAGTGAGGTGGTTTTCCGGTCAGCAGTTCGTAGAGGATCGCTCCCAACCCCCACACGTCGGTCCGTTCATCACAGCGGTCAGGTCGTCCCGCAGCTTGTTCAGGAGACATATAGGCGGGTGTCCCGAACCGTCCCTCCGGATTTGAAGTATTCGGCGCTTCAGCAGTGAACTTCGTTGTTCCTGATCCGTTTGAAGTCGATTCGCCAAGGATGGGGACTTCGCGCGATAGCCCCCAATCGAGGAGATACACCTCCCCATACTCGCCAAGCACAACATTCTGGGGCTTGAGGTCGAGGTGCAGCACCCCTTGTTTGTGGGCGTATGCCACAGCCAAGCAGACATCCTTGAAGTTGTCTAAAAGACGCCTGCGTTCCAGCGGGTCCAGGCGCCCCGAGGATCGTTCGCGATGGTGACGTGCAATCTGATCCGCGAGAGTCGGGCCTCGCAGCATTCTCATGGAGTAAAATGGCGCACCATCGTCACCTTCGGCCACGTCGTAGACAGGAACGATGAATGGATGCTCGAGGCGTCCGCCTATGCGGGCCTCACGGAGTAGTCTTTGGCGCGCAGCCTCCGAGTCCCGCGACTGCTCCGCCACAACTTTGAGGGCGACCTCGCGATTCAGTGCTATGTCCCGCGCGCTCCAAATCTGGCCAAGTTTTCCGCGCGCATGCAACTCCCCGCGTTCATAACGAGCCGACAATGTGGGGAGAACGATGACTTCGCCTCCGTCGTCCGACAGGCCGTCCATCGATCCGACGATCTCGGGGACATTGCTTTGCCGGGCAGCTTGTCGCAACGTACTGTCAGTCGCGGCGCTCAACGTTGCGGAAATGTTCCCTGCATGACGTGCGAGGAGTCGATCCACGACACGCTCGATCTCGGCATTTCCGAGATCATCAATGTCGTGTTCTCGGAGAAAGTCGCGAATTTCCTTTGTTGGCGTGGCGCTCCACAAGACACATACTTCTGTGAACCTCTGTGAGGTGATAAACCCCATGTTTATCGCCGTCGTTGCATAGAGAAGGTTGGATAGTAGCAACTCGTTGGCGGGGGGGGGCGCCGGAGCAGGCGTCGGAGAGGCTGCGACAGTTTTACGCGGAGCGGTTGATGTTGGTCTGACCTTGTGCCGAATGGATGCACAGGCGCACTTGATTGCGAGGTCGCGGTTCGTTTCGGTTAGCGAGTCCAATGGTTTGGATGTGTCATGCAGCGCCTGTATGTGGAAGAGTTCCGACTCTTCCCACGGACAGTTTCCGATCAGCACCCATAGTACTTCAAGACCGTCGTCTCTCATCGCCAGTATTGCCGGCAGTTCGTGCTCGCGAATGAACTCTGAGTTGAGGAAATGCTTGCTCACAAGAAGGATCGCGATACGGGAGTGAAGCAGGGCTTCGTCGATCTTGGCCTTCCAAATCTCCCCAGGTTCGATGTGGGCGTCTGACCAGGTTTGTACGTCCACCTGGTACCTCAACATCGGGTTGAGCATCAAAAGGAATTCTTCGAGCCAATGCTTGTCGCGATGGCTATAGCTCAAGAAGATGCGATTCCGGACTGGTGGCATGGCCAAAATCTACCGTTATCGTGGTGAGAGGCCTTCACCTTCGCCGCGTCGGATGCGTAGACGCGCGGGGGCCTTGCAGATTCTCGTTTCCTGTACGGGATGCTGAGAATCTAGGCGACATAATGCCGAATTGCAGCGCGCTTCGCTACCTGCCACACCCGCTCACGCCGCTCGTCGTGCGGCGGTTTCTTCCGACAGGTTGACCACTCGGCGCACCGTGTAGGCCCCCGACACGAACGGGCCGGTGCCGTTGCCCTGGAAGTAGACCCGCGCGGCCACTTCCCCCAGGACGCCCAGGCAGAAGAACTGCACGCCCACCAGGCCGCCGAAGAAACTGGCCAGCAACAGCGGATTGCCCGTCATGTCGACACCGCCGAACAGTTTCATCGCGAGCGTCGCGACGCCGGACGCGGCCCCCAGTCCCAGCGACACGAATCCCATTTGTCCGAAGAACCGCATCGGACTGACCATGTAGCGGGTCAGGAACCGCACGGTGATCAGGTCCATAATGACCCGTACCGTGCGGGAAATGCCGTACTTCGACACGCCGAACCGCCGGGGGTGGTGCTTGGTGACGACTTCCGCGCACTTCGCGCCGCGGGCATGCGCGAGGATCGGAATGAACCGGTGCATCTCGCCGTAGAGACGCAACTCCCGCGCGATATCGCCGCGAATCACCTTGAGCGTGCAACCCAGGTCATGCACCGGGAATCCGGTGACCTTCGAGATGATCCAGTTCGCGATCATCGACGGCAGGCGCCGGTCGAGGAAACGGTCGTGCCGATCCTTGCGCCAACCGTGGATCAGGTCGTATCCCTCGTCCAACTTGGCGAGCATCATCGGAATGTCGGTCGGGTCGTTCTGCAGATCGCCGTCGAGCAACACGACCGCGTCGCCGGACGACGCTTGAATCCCCGCGCTCATGGCGGCTGTCTGACCGAAGTTTCGGCGGAAATGCACCACTTTGACGCGTGCATCCCGCGCCGCCAATTCGTCCAGAAGAATGGCCGAGCGATCCGAAGAGCCGTCGTTGACGAACAGGATTTCGCAGTCGATGCCCAAACGATCGAGCACCGGCACGAGGCCGTCGTAGAGACGGGGGACGTTCTCTTCCTCGTTGAAGATCGGGATGACCGCCGACAGCGAGCGCACGGTCGAGACTCGTGCGGGGGCGGGGAAGGGCAAGGTTTCGACGGTTGCGAGGGGTACGGCGACGGGAGATGCCTCGGCCTGGTCGCCGCGCTGCTCCCAACGGTCGAACGTGCTTCCCAACAATCGCGGATGGAACAGGACCGCGGCCCAGGCCCCGCCGACGAGCGCTCCGAACAGCGTGTCGCTGAGGAAATGCGCGCCGGTCTCGACCCGCTGTAGTGCGACACCCGCGACGATCAATCCGAACGCGGTGCGCCCCTTGGGGTAGAGCGTGGCCAGTGCGAGCGCCAGTCCCGCCGCCACCGCGACATGCGCGGACGGGAAGCTGTGACCTTTGGGGGCACCGGTGAGGATCGGCAAAAAGCCCTGGAACGTGTCCCAGACCTCGGCTTGTCCGAATCCGCCGTCGTAGGGGCGAAGTCGCGAAACACACGCCTTGAAAATGTCGGCCACCAAACCCGCGCCAAGCGACGCGGCGAGGAGACGCGGCCACGAGCGGCGGTTGGTGGCGTCCGCCATCGCCACGGCAAACACGATCAGGATCACCGTCGTGGCGTGGCCGAACGCTTCCGTCGCTTCGATGACGCGGTCGAATGCCAACAGCCCGTCGTCGCGAACCAGCCAGCGCGATAGCGGCAGATCAACGCCGAATGCCAGCATGCCCGCGACCGTCAAACACACCCCCCAGATCGCAATCGTTCGCGCCGAGTCGGCCCAGGAGTCCGCCAGGGGTTGAGGCGAACGAGCCGGCGTTTGGGGCGAAATCGAGGCGTGCGGCGACAGATTCCCGGAGGAGAACGACATGAAGCATCCTTGCCACATCGGCGACGGCGCAGACCTGTACAGCGTTTCCGCGCGGAAGAAGACGGGGAATACCCCAATTCGCCGATTGGGATCAAGGTGAGCAGCGCGCTGGCGACGCGGAGGGCGCACGTCGGGCAAGCCCGACGGCGAACGGAGTCGCGGGGGGCACTCGCCTCATTTTGGGTCGGAGCTGGCCGCGCGGTCGGCGATTTCTTTCCCTTGCGCATCGAAGCCGGGGATGAGGACCTCTCGCCGACTTTCGATGTAGGTGTAGGGGGCTTGGGGACCCTCTTCGAGAGGAAGAGCCGTCCAAACAGGTTTGCCGTCCAGCGCCATTTCGATGATTTCGGCACCGGTCATGCGGCCGACCGCGTACCGCCAAGACGATTCGTCCGACTCCAGAAGCAACACGATTTCTGGATTGGTGCCGAACGCGAACAGGAAAATCGCTCCGTCCGCGTTCCGGGACCGGGAAGGGACGTAGCGGTCTACGGGTTGCGGCACGAGTCGTAATTCAAAGCGTTCACCGCTTTGAACCTCGCTACCGGAGAAGCGATTCGCGGCCGCTCGCATCTGGATCAATCGCCGCGGCGCGGATGTTTCCGGCGGGGGCATATCGTTCAGCGGCTGAAACTCATACAGCGTTCGCGATGGAGTCCAGCGGATTTCGGAAGACACCATGCGAAACGGAGTCGTCGTCAGCGACCCGTACTCGAGCAGCACGTTGGGGCGCCCCTTCGTCAGCCGATTCAACTCCAACGCGAGGAGCGCCTTGGGACGCCCCTCGGCTCCCAACCGCCAAACCGAACCCGCCACCGCCCCACGGGCAGGGTCGGAGTAGCGGAAGATCGGACGAGGCTCGAAACGCGCGGGAAACCCCGTTTCGTCCGAGGAGATTTCCAGTTCGCCCACAAGCCGACGCATCAGTTCGCCGCGCTGTTCGGCCAGTTTGTCGGCACCGGTTGCTTTGGCTGTCGGCTTTTCGTCGGCAGCCGCAAGGTCAGGCCGGCCCAGCCCTGCGAAGTCGTTGGCGCAGGCGCAAAGCACAATGGCCATGAAGGTTGTGACGAAGCGAGTTGCAACCGAATGGCTTGGCACGACCAATTCCCGGAAAGGGCGAAGTGACGCGAGGACTCAAAAAAAGACATTTCGACTATTTAGTGTGCCATTGAGCGGCTTGCGCTTCAAGAGCTGCGCAGGAAAGCGAAACAGGCCGGATGGCGCTCGCGCCATCCGGCCTGTTTTGAAGTTCGTCCCCGAGACTCGGAATTCCCGGTCCTACTTGTCATCCAGCAGTTCGACCGCCGCGAATTTCTTGCCTTCGAGCATTTCGAGGCTGGCGCCGCCGCCGGTGCTGACGTGGGTCACTTTGTCCGCGAGGCCGAATTCCTGGATGGCGGCGGCACTGTCGCCTCCGCCGATGACGCTGATCGCGCCGCTGGCAACGATGGCGTCCGCCACCGCGCGTGTTCCCTTGTCGAACGGCGGCATTTCGAACACCCCCATCGGGCCGTTCCACACAACCGTCTTCGACGATTTGATGACATCCGCGTACTTGGCGATCGTTTCGGGGCCGATGTCGAAGCCTTCATAGGTGTCCGGAATCTGGCCGGCCTTCACGACGACCTTGTTGCAGTTGCCGTTGAACGCGTCGCCACAATGAGTGTCGAGGGGGAGGAGCAGTTTGTCGCCACCGGCCGCCAGGAGTTCCTTGGCGAGGTCGAGTTTGTCGGCTTCGACCCGGCTCTTCCCGAGTTTGCCCCCTTGGGCCAATGCGAAGGTGTAGGCCATCGCTCCGCCGATCAGGACCTTGTCGCAAATCTTGAGCAGGTTGTTGATGACGTTGATCTTGTCCGAGACCTTCGCGCCACCGACGATCGCTACGAACGGGCGGGCGGGCTTGCCGATGGTGTCCGACAGGAACCGAATTTCCTTCTCGACAAGGAACCCGCAGACCTTCGGCTTGCCGGGCATCGCGTTCGGTACGCCCACCATCGAGCCTTCCGTCCGGTGACAGGTACCGAAGGCATCGTTGCAGTACACGTCCCCGAACTTGGCGAGCACGCCGACGTAATCCGCGTCCCCCTTCTTTTCTCCCTTGTTGAAGCGGACGTTCTCAAGCAGCAGCACTTGCCCGTTCTTCAACGCGGTCACCTTGGCGGCGGCGTCCGCCCCGACGGTGTCGGTAGCGAACACGATGTCGTTGGGAAGCAGCGATTTGAGGCGGTCGGCGACCGGCTTGAGACTGTACTTGGCGTCGGCGGCGGGGTCCTTCCCTTCGGGGCGACCGAGATGGCTCATCAGGATCACACGTCCGCCACGGTCGAGGACCGACTTGATCGACGGAAGTGCTTCCGTGATGCGGCGGTCGTCTGTGATGGTCAAGGCATCGTCAAGGGGGACGTTGAAATCCACCCGCATGAGAACCGCTTTTCCGGACACGTCGACATCGGCAATCGTCTTCTTGGCCATGATCTCAAGTCGTTGCTGCAAGGGGGGTAATGGCGAGTTCCCGCGTGTATTCGGGAAGGCCCGCCGTGAAGGAATGCGGGGGTGGGACCGCGATCCGCACCCCGTCGGACGATCTCCTCGAACCGCCCGTCTCCGAAAGGCCACCAATCGGCACCTGCGGAACAACAATCCTAGCCGTTGCGCGGCCGCGTTTCCAACGACCTAAGCCGCGATTGCATCGAAACTTACAGCGGGGTGCGGTGTTCCATCGAGCGGGAAACTGGTGTGCGGGAATTCGGGCCGGGATTGGGCCGATGGATCGAGTTTTGTCAGGCACACCCTGACGCTCGGGATTATGCTGGGATATGGGTGGAGTGGCCAACGGTCGGTTGGTGGGAGAAACCTCGATGTCGAATGATGCCGTCGCGGTCGACGCCGCGCCGACCAAACCCCCCGGTTGGGGAACGTGGCTGTCGCGGTTTTCGTCGACAAGCCAATCCGGCGTGGCACCGGTTGCCAGTGCTCACTTCGCGCTCGAATTCGACGACCATGAAATCGTGGCGTTGGTTGCGGAGGGGAGCGGCTCGCGGCTGCGGTGCCGTTCGGCGGCGGTGCTGAGCGTTCCCGAGCACTTGCGAAACGAGCCGTCGAACGCGGCCAATTCGAGCGCGCTCGGCGAATGGCTGCGGGGAGAATTGGGCCGCGTGGGGGGCGCCAAAGGGAATGTGTTGGCCCTCGTGCCGCGCGACGACGCGATCCTGCGCCGGATCGACCTGCCGAACGTCCCTGACGAAGAGTTGCCGGACCTTGTGCGATTTCAAGCGGCGTCGAAGTTCGCCCAACCCCTGGATGGCTTGTGCCTGGACTTCATCCCGTTGCCCAAAGTCGATGGGGTCGCGGGTCGCGCGGTGATTGCCGTGGCGGTGCCCAAGGTGCGTGTGGAGGGGATCCGCGCGACGTGCGTGGCGGCGGGCTTGCAACCAGTCGGCGTGAGGTTTGCGCCGACTTCCGTGGCGGAACTGATCGTACGTCTCGACAAAGGGGTGCTGTCCCGCGACGAATTGGTGTTGTCCCAACACCGGGGCCGCGTGGAGATCACCGCGCTGTCGCGCGGGTTGGTCGTGTTTTCGCACTGGACGCGGCTGTCGGAATCGGAAGGGCTGTCGCCGCAACAGGTCGTTGCGGAAGTGAATCGCACGCTGGTGGCCATCCGCTCTCAGCAGCCGGGATTCACGGCGGCGCGATTGTGGCTGCTGTTGGATTCGTTGGACACGGCGGAGTTGGCGACACTGCTCGCGAACCGCATCGGGTGCGCCGTCGAACGGGCCGACTTGACCAAGGTCACCGAGACCGGAGCGGATTCGACCCAGGTGGCCACGGCCCCGGCTCGTTTCGCCGGACCGCTGGGGGCGTTGGCATCCCGCCGAGACGCTTGGGTGCCGGGCTTGGATTTCATCGCCCCGCGGAAGGCGGTGGTGAAACCCGATCTGACGAAGCGACGGCTGCAATTGGCGGGAATCGGCGCGGGGCTGGTCGCGTTGGTGTTCGCCGTTTCCACGGCCCTCGAGTTCCGCGACCTGTCGGCGAAGACGGACGCGCTGGCGGACGAGATTCGCTCGATGGACGAGTTGCTGACCAAAGGGAAACCGCTGGTGGCTTCGCACTCGGCGGTTGAGAAATGGCTGGCCGGACAAAACGAATGGCTGGGGGAGTGGAGGGACTTGTCGCGCGAGCTGCCCGGGACGGACCGGATGTTTTTTGAATCGATTCGATTGGAACCGGCGGGTGGGGCGAAGGGAACGGGCGCGGCCATGCGCCTGAAGGGATTCGCCCGCGACCGTGAGGAAGTCATCAAGCTGACCGACGCGTTCGTTCGCAACAAGGACCGTTACGAGATTTCGCCGCACACCGCGCGGAACACGAAGGACGACGCGTTCTATCCGTGGTCGGTGGAAGTGGACATCGTCAGCAAGCCTCCCAAGGCTGTGAAAGGGGGGGGCGGAAAGGCCGTTCCGCCGAAACCGGCTCCGGTGGTCAGAACGAATGCGAAGAGTTGATCCCTCTCGAAATCCGCAAACTCGTCTTCCAGGCACAGTTACCGTTCGCACCCGAACCGCTCCCATGCAACCCCGCGAAAAACTCCTGGCCATCGGACTCGCCGCCACTTTGGGCGTGTGGCAAGGTTCGCGCCTGCTCGACAGTCTTGTGACGCGTCCCTTGGCCGAGAATCGCTCGAACGTAGGCGCGTTGCGTGAAAAGGTGATGGAGAAGGAGACCGAGCTCGCCAAACAAAAGCGGGCCGCCAAAACCCTCGCCGAATGGAATCTGCGCAGTCTGCCTCCCGATCCGGCGGTGGCGTCGAGCTTGTACCAGAACTGGCTCATCGAATTGGCGACGAAGGGGGGGCTGTCCGAACCGGTCGTCACCCCCGGACGATTCGACGCCAAACCGAAGGACTGGACGTATTACGTCATTCCGGCCACGGTGAAGGGCAAGGGAACGTTGTCGCAGGTGGCCGGGTGGTTGTACGAGTTTTACGCGGCGGGGCTGCTTCAACGGGTGAAGAGCGTGGCGGTCGCCAGTGAATCGAAAGAAGGCAACCCGCTCCTCGACGTGACGATCCTTGTCGAGGGGATGTCTCTGGTGGGCGCCCCCTCGCGAACGACACTGTTCGCGACGGGCAAGCCCACCCAACCGCTTGTCGAGCTACCGTCGCGCGAAGAGCTTCCCTCGCTCACAGGAAAAAACCTGTTCGTGCGGGGCTACAACGGTCCGCCCCCCCCTCCCGCGCCGCCGGCTCCCGTTCGACCGACGGAGCCCCCGCCTCCCCCGCGCGACACGTTCGACGCCGCGGCGTACGTCTATTTGGTGGCCGTGATCAGCACCGACGGCCAACCGGAGGCGTGGCTGTACGACCGGGGAACGAACACCCAGACGACGCTGACCGCAGGCAAGGCGTTCAAGGTCGCGGGCGTGGAAGGCTCGGTGACCGGCTTCGGAAAGGACTGGATTGAAGTCGATGTCGGAGGAGCCAGGAGGCGACTGGATTTGGGGAGGCCGCTGAAGGATCTGTCCGGCGGGAGTCCGGCAGCGGGAGGGTGAGGCCCGCAAATCGCTTTCGATTGAAGCTCACCCGCCGCAATGTCGGCCCGGAGGTCTGACGCACCGTTTCATTCAAAGAGTCTCCAACTCATTGAGAGGGGGTTCTGCCGCTGGATTATCCCCCACTCGCCACGCCGCCCCTCACGCCATCAAGTCCTTCAACACCCGCCCTTCGTTCGTTGGGCCGATGAGGCGGTTGTCGAGGCCTTGGTAAGTGTGGTGGAACCTGTATGGGTCAAGACCCAACAGGTGCAGGATCGTCGCCTGCAAGTCGCGCACGGTGGTCGGGTTCTCCACAGGGTAGTATCCGAACTCGTCCGTCTTGCCGTACGCCAGGCCCCCTTTCACCCCCCCTCCAGCCAGCCACATCGTGAACGCGTGCGGATGGTGGTCGCGACCGATGTAGCCCTTTTTGAGTTCGGTGCGGACGTTGTTCTGCATCATCGGCGTGCGACCGAATTCGCCCCCCCAGACGATCAGCGTCTCGGCGAGCAAGCCGCGCTGGTCGAGGTCTTTGATGAGCGCCGCGATCGCCCGGTCGGACGCCTGGCACTTGATTGGCAACGTTTCGTCGAGGCTTTCCCCCAGCGACGAGCCGTGATGATCCCAGCCCCAGTCGTAAAGCTGCACGAACCGCACGCCCGACTCGACCAATCGCCGGGCCAACAGGCAGTTGTTGGCAAACGTGGGATCGTCCCCCTTGTACAGCACGCGGGGATCGTCCGCGCTTTCCGCCGGGGAGACGTACCCCGGTTTCGCGCCGTACATGTCGAGTATGTGCTTTGGTTCCTTCGAGATGTCCATCACTTCGGGGACCGAAACCTGCATACGGTAGGCGAGTTCGTACTGCGCGATGCGCGTGCGGGTTTCTTCGTCGCCGCTCCTGGCGTACTCGGCGGCGTTCATTTCCGCGAGTGCGTCGAGCATGCGGCGGCGAAGCTTGCGGTCCATCCCGCCGGGGTCCCCCAGATACAGCACGGGATCGCCCGAAGTGCGGCATTGCACTCCTTGGTAAACGGACGGAAGAAATCCCGATCCCCACAGCGACTTTCCGGCATCGGGGGTTTTTCCGCCGGACAGCAGCACCACAAAGCCGGGCAGATTCTCGTTGAGGCTTCCCAAGCCGTACGTCACCCACGATCCGAACGACGGGTTACCCGGACGAGGCGTCCCCGTGTGCAGGAACAACTGCGACGGCGAGTGGTTGAACTGGTCCGTCTGCATCGTCCGAATGACGCACGCCTTGTCGGACACCGACGCGAAGTGAGGGAGCAACTCGCTGATCCACTGGCCGCTTTCGCCGTGTTGCGAGAACCGGAACTGACCGGCCAGGATTTTCGGCGTCCCCTTGATGAACGCGAATCGCTTCCCCTCGATGAACGATTGAGGGCAGTCCTGCAAATGCAACTTGTCGAGCTCGGGCTTGTGCTCGAACAGTTCCAACTGCGATGGCGACCCCGCCATGTGCAGATAGATGATCCGCTTGGCTTTGGGGGCCAACATCGGAGGCTTCTCGGCGAGCGGGTTGATGGACTCCGCCCGCTCGGCGGCGACACCATCCCGTGTCATCAGCGCTTGCGCTGCCATCGAGCCGATACCCAGCCCCGCCGTCAGCAGCAATTGACGACGAGTTTGATCGCGACAGTGGTCCAGCAGCGGCAGCATGGCGTTGTTCCGTCCTGTTTCCATTCGATGGCGAGCGGTTCGTTGCTTCGGCTGTGCCCGACGCGTCAACTCGGCCCAAACACGGTCAATTCCGCGTCAAGAACTCGTCCAGGTTGAGAATCGTGTTGGCCACGACGATCCACGCGGCGAAGTCCGCCTCGGCGACTCCTTCCGGCGGCGTCGCGCGGGACGCTTTGACCAGGTCCGCTCCTCGCGCGGGATTCGCGTGAAACTCCTCCAACGCGTCGCGTCGCAAGCGTTCAAGCGGTTCGGTTTCTCCGTCGCGAAGCGGACGAATCAGCGCCCAACGCAAACCTCGCTCGATCGCTCCCGATCGATCAGTCCCTCCCGCATCCAACATCCGCGAGGCGAGTCCCCCCGCCGCTTCAAGGAACACAGGGTCGTTCAGCGTCACCAACGCTTGCAGCGGCGTGTTCGTTCGGATGCGGCGGATCTGACAGACCTCGCCACTTCCGGCATCGAACGTAATCATCGACGGGTAGGGGGTGGTCCGTTTGAGATAGGTGTACAGGGCACGGCGAAAGCGATCCTCGCCTTCCGCGTTGACCCACTTCTGGCCGTTGTAAGTGCTCCGCCACAATCCGTCCGGCTGCGGCGGCATCACGGGCGGTCCCCCCTTCTTGAGGCGTAGCAAGCCCGCGGCGGCCAAACTTTGGTCGCGAATGACTTCTCCGGAAAGACGAAACCGCGGAGCCCGCCCCAGCCACTGGTTTCGCGGATCGGTCTCCCTCTGTTCGAGGGTGGATTCGGAAGCGCGGCGATACGTGCGGCTGAGCAGGATCGTCTTGAGCAGCTTCTTGAGCGACCAACCGTTGTCGCGATACTCGACGGCCAGCCAATCGAGCAGTTCGGGATGGGTCGGCCCCGACCCCAACGTGCCGAAGTCCTCTTCCGTCTCGACCAGGCCGATGCCGAACAGCCGCGCCCAGACACGGTTGGCCCACACACGCGGTGTCAGTGGGTTCTCGGCGTGAGACAGCCATTGGGCGAAAGCCAATCGATCCACCGGCGTGGCCGGTTTGTTGTCGCGACCGAACGGAAACGCGGAGGGGAACGCTGGCGAGACCTCGTCACCCAAATCGAGGAAGTTGCCCCGGCGATGGATCCTGGTGACGCGTGCGGCCTTGGTGTCGACCGCCCGCAGCACGGGGATCCGCGGAAACGTGGCCAGCAGATCGCGGAGTTCTTTCTCCGCCACCGCCAGAGACTCCGCCAACCGCCGGGTTTCGTCCGACATCTCGTCGAGTTTCGCCGACGCCGGGGCGGCGCCTGTGGATGTCCAGCGAAAACGTCGCAGGACGAGCGAATCGCCGTAGTGCTGCCGCATGACGATCCGCAGCGTAGTCGGTTGTTTCAACTCCAACGGTTGCGAGAAAGCGAACAGGGCGGAGTGATCGGACGTCTGATGCGGGCTGACGGCCCATCCGGTCTTGGTGTCACCGTCGAGGGCGTTCTTGACGGGCCAGCCACCCTGCTCATAGTCGGCTCGCGGGTCGGTCAAAGAAAGTCGGCGATACATGTCTCCGTCGGCGAGGTCGACTTCCAGTTCGGACAACACGAAATTCGGATCGCGCGGATTGCGGCCCACGCCCTGCGGTTGTCCTTCGAGTTCCGCGATCGCCTGCAATCGCAACGCCGTGTGCTGCCCTTCGGCCAGCGTCACCGTCACGGTGTACACATCTTCCGCAGGCGATTTGCCTGTGGCGACGAGCGAACCGTCGGGACGTACGGCGAGGTTCGCCCCCCCTTCGGACGCCGCCATCACCTTTTCGGGAACTCGCCAATTTCGTTCGTTTTTTGCGGCGTCAGCGGCCTTGGCGGCGGCAAGTGCTCCTCGAAGGTTCGCAAGTTTGTTTTCCGCGGCCTTACGCCGTTCAAGTTGCTCCGCGGATGCAACTTCGAACACCGGTGCGTCGTCGTAGCGGTCGGCGTCCTGCGTTTGATTGAAGATCGCGTAGAGGCCGTAGTATTCGGCCTGCGAGAGCGGGTCGTATTTGTGCGAGTGGCACTTCGCGCAGCCCGCGGTCAGCCCCATCCACACCTGCAACGTGGTGTCGACGCGGTCCTTGACGGCGACGGTGCGGAACTCTTCGTCGTCGGTCCCTCCTTCGTCGTTGCTCATGGTGTTGCGGTGGAACGCGGTGGCCACGAGTTGGTCGGCGGTCGGATCGGGGAGCAGGTCCCCCGCGAGTTGCTCGACGGTCATGCGGTCGAGCGGCATGTCGGCGTTCAGCGACCGCACCAGCCAATCCCGGTAAGGCCACATGGTCCGCCCGAGGTCCTTTTCATAACCCTTGGTGTCGGCGTACCGGGCCAAATCCATCCACACGCGTGCCCAGTGCTCGCCGAATTCGGGGCGGGCCAGAAGGCCGTCCACCAACCGTTCCCAGGCGGCGTCGGTCGGATCGGCGGCAAAGGCATCCGCTTGCTCAAGCGACGGCGGCAGTCCGATCAGGTCGAGGGACGCACGACGAGCGAGCGTGTGCGGGAGCGCTTGCGGTCCGGGGACAACGCCACGTGGCTTCAGCCGGGCGTTGACCAGAACATCAATGGGCGAATCTCCGGGGCGGACATCGACGCGCGGTCGTTCGACCGCTTCAAACGACCAATGCTTACCCCATTTCGCACCCTCGGCTACCCACCGTCGCAACGTGGAAAGTTGCTCGGGCTTGAGCGTTTTGTGGGAATCGGGTGGGGGCATTTGCAAGGTCGGATCGCTACTGGCGACCCGTTCGAGCAACGTGCTTTCGTCCACGCGACCGGGGACCACCGGCACCCCGGTGTCATGTTCCCGTTTGGCATCCGCCTCCAGATCCAAGCGGAGGTTGGCTTTGCGTTCCGCCTCGTCGGGGCCGTGGCAGGCGAAGCAATTGGCCGAAAGGATCGGCAGCACGTCGCGACCGAAGCGGACCGGTTCGTCCGCGGCAAGGGGGCTGAGGCCGGTCGCAAACAGGCCGATCGAGATCGTCGCGAACCGCATCGCTCGTGTTGTGTCCATCGCTTCCATTCCCGGCCTGGCACCGAATGTCACATCCCTTGAACCACGAAATATAGCCGAACGGACGGCAAAACAACGTGATCCGCAAGGGAAATGCCCATTCGCCCCGTGCCCGGTGAGCTTTGAGAGGGGGGAAAAATTTGCGGAATCCTGCGATGCGACGGACGAATTTCCGCCGATGAATGGTGGATTCTGCTAGTCTGCTGGCGCTATTCGCACGAGAGTGCTCCACGTCCCGTTGCAAGGAACATCGCATCGCCAAGAACCGCAACACCTACGCCAAGCGTCAACGAGAGCAGGAAAAGCGTCAACGAGCGGACGACAAGCGCTTGAAGCGAGAGAAGAAACTGACGGGGTCGAGCGGCGATGCCAGCACGGTGGATCTGACGAACGGAGCCGAGCCTCTGGCGGGGCCCGCGACGCCGGAAGAGCCCGGGTTGCCCGTTTGAACCTCGTCGGGTTTGAGTCTCGTCTGGTCGATCTGTTTCGGAGCGGACGGACTTGGCCGTACACGCCGAGTGTGCCTTGCACCCGAGCCACGTCGAACGCGGTTCGTGTCGTACACTCGGACTTTTCCTCAATCGTCGACCGCCGGCCCCCGTTCGCGGGTTCCCGCGGGTGTTGCCGATCACAGCCGTCCATTCGGACGTGGGTCCCCTTGATCTTCGCCCTGAAGGTTGGAATTTCTCCGAAGGAAGCAAGCGGCGCGTCGCGCCGTGAATTGTTGGGTCGCCGCACCTGTCGCGGCGGCCCGTCTCTGAGTCTCGTCTCGCAACGACCGGTCCTCTCTTGATTGAGCTGATTGGAAGTTCGGTACGATCCCCGGCCTCGGGTGGCGGTTCAACCGTCGTTCGGACCGTCGGGGATTGGTCCCGTGCTTTCGGTCGGACACGAAGTCTGGTGCGGCAGGACGTCTCGTAAAGGACCGAAGGAAGATGGCCACGAAACTGTATGTTGGGAACTTGTCCTACGACGTCACGAACGCCTCGCTCGAACAAATGTTCGCCAGCTTCGGCGAAGTCCGTTCGGCGCAAGTCGTCACGGACCGCGACACCGGTCGCTCGAAGGGCTTCGGCTTCGTCGAGTACGGCGATGCCAACGCGGCCCGCGCCGCGATCGCCGCGATGAACGGCAAGGAATCGGGCGGCCGCGCCCTGACCGTCAACGAAGCCCGTCCCCGCGAAGAACGCAGTGGCGGAGGCGGTGGTGGTGGCGGCGGTGGTCGCTCGGGTGGTTACGGCGGACGCCGTTACTAATCGCCCGGAGCGGCCTTGGCCGCTTGGGTTTCGCGGCAGGAATTTCAACGACGCCCGCGTTCGTGAAAGCGAACGCGGGCTTTTTTACGTTAAACGCGTATCGCCGTGGATCGAATATCGCCGTTGAACGGTGCTTTCAGACTCGGAGCTTTCAGACGCGGAATTCCGCGAACCCCCGTGCGGACCGCTGCCCGTGGAGCGTCAAACCTCGCTCGAAGTTCCTCTCAATCGTTCACAAAAAACGAGACCTGAAGTCGATCACACGCTGTGATCGACTTCAGGTCTTGCGTTCAAGGACTCCGCTGTCGGCGGCGTCAGGACATGCCGGGAGTGATGTTGATGGTCAGCTCCCGAGGGGAAGTCGTTGTGGGCGAACGGTGGAAGAGCGCTACCGGTTGAGTCCCGGTTCCCCTTCTGCCCCCGGTTTCGCGGCGTTCAACGAAAAAAGGGAGGTCCCCTCGCGGAGACCTCCCTCTTGTTACGTCAGGCTGGCTGGATCGAGGAACTCACGAACCCGAACCGGCGCCTTCCTTCTGAACCGGGTTGGTGCAGTACAGCGACACGCCTTGATTGCAGTCGCAGCATTGAACGTCGTCGGTGTCGACGAACGCGCTACCGGCGGTCGTGGCGGTGTGAATACCCTTTTGGGTAACCGTGCCCGGGTAGCTGTAGCTTTGGTTGATCGAGCCGATCGCTTCGCTGACGTCGTTCAGCTCGTGCAGAACGCCGGCTTGCAGTTCGATGAGGCCAACGATCAGGCCGATCACGAGGATCGTCGAGACCAGGACCAACTCGGCCGAAACCAGGAACCCGGCTTCGTCATTCATGAAGTTCTTCAGCATGCTTGCGATTCCTTCTGAGAGAAGTGAGAGAGAGACACCGGGTTTCCCGCCGACCGGTTTCGCCTGTCCGGACGGATATCGCAGGTTCCGTGGCCGCGGATACCTCGATCGAAGAAAGCGGCCGACCCGTGGGACCGCTCTTCGAGTGCACCACCGCCGGCAAGCGGTTGTGCGTCTTGCAGCAAGAAAAAACTCGGGGACGGGGAAACTCGTCACCCCGCGACTTCCAGAACCGAAATCGACAGCGCTCAAACGGGAACCGGGGGACTGTGGAACGCTCCCTCGACGGAAACCGGATTGGGCCATCGCGTCGCGACGCCAGCACTTTCGAGAAGTGCTGTTGCGACAGAACGGATGAGGAAGCACGCAGCGTGCCGGGTTCAACCGGAGCCGGGGCGGGGAAGTTCGTTGCAAAACGGCAACGGTCCCGAAACGTGCACATTTCGCGGACAAATGCGGCGCGACTCGACATCGGCACGATGGAGCGGCGGCACGGCATAGGCGCGACAGCCCGAGAGGGGCGTCAAGCGCACTGAACTGGCAATGACAACAAAGCGTTCAACCGCTCGAACATCACAACCCGCCATTCCGGGGGGCGGCGGCGATTTGACGACCGAGCCGTAGGCGTTTCGACCGGCGTTTCCCGGTATGAACAACGCATGAAGCCGAGTGGGTCAATCCCTGTGTCGGGATGCCGGAATGTGTATCCATTCCTTTCCAACGACGCCGGACGCCGGGAGCGAAACGGCCGCTCCCGGCGATCCTGGCGAGTTTCAGGCCAACCAATCACGGGGTGCCGTTGGCTCCGCCGCCTTCCTTCTGGACGGCGTTGGTGCAGTACAGCGAAACGCCTTGGTTGCAGTCGCAGCAGTTGATGTCGGTCGAATCGACCCACGCGCTGCCGCTGGTCGTGGCCGTGTGGACACCCTTTTGAGTCACGGTGCCGGGGAAGCTGTAGCTTTGGTTGAGCGAGCCGATCGCTTCGCCCACGTCGTTCAGTTCGTGCAGAATCGAGGCTTGCAGTTCGACAAGGCCCACGATGAGACCGATCACGAGGATCGTCGAGACGAGGATGAGTTCGGCCGAAACCAAGAACCCGGCTTCATCGTTGATGAAGTTCTTCAGCATGGTTGGTCAGTTCCTGTGTTGGAGAGAGAGACGACGAATCTCGCGCCGCATCAACTTTCGGAACAGGCATGTGGCCGTTGCCCGCAGGCACATCCGCCGGACTTCGCCGGGGGGGCGTTGAGAGATCGCCACCCGTCCAAGGACGTTTGAACACGCTGATGGCGTCGGGAAGGCGTGATCGGTGGCGAAGCCGACACGATCCTTCCCGACGCCAACAACGACGCCAAGCATGCTGTCCGTCCGATCCGGACGATTCGCACACCGGGACCAATGCGCAGACATCGTGCCGTTCGTGCAACCGCCTCGATCCGCACCGCTCGCGGACGCGTTGCAATCGCCACAAGCCTCTTTCAGAACAGACACTTGTGGCGACTGCATGTGGTGTGATGACTGTGGTCGATTTGCCGGGCGTACGGCCCCTGCCGTTTCGCGCGGTTGGCGCGAATTGTTCAAGCCGTTCAGGGGATCGGACAAATCCCTTTGCGCCGGTTCCTTCGCGTCGCCCCAATTGTCCGGATCCGCCGACCATGCACGACGCTCTCAACCTCGGGGCGGAAAAGAAGGAACACCGGGCCTGACCCGCAGCCCGCCGGTCGGGTCGAGCCGCTTGTACCGATCCTGCCACGATTTCGGGGCGTGATCGATGGGCGGCTTTTTCCGACTTGGACGGGAACACGGATCGTGCCCGGTGTTCTCAGAGGGTGGATCGTTTTCGGAAGGTCGAAGCCTTCCGCGACTTCCTCGAATGACAGCCTTCAGGTTGGGTGGGGTTCGCACCCCCTCGCCATGGATTCAAGCGGCCTTTCGGAGGTTTCCCAGCTCACTTGTTTCAAAGCTCACTTCCCGGGGGCGGGAGCACTTTGCGGAACGGGTGCCGCTTGCGGTACGACCGTAGAGGGGGGAACCACCACACCAGACGGACCTTGAACGGGACAAGGAACAGAGATGACCGGACCCGTGTGCGGCACGACCACGCGGGTCGACTGCGGAATCGGTTGCGAGAAGAACTGCGGACCGACGACGGGGGCCGCGTGCTGAATCACGGTTGTTCCGACCGGAGGACAAACCACCGGGGCGGATTGCGGCACCGGACCAACCGGCGGACAAACCACCGGTGCGGCCTGCGGCACAACCACAGGAGCCGGATGCACCACGGGTGAATGCTGAATCACGGGAGCCGACTGGATCACCGGCGTCTGCGGCACCGGCGTGGCAATTACGCGAGGCGCCATAGGTGCGGCGGGAACGGATCCCCCCACGACCACGCCCACAGAGCCTTTGCCTTCGCCGACGACGGCTGTCGAGCAAAACAGCGACGCGCCCTGATTGCAATCGCAGCAGCACACATCCGAACCGTCGAAGAACGCCGAACCCCAAGTGCTGGCAATGTGGCCACCCTTCCAGGTGTTCGTGCCGGGGAACGAATAACTCTGGTTGATGCTCCCGATGGCTTCCCCGACATCGTTGAGTTCGTGAATCAGCGCTCCTTGAAGCTCGACGAGTCCGACGATCAGGCCGATCACCAGGATGGTCGAAATGATGATCAATTCGGCCGACACGAGAAACCCGCGCTCATCCCGGGCAAAGCGAAGCAACGTCGACTTGGTCATGGCACACCCTCTGAGAAAAAGTTTCACACTCCGCCACCAACGGAGGTCCTTCTGCCGCTCCGGCACGCCGCCGGATTCGGGGATGGTTCAAGGCGATCGACGAGAAACAGAGCCGGGGAACGAGCGGTCCCGTGGGGGCTGAGGCCCTTGGGGACGCTGCTTGGCAACGGCCGGAACTGATGGCCGTTGACCGGGAACGGAACCGAACCGCAGGCGGTCGGTCACCACTCGTTCCCCGGCGGCGAGGGTGGTCTCTCAGGTCACCCCCGCGGTCGCCGCTCCGGGCTCTCAGGTCGGAGCGGCTCGTTTCGGGAAATGGCGGACATCAGGTCGCCACCTCCGCGCTCTCTCGTCTCACGTAAGCCGGCAGCCGGTCGTTGCGACCGCTACAGGCGTTGTCGTACGAACATTTGTTGCGTCAGGTTCAACCCGACGGATTCGTACAAACGGCACAACCCGTACCAACCGCAGCCTCGAAAATCGCGCACGATCCGCTGCAATCGTCACAACCGTAAACCTGGAATCGGTTTGTGTCGATTGTTCGGGTTTTGGCGGGCATGCCAATGGTACGGGTCGTACCACATTTTCGGCCTGCGCCGTTAAAAGCGATTGGCGCGGTTATACAGGCGCGCGTTCAGTTGACGGGGCGCGCGACCGGTTGGCGCGGCCTTGCCGTCCAGGGCGATCGCAACCCGTGTGGATCACTTCGAGGGGGCGGCCTTCCCGAATGGCTCACGCATTCACGGATGTAGCCCGACGCGTGAGCGAGGGACTCGGCATGAACACCGGAGAAGTCCTGACCTACGGGGTAAGCGGGGGCCCTCGCTCACGCGTCGCCCCACCAAATCACATCCCCTCGCGGATCGTCACAGGCCGTGGCGGCGCGTGTGCCGCGCGATTGCCGCCGACTTCTTCACGATCGCGCGAATCAGCGCGCGGTCGGACGACGACACGGGCCGGCCCAGATACCGGACGAAGAACCGCAGACGCTCCGTGGCGGAAGCTCCCGCCGACGAGTAATGCAGTTGTGCAAGGTCCTTCAGTACCCACCGCCGCCCTAAGGGCAACCGCCGTCGCACGCGTCCCAAGTCGATCAATCGCAAGTCGACATCGAGCGGGTCGACATCCGATGGCTCTCCCGCCACCGCCGCGGCGGTGGCGACCGGCGGGCCGACGAGGATGTGATTCAGGTACAAATCCTGATGGTGGTAGCCTGCCGAGTGCAGGGTGCGGGCCATGTCCGCCAGCCAGGTCGCAGTCCGCCGCCGCCGTGGCCCGTTGGCAACGAGCGGGTCCCCCGATCGCAACAACGCTTTCAGGTCCCGGTAGCCGGTGAGTCCGGCTGTCACCAGCAACGACCGTCCGCCGCATTGCCCGAACGCCAGCGGTTCGACCGTGGGTATCCCCAGCCGCGTCAGTCCGAGGATCGCCTGGAATTCCGGCCCCGCGCCGTGGTCGGGGGCCCGGAAGCGAACCCAGTTCTTCAGCAGCTCCTTCCACGACAGGCGTCCAAATCGTTTGAGGTACACCTCGACAAGTTTGCGTCCCTCAGTCTCTTGGGCAGGCCCCGTCGACATCTCGACGCGTGTGGTGCGGCGCGCTCCGATTTTCCGAACGTCGTCCCCGACGTTGGCGTCGAACAGCGTGCAGAATGTCGTCCAACCGCGGTCGATCAGGACCGGTTCGAACCAGCCTGCGATCCACAGGCGACCGTCGTCCCTTGAGACCCAACCCTCGGGAATGCTCGTTGGCTCCGGTTGTCGGAGCCACTCGCCGTTGTCGCGTGGATCAAGCGGCCCGGGCATGGGATTCGTCGTCCGCAGGCGGGGCGGAACCGGTCTTGCCGTCAGCCAGGAGCGGAGGCACGGTCACGTTCTTCGCGGTGGTCTCGGCCAAACTCGCGAAACAGAGGGCGGCGAAGTAACTGAAGAACAGCCCCCCCGTGAAACCCAACAGCAAGGAATTGAACAGACTGCCGACACCGATGCTCACGAGCATCCCTTGCGCGACGTGGCGTTCGGCCTGGCCGAGTTCGCGCGACGCCCGCCAGCTCGCAACGAAGATACCGAGGAACACGGTCAATCCGGCCAGTCCCCATTGCGTGGCCACCACGAGGTATTCGCAATGTGGGTCGGCGGTTGGGCGTGCTCCGGTCAACCGGGCCTCGCGCTGATATTCCGACACGAAACTGCCCGTTCCCGCGCCGACGAGCGGATGCCTGGCGAAAATCCGCAGGCTGGTTTCGTAGAACTCGAGCCGTGGGTCGGGGGCTTTGCCGATCTCGCGATTGGCGTGATGTCGCACCTGCGAGATCGTGGCGTCGACGCGGTCCCGCACGACGGACGAACCGGCGTAGGCGATTCCTCCCAAAAGCGGCAGAGCGACTCCCGCGTAAAGCAACCCTTTGCGTCCACAGTGCTGATAAAACAGCAGCAGCATGAGCGCCCCGGTCACGACGTAGCCCGTCCGCCCCTGCACCAGGAACAGCAGGTTGCCGAGGCATGCCAGCAGAAGAGGTGCCAGCACCCATCGCCAGCGTCGGGAACGGATCATGCCGTCCGCCACGAGATACGACAGGAACGAGATGAGCAGATTGTGAATGATGCGATCTTTGAAGATCACATAACCCGCGCTCATCCCCTGACCCAAGCCGACCGTCGAAGCCAACCCGAGGTCGTGCTGCGACAGGAATTCGTAATACGACAGTGCCAACAGCAAGCTCGCCCCGGCGACGAAGGCCCGCAAGCCCCACGCCCGCGTCCACGGCTGCCGGAACGCCGTCAGAAACAGCGGCATGTAGAGGAATTCACGGTGCTTCAGCACTCCGTGCAACACGTCGCGCCACGGCCCCGTCGACCACAATCCCCCGAGAAGGACCAGTCCTGTCATCAACAGAAACCAACGGCACACGCGGTTCCGCCACGCGATCTTCAGTCGTGTCGGCAATTCCCAGGCGGAGATCAGACAGTACACGTACAGGCCGACCAGCGCCTCCCCGAGCGTCGTTGCCAAGGGAATCGAGAAACCGACGACCAACACCATCCATTCGGACGCGCGCTGGAACCGGCGCAACGACCGGTGGAACCAGGTCGTCACCGGAAGCGTCCCTTCCAGAACGGTGGGGGGAGGGTTGGTCATGGGGAAATTCGAGGTCTCGAGCGAAGGTCGTGGACGGGATAGGGCTTCTCGGGGAAATGCGTCAAGAGAAACTTGGTCGAGCTACGCGGCCCGCTCTTCGGCGGGGAACCTCTCTTTGGCACGGAATTCCTCTTCGGTCGGGAAGCGGGCCACCGCGCCCCACACCATCTCCGGCGTGAGTTCCGTCATGCACTTGTGATGTCCGAGCGGACAGGTGCGCTGCTGGCATGGTCCGCAGTCGACGGGCACTTGCAGCGGGACTTCCTTGCGGTACCGCGTGTCACTCCAACCGATGTGGGTCGGACCGAACAGCGACACGACAGGGACCCCGAATGCTGGTGCGAAGTGCCGCGGGCCACTGTCGGTGGTGACAAGTAAGCTCGCCCGCGCGATCGCAGCTTTCGTCAATCCGATGCTCGGCGTGGCTTCGGCGAGCGACTGGACCAGCGGCGACTCCGCGTCCCGCGCGATTGCCCGCGCTTGATCCCGTTCCGCCGGGCCGCACAACACCAACACTCGCGCTCCACGCTCGTTGACAATGCGCCGCGCGAGTTTTGCGAAGTAGGAATTCGGCCAATGCTTCCCGGCGCCGAACGCGCCTCCCGGATTGAGACAGACGTGCCCCGCCCGTTCGCCCGGCCCCCAACCGACTCCATCGCACGCGGCTGCAAAGGCCCGTTCGTCGTCCGGCAGCACCGCCGCTTCCATGCCACCGCGAGCGGCACAGGCATGGTCATTCGATTCGACTGGGATGCGGGCCAGCGTTTCCGTCGCAATCCGCCAATACTCGTCAAGCGCCGAAACGGGCTCGCGCGTCGCTGGAGCTGCGATGCGGTCGGTGAGTAGCCAACCCCGCCCGTTCCGTGAAATTCCGACGCGTCGCCGCGCGCCCGACAGCCACGCCCACCATGCCGACCGGAACGAATTCGGAAACAGCACGGCCAGATCGAATTCGCGGCTTCGCAAGGTCCTCGCGAAACCAAGGCCTCGCGAAGCCTTCGCAGCACTTCGCGGCCTATGTTCCAAGACATCGTCGACCAACCCGCTCCCGGCCAAAACATCTGCGAGCGGCGGCCGCAACACGGCTGTGATCCGCGCGGACGGCCACCCCGACCGGATCGCGCGCAGCGCCGGCGTGGCCATGAGCAGGTCCCCCACCCAGTTGGGGCAGAACAGTCCGATGTTCATCCGGCCTTTCGCTGGACCGCTGTTCGGCCCGGTTCGACCGCCGAATTCAGGAAATGGGGAGCGGGGATCGGCGTCGTCCCGCTCCGCAATCGTTGGACAATCTGCGTCGTGGAGAGGCCGGGGACTTCCCCCATCGCCTTCACCGTTCCGCCGTACGCCAGGACGACTTCGCGTCCGACGATCTCCGCTTCGGTGTAGGTTCCCCCCTTGACGAGCACGTCGGGGCGGATCGATTCCAGCAGGCGATGCGGTGTCGCGTCGTCGAACACCACGACGAAATCGACTCCTTCCAGCGCTGCCAGCATTTCGGCTCGCAGTTCTTCGCAGAACAGGGGCCGGTCGGTCGCCTTGCCCAACCCCCGCACGCTGGCATCGCTATTCAGTCCGACCACCAGACAATCCCCCTCCTCCGCCGCTTGGCGCAGATAGGTGACGTGCCCGTAGTGCAGCAGGTCGAAGCAGCCGTTGGTGAACACGATTCGCTGTCCGGCCGCTCGGCGGCGCGCGATCGCCTCAACGCATGCGTCGAGGGACAGCACCTTCTTGGGCGCGGTGCGACTGTGTGCGACCAGGTCCGCCAGGATTTCGTCCCGTCGCACGGGCACGACGCCGACTTTTTCCACCTCGAGGCCGCCCGCGACGTTCGCCAACCGACCGACATCGACGGGGGCCAGGCCCGAGGCCAATCCCACGCCGATCATCGCGAGCACCATGTCCCCCGCGCCGGTGATGTCGTACACTTGGCGCTTGCGGGTCGGCAGGATTTCGCCCGTTCCGTCCGGGCGAACCAACGCCATCCCGTCGCTGTCGAGCGTCACGAACGCGTAGTCGAGCGCCAGCAGATCGCACAATTTCTTGCCGGCGGCCAGCGCGTCGGCCGATGTCTTCACGTCGATCCCTGTGGCCAGTCGCGTTTCCAGCCGATTGGGGGTGACGGTCGTCGCGCCGTGGTAATGGCTGTAGTCCTGTCCGGGACGCGGGTCGACCAGCACCGGCACACCGGCCGCGCGACCGGCGCGGATGATGTCCTGGATCAGGCCGGGGGTGCACACCCCTTTGCCGTAATCAGCGACGAGGACCGCCTGATAGTCGGACAGCGACGCGATCACCAACCCGAGCAACTGTTCGCGAATGGAATCGGGAATGGCGTCGCGCACCTCCCGGTCGACGCGCAACATCTGATGGGGATGGCGATTCTGGGCACGGCCGATGAACCGTTCCTTGACGGTGGTGGGGCGCGCTCGATCGGTGAACACCGCCGAGCAATCGACCCCCGCCCGTTCCAGTTCGTCTCGCACCGTTTGGCCGTCGCGATCGGCCCCCACGACCGCCGCAAGCGTGACGTTCGCTTCCAGGCCGCGGACCATGTTGGCGACGTTGGCGGCTCCACCCAAGCGGACTTCATCGTCGTCTGCGCGGAGGAGAATGACGGGCGCCTCCTGGCTGACGCGCTCGGCGTTGCCCCAGATGTACCGGTCGAGAATGGCGTCGCCGATGACCAGCAGCCGGGGGCGTCCCAGTCCACGGACCATCTCGACAAGTGTGTTCGACATCACGCAATCCTTTGCGTGGAAGCAACTTCGGTCAGGCTGTCCGGGCGAATTCTCCGCCCCGTTACGGATTCTGAGGGAAAGTGCTGTTTCAGTCCACAGCAGTTTGGCAATGCCGACTCGCTGACGGCGCCGACAGGGCTTTCGCCTTTTACAAGATGCCGAGCAAATCGAAGGCTCTCTCGAATTTTCGCATGAAACCGCGGAGTTTGGACACGACCTTGCCGTCGGCCCCATCGCGAGCGCATGTCAGTACGGCG
>JBIKMW010000129.1:0-17995 GCA_044359065.1 Planctomycetales bacterium | reverse complement strand
CGATCGGTTCCTTCCCGGTCACCATCGCGAACCTCCGTGAAGAAGAAGATTCGCGTGGAATACCATGTCCGAGGCCATGCGCAAAAAGCGTGCCGAACAGAATTGGCCCGCAGGGCGGATGAGGGGGGTCAAGAGGAAACGCGGCCCCCTCACCCCAACCCTCTCCCCAGCGGTGGAAACGATTCGCGTTGGGACAATCGCCAGCGGGGGAGACGGAGTCGCGCTCTTCCACATGGATGATCACAATCCGGGGTTCGCCCTCCAATACGACCTGGAAGCCGTTTCAAGATCGTCTCAGGACGATCACGTGGACAGAGATTCGTGCGGATTCGGTGAGCGGGAGAAGCTAACGCTCGTGCCGGACGATGTCACGATAGCGATCGCCACCACACCTGCTCGCGCAGGCCGTGCTCGGTACCCTCGAATCACCGCAGCGGACCGTTCCACAGGCCGTCCGCCCGCTGAAGAGGGATCGGGGTTCTCGAACAGGTCGGCGATCAGTGCTCAAGACTTGTCGGTGAGTTCCGACGGGGGTTCCGTTACGGATCGACTGTGGTTCCGGACGACCCGTTTGGCGGCGAGAGCATCCGTTCCCGCACCCTGAGTACCGCCTTCACATCGAACCGCTCCCCCTCGAACCGAATCTGCTTGATCGGTTTCTTGCCGTTCTCCGTTTCCCGGCGCAGCCAGTCCCGGATCTCCATCCAGCGAATCTTCCCATCCGAACTCCGGATCACCAGATACACCGGCACGGGCGCATTCATCCAGTATTGGACGTGCCGAACTTTCTTGATGTTGAAGATCTCTGCCCCGTCCGAAGCCCGTGTCCGCAGATACGAATCGCCTGATTTCAGTTGCAGAAACACCATTTGGTGGGAGGCATCCACGTTGTCGAACTTGAATTCGAGGTGCATATCAATTCCGTGATCGCTCACGGGTTGTTCCCGACCAATCTGTCCTGCCAAGGCGATGATGGCCGTCACGTCCCCCACGAGCAGACGATCCTTGCTCTCCGCATCGAGGTGGTTGGTATCCGCCAGCCCTCCCTCCTCTCCGTCAGCCCGTGGCAACCATGCTGAATGCGGTTCGGCGTCGTTCGCATTCCACGCTTCCCCCGGCACCTGCGGCTCATTCACCACCCGGATCCCCCGCTCCTCCAGCGTCTCCACCACCTTCGCCAACATCCCTCGCAGTGCCGCGCGAACCGCCTCCACTTTCTCCTTCACCAGTTCCTCCTTGACCGGGCGGAACCGCACCTCCACCCGGTCCTGATCGCGCAGGTGGACAATCACCCCCTCGCATTCCGGCATCCGTCGCGCGTGAACCTGCACCCAATCCCGTCCGTGTTGGAACTTCCCCCGCTTGTCCTTCACGACCAGCCCCAATTTGTGCATCTCCACCACCAGCCGCAAAAACGCCCCCTCCGGCAGGAACGCCGCCATCACCTCGCTCTTCGGCCAATCCTCCGTCGACGTATGCGCCCCTTCTGGCAACCCGCGCGGGAACAGCCACCCCCTCCCCGCGTCGTACCAGCACAGTCCGATCTTCTGCAGCGCCTCGCGCAGCGTGGCCGCGTCCTCTTCCTGCATCGTGCCGAGCGAATCCAGCGGCACCCCCTCCTCCCGCGCGTACGGCTCCAGCGCCCCCGCGAACACCAGGCGCAGGTCCTCCGCTCCGAACCAGCCGTGACGGGGTGAGCCGTTCGGAGCGGTCCCGTCCGTCCGGGCCGATTCGCGAGTCGCCTCGTACACGCACCACTTGAACCACCGCGGGTTGAACACAATCCCGTCCAGCGCCGCATACGGATGCTCGACCGGCGCTACGTACACATCGGGGTCCTCCGACGGTCGCCGCTCGTGCTCCTCCCTCGCCCCCAGATACACCACCGTCCCCAGATAGCGGAGCGTCGTCACGAACCCCAGCCAGGCCGTCTCCACCTCTTCGATCTTCGCGACCGTACACAGACTCCGAAACTCCTCCACCGTTATCGACGGCCGCCCCCGCAGCTTCTCCTCGACCAAGTCCAAGAGCTTCGGCAATCTCGGCTGCACGCGCGCTTCCCGCACCGCGCTCAACTGCCCCACCGCCCGCTCGATCGCCTCCCGCAACGGCTCGACGGATCGCGATGTGTCCGTCGCCGACAACCCATCCACCACCCCCGTCACCGCCACGTCGTGCGCCGTAGACCATTCGTCCGGCGTGAGCGTCGCCAGCGCTCGCCCCGCGAGCCCTTTCGGCCCCGACAGCGGCGTATCCACCGGACGCGGTTTGCGAGTCGCCTTGTCACATCGCGTGATCGCCACCACGACCGGCAGCGTTCTCCCCGCGAAATGCCGGATCGTCCGAAACCAATAGTGACAGTGGTTCCCCGCGTCAGTCGAGTTCTCGACCGCGTCGAACGACGCCCCCCAGGGTCCTTCCGGATGGCGATCCGCCGCCAACGTCGCCACGTACACCGTCCGCCCCTCTGTCTTGAGAAACGCCTCATGCACCCCATGCGTGACCAACTGCCCCGCAAAATCCCAGACCCGCGTCTCGACCGCTTCGGTCCCGTTTCCCACCGTCAGTCGCGGTTTCCAGCGGCACTCCTCCGGACGGATCAACTCGATGTTGTGCGTCTCGTCATGCGGCGCGTTCTTCGCGGTGATCTCCTCCCGAAAACACCGCCGCGCGATCGCCGACTTCCCCACTCCCCCATGCCCCAAAAACATCACCCGCGCCATCCGCAGGTTTGTTTTCCCCAACACGGCGGAGAAAATCTGCTGGGCGTCGTTCGTCTCCAGCGTCGCGGCATCGACACAGGTGATGTTGTTGTTCTGGAGAAAAAGGCGTTCCAACCGCCCACTCGCTAGCAGTCCCTCCGCCAGCCGCCGCAACCCCTCGTCTCCGATCTGGTTGTTGCCCAAGGAGAGAGTAGTGAGGTTGGTCAGCCCCGCCAGATGCGCCGCCCCCTCGTCTCCGATCTCGTTGTACGCAAGGTCGAGCGAAGTGAGCTTTTGTAGCCCCGCCAGCCGCGACGCCCCCTCGTCTCCAATCTGGTTGTTGAACAAGTTGAGCGAACTGAGCTCTTTCAGCCCCCCCAGATGCGCCGCCCCTTCGGCTCCGATTTGGTTGTACCGCAGGTCGAGTGTAGTGAGGGCGTACAGCCTCTTTAAAGGCGCCGTCCCCTCGTCTCCGATCTCGTTACCCCTTAAGTTGAGCGAATTGAGCATTTTCAGCACGCCGAGATGCGCTGCCCCCTCGGCTCTAATCTTGTTGTGCCCTAGGTCGAGCGCAGAGAGCCCGGTCAGCCTCGTTAAAGGCGCCGCCCCCTTCCCATCCAATCCACAACCGACCCACGCCAGCACGCGGAGTCGCTTCCACCGTGGCCGTCGCGGCAGGGTCACCCGCTCGCTCACGCGAAACACGCACGCCCGTTCGATCCGCGTGGGACACGATTCTTCCAAGTGCGCGACCAGTTCGTCATCGTTTTCGCTATGCCAAGGGTTGCCACGCCCAACGACGCCCAACTGCGTCCACCCCTTCTCCGCCACGCGTGCGAACACCTCCTCCAACTCCTTCGCACTCAGCGTCGGAATCGGTGGCGGCACCCCGCCCTCGGTCGGATTCGTTGTTCTGGCCATAGTGCGATTCAGATTACTCCCCGCCCCACGCCGGATGCCACTGCTGGCTTGTCCAGCAGTGCGATTCCGGAACCCGAGTTCGTGTAACAATGCGCACGATCCCGGACGCCAAACCGCCCCTCACGCCGTCGCGCCCCCCCCCCATGAGCCCTCCTCGTTGCGCGCTTTGCGACCTGCTCGTGCGCGACGCGCGTTCCCTCGCGCGTTGGCGATATATGACCGCGTCGCGCGCCATTCCAAACCGTGTTTTCACCCGCGCGCGAAAGAATCGCGCTCGAATTTCCCACGTTTCGATTTTTCAAAACGTGGGTTCTGCGCTCGTCGCGCGCGCTAAAACACCCCGGAACCCGACCCCCGGTTGCGCCTGCCAATCACTCGCAAAACGCGGTAATTCGCGAGGTTGCCCCGGAGCGGTCCCGTTTTTCCGTGCGGTTCCGCACCCCAAAAACAGGGCGAAACACGTTTCCGCCCCTGAACGCAATCCGTTTGCCGCAACCGCGCAACAAAGCCCCGTTGGGTGACGGGGCCATTCGCTCCGCGCTTTGCAACGAGGAGATCGGCATGCACTCACCGGCGACCACGCACATCCCTGTCGGGCGGCACGGCCCGGGGTCCGGTTTTTCGGCGGCCATGTTTGCACCGCCTGGGGGACAAGCACGCGAACCAGTCTCGCATGCACCGGATACCCGGAACGCTGCCTTAAGCATTTCGGTTGCAAAACCACGCGAGGGGGGGCGGGTCGGCGACCCCGTGCGGCGAAAAAAGATTGTCGGACGGCGCGAAACACTTTTTGCCCGTCGAAATACCGTGCCTTGTCCAGGTCGGACCTGCCTCGTCCGTTTGTGTACAATCACGCTCGTTACTCGTCGTCTCGGCCACCCTCTTTTCGCTTCGCCCCATCCCCATGTCCGCGCGGTTCCACATCATCGACGGCTACAACCTGCTGTATGCCGCCGGTTTCGGAAAGGCGGACTACGCACCCGGTGAACTGCTCCGCGCCCGCACGCGATTGCTTCGCAAGCTGCTCGACGAGCTTTCCCCCGCCGAAGTGTCTCGCACCACCGTTGTGTTCGACGCCCGCGAACCGCCGCCGGGTCGGCCCGACCGCGTCAACGTCGGCGGCATCACCGTCGTCTTCGCGCGCGAGGGGGGCGTGGCCGACGATCTCATCGTCGAGATGGTTCGGTCCCATTCCGCCCCCAAACAGGTGACGGTCGTCTCCAGCGACCACCGCATCCAACGCGGGATCCGCGCCCGCCGGGGCGAAGCGGTCGACAGTGACGTGTTCCTCGACCGCCTCTCGGGCCGTGCCCGCGCCGTCAAGCCCTCCCCCGCTCCGCAGCCCCCTCCCCCACCGGAAACGGAACTGGAGCACTGGATCTCGGTCTTCGGCCAAGTCTCCACGCAACAGGAGATCGCCGACTCGGACCTTCCCACTCCCTCGCCTTCGACCAAAGTCCCCCAAGCGAAGCCCCCCGCCGCGCGCGTCCCGCCAAAACGGTCTCCAGGTCCATCCCTCCCCGACGCTTCGGACCTGGCTGGTTGGGAGACGGTGTTCGGAGACATGGCGGCGGACCCCGACGACTCGGTCGTTCCGCTGCTCCCCACCGGCCGAACCAGCCAAGCCCCTCCTCCCGGCGAAGAGACCGAACTCGGCCGTCGTCGTCCGCTCCCTCCCAAGCCCGTCGCGCGTCCGAGCCCGGAGAAGGCCCCCCGCGCGGAAAAAGGCCCGCCCCCCCCACCGCCACCGGTCGACGCGCGGGACCAGGCGGTCGATGTCGACTATTGGCTGGGCCTGTTCGGTCCCGTCGACCCGAGGGATACCGGCGAAAGCCACGCCTGAACGTCGGTGTTTCGTCCCGTCCGATTCGCATGTAGAATCATGGATCGGTCGCCTCGCACCCTGGTTCGGGATTGAACTCCCCATGCTCCGCATTTTCGACGCCCCCGCCGTGGGTCCATCTTGGAACGAACTGCCGAATCGCCGCGAATGGCTGCGCGTCGGCGGCGTCGGGCTGGGTGGGCTGACGATTCCCTCGCTCGCCTCCGCCGCGCCGCAGTCCGTCCCCGCCGATGTGGCCGGGGCGTTCGGCAAGGCGAAGTCCGTCATTGTGATATTCTTGGGTGGCGGACCGCCGCAGCACGAAACGTGGGACCCCAAGCCCGAAGCTCCCGCCGAAATCCGCGGCGGATTCGGCGCGATCGCCTCGCGCACGCCCGGGCTGTCCGTCGGCGAACTCATGCCGATGACGGCCCAACTCACCGACCACATCGCCGTGCTCCGCGCGATGGTCACGAACGACCATTCGCATTCCTCGAGCGGCTATCAAATGATGACGGGCGTGCCGCACGTGCCGTTGTCGCAGGAGAACGCGGTCTCGAAGGCTCCCAACCTGGCTCCCCATTGGGGCTCGATCCTGAAGTACGTGCGCGCGAACGAGCGACGCGGTTTCCCGCCGGCCATCACCCTGCCGACCCGGATCGCCAACACGGGCGAGATCGTGTGGCCGGGCCAAATCGGAGGCATCCTCGGACCGAAGTTCGATCCGTGGCTGTTGACGTGCGATCCCTCCGAAAAGAATTTCACCGTGCCCGACCTGTCGTTGCCGGCGGATCTGCCGCCGCTTCGGCTGGAACGTCGGATGTCGCTCATGAGTCAGGTGGATCGGCATTTGGCCGGATTGCAGGGCGCGCCCGCGGTCGAAGGGTACAACCGCCAGGCGAGTCAGGCGCTGGAATTGCTGGGTGGTTCGCGGGCGGGGAAGGCGTTCGACTTGTCGCAAGAGAGCGAGGCCACGCGCGACCGTTATGGCCGTACGCGTTGGGCGCAAAGCGTGTTGCTTGCTCGGCGATTGGTCGAGGCGGGTGTGTCGCTGGTGCAGATCAACTGGTGTCGGGTCGACGGCGAGCCGAACGGTGGCAGTTGGGACACTCACGACAAGCACAACGACCTGCTCTCGCGATACCTCATGCCGTGGATGGATCGGGCGTATTCGGCGCTGCTGACGGACCTGATGGACCGTGGCCTGCTCGACGAAACGTTGGTGGTGTGGGTCGGCGAGTTCGGGCACACCCCCCGATTCAATCCGAGGGCGGGGCGCGATCACTGGGGACATTGCTTCTCGATCGCGTTGGCCGGAGGGGGAGTCCGCGGAGGGGTGGTCCACGGAAAGTCGGACGGCCACGCGGCGTATCCGGTGGCGGGGCGGGTCGAACCGAGGGATTTGCTGGCCACGATGTTCCACTGCCTGGGTCATTCGCCCGATACCGAACTGCACGACACGGAGGGACGTCCGCTGCCGATCAGCCGTGGCCGGGTGATTTCGGAAATTCTGTGACGCAAAAGCGTCCCGCCACCAGACGCGGGTTTGTTGCGCGCCGGATTTCAGATACGGGGGATGCGGTTTTTATTGCAATGCACGCGAATCCTCCGCGCGACTCCGGAACCTCACGGTCGCACTGCGATGTCGGGGCGGGAAGGTCCCGGAGACCGTGCGTGGACACTGCTCTGACTCGACCGGAGGCGCGATCGAATACGTACTGCCCTCGATGCGCTGTGCCGCTCCGTGTCCTCTGTGGTGAAACGAATCGTCCACGAATGATGGAACGAAAAGGTTGATCACGATGGGAGCGACACTCGGTGACCGTCAACCGGAGACGCAGGTGCGGGAATTGGCGCGCACGATCCGCGAGCGCATCCAGTCCGAGCGGTTGCCCGACGGGGCGCTCTTCATGACCGAGGCGCAACTGGCCGCGGAGTACGGGGCGTCTCGGACCGTGACGCGCGAAGCGGTCAGTCGTTTGCAAGCGCTCGGGTTGCTCGAAGGACGCAAACGCATCGGGCTGATCGTGCGCCGCCCCGACCCGCTGCGTCTGTTCCAGAACAGCCTGCCGTCGGCGATGAACTCCCCCGACGACTGGCGGGACCTCGCGCAGTTGCGGTACGCGTTGGAAGTCGGCGCGATCGAGCTCTCCATTCGCCACGCGACCGCCGCGCAAATCGCACAACTGGCCGACATCGAATCCGCCCTGGAGCGGGCGGTGCTTGAGGACTCCGGTTCCGAGGCCGCCGTCCGCCTGGATGTCGAATTCCACTCGCTGATCCTGACCATGACCGGTTCGTCGCTCATCGCCGGGATGCAGCAGGTGCTGGTCCGGGCGTTCGAGGTGATGCCCCGCGCGCGGCCGTCGGTCGCCAATGCCGAGCGCATCTGCTGGGAGCACCGCGAACTGCTCGACGCCATCCGCGACCGGGATGTCGAGCGCGCGCGAGCCATGATCCGCCTGCAAATACGACCGACGCTCGACATGCCCATCGCCGCCACGCCGGCATCCCACCCAAACACGCACGCCACTCCGGGAACCCAACCATGAGCGTCCACCCCCACCACAGTTCGTCGGCGGTCCGCGCCGCGCTCGCCCTCTGCGTTGCGCTGGTGTCGTTGGTGGCCCGAGCCGAGGATTGGCCGCAGTTCCGCGGACCGAATTGCTCGGGCATCTCGCGCGGGACCAAGCCGCTGCCGGTGAAGTTCTCGGCGACCGAGAATCTCCGCTGGTCGGCCGACGCCGGTGACGGCGTGGGCGGGGCCGTCATTGCGGCGGGACGGTTGTTTGTGAGCGGCATGACGGGGCCGGAGACCGTCACCCTGTTCGCGTTCGAGGCGGACTCGGGCAAGCCGCTGTGGCGCCGCGATTGGGCGACTGGCCCCCTAGCCGAAATCCACGCGACGAACAGCCAGGCGAGCGCAACCCCCGCCGCCGACGCCGACCGGGTGTACTTCTACTTCAGCACGTTGGGTCTGTTGGCTGTGGATGCCAAGACCGGCGCTGACGCCTGGAAGGCCGACATCCCGACGCCGTTCTTCGTCTTCAAGTGGGGCCCCGGCATGTCCCCCGTGCTGTATGGCGATCTCGTCCTGTTCTGTCAGGACGACGACATTCATCCCGCCCTTCGCGCGTACGACAAGGTCACCGGCAAACTCCGTTGGGAAGACGACCGACTCGACATGGCGGTGAACTATTCGCACCCGGTTGTGTGTAGCAGCGCGGGGAGAGACGAAATCGTCATCGCGGGGACGGGGCGCATGATCGGCTACGACCCCGCGACCGGCGCGCGACGCTGGTTCGCCAAGGGGTTGCTGCGCAACATCAAGACAACCCCCGTATGCGTGGACGGCGTGGTGTACGTCTCCGTCCAAAGCAGCGCCATCGCCAACCAGTGGCTGGCCGCCGTCGACCGCGACGATAAGGTCGGCAACAAGGACAACAAGCTCGACAAGCAGGAGATCCAGGCGTACGTCGGCAAACAGCCGATTCCGCCGGAGTTCTTCGCCCGCACGTTCGACCGGGGGGACGCCAACAAGGACGGATTTCTGGAAGGGCGCGAACTCGATCTCGCGTTCCTGCATCCCGACAACTTCGCCGGCGCGGACTTCACCGCCTCGGGAGACGCGGCCGCCGAACAATTCATTCTGGCGGTGCGTGGTGGTGGCCGGGGGGACGTGACCGCGTCGCACGTGCTGTGGCGGCACAAAACCCGCAACACCGATCACATCGTGTCGCCGTTCGTCGCCGACGGGCGGATGTTCCTCGTCAAGGAGGGGGGCGTCACGACGGTGTTCCAAACGGGGACCGGCGAACCGGCGCGCGGCCCCAAGCGGATCGGGCTGGGGGGACGCTACTTCGCCTCTCCGGTGAGCGGCGACGGCAAGATCTACGTCGCCGCCGAGAACGGGAACATCGCGGTCCTGAAGGACGGGCCGGACTACGAGGAACTGGCGCTCAACGACACGGGGGAGACGATCGTCGCCACTCCGGCGATCTCGGACGGGAGGCTGTTCGTCCGCACGCGCGGACGAGTTCTCTGCTTCGCCGAAGAACGCCCCGCGAAGTGATCCCGATCACGCCAACAGCTCGTCGATCCGATGTCCGTCGCCGACCCCGATAAGGTGTGAGTTCAGTCTCACAGATCCCTAACAACTTATCCGAAAACCCTCTGACGCCTGCGCGTCGCTCGAGTATAAGCGGGTTGCTGAACAAGCGCAACCGGGTTTTCGGATAGGCTCTAAGCCAGCGATTTGAGCGAATCCGGTGTACACGTGAAGCAAACGTTCGTGCCGGGCGACGACACGGCGGCATCTCTGTAGTGCCTTGTCGCAGCAGTGCCTTGTCACAGCCGGATTCGGGGGCGCCACTGCTGGCTTGTCCAGCCGGTCGAACGACTTGCGACGATCACAACCCCCATTTGCGTCGCGACAAAGCGCTGGACATCGCCGTCCCGCTCCCGGATATAAACCCGTCGCGCAGGTTCCCTTGGCGACAGGCATTGATCGAGTCGCGGTCCCGGCAGACTCGTCTCGCCCAACGACGCGCTGGCCCCCAACACCGACGGCGGCTTCCCCAAAAATCAATCGCGACCCGGCCCGTGTGTTGATACAACTCGGGTTTCGCCGTTGTCTTCGACGTTCCCCCTCGGCGACTGTCTGGCTGTTTTCCCACTGCCCGCCCGTTTTGGGCACCCCGGTTTTTTGGGGTTGGTCCCTCACCGGTTTTCGGAGCCGTTTGCCGTGTCCACCGATCTCGACGTTTACAAGGAGTGGTTGGGCATTCCCGAGGGGCCCCGGCCTCCCGACCATTACGCGCTGCTGAGGTTGGTGCAGTTCGAGGACACCCCGGACAAGATCCGCGCGAATTACAAGAAGCTCAACGCGCACGTTCGGAAATACGCCACGGGCCAGTACAGCGTGCGGTCGCAGGAACTACTCAACGAACTGGCCAAGGCAATGCTGTGCCTGACCGACGTCGAGCGGAAGCGCGAGTACGACCTCGAACAGGGGCGGACCTTCGACGCGGAACTGCCCGGCGGCCGCAAGCTCATGGAAACGCTGCTCGTCGAGCAGAAGCACATCGCCGTCGGCCAACTGAAGGAGGCCAAGGAATACGCTGAAAAGGCGGGTCTGGAACTCCGCGACGCGCTGGTGCAGATGAAAATGGTTGACCCGGCCGTCGCGGCTCAGGCCCTCGCTTCCGAGCGCGGTTTGCCCTATGTCGATCTGGCTGACATGCTCCCCGACGACGACGTGCTCGACCAGATGCCGAAGGCCACCGTCAAACAGCATTCGATCCTGCCGCTGTTCATCGACGACGACGTGCTCCTTGTGGCGTCGGTCGACCTCATCCAGCACGAGGTGGAAGAAGAACTGCGGTTGCGGTTCAACATGCCTGTGCGGACCGTGATGACGACGCCGCTGGCGATCACCCAGGGCATCGCCAAGTATTACGCCCCCGGGGTGCGCAACGAGTCGGTCTTGAAGGGGGGCAAGGCCACGTCCTCCAAGGGAGGGGGCAAGGCCGCCGCCCCGACTAAATCCGCCGCCAAGGCCCCCCCGCCGCGCCGCGGACGGGTCACCGAAGAGGAAAAGAAGCAGCAAAAGTCGATCGGCGTGATCATCATCTGCTGGAGTTTCATCGCCAGCTACCTGATCGACAACTTCGTGCTGTCCCCCGCCGAATTCTTCGACGTTTACACGTTTTTGATCTACGGGACGCTCGTTCCCGTCGCGTCGGTGGTCGCGTGGTTCGGCTTCATGGGGAAGTGACTTTCCCCAGCGACGGCGCGGGTCTCGCAGCTCGCGCCCGGTGAAAAGGCGGGACTCGTCGCGCCGGGCAAGCCAACTCGGTCTGGCCAAAAAAAAACGGAACTTGCCAGTTCGCACTGGCAAGTTCCGTGTGGAACGCATAAAAGAGTAGCAGACCGGAAGAAGGGGCGCTCGCCCGGATACACGACCGCACTGGTCGTCCCGGCCCTCCTCCCGATCTGCGTACCCTTTTTTGGGCTGTCCGAAAAGTGCTGGTGTCGCGGATCGCGAGGGAAGCCGAACGCACGTCATGTGCCTCGGACGACAGTCTTGCGAATCAGTGCTTCAGCCAAAACTTCCGAACAGACAATTCTTGATGGTCCTTCGCTTCCGCCCATCTCCGCATCGGTTGGATTTGAAGGGTTCCACTCAGCTCGAAACTCTTAGATTGCAATGTCCGTGCCAGTGAATGCGCCGTCACGGAGATGTCTGTCGTAAGTTGTTGAAAGCAAAAGGTTTGAGTTTTTTTCACGCGTTCGGGACGTCTCCGGGAGTGTTTTCCGAGGCCGTTTTCGGGCGGGTGGTTGATCGGAAAACAGGAAGTCGTCGCCCGTTTCCAAGGCAGTGGGGCGTTCAAATCAACGCAAGTTTGTGCGTTGATTGCCGCGTGATTCTCTCGAAAGCGATGGGTGCCGTCTCTCCCGCCCGGTGATACCGGGCAATCTCAAATCACTGGAATCTCAATCGCCCCCCGGACGAGCGCTCGCGTCCGGTGGGCGATTTGCGTTGATGACCAGGTAAATCGGCGTAACGTGGCAACGAAGCGGTGGGCGTGCCAAGCTTCCAGAAGTGCGTGGACGCCACCACATCGAAAATCCGTGGATTTCGGCCCAGGCGGCCGGTCGCTTACACTGCGGTCCCCTTTCCATCCCGCCCGGCGACCGCAACCATGACCACCCCCCTCTCGGAACTCCAGAACCTTTTGGCCACCGCCGAACGAGCGGCCTTGGCTGCGGGGGATGTTTTGCGGGATTGGGAAACCCGATTCACCGTCAGCGAGAAGGGACGCGCGGACCTCGTCACCGAGGCGGATGTCGCGGCGCAACGCTGCATTCACGATTTGATCGGGCGGGCCTATCCCACGCATGGCTTCCTGGGTGAAGAAGGTCTGTCGCAGGCGGGGACGAGCGATTTCCGGTGGGTCATCGATCCGCTCGACGGCACGTCGAACTACGTCCATCGGTTCCCGTATTACGCGGTGTCGATCGGGTTGGAGCGCGGTGGGGACCTGTTGGTGGGGGCGATTCTCGACCCGACCCGCGGCGAACTGTTCACGGCGCTCAAAGGGGGGGGAGCGTTCCTGAACGGGTCCCCGATCAAGCCAAGTGCATGGTCGAAGCTTTCGGACGCGATGCTCATCGCCAGTTTTCCGCCGGGCGTTTCCCCCGAAGCGCCGCCGATCCAGCGGTTCCTGAAGACCGTGCCCCACGCGCAGACGATTCATCGGTCCGGTTCGTCGGCGCTCAATCTGGCGTATACGGCGGCGGGGCGGATCGACGGGTATTGGTCGACCAGCCTGAAGCCGTGGGACTGCGCCGCCGGGGTGTTGATTCTGCGCGAGGCGGGTGGCCGGGTGACGCGGATCGATGGCGGTCCGTTCGACCTCGCCAAGCCCAACCTCCTGGCGTCCAATGGGTCGGGTGTCCATGACGAAATCGTGGACATCTTCACGCGCAACGGTTTGACGTGAGCACGCTTTGACGTGCAGCGCGTGTCCGCAGTCCCGAATTTGCGTCACCTGGCGACGTCGGGACGCGCGGGCCCGATTTCGTCGAGCACGATGTCACCGAACCACGCCTCGCCCTCCGGTTTCTCCGCGGATGGTGTTGCGAGATCGGTCCGTTCCAAAGTGCCCGTTGCCGCCAGACGAAACTCCGGGCGCTCGCGCTCGGTGCCGACGGGAATCGTCCCCAGCAGTGTGTCGTCGATCAGCACGTACCAGTCGGTGGGCTGGCGCTCGACACGGACCTCGTGGAATTGGTCGGAGTCTCCCGGCAAGGCCCGTTCGGCGATGACGCGTTCCATCTCGCCGCGACCCCCTTGCCTGGTTCCCAACACGACGCGCCCGGCCGAAAGGCTCACCACGCCACGTTCCGCGGTGTCCAGATTGGGGGTCGCGCGGAGACCGAATTGCAATTCGGCGGCGCGCGCCTCGTGCGTGGCGATGAGTGCCAGCACCTGGTAGCCCGCGAGCGGCTTTCGCTGGGCACCCTCACCTTTGACCAACGGGAACGAAATCGTCCCGTCCGTTCCGGCGAGCAGTTTGCCCCCTTCGCCGTCGTCCCGACCGGGAATCCACCGGCCGTCGATCGTCTTCCATCCGCGCAGCGACATCCCGTCGTAGCAAGCGCGGCTCCACCCGGTGGCAATCCAGACCCGAGGCCCCGGCCGCGCCGGCCCGGAAAACCCGGTCCACCACGGGTTCAGCGCGGTCCCGCTGGCCACCACCGCGGCCAACAACGTCAGCCCCGCACCCGTCCATACCAGCCACCGTCGACGGCGTCCCCACGCACCTTGCCCGTTGGGCGCGGGAGTCGCTGGTGGAGATATCGCAGGCGGGGGTTTCCAAGTCGGGGCGTTTGTTGGGGTCGTGTCGAACTCGCGGGTAGCCCCCAGGGGGACCGCATGCGTGCCGACGCCCACCAGTGTCGATTCGCCCGTGGGTCCCGCCGAGACCACGGTCCCCCCCGCGTCCATTCCCCGCAAAACTTCGTCGATCCGTGCCAAAAACTCCGCGTAGTCGCCGATCCGTGCGGCTGGGTCCCGTTGCATCAGGTCGGCCAACAGACGGGTCGTGAGAGGGGACAGTCCGTCCCGCAACGAGCCAACGGGCGCGGGATCCTCGTGGAGCTTGTGCGTGAGGATTTGAATCAGACTCAGCCCGTCGAAGGGGCGTTGGCCGGTCAACAGGCAATAGGCCGTCGCCCCCAGGCCGTAAATGTCGGCGCGGTGATCGACGCGGCCTCCGCCGAGTTGCTCCGGTGCCATGAAGTGCGGACTGCCGACCGCCATGTTGTCCATGGTCAAGCGCGTGCGCTCGTCCCCCGCCGACTCGAGCAGCGCGAGGCCGAAGTCCGCGATCTTCACCAACGGCACCCCCGGTTCCAGCGGGAATCCGGGCGGTGGGTTGGTCAGCAACAGATTGGCGGGCTTGATGTCGCGGTGAATCACACCGGCGGACGCCGCGTAGGCCAACCCCGAGGCCGCTTGACGCACGATGCCCCACACCACGCGCTCCGGCGCGGGATGGTGCTCGCGTCCCCAACGCTCGGCGTCGACTCCCGCGATGTACTCCATCGCCAGCGACAACCGGCCGCCGTGACGGCTGAAGTCGTACGCCGTCACGAGGTGCGGATGCACCAAACGGCCGAGCGACTTCGCCTCTTGCTCGAAACGGGCCAGCGAACGACTGTCGGCCCGGGGGCCGACCAACACCGTCTTGAGGGCCACGATCCGGTCGAACGCCATCTGCCGCGCCCGGTACACCGCTCCCATGCCGCCGTGACCGAGATGCGAAAGCAATTCGTAGCCCGGCACCAATCCCGTGGGGTCGAGCAGATGCTCGACGATCTCCACCTCCGTGGCCGTCAAGACCCCTTCCGCGACAGCCTCCGCCCCCGGTGGAGTCGCCCCCGCGCGCGAACCGCGTTCGGCGGCGATCTCCGAGTTCACGAAGCCCTCCCGCGCCGCGGTTTGCCAAAACGCGGCGGAACGCGACGTGTCGCCGGTCGTCATTGCGACCCGCCCGCCGGCGCCGGGGAACCCGCATTCGTGGCCGCCGGCTTGGATCCGTCCAACTGGGCCAACAGCGCCTTCACCGAAGGACGATCCGCGAGGGACTTTCCGACGTACGCGAAGCCGATCGCTCCGTCCGGTTCAACGATGTACGTCGCCGCCTTGGAAAGATCCTTCCGCAGTTCGAGCGAATCGACCGCCTTGAGGCCGATGTCGACCACCAGCGGGAACGGCGGCACCTGCTCGGCCGCCGCGGCGTTGTTCGCATTCGCCTTCTTCAGGAAGTCGTCCAGGCGGGGACGGTCGGTGTCGTCCTTCAGCGGATAGATGACGACAACCTCGGTATTGCGCTTGGTGAACTCCGGATAGTTGGCGATCAGGCGCGCGGTCTGCGTCGAGCAGTACGGGCATATTGATCCGGCGAACCCGCGGGTGAACACCACCACCAGCCGCTTCCCGCCGGAAAGCTCCTTGAGCGTGGTGGCCTTGCCGTCGGCGGTTGTGACCGGAATCGTCAGCAACTCGGCGGACGGGGCCTCCTGACTGGCGGTTTCGTCGAGGAACTTGATGTCCGCGTCGGTATAGGCCTCGTACGAACCCGACATGGCGGCATTGGGGTCCCCGGCCGGGGACGGAGCGGGCGCGGGGGAGCAACCGCTCGCCCACACCGCCAATACGCACGCCGCCCAACCCGAAACGCCGACGGAAAACGAACTACGCATGGGATGACCCGTCTCGATCTCTGTTCGAGTTTCCACTGGAGCGCAAGACCGTCGCCGATGGCCGACCCGCATCCGATCCGGGTCGGGCGAACCTGCGGCTATGCATCATAGCGAAACACCCGCGCCGTCCGCACCGTTTGATTTTTCGCGGCAGCGAACTCAACCGGCTCGGCGGGCATCGAAGCGGGCGATGATGTTGCGGACCCCTTGCCAGACGCGTGCCGCGTCCAATTCCACGAAGCAGGCGTGTCGCTCGCCGCCTGACTTCGGGCAGGTCTTGTGATAGCCAGCCGCGCACGCCACCGTCGTCGCGATCCGTTCGTGTCCCTCGCCCGCGGGGCCGGACAGGATCGGATCCGTGCAGGTGAACACGCCCGTCACCGGCGTCCCCATCGCGGCTGCCAGGTGCATCGGTCCGGAGTCGTTGGACAGGACGACATCGACCGCTTCGAGCACGACTGCCAGTTCCTTGAGGGAACTCCGTCCCGCCAGGTTGATCGACGGCGTTCCCGCCGGAAGGCGGTCGAGAACTTCGCGAGCCAATCCGACCTCGGACGGACCGCCAACCAGCACGCAGGAACCGCCGGTCTCCGCCGCGAATCGCGCGGCCACGTCGGCGAAACGGTCGGGTGGCCAGCGTTTGGTTTCCCACTTTGCCCCCGCGTGGAGGGCCATCCACGGGCGCGGCAACCCGGCCAACCAGGTCGACACGGTTTGGCGCGTGTCGGTGGAGATCGCCAGCTCGACGCGCCGCGGCTCGTTCCCGCACCCCACCGCTTCGGCCACGCGCCAGTAGCGTTCGTGCGCGGCCACTTGACGACCGGTCCCCGCCAACAGCGTGTGACAGGCGTAGCGCGAGCCTTCCCGGGCGGTTTCGAGTCCGACTCGCAACGGCGCCCGAGTGGCCCACGTCATCAGCCCCGTCCTCAGCAGGCCTTGCAGGTCGAACACCAGGTCGTATCGCTCGGCGCGCAGTTGCGTCCCTAATTCCAACTGCCTGCGCAACCCGCCGCGGCGGTCGAACACGTGCAAACGGGACAAGTGCGGGTGCCCCTCGAGCAGGCCCGCCGATTCCCGACCGATCGTCCAGGCGATTTCTGCTTCGGGAAAGCGGCGGCGCAACGGGCCCAAAAGGGGCAGGCATTGCACGACATCCCCCAGCGCGCTCGGCTTGACGACGAGCACGCGGCGGACGGGGCGACGACTTTCCAGTCGCTCCAGCAATTCGGGAAAGTCCTGCATCCGTGCGGGCTTTCTGGGGATCGATTGAAGAGGCAGTGCTTGGGGTTCGGCAGAGAGGATGAGTAAGGAGTGGTGGGATAGGCTTCCAGCCTGTCGTTCCGTTTTCGGAAAGCCTGGAAATCCGACAGGCTGGAAGCCTATCCCACGAAAACACCGTATCCTCGGAGCGAACCTCGACCCGGCGTCTCGTTACTCCTTCTCAACCGGCACGCGGAAGCGGAACGTGTCGAGGGGGATGAACGGCTGCGGCGGCAAGACCACCTGCGTTTCGCGCGAGGCGTAGCCGTACGCCACGACGCGTCCGGAATTCAATTCCGAGATGTAAAGCACTGTGGGGGCGACCGTCACGCCCCGCGAGCTGTTGAGCGTGGTGTTGCCAGCGACCATCGTCCACTTGGCTTTGACCTGGGGGTCGAGGCCGAAGTCGGCGAGGATGTTGCGATAGAAGAACTGCGTGAACTTCCCCGTGGAGGCGTTGATGGCCGCCCCCTTGAGGTCCCCCGTCAGGAAGTCGAGCGTGTACACCGCGTCGCTCGGCTGGGAAATGTTCGACGGACCGACCGAAACGGCGAATTGGTCGGACCGGTCGGTGGCTGTCGCCAGCGCGGGTTCGCCCGGCCAAAGTTGGGCGACGACCAAACCCGCCACCAACCCCAAACCCATCCACAACCAGCGGGAATCTGCCACCGGAAGCGGGGCCGAAGCCGCCGGAGCGTCGTGCGAATCGGACATGGACGAGTCTCCAAGAAAGGGGTGAATCGCCAAGGGGCAACGGGCAAGCAGCAAGGGGCCGCGTCAACCCGCCCGGACGAATCCGCAGGGCGACACGAGCGAACACATCCCGGCTCCAAGGATCGTATCCTGCGGCGCTTTCGACGGCTACGCGAGATGCGTGGCGCGGGACGCGTTGGGTGCGAACCCCGGATTGCAATTGGCATGGAACGTGTGGGATGGTTGTGGGCGTGGAAAGCTCTGGTGGAGTTCACATTGGGCATTTTGAGGGAGGCTGGGTCATGGACGACCACCTTCGGCGGAA
>JBIKMW010000033.1:0-57323 GCA_044359065.1 Planctomycetales bacterium | reverse complement strand
CCAGTCGCGCCTCCGTCAACGTCGCTCCTTGACCGGCGCCATCCGGCAGCCCCTTCGTCAGGAACCGTCTCGGGAGTGTGTCCAGTTCCGGTCGCCAACCCTGCCGCACGTTGAAGCGTTTGCGTGCGGTGACGATTCGTTCGGCGATGCCTGTCAGTTCGCCGGGCGTGGTGTCCCACCCGGTGACGAGATGCAGCATCTCGGCGAGCGCGGCGAGACGGTCCTCGAACACGCCGCGCAGGAACTTGCACAGGATCAGCGAATCGAACAGCGCGGCCTCGTTCTCCGTCCGGATCGCGAGGGAGACATCCTCGACCCGGGCGTTCAACCGATCGGCCTCCATCGACAGGTCAACCTGATACGCCCCCGATCGGTTGTGGTCCGCTCCGCGCGTGCCGACCGCGAAGCCGAGCGCCATCAACTGCAGCGAGCGCGGGTCGTAGCCGGGGATCTCCAACCCCTTCACATGCGGCGCGAAATCAGCGCTGTCGCGGCCGATTTCGAGGCTGGCGCGGCGCGAGCCCTCGGCCAAAAGCGCACCGATTCCCTGCCTCGCGGAGATGTCCCGCAACAGATCGAGCACACCTTCGCCATGGCCGAAACGCAGCCGTGCGTCGGCGAGGTAACCGCGTTCCGCGCATTCCATCGCGAACGCGATCGTCCCCCCCGCGCTGATCGTGTCCAGCCCCAACTCGTCGCACAAGGCCGACGCTTCCAGCACCAACCTCGGTTCCGAAACGCCGCACAACGGCCCCAGCGCGAAGACGTTCTCGTACTCCATCCGCACGCCGCGAGAATCGGCCAATTGATAGATGTGCTCGCAACCGATCGTGCACGCGGCACACGACTCGCGCGTCTTGGCGAAGGCCGCGTCCAGCGTTTCCGGAGCAAAACCCGCCGCCCCCTCGAACGTGGTCGCCTGAAAGTTCCGTGTGGGGAGCGCCCCCAGCCGGTTCAGCGTCAACAGGTTGCCGATCGTCCCCAGTTCGCGGTACTTCTCCGTCGCGGGGCCGAACGATTTCTTCGACAGTTCGCGGCTGTACGCCACCAGTCCTTGCGGATCCGCGACCGTCGCCGACCGATCCCCCCGCACCGCCACGGCCTTCAGTCGCTTCGATCCGAACACCGCGCCGGTTCCCCCACGACCGGCGTGTCGACCGTCGTGCGAAACCGTCGCGTAGCGCACGAGGTTCTCGCCGGCCGGACCGATGGCCGCCACGCGGAACCCCGGTCCCAGTTCGCGGCGCAAATCGTCTCCCGCCGTGCGCGCCGAAAGGCCGACAAACCTTTCCGCGGACAGAAACCGCACCGCATCGGGTTCGATGGCGACGGCCATCCATTCGTCCGCGGCTCCGACGAGCACGATGGCGTCGTGTCCCGTTTTCTTCCCGGCGATGGCGAAATGCGATGAAGACAGCGAGTCGTTGAGCATCCCCGTGAGGGGGGACTGGCTGACGATGGCGAACTTCGCCGAGGTCGTCAGGGGCGTGCCGACGAGCGGGCTGAAGGCGAAGACGATCGGGGCCGCGGGGGAGAGGGGGTCTTGCGAGTCGACCGCTTCGCGGTGCAACAACCACGTCGCAAGGCCCGCGCCGCCAACGAAGCGCCGAAACACATCCGGCGGGATCTCCACGACCTTGGCGCTCCGCGCCGAGAGATCGACGCGCAGATACTGGCCGTGATAGCCGTGCGGAGGCATGGTGCGGATGTCCAACCCAACGCGGTCGGTTCGGCGATCCAGCTCCGCAACCTTTGCGGGAACGTCATCGACGGTATGACGCGCAACGATGCCGGACTCGCTGTTGAGTCTGGATTATAGCGCGTCCGCGGTCACACAAGGCGCGCCTACCCGCGAAACCAGCCAACGGCCTCGCTCGTGACCGTGCGGCCGCTCTCCACGGTCAAAAACAATCTGAGGCCAAACCTCGTCACGCCGCGACCGGTTCCATGTCCAATTGACGGCACATGTGCTCGATCAGTTTTTCGACCTCGAACGGCTTCTGCACGAAGTCGTTCGCACCGGCGTCGAGCAGTTCCTTGATCTTGTCCTGCTCGACCATCCCGCTGATGCACACGACCTTCACGTCGGTCAGCGTCGCGTCGCTGCGGATCCGCTGGCAAACTTCCTTGCCGTTGATGTCGGGCAGCATCACGTCGAGCACCACCACATCCGGGTGGTACTCCTTGACCATCATCCCAGCGTCGAAGCCGTTGTTGGCGACGCGGACTTCAAACCGGCCATCCGCCTCGAGCACGTCGCGGATCAATTCCACGAGTTCGACGTCGTCGTCCACGACCAGCGCCTTGCGCTTGCCGCTTTCGAGCGCATCCGTGGGGATGCCGTTTTCCTTCATGAACCGGTACAAAAGCTCGCGCGGAATGCGGCGAAACTTCGAACCGGGAACGCGGAAACCCTTGAGTTGTCCCGAGTCGAAGCACCGGATGATGGTCTGCTGGCTGACTTTGCAGATCTTCGCCGCTTCGCCCGTTGTGAATACGGTTTTCATAAGGCCCGTCCACCCTTGCTTGTTGCGACCTGTTCGGAAGCCGATGTTGGAATGGCCCTGTGCCGCCCCGGCTTGGGGGACAGCGGCCCCGGATTCGTCCCTGACTCCATCTCCGACCCGCTCCGCCGCAAGTCGCCCCACCTTAAAGAGGGTGGAACCTCACACCGGAAACCCGCCGGTACGATGCACGCCTCTCCGGATCCCTCCGGCCCTGACGATCAGGGGGTACCCCTGCCGCCAACAAACGACGTTCACCAGAACACTCCCACCGGCTCGCGAACGGAACGCATCCCGCTCACCCACCGCTTGGATCAACCGACCTCCCGCGCGAATCGGCCCTCCGTTTACCGAGGCATCGGGGACCCTTCCGCAACACGAAAGGACCCAAACGCAGGGAACTCGGCAACCTGCGGGAACCGTCCACGCTGCGTACACAGCAGAAAGGGTCCCACCAGCGAACTTTACCGATCTTACGCGTTGTGACGATTGTATCCATTCTCCGGGGTGCGTCAACGTGTGTTAACAGGTCTGGCGGGTTTGGGGAATCCGGGGCTTTCGGGGTACGTTGGGGTCGGGCCTGCGGCCAGGTCGCGTCCGCGACACGTCGAAATCGGTGTTGGCGGAAGTCGATACGAAGCCTACATTTGCGGTCGGTTTGAGCCGTTTTTCGGTGTTGGTTCCGTGTGCCATGCTTGGCCCGCCTTGGGGACAAGCATGCGGTCGCCTGAAACGCTCTGACCCACAGTTTGCTGGCGTTCGCTCCCGCGAACGCAGGTAAACACGGCGGAAAGTTGCCGGACAGAACAGACTCTCTTGTCACAAAAGAGCGTGTCGGGACTTCTCCACAAACCAAAAGCCTCCGGACCACCCAACCTGTACGACGGACTTCCCGTCCTTCGTACGGCAATCCCTCTCAAGTCGTTCCCCGCAGGAAACTTCCATGCCGTTGCGTGTCTACAACACCCTGACCCGCCAGAAGGAAGAGTTTCAGACCGTTCTCCCCGGACAGGTCGGCATGTACCTGTGCGGACCGACGGTCTACAAGCCCGCGCACATCGGCCACATGGTCGGCCCGGTCATCTTCGACACCGTCAAGCGCTACCTGACCCACCGCGGATACAAGGTCAAGTTCGTCATCAACATCACCGATGTCGACGACAAGCTGATCGTCCGGGCTGCCGAGAAAGGGACCACCGTTGAAGCCCTCGCCCGCGAGATGACGAAGGACTATTTCGACAACCTCGCCACGATGAACGTGAAGTCGGTCGACGTCTTCCCCTACGCGACCGAGCACATCCCCGAGATGCTCGACATCATCCAGCGGCTGATCGACAAGGGCTTCGCGTACCCGCTCGACGGGGACGTCTACTTTGACGTCACCAAGGACGACGATTACGGTGCCCTCTCCCGCCGCGACATCGCCGAGATGATGACCGGCACGCGGGTCGAAGCGAGCGACCGCAAACGTCACCCCGCCGACTTCGCCCTCTGGAAGCGGAGCAAGCCGGGAGAACCCGCCTGGGACAGCCCGTGGGGCCAGGGGCGACCCGGCTGGCATATCGAGTGTTCCGCCATGAGCCTCAAGCACATCGGCGAAACGCTCGACATTCACGGCGGCGGGCTGGACCTGATGTTCCCGCACCACGAAAACGAACTCGCCCAATCCGAATGCTGCACTGGGAAAAAATTCACGAAGTACTGGCTGCACAACGGCCTCATGCAGGCGGGCAAGGGAACCGGCAAGGTCGGCGGGGCACACAGCCGCCAGGGTGACGCACCCGACCTCAACGCCAGTAAAGAGGAGCAGGAAGCCGGCAAACTGGCCGGTTCAAAGGGGGCCGCCTCGGTCAAGGACCTGTTCGCCAAACACGCTCCGGAAACCGTCCGGTTCTTCCTCCTCTCGACGCACTACCGTAGCCCCATCGACTTCAGCGACGAGAACATCGCCGAAACCGGCAAGAGCCTGGAAGGCTTCCATCGCCTGATCGAAGCCTACGCCCGCGTCTCCGGGCAGGACTTCTACACTCTCCCCACCGCTCCCTCCGCCAGCCAACCGGCGATCACCAACGTCGCCTTCGCCGAGCAATTGGCCGTGCTGCGCCAGCGGTTTCTCGACGCGATGGACGACGACTTCAACACCGGCGGCGCGGTGGGGGTCCTCTACGACCTCCGCAAGGCCCTCAACAGCTTCATTCAGGACCAGAAACTCGAATCCGACAACAAGGGGGACAGCGCATTGCTCGCCGCCCTGACCGGCGGCATGTCGGTCCTCAAGGAACTCTCGGGCATCCTGGGCGTCTTCGAGACCCCTCCCGCCAAACCCTCCGCCGCCGACGACGGCTTCGCCGCCTCCCTCATGGACCTCGTCCTCGAACTCCGCAAGGAAGCCCGCGCCACCAAAAACTGGCCCATGAGCGACAAAATCCGCGACCGCCTGAAAGCGCTCAAGGTCGTCGTCGAAGACCGCCCCGACGGCGGCAGCACCTGGCGCCGGGAGAAGTAACCCCCCAAGCGTCCCCGATTTCTCCGAAATCGGTGGTCATCCAACAACCAGTCAATTCCCGGTTCGCCGACCAGCCTGCACCCGGACCGGCCCGGACCGCGCCTATCCACCCGTCACTTCCCCCCGTTCGCCAGCCCCTCCAGCGTCTCCCACCGTTCATACGCCGTCGCCAGCCGCTCGTGCAGGGCTTCGAGCTCCCGCGCCAGTCGTGCGATTTCCGCCCCGTCTTGCTGGTAGTAGCCCGGCTCCGACATCCGCTGCTGCAGCGCTTCCTGTTCGGCCTCCCACTGTTCGATCTGCCCGGGCAGCTCCTCCATCTCCCGCCGCTCCTTGTAATTGAGCGGCCGGGCTTTCGTGGTTGTGGTAGGGGGCGAACCAACGGCCGGTTTCTCGACAACAGGTGCAGTCACGCAAACCTGGTCCACAGCCCCGCGCGTCCGGAACCAATCGTCATAACCCCCGGCGTACTCCTTGACGACCCCCTCCGGCTCGAACACGAGCGTTTGCGTGACGACGTTGTTCAAAAACGCCCGATCGTGGCTGACCAACAGCAGCGTGCCGGAATACTCCCCCAGCAGGTTTTCCAAGAGTTCCAGCGTCTCGACATCCAGGTCGTTCGTCGGTTCGTCCAGGACCAGCATGTTGGACGGACGCGAGAACAACCGCGCCAGGAGCAGCCGATTCCGTTCCCCTCCCGACAGAAACCGGACCAGTGTCCGCGACCGTTCGGGCGTGAACAGGAAGTCCTCGAGATAGCCGATGATGTGGCGGCTCCGTCCGTTGATGAGCAGTTGATCCTGCCCATCCGCGACGTTGTCGATGACTGACCGCTCGTCGTCGAGCACCGCCCGCAGTTGGTCGAAGTAACCAATCTCCAGTCCCGTCCCGTGGCGGATCGTCCCCGCCGTGGGGGCCAGTTCCCCCAGCAGCAGGTTGAGCAACGTCGTCTTCCCGCAGCCGTTCGGCCCGATCACCCCCACCTTGTCGCCCCGCATAATGGTGGTCGACAAATCGCGCACAATATCGCGATCCCCCCGTGTGAATCCGAGTCCCTTCGTTTGCAGCACGAGTTGGCCCGAACGTTCGGACTCCTGAGGAATCTCGACCTGGGCCGTGCCGACTTTGGCCCGTCGGGCCGCTCGGTCGCGGCGCATTTGCTCCAGCGCACGCACCCGCCCTTCGTTGCGCGTGCGGCGAGCCTTGACCCCTTGCCGGATCCACACCTCTTCCTGGGCCAGGCGCTTGTCGAACAACTCCTGCTGACGGTCCTCCGCCGCGAGCGCCGCCTCTTTCCGATCCAGAAACGTCGGATAGTCGCAGGTCCAATCGAACAGACGCCCACGGTCGATCTCCACGATGCGTGTGGCCAGCTTCGCCAGAAACACGCGGTCGTGCGTCACGAACACCAGCGTGCCGGCGAATCGGGAAAGGAATTCCTCCAGCCACGCGATCGCTTCGAGGTCCAGATGGTTGGTCGGCTCGTCGAGAAACAGCACCTCGGGGTCGTTGACCAGTGCTTGTGCGAGCAGCACCCGCCGCTTCATCCCGGCCGACAGGCTGGCGAACGACGCTTCGGGATCGAGGTCCATCCGCGTGAGCGTCTGATCGACCTTGCGCTCCCACACCCACGTCTTCTCGGGGTCCGCCATCCGGCTCAGCCGTTCGAGTTCGACGCGCTCTTCAGCCCCGATCTCTCGCCCACTGTGCAAGCGGCGGTGGGCGGCAACGGCCGGTCCCGCCTCGCCGATTCCCGCCGCCACTTCGTCCCAGATCGTCCCTGCGGAACCCGTGGGCACATCCTGGATCTGCCGAGCCACCCGCAGACCAGCCGCCCGTTCGACGAGTCCCGCCTCGGGAGCCAAATCCCCCGCCAGCATCCGCATCAGCGTCGATTTGCCGGTCCCGTTCCGCCCCACCAGCCCGATGCGCTCACCACGCTCGACTTGCAGGTTGGCCTGCTCGACCAACGGCCGCCCGCCAAACCCAAACGCCACATCACGCAAACTCAAAACAGCCATCGAACAGGAGATCCATCAGGGGGAAATTCGGACAGCCACGCGACTCTCAAAAGTTTTGTCGAGAATCTTACCGACCCTCCGTCCACGATTTCTCCGAAATCGCAGGTCACCCCGCTCACCCTCATCCGTTCGACATCCCGCAGCCATTTGTGTTGTGCGCGATTTTGCGCCGGTTTCTGCGACAGGTACCCCGCGCTGGCGAGCGGATAAGGCGTCGTTCAAGGCGAATTCCCAAGGTCAACGGCGGGACCAGCAGGGCGAGCTTGACGGCGACCCCGTACCTGACAGAATAAATCATGAACGACTGTTGATTGGTTTGGTGGGCTTGGCGGAAAGACCGGCCCGATACACCGTTGCCGGTCGGCCCTCCCCGAAATCCTTCCTGAAGCCCGCGCGGCGGACGACGCGTCCGCCAATCCGTGCGAGGCGGAGTCGTCCGCCCGGCACTCACAATCCTGCGTGGTGACCCATGTCCGTTCCGGCTGCACCTATGCGATTTGTCGTGGCGTGTCTCGTCGTGGCGATGACCGGACAAAGCGGTACCTTCGGCGCGGAACGCGAGTTGTCGTTCGAGCGTGATGTGCGACCGATCCTCAAAGTGCATTGCCTGCACTGTCACGGCGAAGAGGGCGAAAAGAAGGGGAGTCTCGATCTCCGGCTGAAACGACTGTTGCTGCAAGGGGGGGACTCGGGGCCGGCGATTGTCGAGGGGAAGCCGGAGGAAAGCCCGCTCGTGGCACGGATCGCTGCGGGTGAGATGCCGCCCGGCCAAAAGAAGCCGGTGCCCGCCGCCGAATTGGCCGTGCTCAAACGCTGGATTGCCGAGGGGGCCAAGGTGTTGGCGGCGGAGCCAGAGGACCCGGCGAAGATCGACGAGATTTCGCCGGTGGATCGGGAGTATTGGGCGTTCCAGCCGATTGCGCGTCCCCCTGTGCCCACGGTCAAGGACGCGGCCAAGGTCGCGACACCGGTCGATGCGTTCTTGTTGGCGAAAATCGAGCAGGCGGGATTGGGCTTCGCTCCCGAAGCGGACCGGAGAACGTTGGCGCGGCGGGCGTACTTCGACCTGACCGGGTTACCGCCGACGCCCGAGGAGATCGAGGCGTTCGCGGCCGATGTTCGACCGGACGCATGGGAGGCGTTGATCGACCGCCTGTTGGATTCGCCCCGCTACGGCGAACGCTGGGGTCGCCATTGGCTGGACGTGGCGGGGTACGCGGACTCGGAGGGATACACGACCGAGGATCGGGTCAGGCCGCACGCATATCGCTATCGCGACTACGTGATCCGCTCGTTCCAGGCGGACAAACCGTTCCACGAGTTCATTGTCGAGCAGTTGGCCGGGGACGAATTGGTCGGCGGCGACTTCGCGAATCTTCCGCCCGAGAAACTCGATTGGCTGGTGGCGACCGGATTCTTGAGGAATGCTCCGGACGGCACGGGAGAAGGGGTGGACCAGAAAGCCGCCCGGAACGACGTGATCGCCGAAACGATCAAGATCGTGTCCAGTTCATTGTTGGGGATAACGGTCGGCTGCGCGCAATGCCATTCGCACAAGTACGACCCCGTCACGCACGAGGATTACCACCGGGTCCGCGCGCTGTTCGAGCCGGCGTACGACTGGAAGAACTGGCGGAATCCCGCGCAACGGCTGGTGGAAATCACCTCTCCGGAAGACAAGGCGAAGGCCGCCGAGATCGAGGCGCAGGCGGTCGAGCAGGAAAAGACGCTCAACGGGATGATCGATGGCATCGTGGCGGAACTGGTCGAGAAGGAGTTCCGCAAGATTCCGGAAGACAGCAAGTTTCTGGCACAGGAGGCCCGCGACACATCGGCGGACAAACGGACCCCCGAGCAACAACTGATTGCGAAGGAGTTCTTCAGCTACATCAACGCCAACCGGGGTACGCTGGAACTTTACGACGGGCAGGCGGCACAGAAGATCAAGGCGGAGGCCGACAAGGTGGCGGCACTGCGGGGGACGAAACCACCGCCGCAGTACGTTGCGCCGCTGACGGAGGTGCCTGGCCAAGTGCCGGTGACGTTCCTGTTCCAACGCGGCGACCCGGACTTCGCCAAGCAACCGGTCGCGCCGGGGGAACTGCGGGTTCTCGAAGGGTTCCTGGCCTCTCCCATCCCGGAGAAGGACGCGTCGCGTCCGTCGACCGGACGACGGCTGGCGTACGCGAAGCATTTGACGAGCGGCAAACATCCCCTGGTAGCGCGGGTGTTGGTCAATCGGTTTTGGATGCACCACTTCGGCAAGGGGATCGTGTCGACCCCCGGGGAATTCGGGCGGTTGGGGGACAAGCCGACGCATCCGGAATTGCTGGACTGGCTGGCCGACGACTTCATGGCGGGGGAATGGCGTCTGAAGCGGTTCCACCGCACGGTGATGCGATCGTACGCGTACCGCCAGGCGTCGACCCGCCACCCGGAGGCGGAGAAAGTCGATCCGGACAACCGCCTGTTGGCGCGCATGTCGGTGCGGAGGTTTGAAGCGGAGGCGATCCGGGACGCGATGCTGGCGGTCTCGGGTCAACTGGATTTGCGTACGTTCGGTCCGGCGGTTCCCGTGGCGGAGGACGAGAACGGTCAGATCGTGATCGGGTCCGATTTCGTGGACGGCAACGGCATCGCGCGGGTCAAGCCGGTCGCACCGGGGGACGAGTTTCGCAGAAGCGTGTATCTGCAAGTGCGGAGATCGCGGTTGTTGAGCGTGCTCGACACGTTCGACCTGCCAACTATGGAACCGAACTGCGAGGTGCGCAACAGCTCGACGGTGACGCCGCAGTCGCTGCTGCTGATGAACAGCGACGCCGTGCGTGCGGCCTCGAAGGCATTCGCGGAGCGCGTCGCGAAAGAGGCCGGGGAGGACTTGGCGGCGCGAGTGAAGCGGGCGTGGAGACTGGCGTTGGGGCGGGACCCGTCCGCTGAGGAAATGTCGCGAGGCGTGGCGTTCCTGGAGAAGCAAACCGCCGCGATCGTGGCGTCGAATGCTCCGAAGACAGACGCGGCGGCGAGTTCGACAGCGGCGACTTCGACGGCCACCACCGCGCCGGTCGACGCATTGGCGACGCTGTGCCAAGTGCTCTACGGGGGCAACGAGTTTTTGTACGTCGATTGATCGCCAGGCGTCAGCTCCGGAAGGCTGGGCCACCAAGCCGGTGGGGGGCATTCGATGCGCACGGCGTCGTAACGGACGGGGTGCAGCAATTCGAGCGATCGCGCGTGGAGCAAAATGCGCGGGGCGGGTTCGTCGGACGGCGCTTCGTCCGGATTGTTCGCGAGGTTCCCGGACGGCGGAGCATTCCCCAAAGGGGGGCCGCCGTACCGGACGTCGCCCCAAACGGGGGCGTCCCGTCCAGCGGATTGCAGGCGGATTTGGTGCATCCGTCCGGTGAGCAGTTCGACCTCGACGAGGGTGCGGGCCGGGGTTGGGGTGCCTGAGGGGGAGGACGAGGCGGAATCCGGACACGTCCCCAAGACCCGGCAGCGGAGACGTGCCAGTTTCGCTCCGGGCGTACCCTCAGGCACGATCTCGCCACGAGGCTGATCGGGAATCTTGCGAAGCCAGTCGGACCACTCGTCGGCGGAGGGAGTCGGCAATCCCGCAAGGACCGCCCAGTAGATCTTTTTGACGACACGGTCGCGGAACTGCTCCGCCAAACGGGCGGCGGCTTTCGAGTTTTTGGCGAACACGACAATGCCCGAAACGGGCCGATCGAGCCGGTGGGGCACACCCAGATAGACGTTGCCGGGCTTGGCGTACTTCTCGCGGAGGAAATCCTTGAGCCAGTTTTCGAGGGAGGGATGGGTGCCCAAGGCTTGTGTGGGAAGGCCAGCGGGTTTTTCGACGGCCATGAGGGGACCGTCTTCCAGAAGGATGCGCGGTGGGTCGGTCGGGACGGTCATGGTGTTGGATTGGACCACGGCGCGGGACGCACGGCCAGCGGTGAGGCGAATGGCCGCAGCCGGAAAATGGGTGTCGCCGGTGCGCTAGGATTTCCTTGATCTGTTGCCGAGAATGAGTTCGCGTGCACGGAGAGTGTGGCTCGGTCAACGCGACCGTCGCGAGCTTGTGGCGCGGTGGATTCCTTTGGTGCTTGTCGGAGAGATGGCCGTGAGTTGCGAGTGGAAATCGCGGAGTTCGTTCGCCGCGCGAACGATCGCGCTGGGTGGTCTGTTGATGGTGGTGCAAGGGGTGGTGCGGGCGGACGAGCCGAAAGTGCCGTCGGGTCTGCCGGCGCTGCTTGTGCCGAAGGACAACCCGCTGACGGCGGAGAAGATCGCGCTGGGCAAGCAATTGTACTACGACGCGCGGTTGTCTGCGGACAACACGGTCTCGTGCGCGACGTGCCACGACCCGGCGAAGGGGTTTTCCAACGGCGATCAGTTCGCGACGGGTGTCGGTGGGAAAAAGGGGGGACGGAACTCGCCGACGGTCATCAACGCGGCGTACCAGGCGTTTCAGTTTTGGGACGGTCGCGCGGGAACGCTGGAGGACCAAGCGCTGGGGCCGATTCAAAACCCGATCGAGATGAACCTGTCGCTGGCCGACCTTGAGAAGCGGCTGCGGGGGATCGCGGGATATCGCGAGCAGTTCCAAAAGGTGTTTGGGCGGGAACCGATGTCGGCGGACGTGGCGAAGGCGATCGCGGCTTACGAGCGGACAGTGCTTTCGGGGGATGCGCCGTACGACCGATTCACGGCCGGGGACACGAAGGCCCTTTCGGAAGCGGCTCAGCGCGGGTGGAAACTGTTCAACGGGAAAGCGAACTGCGCCGCCTGTCACGCCGGGCCGAACTTCACCGATAACGGATTCCACAACATCGGGATCGGGATGGGGGCGAAGGAACCGGATATCGGCCGCGAGGCGGTGAGCAAGATGGAGGGGGATCGGGGCAGCTTCAAGACACCCACGCTCCGCGAGATCGCGCGGTCGGCCCCCTACATGCACGACGGCAGCCTGAAGACGTTGATCGAGGTTGTCGAGCACTACAACAAGGGGGGGACGCCGAATGCCTATCTCGACGAGGAGATGTTCCCCCTCAAGCTGACGAACGAAGAGAAGGCCGACTTGGTGAAGTTCCTGGAAGAGGGACTGTCGAGCGCGAGCTACCCGGATCACAAGGCTCCGAAGTTGCCTTGAGTAGCGCCGGTCACCGACGATTTGGGCACGCCGTTCCTTGGACGGCGTGCCCGTTGTTTTTTGTGGGATGCCGTCGGACGGCTCGTTCGTGCCTTTGTAGCCCCTCGACGGAATGGTGGATGGGTGTCGGGGTTGTTGGGGGGCGGGGGTTCACACTCGCCTTCGCGTCGGGTTACCGAAAAACTCACAGGCTCGACGGCGGCGATCGTGATCGAGAGAACGACCCGGGAAGGGGCGTCAACTTTGGGACGCGAGGTGTTTCGCGGCGAAATAGAGACCGGCGTACACCTTGGGGTCGATGAGAAAGCCCTGCTTTTTGCGGGCCGCCAGCCATTTGTCGGCGTCGGCGAACGGCACGACATGCACGCGGATGTCCTCGCCGTCGACCCCGCCCCCCTCGGCCACCTTGCGCAGTCCCGTGGCCAGGACGAGGGTGATCGTCTCGGTGCCGAATCCCGCCGAGACCGGACCGTCGGTGAGGAGTTTCACGGACTTGGCCTGATATCCAGCCTCTTCCAGCAACTCCCGCTTGGCGGCGTCCTTCCAGGTGTCGCTGGCCGGGTCTTCGGCGATGTCCCCCATCAGGCCGGCGGGCATCTCGAGCACCTGGGCTTGAACCGGCTCGCGGCGTTGTTCGGTGAAGAGGATTTCGCGGTCCTCGGTGATGGCGACAATCACCACGGCGCCGGTCGCGTTGACGCGTTCCGCGTACTCCCACCGTCCGCGACGAACGAGCCTGAGGAATTTGCCCTCGCCCAGGACGCGTACGACATCGTCGTTGGAGGCGGGTTGTTTTCCGGTAGTCGACTTGGCCATGCGTATTCGGTGTCCTTTCCGAAGAGGCTGATTGTCCAAAGGGAGGGCTTGTCCGAGAGGTTTGCTGTCGCGGCGGCCGATCGGCGGAATCCGACGGTCGCGTCGCCGATCACTTCGATCCTTTGATGAGCACACCGCTGAATTTGACAGTGATTTTGCCCACGTTCTTGCTGTCCGGCGGTGTATTGACCTTGAGAAACAGGCGTCCTGTTTCCTTGAAGCGGAAGTCGCCGCCGTTGCCGATCACAAAGGGCCGCCCCTGTTTCCCGTCCTCCTTGACGATGACGCCGACGAGGGCTCCCGCGGGGGCGTTGGGAACCATGTCCTTCATGATGTCTTTCTCAGGAAAACCCGACGGACCGACGGTGGTGTTGACCGCGAAACGATAGGGGCCTTCGGCCTGCGCGCGGAAGGGTTGGTCCTCGACGATGGAGTAGCCGCTCCACTCCCAGCCTTTGGCGACGTTGACCTCGACTTCGCTCTCGTCGAAGGACAGGATCGCCTCGTCGATGGCCTTGAGCTTTTCCTCGACCTGCTTGGCCTCAGGATTGACCTTGAGAACCGCCTGCAACAGCGCCTTGGATTTTTCGGGCGAACCGGCTTCAAAATACTCTTCGGCGAGAGTCGTGGCCTCTTTGACAAACGTTTCGCTGAGTTCGGCGGCACGGGTGTCGAGGGCCGGAACGTTGGCGGCGGCCTTCTTTTTGGCGGCGGCGGCCGCTTTCTTGTCGACTTTCTTGGCCTTCTCCTGGCCGGTCGCCAAGCCCGGCGCCCACCCGGAGACGACGATTCCCAGTGCGATCAAGCAAGTCGCCATCAAACCCCAGCCGCGGAGCGCGTTCATCGGTGCATCCTTCCCACATCGATTGCCATCGGGGGCGGGAGGGACCCGCGACACTCGTCCCGAACAGCGTTCGCTATCGTAACACCGGTGGTGAACGGCGTAGGAGTGTGTCGGGACGACAAACGGGAAAGTGGATAGGTTGGGGACGCGGACGGGTTGGCTGTTCCGCATGTCGCCGGACCGTTCGACGGACCGGTGCGTTTGCATAACCCGCGCGGGGCGTGTTTCCGTCAACGCCGCGGCCCCTGTTTATCAATCCATCACAACGAGAGACTCGGCATGAGCGGACAGATCCTGGAGACTTCCCGCTTGCGGTTGGTCCCTCCCGAGGGACGGCACTTCGAGGATTTCGCGTCGCTCATGGCGCATCCCGAGGTCATGCGTTACCTTGGGGACGGCCAACCGGTCGTCGGTCGCGTCGCGGCATGGCGTGCGTTCGCGGCACAGGTCGGGCATTGGCAATTGCGCGGGTATGGGTTTTGGATCGCCGAGGATCGGGTCAGCGGGGAGTTCCTCGGGAGGCTGGGGTGTTGGTACCCCGAAGGTTGGCCGGGATTCGAAATCGGCTGGATTCTGCACCCCCGCGCCTGGGGACGCGGGATTGCCACTGAAGGAGCAACGGCCGCGCTGCGTCACGCGTTCACCACACTCGACCAGCCACGCGTGCTGAGCGTGATCCATCCCGACAACGCCGCGTCGATCCGCGTGGCGGAGCGCGTGGGGGAGCGGTATTCGCACGACGAAGAGGTGGAGGGGAAGGTACGGCGCATCTACACGCTGGAGCGGGACGATTGGAAGGCCGGTGAACAAGCGGTTCGCCAATGAACCGGGGCGGGGAGAAGGGGTGCGAATTCGTGTCGCACCGCAGCAGGTTGGTGACAGGTGTTCGAGGTGGCGGTTATCATCGTTATGGACAGGTGCGGGCTTTCCGAACCACACGAGTTGAGCACTCTTCGACCGCCGTCGACGCCCGCCGATTGCTCGATGTTCCCCAACACAACCCAGGAAGTCGTGACGATCCAGCGACGGAGCACGTGATTGCTGCGTTGGTGGTGGAGCGTCATCGATCCAGGACTTATCAACCTCTCCGAAAACCCTCGGACGCATGCTGCGAACCCAACCTCACGAGGGTTTTCGATCCAGCACCACCGGGTTTTTGAAGAGGCTCTTAACCCGCCCGCGAGGTGGACCAATGCGTCATTCCGACAACATCCGTTTTGCCACGCTGCTGCGAACCGCTCTTTTTGCGGTGGCGTTGTTTGGCGTTTGGCCCGCACGGACGGCCCGCGCGGAAGAGCCGCTGGACTTCAACCGCGACATTCGTCCGATCCTGTCGGAGAACTGCTTTTATTGTCACGGCCAGGACGCCAACAAGCGTTTGGCCGAGCTGCGGCTCGATGTTCGGGAGGCCGCGATCGAGAAGGGGGCGATCGTTCCGGGGAACCTCGAAGAGAGTTCGCTGATCGAGCGCATCCACAGCGAAGACAAAACCCTCTTGATGCCGCCGCCGAAATCGAATCGTCGGCTCAAGCCGGAACAGAAGGCGCTGCTGGAGCGATGGGTCAAGGAGGGGGCGAATTACCAGACACATTGGGCGTTCGTGAACCCGGTGCGTCCCGCCGAACCGGAGGTGAAGCGGGCCGAGTGGATTCGCAATCCGATCGACCGATTCGTGTTGGCAAAGTTGGAAAAGGAAGGCTTGGCACCTTCTCCGGAGGCGGAGCGAGCGACACTCATCAAGCGGCTGTCGATCGACCTCGTCGGTCTCCCTCCGTCGCCCGAGGAAGTCGACGCTTTTGTGAACGACGCCGATCCCAAGGCGTACGAAAACCTGGTGGAGCGGTTGCTGAAGAGCCCAAAGTACGGGGAGCGGATGGCTCTGCCGTGGCTGGACGCCGCCCGCTATGCCGACAGCAACGGTTTTCAACAGGACGGCGACACCTGGCAGTGGCTGTGGCGGGACTGGGTCGTGAAGTCGTTCAACGACGACCTGCCGTTCGATCAGTTCACGATCCAGCAACTCGCCGGGGACCTGCTGCCGGACGCCACGAACGAGCAGAAGATCGCCAGCGCGTTCAATCGGAATCATTTGCTTAATGGCGAGGGGGGGGCGATTCCCGAGGAGCAACGCTGGGTGATCCTGTTCGATCGGATGGACACGACCGCCACGACATGGCTGGGCCTGACGATGGCCTGCTCGCAGTGTCACGACCACAAATACGACCCGGTGACGCAAAAGGACTATTACAGCCTGTTGGACGGGTTCAACCGCGTTCCGGAATCGGGAACTCCGCAGTTCTTCTCGTCGCGCATTCGAGTGGCAGCCCCCTTCCTCGAATTGCCGACGGAAGAGAACAAGGCCCGTTTCTCGGACTTTGAAACGAAGATCAAGGCTCTCGAACCCGAGGCGGCGGCGCTGTCGAACGCGGCCTTCGAGGGGTGGCGTTCCGGCCTGTTCGCGGACAACAAACCCGCCGAAGGGAAGGGCTTGCCCGACGCGCTGGCCAACATCTTGAAGAAGCCGGAGGCCGAGCGGACCGACGACGAAAAGAAGCAGATCGATCCCGGTCTGCGAAAGCACTTCGACGAGAAGGTGCGGCCCGGTCTGGTCGGCAAACTGCCAGCCGTGGCACAACTCGACGGACTCCGCAAGGACCTCGACAACTATCGCCGCGACCAATTGCCGCGCGTGATGATCATGAGCGACGCCCAGCCGCGCGAAACGAAAATTCTGGACCGGGGCGAGTATCTGTCCCCCAAGGAGAAGGTGGAGTTCGCCACTCCCGCGTTCCTGCCCCCCTTGCCGGCCGACGCGCCGAAGAACCGGCTGGGCTTCGCGCGCTGGCTGGTCTCAAGCGAACAGCCGCTCACCCCGCGCGTCACCGTCAATCGGATGTGGCAGCATCACTTCGGGGCGGGAATCGTCAAAACGAGCGAAGACTTCGGCGTGCAGAGCGAGTACCCGCTCCACGGTCCGCTGCTGGATTGGCTGGCGGTCGAGTTCCGCGAGCGTGGCTGGAGCATGAAGCACATGCACCGGCTGATCGTGACGAGCGCGACGTATCGGCAATCGAGCCGCGTCACGCCCGACCTGAAGGCTCGCGACCTTGAGAATCGGTTGTACGCGCGGGCCAGCCGGTTCCGCATGCCGTCGCTGCTGTTGCGCGATTGGGCGCTGGCGGCTTCGGGGCTGTTGGACGGCCGCATGGGGGGCGTGCCGGTATATCCCTATCAACCGGAGGGGATCTGGGACGGCCTCGCCATCACCAAGGAGCGGGACTTCACCTATCCGCGTTCGAAGGGGAACGACCTGTACCGCCGCAGCCTGTACACGTTCTGGCGGCGTACCGCGGCCCCTGCCAACATGTTTGACAGCGCCAGTCGGCAGTCGTGCTCGGTGAAGCCGTCGCGCACGAGTACCCCCTTGCACGCGCTGACGACATTGAACGACCCCACGTGGGTGGAAGCGGCACGGCATTTGGCCGAGAAGGCGATGAAGACCTCGGGGAGCGCCGAGGCGCGGTTGACGTGGGCGTTCCGGCGAGTGCTGGGCCGCGCGCCGACGCCGGCGAACATCGCCGCGCTGTCCAAGGCGCTGGGTCGCCAACTCGCGATCTACAAGGCGGACGCAGAGGGGGCGAAGGCGTTCCTGAAGGTGGGGGACAGCCCGCGAGATGAGACGCTCGACCCGGGCGAGCACGCGGCGCTGGCGGCGGTGTGTCTGGGGATGCTGAATTTGGATGAAGCGCTGACGCGGGAGTAAGCACCGCCATGTCGCTCCTCGATAACGCGACTCTGGAACGCTCGGGCGTGGTCGCGAACTGCCGGATGAATCGCGAACGGTGCTTGACCGGCACAAATGGCTACGAAAGGGAGTTGGGCTTTCTCCCGCTTGACGAGTTGCGTCGGCGGTCGGTGGCGGGCCGCAAGTGTGTTTGGCTCGACCTCTGCTGCGGAACCGGCCGGGCTTTGATCGAAGCGGCGCGGCGAATCGAGGAGTCGGAGTTCGCGGGTCGGTGCGACATCGTGGGGGTCGATCTCGTGGGCATGTTTGCACCGGTGGGGAATGTAGCCGGGTTGCGGTTGGTGGAGGCCAGTCTGTCGTCCTGGAGCCCCGACGGGCCGTGCGACTTGATCACCTGCGTGCACGGGCTGCATTACATCGGGGATAAACTCGGACTGCTGGCCCGCGCAGCCTCGTGGTTGACCGAACAGGGCCTGCTCGTCGCGCACCTCGATTTGGCGAATGTTCGATTCGAGGGGGTGACGACATCGCCACGGATCGCCGCGTCGGAGTTGCGTCGACAGGGGTTTCGGTACAACTCTCGAACAAGACGGGTCGTGCGCGAGGGGCGGGACGAGGTGCGATTCGGGGTGCGGTACCTCGGGGCCGATGACTCGGCCGGGCCGAATTACACGCATCAGCCCGCAGTGAATTCCCACTACGCCCGGATCGAACGTTGATGTGGCGACCCGCCCGTGTCTCGGGCGGCGGTTAAGCCGCGTCCCGCCGTCTGCTACCATTGGGATGTGTCTGTTCATCCTGTCCCGATCCGGCCCTCCCCGCTCCCCATTCCTCCATGTACTCCGGCGTCCTCGATAACGTGACACCCGCTGTGCTCTCGCCCGAGTTTCTCGCGGGGGTCCGGGAGATTTTCGCACCGGCCCAGCGGCTCGAAGAGGCCGACTCGCTGCTCGTGTACGACTGCGACGGGTACACGATCGAAAAGTGCCGCCCCGATATCGTGGTCTTTCCGACCTCGACCGAGCAAGTGGCACGCGTCGTGCGGCTGTGTCGTGACCACAACGTGCCGTTCGTCGCACGCGGGGCGGGGACGAGCCTGGCCGGTGGCTGCCTCCCCGTTGGCGGCGGGGTGATGATCTCGCTGGTCAAGATGAAGCGGATTCTCGAGGTCAACCTGCGCGACCGTTACGCGGTTGTGGAACCGGGGTTGGTCAATGTCCACCTCACGCAGCATCTCAAGGGGACCGGTTACCACTATGCCCCCGACCCCTCGAGCCAGGGAGCGTGCACGATCGGCGGCAATTTTGCGACGAATTCCGGGGGGCCGCACACGCTGAAATATGGCGTGACGGTCAACCATGTGCTGGGGGTCGAGATGGTGCTTCCCAGCGGAGAGGTCGCACAGATCGGCGGTCCCGTCGAGGACATGCCCGGATACGACCTGACGGGGCTGTGCGTGGGGAGCGAGGGGACGTTCGGCGTTTGCACGAAGCTGTGGGTGCGGCTGTCGCGCGATCCCGCCGCGTATCGCACGATGTTGGGGGTGTTCCAGTCGATCGGCGACGCGACGCAAACGATCAGCAACATCATCGGGGCGGGGATCGTCCCCGCCGCGCTGGAGCTGATGGACCAGGGGATCGTCGGCGCCGTCGAGGAGGCGTTCCACTTCGGGTTTCCGCTTGATGCCGCCGCGGTGGTGCTGATCGAGGTGGACGGCTTGGAAGTAGCGGTCGACGAGGACGCGCGCAAGATCGTCGAAATCTGCAAAGCGTCAGGTGCCCGCGAGGTTCGTACGGCCAACACACCGCAAGAGCGGCAGTTGCTGTGGAAGTGCCGCAAACAAGCGTTCGGGGCGATCGGGCGGTTGGGTTCGAGCTTCTGCACTCAGGACGGCGTTGTGCCGCGGACGAAACTGCCGGAAATTTTGCGGTTCATTCAAGACGTGTCGGCACGGCACGAGTTGCGGATCGTCAACGTGTTCCATGCGGGGGACGGCAACATCCACCCGATTCTGCTGTTCGACGAACGCGAACCGGACCAGGTCAGGCGCGTGCTGCTGGCCAGCGATGAAATCCTTAACAAGTGCATCGACCTGGGTGGGAGTGTCACCGGCGAGCATGGCATCGGCGTCGAGAAGCTGAGCTTCATGAACCGCCTGTTCACCGAGACCGACCTCGAAGTGATGCGCGACGTGCGCGATGTGTTCAACCCGGATGGCCTGTGCAGCCCGAAGAAACTGTTGCCGGTTTCGGCCGGGTGCGGGAACGAGCATATCGAGCGCAAGAGCCCGAGCCGCCGGGCGATGTGAGGCCGGTCGCTCGCGTCGACTCTCGGCATCGACCCATCCAATCCTCTTCTGAAGTTTCATCAACGTGACTGATACTTCCCTGGAATTGTTGCCCGAAACCACCGGCGAACTCGCCCGGTGGCTGGCTCAGAACGCGCGCGACGAGAGACGGCCCGTGTTGCCCACCGGTGGCCGCACGGGCTTGCGCTACGGCCGCGTTCCCGTCGCGCACGACGCGTCGCGACCCGTCGAACCGGTTTGTCTGGGAACGTCCCGCTTGTCGCGCGTCGTCGACTATCCCGCGCGCGACATGACGATCACCGTCGAGGCGGGGGTGCGCGTCGCGGATTTGCAGCGTACCCTCTCGGCGGAAGGGCAACGGCTGGCCGTGGATTTGCCGCATCCCGAGCGGGCCACGATCGGCGGGGCGTTGGCGGTCAACGCGGCGGGGCCGCGGCGTTATGGACTGGGAACGCTGCGGGACTATCTGATCGGCGTTTCGGCGGTGGATGGACGCGGACGGACCTTCAAGGCGGGGGGGCGGGTCGTCAAGAACGTGGCCGGGTACGACCTGTGCAAACTGCTTGTCGGATCGTTGGGAACATTGGCCGTCATCACGCAAGTGACACTGAAACTCAAACCGCTGCCGGAAGGGGCCGCCTGGTTGTGGTGCGTGCTGCCCGACTGGAAATGCGGCGACGCGGTGCTGGAGAGGCTGGTGGTGTCAGCCGCGCGGCCCGTGGCGTTGGAACTGCTTTCGGAGGGGGCGGCGGCGAGCGTCGCGGCCGAGACGGGGGAAAAGCTTCCAACGGACGCCCCGGTGCTGGCGGTCGGTCTGGAGGGGACGACGGCGGAAGTCGACTGGCAGGTGCAGACTCTGTGCGACGAGATCCGCGCCGCGGGTGTCCGTCAACTCACGCGGGTGGACGGGGCGGCGGCCGCGGTGTTGTGGACGGCGCTGACCGAGTACCGCACAACGGCCGAGGAGCCGCTGACGTTCAAGGCCAACCTCCGTCCTTCGCGCGTCGTCGAGTTCCTCGAGGGTGCGTCGCGTGTCGGAGCGCGGGTGCAAGCTCACGCGGGGAACGGCATCGTGTGGGGGCACTTGCCCGACGGCGTCACCAGTGCCACAGCCGCTCGCACGCTGCTGGAGCCGCTGCTCGCGCAGGCGCGCGGGGGAGGCGGCAATCTGCTGGTGGTCGACTGCGATCCGGCGTGGAAAACCGAACTGCCGGTATTCGGAGCGCCGGAGGCGGGGGTCCCGCTGATGGCGCGACTGAAACAGAAGTTCGATCCCGACCACTTGTTGAACCCCGGTCGATTCTTGCCGGGGTTGTGAGCGGGGCGAGAGGCTGTTTTATGAAGCACGCCCCGCGTGGATCGCCGGGAAAGCGAACGATTCGCGACCGGTGCAATGAACGCGATTGTGTTGAAGAATGAGACTCACTCCGAGGCGCGATGAGGACACTGTTGCCAGAAGCCCGGAAGCCACGGATTTGCCATTCTCGGAAAGTGTGTTCGACGCTCTCTGTCACTTACGCTGCGGGTGGCCGAAGTCGGTCACCTTCCACGCCTGCTCCTCGATCCCATCGCCGATTGGTCCGAAATGTCGTCTCCCGTCTCACACACGTCGTCGCCAGCACCGGTCGCGAAGGACGGGGGGCCTCCCCGTCCCGGTGCGGACATCGACTACGAGAAGTTCCTCGACTGCGTGCATTGCGGCCTGTGTACGTCGTTTTGTCCGACGTATTTGGAAACGGGAAACGAGAATCTCAGTCCGCGCGGCCGCATCTACCTGATGCGGTCGGTCGTGGATGGGCGGTTGGACCTGTCTCCCCCGGTCGAGCGGGCGCTCGATCTGTGTCTCGACTGCCGCAGTTGTGAGACCGCCTGTCCGTCGGGCGTGCAGTACGGGCGATTGATCGAACCCTTCCGGGCGGCTCAGCGGGACGCCGATGCCGCCAAGGGTCGGGCAAAGAACACCGACTGGTTCCACCGGACGATCTTGTACGGACTGTTCCCGAGTGCCGCGCGGATGCGGATGGCGCTGTTGCCCGCGCGGATCGCACAATTTCTGGGGCTGGATCGACTCGCGGAATCGTTCGGGCTGATCGATCTGCTCCCTGAACGCCTGCGGCGCATGCATCGGCTGCTCCCGCGGCTGGAGCCGGATTGTCCGACGCTTCCTCCGCTGTTGCCGGCGATCGGACCGCGACGGGCGCGGGTGGCGCTGTTCACCGGTTGCGTGGCGGATGCCGTGTTTCGGCACGTCCACTGGGCGACGGCCCGGGTTCTGCAGCGCAACGGGTGCGATGTGGTCGTGCCATCGACGCAGCGTTGTTGCGGCGCGATCCACTATCACAGCGGCGCAGGGGAACCGGCGCTGGAGTTGGCCGAATGGAACGCCCGCGAGTTGGGCGGGGAGGACATCGACGCGGTGCTGGTCAACGTGGCGGGGTGTGGGTCGATGCTGAAGGACTACGGGCACATGGCGGAGGAACTCGACCGCTCGAACACCGGGCGGCGCGAGCGGTTGGGGGGCTTCGCCTCGAAAATCCGCGACGTGTCGGAGTTTCTCGCGGAGTTGGGCATCGCGGCTCCGGAAGGTCGGATCGCGGCCCGCGCGTGCTATCAAGACGCCTGCCACTTGCTCCACGCCCAGCGCGTCAAAGACCAGCCGCGCGAGTTGTTGGCGAAGATTCCGGGGTTGGAAGTGGTGCCGCTCGCCGAGCCGGAAATCTGCTGCGGCGCCGCGGGGAGCTACAACCTGACCGAGCCGGAGATGTCGGATCGGCTTGCGGCTCGAAAACTCGGCCATATCCTCGACACCCGCCCGGATGTGGTCGTGACCGCGAACGTCGGCTGTTCGATGCAGTTGCAGGCCGCGCTGCGACAGGCGGGACGCCGGATTCCCGTCGTGCATCCGATGCAATTGCTCGACTGGAGCTACCGGGGCGAAGGGCTGCCGAAGGCACAATGAGCGAGGTGGCTACGGAATGCCCGCGCCGGATTTGCCATCAATCGTATCCGCCGCCGATCACCACCGATCACGCGATCGGCAACGGCCGAAGCAGTCCTGATCGCGGGAGGAAAAGCAACTGGTTTCTGCCACGGATGGAACACACGTAAACGGCTTCCGGGTCGGGTGTCTCCAGGAGCAGCCGCGATACAAGAACATACGTCGTCTTGTTTGTTGTGGTCGCTGTCGGCGGACCGAGCGCAGTTTGCTCGAACGGGCGTGGCGAAGATTGCTGTTGTGACTCGACGAAGTGATCGGCCTGACCCGTTCACGCCCAAGCAACGGGCGGGGCCAGGGGCGAAGATCCTGCGGCTGGTTGACGGCCATGACGCGGCGCTGTCTGTGTTGGCGGCCCACAGCGACTTCGTGCTCGCCCGGTTCTCCGCAGCCGCAATGAGTTGCCAACAATCTTCGGCATACTCCTCAACTGCTGCTTGATCACAGCCTGACGCATCGGCGAGCCGCGCGGCTGGTTTGTTCCCGGGTGCTGGGCCGCGATGTTCATCGTGAGCGATTGCGGCAGGCGGGATCGAACTGGACTACCCGCACCGGAAGAACCGAACTCGCGCGAAGCAGCGGGATGGGCGAGTCCCTCGACGGTTGAGTTCGCAGCATGCGTCTGGAGACTTTCGGATCGGCTCCGAAAGGCTGTCCGAAGAGCTGGATGGAACCCCAACCGTGGTGCCGTACGTTTGCGATGACCACAACGGGATGTGGTTCGACCAACGCTTTCGGACAGTCAAGGAGCCGTCAGCGAGGCAGCGTCTGGAAAAGTTCCGAAATCGGTCTGAAATCCTTCCCGCCCCTAGACAAATCTCCCACCGGCGCTCATCAATAGAGGTGTGAACACCGACTCCCGCGCTCTCTTCGACGTTCGTCTTCGCGCGTGTGCCGAGCAGTTGGCCCGCGGGGGGAACGTTGCGCTTGGAGAGTTGTTCGATTTGACGGCGGCTCGCTTGCTGCGTTACGCGGCGATGATCACACGCAACGCCCATGACGCCGAGGACGTGGTGCAATCCGCGTTCGTCCGGGCCGCGCTTCACGCCGATCAACTGGCGGCCGCGCAGCACCCTTGGGCGTACCTGATTCAGATCGTCCGCAACGAGGGGCTGCGGTTCCTGCAGCGCCGCCCGCACGAAGCCCCCCCCGTGGCCGAGGCGTCGGTCGAGGACGAGGACTGGTTGCTGGCGGCCGAGGCGGCCGCCGAGATTCAAACGGCGCTCGGGGAGCTTGTCCCGGAGCAGGCGGAAGTGGTTGTGCTCAAGCTTTGGGAAGAGATGACGTTCGCCGAAATCGCCGACATCACGGGGGAGTCCCCCAACACGGCGGCGAGTCGGTACCGCTACGCGATCGGAAAGTTGCGGAATCGGTTGCGGTCGCTGGACGAGGCGGGTGCCGAGGCCGCGCGGGGAGGCGTGGCGTCGCTGGCGGGGGGCGGGGGCGGCTCGCTGCGGAATGTCAACTCGGGACGCGGTGGAGACCGCAGGCGAGGTCAGTCATGAGTCCACGGGACATCACCGACATCGAAACGCGTTTGCGCGGCTTGGGGGACGATCTCCCCGAAGTTTCGCGGATGTTCAAGGCACGCCTGGCGACGGCCGCGACGCGAGCGATCGTCGCCAAACGCCGCCGCGCCGAGTTGCCGCGTCTGCACTTGCTGGCGGTTTCGATGGTGGTGGCGGGGCTGTTGGGGAGCCGGGCCGGGGATTTGCCCGAGGTCGCTCCGCCGCAAGTCACGGTCGCTGGCGTCCGCGCCGGTCGTCCGGAAGCGGGGAACTGGTGGACGCGGTCCGTCCCGTCGCAGCCGATCGATCCGCTTGGCTCTGATCCGGGGCCGGGTACCGACAGGGATTGGGAGCTGGTGGAAGTGGCGCTGCTCGACCGGGATGACATGTCCCGCGTGCTGATCGAGTCGGAACCCTTGCGCCGCAAAGCGGGTTGGCTCGCGTGGGCCCACAATCCGGAAACCGCCTGATGTCGGGCGGGCTGGCGGATCGCTGGAGGGATCGGTTCGCGGCGTGCGCGCCGCGCGACGACGATTTCGTGCCGCGCGTGGTGGATGCCCTGCTCGCGTTCGCCGAAGAGGCGGGTGCGACCGATGTGCATTTGCTCCCGGACGAAACCGGCCTCGACTTCCGCTTGCGGATCGACGGAGTGTTGCAACGGGTTGCGCGGTTGGACCTTGACATCGCGCCGCGCGTGGTGGCGCGGTTGAAGGTGTTGGCGAATCTGCTCACGTATCGAACCGACGTGCCGCAGGAGGGGCGATTGCGGAAGGGAACCGAGCGGAGGGAGATTCGGCTCAGCACGTTTCCGTGCCTGTTCGGCGAGAAGGCCGTGGTTCGGTTGTTCGTGGGGTCGGGCGGATTTCGACATCTCGACGAATTGGGTTTGCCCGAAGACGCCTCGACGCGATTGCGTTCGCTGCTGACGGAGACCGCGGGGGTCGTGCTCTTGACGGGACCCGCGGGGAGCGGCAAAAGCACGACGATTTATGCCTGCTTGCGGGAAATCGCAGACAAAACCGATGGCGGTCGCAATCTGGTTTCTTTGGAAGACCCGATTGAAGTGGTGGTTCCCGGAGTGACGCAATCGCAGATCGCGCCAGCCGCCGGGGCGGGCCAGGGGTTTTCGTTGGCCACGGGACTGAAGGCCCTGCTGCGGCAGGACCCCGATGTCATCATGGTCGGCGAAATTCGCGACCGCGAGACCGCCGAAACGGTCTTCCAGGCGTCGCTCACCGGGCATCTGGTGTTGACGACGTTTCACGCCGGTTCCGCCGCGCAAGCGGTGGGGCGACTGTCCGACATGGGGATCGAGCCGTATCTGTTGCGTAGCAGCTTGTTGGGGATTTTGTGCCAGCGGCTGTTGCGACGGGTCTGTACCTGTGCGACGCCGGTAACGGACGAGACGCTGTGCCGACCTTGGTCGGCGCCGGTGGTCAAGCGTGCGAACGGGTGTCCGGCGTGCCGTGGAACCGGTTACTCCGGACGACTGTTGGCGGGGGAGTTGTTCGAGCCTTCCCGCGACGAAGTGGCGCGGGGCATTCTGACGCGCATGGATGCGGCGAAGCTCGAGCGATTGGCGGTCGAGCAAGGGATGATTCCCCAGCGCGAACGAGTTCGACGGGAAGTCGCCGCCGGACGCACGACGCCCGAAGAGGCGTTGCGGGTGTTGGGAAGCCGGGCGTTGGAGGGGTAAGGTGACCGCGAACGACGCGCGGGGAAGGCGGGGGACATGGCCGGCAAGTCGCTGTCATTGGCGGAATTCATCGCGTTCAACGACCAATTGGCCGCGTTCGCGAGGTTGGGGGTGCCGTTGCAGGAAGGCCTGCGCGAGTTGGCGGGACACGGTTCGAGTGGGTTGCAGAAGTCCTCGTCCGGCGGAGAGGAAACTTTTGTCTTTGCGGCCGGTCGCGGCTCGAACCGGTTGCAGAAGTTTTGCCTGGAGATCGGTGGACGCGTCGAGCGCGGACAAACCTTGGCGGACGCGATCGGCGAGATCGGGAAGGACCTGCCGCCGTCGTATCGGTTGTTGATCGAAGCGGGGGCGCGGACGGGAAATCTTTCGGGGGCGCTGGCGGCCACGTCCCGATCGGCGAAACGGATAGAGCAACTCCGCCGGTTGATGACGACGGCGTCGATCTATCCGCTGATCCTGTGTCTGCTGGCGTGGGGGCTGACGTTTGCGTTCGTACTGCCGATGTTGGGCCAGTACCAACGCATGTACGTCGAGTTTCGCACCGTAACGCAGGCTTGGGAGTTGCGGCTGTTTGAACTGGCTCGCGCGGCTCAAGCGTGGTGGTGGACATTCCCGGTGTTGGTGCTGGTGGTCGTCGCGCGGCTGTGGATTGTCGGAACATCCGGCAGGAGTTCGGGACCTTGGACGATGTTCGTTCCGGGGCTGCGGGGCATCTCGCGGGATTGCGAGATCGCGTCGTCGTGCGAGTTGTTGGCGGCGGGGGTCGAGCATTCGCTGCCGTTGAGCGAGAGCCTCCCGTTGGTGAGCGCGACCGTGACAGACCCGGAATTGAAGCGGGAACTGGAGCGGTTTACGTCGGGGATTGGACGAGGGGATACGGCGCTTGAGGGGGGCGAGTCGCGCGGAACCCGTTTGCTGCCGTGGCTCTTGGCGCGGCAAGGGGACGGGGTGACTCTGGCCTCGGGGTTGCGGCAACTCTCGACGCAAGCGCACGACCGCGTCCGTACGCGGGTGCGGTGGCTGTCGTTGCGGCTGCCGATGATCTTCGCGGTGGTCACCGGGTGTGTGGTGGTTGCGGCCTACGCACTGCTGGTGTTCGGTCCGCTCATTCAGTTTTGGAAGGATCTCGTGGTATGAACGCGGTTCCATCCGAGGGGACGACATCGGCGAGCGCGGCAACGGTGGGCACGGCAAATCCGGGTGGTCCAGCCGGGCGGCGCGGAGTGTCGGTCGAATACGGCGACGGTTATGACGCGACCTGGCCGGATACCGCGGCGGGGGGACTTGCCGCGGGCCTGGCAACGGGCATGCCGCTGGGGCTTTTGCTGCGGACGACGGCTGAAGAATGCGGATCCGGCCGCTTGGCGGCGTCGTTCCGCAAACTGGCGACCGACATCGAGCGCGGGGTGCCGCTGGAGTCCGCTCTCGGCACATCGGAGGTGCCTCCGATGTTCGCGGAAATCCTGCGCCTGTCGGGACGGGGTCCGCTGGCGGAACCGCTGATGCGAGAAACCTTGTTGCAGTGGAACCAACAGCGGGAATTGAAGCGGCAACTCCAGGAGACGCTGTGGTATTTGGCGACGTTGGCGTTGGTTTCGACGGGATTGGTGATTGGAGTTCTCGTCGCATGCGTCCCGCAAATGCGAGAGATTTTCGACGGCTTCGGCGTGGAGTTGCCGGTGTTGACGCAGTTGGTGCTGAGTGTCAGCGGCTTCATTCTGGACGCGTGGCCGGTGTTGTTGGTCGGTGTGGGGGTGTTGGTGGTCGGGCTTTGGTTGGCGCTGTCGGCCTCGGCTCCCCGGCGGTTTCTGGCGGACCTGTTTGCGACGATTCTGCCATTCCATTTGGTGATTGTGAAGTCGGCGGAGCTGCAGTTCCTGAACACGCTGGCGATTCTCGTCGACGGCGCGAGGCCCTTGCCACAAGCGATCGAGGCCGCCGGTGAGGCGAGCGGCCTGCGCCTGGTGCGTGTGCGGGCGGAGCAGACGGCGGCGCGCATCGAGCGCGGGGAGTCCCCCGCGGAAGCGTTCGACGTACCAGGTTCCTGGCCGGCGATGTTTGCGATTCCGTTTCACTGGGGCAAAACGCCCATCGAAATCGCCGACGGGTTGCGGATGGTGGCGGGACTGCATCGCCTGCGGATGTCGACGGCCTCGATGACGCTGGTCGCGTGGATGGAACCGCTGCTGATGCTGGGGATTGGCGGGATGTTCGGGCTGGTCGTGATTGCGATGTTCATGCCGTTGATCAAGTTGCTGAATGATCTGTCGTGAATCGAAGGGAACTTCACAAGGTTGAATATCAAAAGTGATGGCGAGGTCGGGTTCGCGTTCGTCCCTCGCTCACGCGTCGGGCTACCGAATGACTAATGGCGCGGAACTTGTCTTCGGGTATTCCGAGAATCGCTGGAACGGGAATCGTCTCATGTTGGGCATCGGGAAATCGCCGACGATCGATTGGATTGTGCGGGACATGCTGTGGAGCATGGGCGCCGGTCGCGGGCGGGACGAGGTCGTCACGCGGATGCTGGCGCGGGCCGTTGCGGAGAACCGCGACGTGTCGACGCTGTGCGAAGCGTTCAGCCGGGATTCGTTGCACTGGCGCGAACCGGCTCTCGGGGTGATGGCGGCGCGGATCGCGGAGGGGGTGCCGCTGGAACGGGCGGTGAAGGAGTCTCCGAGGGCGCTGGCGCCCGAGACGCGCTGGGCGGTGGGATTGGGGGCGGCCACGGACACGCTGCCGGAGACGCTGGACTTGGCCGCACACGTGCTATCGAAACGGTTCTCGACACCTCAGATGGACAGGCAGAACGAAGCGCATTATCTCGCGGTCGTGTTCTTTGCGATGGCCAATGTCGTGGCCTTTATCTGTTACTACATCATACCGAAGTTCAAGAAGATTTTTGACGACTTCGCCGTGGAGCTGCCCGGGCCGACCGTCGTGCTGGTCAACGCCGCCGACTTGGTCGTGAACTACTTTTATCTGCTGGTGATCGCGGTCGGGGTGCTTTTGTACCTCTGGTTTCGCGAGCGAATGCGGTTTTGGAGTCCGGGAGCGTTCTCGTTCCTGACATCGTTCAGCGCACGGGCCGCGCGGGCGGCGCCCAACCTGTTGCGGCTGCTGGCCATCGCCGCCGAGAGGAGCATCCCCTGGCCGGCCTACCTGGATTTGTTGCTGGAACAGCCGCTGCCGAGATGGATGCGCGGGTCGCTCACGAAGGTTCACAAGGGAGTGATGGAGGGACACTCGCCGTGGCATGGCTTGGCGAAGGCCGGTTGGCTGAGTGCGTGGGAAGTGAACGCGCTGGAGCAGTCGGAACGAGTGGGGAACACCGTGTGGACACTGCGTGAATTGGCGAACACGCGGGAATTGCGGGGTGACTATCGGCGAACGGTGGCGGAGGAGATCTGGCGTCCCCTCGGCATGCTGTTGGCGGCGATAGTGGTGGGCTTTGTGGTGGTCGCGTTGTTTCTGCCGATCGTGAAACTCATCAACGATTTGTCGTGATGATTTCGTGGAAACCACCGAGTTTCGGTGACCAGTCGAGGTGGCCCGTGTTGTTCGTTTCCAAAAGCATTCAGACCGATCGCCGACTTGCTCGACGGCGGGGATTCACGCTGATCGAACTGGTCGTCGCGGCGACGATTCTCTGCACGTTGGCGGTGTGTATTGCACCGCTCGTGCGGTGGATCGGCGTCGAGCGAAAGTTGGTCGAACAGCGGACGATCGCGCTGTCCGAAGTGAACTCCGCGCTGGAACGGTATCGAGCACGGGGGGCCGCGCTGCCGGCCGAACCGGTCGAAGTGCCGCTGGCGAAAGAGTCGGTGGCGATGTTTCCGCACGGCCAATTGACACTGGCGGTCGTGGCGGGGAACGAAGCGGCCGGCGGCGGTGAAGTTCCTGACGGACGGTGGTTGGCCGGAACATTGCGGTGGACGCCGTTTACGGCGGCGAAGCCGATGAGCGTCACGCAGACGGTGTGGATTCTCGGAGGTGCGAAATGATCGGTGCGAATACCAGTCGCCGCCGAAGAGTCCCCGACCGGGCGAGTCGCTCGGGGAAGTCGCTGATCGAAATGCTGGTGGTGATTTCCATCACCGGGGCGCTGTTCGGGGTGGTCTCGCTCACGTTGTCGTTCCTGCTGCGATTGCAGGCCAACCTCGAAGACGCGGCGCTGTTCAGCCGGACGGTGTCGCGGTTGTCGCGCGAGTTCCGGCGCGATGTACACGGCGTTCGAGCCGAAGGCGTACTCATTGCGGAACCCAAACCGGATCGCGGACCGTCGGAGAAAGTGCCTCTGGCGGGCTTCACTTTCTCTCTCGAACGCGCGGTGGCATACGAGTTCGACAACGGCGACGTGGTGCGTGCGGAAGTGTCTGCGGGCAAGACACGTCGCGAACGTTACACGTTGCCGCGCGGCAGTCGGTGCGAAATACGAAAAGTCGACGCGCTGACGGGAGACGCGGTCGAGGGAACGACACCCCAGGGGGTGGAACTCGTGCTGCGAGTCCCGCCGGCGGCGCTGACCAGGAGCGGACGTGCCGTGGATTCGCGGACGATTTCCGAATCCGCCTGGCGGGTGCATCACATCGTGGCCGAGACCGGGAGGCACCCATGATGCGCGTAACGAATCGACGAGATGCGGCGGGAGCCGATACCTATCTGGATGATCGAATGCGGGGGCGAGGGGAAGTGAATCGGCCACGCCTTGGTCCTGATCGCTCGCGGTCGTGCACCTGCGAACCGCGAAGTGGACTGGTGCTCATCACCGTGCTGGTGTGCCTGGTGATCGTGTGCGGGGTCGCGACGGCGGCGCTTCGGGTCGCGATTTTGGCGGTGGGCCAGACGCGCGTTGACGAGCGGGCCTCGCAAGCGGAATGGCTGGCGGAAGCCGGACTGGAGTGGTCGCGAGCGAAACTGAAGGGTGACTCCGCGTGGACCGGGGAAACGTGGCGCGTGTCGGCGGCGGCGCTGAGTCAACCGAGCGGCGGGGAAGTGGTGGCGACAATCGCCACGGCGGGCTCGTCAAAAGTGTTGCGCGTCGTCGCGCGGTATCCGGCGGGGGAGGCGGCTTCGAATCCGGTCAGGCCGGGAGTCACGGCCCGGCTGGAAAGGCCCCTCGCCGACGTTGCGCCCGAGCCACCCAAGGAGCCGGCGGCGAAGGAGCCTGCGACGAAAGAGCCCTCGCCCTCCGAGAAGTCCGAAGCCACTGAATCCTGATCGCAGAATGAATCGCAATATCTCAGCGGGGCTGTGGCAAGCCCTTGAAGCCGTACCCTTCCGAATGGACCTTGATCCGAGGAACTTCCATGAACGTTTCGATGTCGACACAGGATGGTTTGCCGCCGCGAGCGCCGCAGCGGCCAGGATTCACGCTGATTGAACTGTTGGTAGTGATCGCGATCATCGCCATCCTGATCGCACTGTTGTTGCCTGCGGTGCAACAGGCACGCGAGGCGGCGCGGCGCTGCCAGTGCCGGAACAACGTCGCACAGTTGGGATTGGCGCTGCACAACTACGAGCTGTCGTACTCGGGCTTTCCGCCGGGGACGGTGAATCCCACCGGCCCGATCGAGAACAAGGCCGAGGGCTACCACGTGGGGTGGGCGGTGCAGTTGTTGCCGTACCTCGACCAGGCGCAATTGTTCAAGGTGTTCGACTTCACCGAGGGTGTGTACGCGGAGAAGAACGCCGTTGTTCGTAAAGCGTCGGTGTCCGTGATGATGTGCCCGAGCGAGCCGAACAATCGTTGGGGTCAGGGCGGCCAAAGCGAATGGTCAAACGCGAATTTCGCGGCGATTTACCATCACGAAAAGGCCCCGATCGACGCGGGAACGAGCGGTGTGATGACGCTGAATTCGCATGTCCGCACGGAGCAAATCGAGGATGGTTTGAGCGAGACGTTGTTCGTGGGGGAACGTCGGGTGACAAAAGGGGATTTGGGCTGGGTTTCGGGGTCGCCGTCTACGATGGCGTTCGGCGCGGGGATCAACCTGGAAAATCGGAAACGGCGGCAAGAGGGAGGCCAACAACTGCATGGACCTTCGGAGCAACCTGAAGACGGCTTTGGGAGCTACCATACGGGGGGAGGGCACTTCCTGTTGGGTGATGGTTCGGTCAGATTCCTGTCGGAGAACATCGATCCCCAAGTGCTCCGTGGCCTGTGCGCGATCGCCGACGGGCAACCGCTGGGAGTGGATTTCTGAAGAGCGCTGCCAGTGGGGTTGGTTCGTCCGCGCGACTTCCGGAACAGAGGCCGCGGAAAGCTGGCAAGAGTCTCAATCGGACCGGGAGATTCCGTCAAAAAGTTTTGAAAACTACCCGGTTTACCACTGGACGAAACGTGAAATTGGTTATATTGCGATCACGGATTGGCCGGTGCCGATTCGTGGGACGGTGCCAACTGTCCGTTCCCTGACTACGGGTCCGTCGCGGTACCGCGCCGAGGCCGCTTCTGCTTCCGAGATGGAGGCGGGTGGCGGAGGCGGGGTGTTGGGCGGGCTGCTCTGTGATTCGACTCGGGTTCTCCAAAGCGTGTTCACGCGTTCGGGCTCCAGGATCGTTCAAAGGCGGTGGTGGTGATCGTCCGTGCTTCGGCGCGGGGCCGTGTCATTTCCGTTTCGCCCGGTGCCGCCCACGGTTGCACCATCCCACAAGACGACTCTCCGCGCGGGCTTGCGCCCTTTGCGGAGAACCGTCGAGTGTCGGCGATGCGCGGATTCGACATTGGCATGACGGGAATTCGACCGGACTCGAGGTTGAGAGTGACGGGCCGTCGGGAGGCTCGTGATTCGCACGCGAACGGAGATGAACCGGGGAATGGCGACGGGAAGCGGCCGTCTTCGCCACGCGAGTGGCCTGACTGTCGACATGGCTTTGTTGGGGGGGCTCCGCGAGGGGTCCTGGAAGAACGCTTATGAGCAAGAATCTGTATGTGGGGAACCTCCCCTTCGGCACCACCGCCGACGACCTGCGTGCCGCATTCGCGGAGTTCGGCACCGTGACGAGCGCCCAAGTTGTTTCCGACCGCGAGACGGGTCGCTCGCGCGGCTTCGGATTCGTGGAAATGTCCGACGGCGCCGAGCGCGCCGTGGCCGAAATGAACGGCACGCCGTTCCAGGGCCGTACGCTGACCGTTAACGAAGCCCGTCCCCGCGAAGAACGTCCCCGAGGGGGCGGAGGCGGATACGGTGGCGGCGGCGGCGGGTATGGTGGAGGGGGTGGCGGTTACGGCGGGGGTGGCGGCGGCGGGTACGGCCGTCGTTAATCCGCCGGGGATTCGCGCCACGCGATCTCCCCCGTTGGACTTGTTGCAATCATCGTCGATGAACAGCCTCGCCGGTCCCGATCCGGCGAGGCTGTTTCGCGTTGGGCGGTCACATTGCGACGAACCCGGCCGCGCGGCGGAGCAAGACGCGTCAGGAATTTGCTCGCACGCAGTGCAGCCACGGGTCGATCACGCGGTGCGCGTTGGCAGCGGCGAATCGAGTTCGACCCACGAGTGACAGCCCGCGAAGCGGGGTGCATCGACGATGCGATGTTCGAGGCTCGATGGTACGACCTCGATTTCTGCGACGAACAGTCCCGGTTCGCGATACTCGAAGCGGGACAGCACCGTGGCGGGCGACAGGATATGGCGGCCTGCGAGCGCGTCCAGATCCGCGGCTTTGTCGACGCGCCACACTTTCCGCACTTCGCACAGCCGTCGAAGGCGGACCTCCCCGGCCGGCACGTGTTCGAGCTCCGGAAGCAGTTCCGCTCCGGCGGGGGTGAGTTGTTCCGCTGTGGCGTGAAACCGAGTGGGGAACAACCAGAATCGCGCGTGCTCGAACCGAAAGCCCGCCGGACCCTCGGCCACGCCCCCTTTTCTCAGCAGGAGCGACTGTCGACCGCGGGCGATCGCCTCGCACACGACGGCCCACTCCTTGAGGGCGATGCCGCAAGTGTCGACGAGGGGTGCAGGACCGCTGGCGGGATGGGTATCCATTCGGATTCTCCCCGCGGCGGCATAAGGTCAGGCCGACCGGCCGCGAGCGGCGCTCTTTGCGGTTTGAACCTTGGACCGCTGCGCTTTGGCACGCGCGGCGGAACGGGGCTTCACGGACACGCGAGCCGCAGCGAGGCCCTGCTTTCCCTTGGCGGCGTTCACCTTGGAGGCCTTGGAAATGGCAGCCTTCGGCTGGCCCGACTTGGTCTTGGCCGCCTTCGCCTTGGTTGGTGCGGGAACTTTGCTGGACACGGACTTCGCCGCGCCGGGCTTGGAAGCGGACGATTTGTCGGCAACCGACTTGGATTTGGCGGGTTTCGCCAAAGCGCTGCGGCGGACCGACTTGGCAGGTTCGGCACGCACGGCGGCCGACTTGGACCGGACCGACGGCGACTTGCCCGCCGAGGAACCGGTGGGGGCGGACCTGGAAGTTCCCTTGGTTTGCCCCGCTCGCGATCCGTCGGCCCCCGGGGTCTCGGGCCGTCGGACATCCGCGCGTGACCCGTTCCCCTTGGGGGGCACAGGTTTGGAAGCAGGCTTGGCCGGCCCCACCGCCGGGACGGATTTGGAGCGTGGCGCGGGCTTCGGCTTGGGGGGCTTGAAGCCGACGTTGACCTGGTGTTTGAGGAACACAGCCGCGAACTCGACGACCGCTTCCCCTTGCGACTCGGAAAACAACACGCTTTGGCGGTTGGAGGGGAGCGCTCGCAGGATGTTCGTCAAGTAGTGCAGCATGCCGGCCTGGAGCATGCGGTCCGCTTCGTCGATCACCACGAACTGGAGACCGGCCAAGTACACATAGCCCTGGACCATCAACTCGTGCAGCCATCCGGGGGTGGCGACCAAAATGTCGACGCCGTTCCGCAAAGCCATCGTTTGGGACGAGTGGTTGCCGCCCGCGTGCAAAACCGCGTGGGTCAACGGCATGAACTGGCCGTACACCTTCAGCCGCTCGCCGATCTGAGCGGCGGATTCGCGCGTCGGGGAAAGGACGAGGGCGCGTGTGCGGCGGTGGTTGGCGGGAATTCCGTGGGGGACGCCAACGGGGTGCAACTTCGCCAGACGCTGCAACATCGGCAGGCAAAAGGCGGCGGTCTTGCCGCTGCCGGTTTTGCTGACGCCGAACAGGTCCTTGCCGCCCAGAATGTGGGGAATGGCATCGCTTTGGATCGCGGTGGTGGAGCGGTAACCGGCCGCGCGGACCCCTCGCACCAGCGGATCGCTCAAGCCGAGCGATTCAAAACTCATTCGGCGTCCTTGATGGGATTTGCTGTGACTGTGCCACCGAGCCTTCGGGAGGGGCGCTTTCCCGGCGTCCCACGACCGCATGTTGCCACGCGTCCCGCGACCAAGGGGAAAGCAATCCATAAGGCGGTGTCAACCGACAGCGCGAACGCCATGAACGTTCCGTCGCCGAGCGGCTTGATACAGATGATATCAACGTTGCCGTCTTGTTGCACCGCAGGCACAAGACGAACGACCCCGCGCACCCGGCATTGGGCGCGGCTGGAGTGCTGCAAACGTTTTAACAGACACAGTTTACGCCACCCCACAAGGTCCCGAGAAGCGTGTCGTCGTCACGGTCCACGGGTTGGGCGGGGCTTGTCCGACAGTCGGGCGCCGGGAATCGAGATTGCAGCATGTGTACGGGTGTGCGCATTCTGTTTTCCCGTATGCCCGGAGCGCGGCGGCGGGAACGGTCACACCTTCGGGGGAAGCGTGTATACAGCGGCGGCGCATTTGCGGAACCGTGTGAAGGCCTCGGTGATGCCCAACACGGTTTCGGCGGCCCCCAGGATGAGGTAGCCGTCCGGCGCGAGCATTTTCGCCATCCGCTCGAGGATGCCCCGCTTGGTGGCTTGGTCGAAGTAAATCAGGACGTTGCGGCAGAAGATCACGTCGAAGGTGCCAAGGATCGAGAAATTGTCGAGCAGGTTCAGCTTACGGAAATGAACGCGCTCGCGAATCTTGTCCTTGATCCGCCAACCTTTGGGGTGTTGTTCAAAGTACTTGACGAGGTACTGAACGGGAAGCCCGCGTTGGACCTCGAACTGGCTGTAGACCGCGTCTCCGGCCCGTTCAAGCATCAACTGAGAGATGTCGGTGGCGGTGATCTCCACGGGCCAGTCAACGACCGAAGGGAAAGACTCGTTGATGAGCATCGCCAGGGAGTAGGGCTCTTGACCGGTGGACGAAGCGGCACACCAGATTTTGAGTTTGCGAGAGGCCTGACGAGCCTGCACCAACGGAGGCAGCAGGATCGATTTGAGTTCGTCGAACGGAGTCTTGTCGCGGAAGAACAAGGTCTCGTTGGTCGTCATCGCCTCGGTGACGGCCTGGCTGAGATTCTTGTCGGCCCCGCGGCGCAGCGCGGAGACGAGGCCGTCGAAATCGGCCAGGCCAAGGCTTTGCGCGAGGGGGACGAGACGGGACTCCAACAGATACTCCTTGCCGGGGCCCAAGGCCAAGCCGGAGGAGTTCATGAGGAATCCGCTGAGGAATTCGTAGTCGGAAGTGTTCATCGGCGGGCGACCTCGTGTTGACAGCGGCGCGCGATCGACGGAGCGATCTCGGGCAGCGGCAGGATCGAGTGTGCGAGACCTTCGCGGACGATGGCGCCCGGCATGCCCCACACGACGCTGGTGGCTTCGTCCTGGGCAATGACGTGTCCGCCCCGGGCGACGACGTCGCGGGTGGCTTCGACTCCGTCGTCCCCCATGCCGGTGAGCATCACGGCCAGCACTTCGGGACCACATTCGCGGGCGGCGGTGCGGAACAGGGGATTGACGGACGGGCGACAGAAATGTTCGGGAGGGGCCTGCGTCAGGCGTGTGACGAGTTGGCCCCCCAGGCGGGCGAGTTCCATGTGGTGGTCGCCGGGGGCGACGTAAATACGGCCGGGTTCAACCGGGCCGAGTTCGGTCCCCTCCGCCGCCGGTCGACGGGCGTCGCGGCCCAGGTGTTGGGCGAGCATGGGGGTGAACATCGGGGGCATGTGCTGCGCGATCAGGATCGGCGTGTCGAACGAAGCCGGCAGACTCTTGGCGATCACGGAGAGGGCGTTGGGGCCGCCGGTGCTGGACCCGATGACGACGACTTCGACCCGGCCCGCGGGCGGGGCGTAGCGGGAAGCGGGGGAGCGGGGCAGCGATTCGGGACGGGACGGCGCGGCGGTCGAGGCGGGGCGGTGCTCGGCGTACTCCAGCCCCGAAGGACCGAGGGCTTTGACCAGGGGAATCAGTTGGGCTGCAATCTCGTGGACGCTGTCCGTGAGGCTGGCGGTGTTTGGTTTGGCGACGCAACCGGCGGCGCCCAGGGCGAGCGCTTCGACGGTGGCTTTGGCGCCGGAGTGGGTGAGGGCGCTGGCCATCACGACACGCGTGCGGGGAAACTCCGCGAGGATCAGCGGCAAGGCCCGCAAACCGTCCATGACCGGCATTTCGACATCGAGAATCACGATGTCGACCGGGTCCTTACGCAAACCGCGCAGCGCGGCCTCGCCGTGCATGGCCGTCGCAACGACGGAAATGCCGGGGTCGGTTTCGAGGGCGCGCACGAGGAGTCCGCGCACGACGGCCGAATCGTCGACGACCATCGCGCGGATCGGTCGCAGGATCACAGAACACCCGTTTCGCGAAGTTTGTCGCGGATAATGTCTTCGGTGAAGGGCTTCATCACGTATTCGTTGGCGCCGGCTTCGATGGCCTGGGTGATGTGCGCCAAATCGTTCTCCGTCGTGCACATGACGACGACGGGCTGCGCGACGGGCTGGCCGCGAAGGGATTTCAGGAAGTCGAGCCCGTTCATGACGGGCATGTTCCAGTCGAGCAGGATGGCGTCGACGGTCGGGTTGGCGGCCACAACATCCAGGGCCTGCTGACCGTCGCCAGCCTCAAGCGTGCCGAAGCCGAGCGCCTCGAAAATGCGTTTGCCGGCCAATCGCACGGCCCGCGAATCGTCCACAAGCAACACCGTTTTCATGGCTCGGGGTTCCGGAAAGAAAAGAGAATGGGCCGGAGCGAGGGATGGCGGGTCGCCAGTCGAAACCCGGTGTCATCGGAGGGTATCGGCGGCGGCGGGCGAGGCGTTGAGGAATTGCGCGAGCGGCGTCGCGCACGGAAACGGGCTTAAATCCGGCGCGACGGGACCGAACACCCGAGGGAAAACAGCTCGCCCCGCGTCCGCAAGGAACACGGGGCGAGAGGGGTGTTCGAGTCGCGGCGGTCGTCGCCGCTCACATCTTCCGCATCCGTTCGAGGAAGCCGGTGGCGACCTGGTCGAGCTTGACCGACTCCTGCGAGAGGCCGGAGGCGGCGGCGAGGATGTCGGCGGCGGCGCGGCCCGCCTCGTCGGCGGCTTGCGAGACGCCGGTGATGTTGCTGCTGACCTCGGCGGTTCCCTTGGCGGCTTCGGCGACGTTGCGGGAGATTTCGTTGGTGGCGGCGGATTGCTCCTCGACGGCGCTGGCGATGGTCGTGGAGATCTCGTTGATCTTCGAGATCGTTTCACCGATCGACCCGATGGCGGTGACGGCGACGCCCGTCGAAGATTGGATCGCGTTGATCTTCTGGCTGATCTCCTCGGTGGCCTTCGCGGTTTGGCGGGCCAGCTCCTTGACCTCGTTGGCGACGACGGCGAAACCCTTTCCGGCCTCGCCGGCGCGGGCGGCCTCGATGGTCGCGTTGAGGGCGAGCAGGTTCGTCTGCTGGGCGATCGAGGTGATGACCTTGACGACCTGACCGATTTGCGAGCTGGCTTCGCCGAGGTCGCGGATGGTGAGGTTCGTCTGGTTGGCCTGTTGGACCGCTGTGGCGGTCATCTTCGAGGCCTCCTGGACATGGCGGGAGATCTCGGCGATGGAGGCGCTGAGTTCCTCGGCGGCGGACGAGACGGTCTCGACGTTCCGGGTGGCCTCTTCGCTGGCGGCGGCGACGACCTGGGCGCGGCGGGCGGTTTGCTCGGAGACCTGCGTCATGGATTTGGCGCTGGCCTGCATTTCGGTCGCGGACGAGGTGACGATCTGCACGACCCCCTTGACATCGCGCTCGAAGTCGTCGGCCATCTTCACGTTGCCGGTGATGACCGACCACGTGACCATCGGTCCTAGGTACTTGCCAGCCTGATCGCGGATGGGGCTGATCAGCAGATCGAGGGTCTCGGTGGCGACCTGAATGCGGGCGCGGTGCGGCAAATTGCGGTCCGGGTCGCCCAACATCCCCCGCTGCATCGCGGGGTTCTTGTGGAAGACATCGATGTTCGTGCCCACCATGTCGTCCACCTTGACCGGCAGGAATTTCTGCAAGGCAGTCAGGGTCTTCTTCGAGGCGGGGTTCAGGTACACGATCTCAAGGTCGGTGTTGGCCAACATGATGGCGGTCGGCATCTCTTCGATCATCTGCCGCATCCGGCTGATGTCCGATTCGCGGGTGATGTTCTCGATCGCCTGCGACACCGCGCGGGCCACCTTACCCAGTGCCTGCTTGCGGTCGTCGTCCAGTTCGATCCGTTCCAACGAGAAGAAGTCCATCGTTCCGATGACTTCGTTGTTGACGAGGATCGGGAAGCAGAAGCCCGACTTCACTCCCGCCCGTTGGGCGGCCGGGGCTCGCACGCAGTCGGTCATCTTCGAGAGGTCGTCGGTGAAGACGAGGTCCCGCGCCCGCCAGGCGCGTCCACTCAGTCCGACCCCTTCCGCGAACGACGCGGTTTCGGTGGCGCGGCGGAACTCGGAAGTCACAGTCCCCGACTCGGCGCAGAATCGCAGAACCTTCTCCTTGCGATTGAGTTGCCAGAACGATCCGTACGCCCAGCCAAAGATTTCGCGGAGCACGTCCAGGGCCGACCGGGCCGCGTCTTCGACAGACCGCGCCCCCATGAGGGAGCTCGTCACGCGGTTCACCGCTTCGAGGTAGGTCTCGGTCGTCTTGGCGCGCAAACGCTCCAGCGTCGCCATCGTCGTCACCATCCACGTGTGACAGACGCCAATTCGCCGGCCCGACGCGTCCGTCAGGGCGCTGAGCGTGACGGTCAGATACTCGGACCCGACCCGCAGTTCCGTCGCCCGCGCTTCCGTGGTCCGACCCGTCAGCGTCGGATAGTTCGCCACGCGCGACGACAACACGTCGGAGTTCTGGCCGACGAACTTCTCCGGACCGCCCCCCAACACCTCGGACAGCTTGCGGAACACTTCGTGTCCCTTGGTGTTGAGGTACGAGATCGCCCCCGCTTCGTTCTCGACGAAGAGGCAGATCGGAGCCACTTCCGCCACGGCGTAGAAGTGCGTGGCATCCACGCCGGGAGCGAATGTCGTCGTTTGAGCCTGGGCGAAAGCCGCCGCGGGATGGGTGCCGAGGGTCATGTCTTGGTCCTTGGTTTCGTCCGTCGGGTCGCCCCCGGCGGTTTCTTGACGGAAGGAAACACCGCTGTTCGCGGTCTGAGGTTGTTCGTTCGCGGCAGACCGTTCAGTCACGTTGCGAGGCACTTGGCTGCCCGCCACCGACCGGGGCCCCGGTCCCGCGTCACCAGCCGCGGCCCCCACCAACACGTGTTCAACGACGGGGAGTTCTTCCTCGACCGCTTCGGCGGAAGCGGCGCCGGCCCGCATCAATTCGCAGACCGTTTTGATCGCTTCGCGCCACGTGTTTTCGACGGCGGTGGTCCATGCGGTCGACCCCGCGGTTTCGGCGAGGGTGTCGAGCAGCGTTTCGCCGACGGCGTCGTAATGTTCGTCCACGACTTCGTATTCGACGTGGGTCCGCCCCATGCGCATCAGGAACCCGGACAGCACGGCCGAGTCGTCGACGCTGCGGACGATCACCGTCAGGGCCCGGACGAGTTTTTGTGTTTGCTCGGCCATGTCGGCATGGTCGAACAAGGGTTTCAGGTCGGGGTGACGCTCGAACAACTTCGCATAGAACGCGCGGGCCAGCGTTTCCGCGCGGGGGGCGAGGGCGTTGAAGCTCGACCGGAGAATACGGACATCGATCGACATGGGATTGACAGCTTCACGCAATCGAAGGGTTGGAGATGGAGTGATGTTGTCCGAGCGGATGTCACTTGAGGGTCAGGTCATTTGAGAGTCAGGATCGTGCCCACATCGAGGATCACGAACAGTTGTTGTTCCAGTCGGAATACGCCGGTCGTCACGCTCTTCCAAAGGGAATCGAGGGTTTGGGGGGCGGCTTGCAGCGATTCGGAATCGACGTTGATGACCTCCCCCACCTCGTCGACCAGCAGGCTGAACGACTCGGCATGGTGCCGAACGACGACATTCATGCTGGCACGGTCGGAGGGGAGGTCGTCCAGCCCGAGCCGCCGCCGGAGATTGACGGCGGTGACGATCTGGCCGCGCAAGTTGAGCAGTCCGGCGATCTCGCGCGGGGCCTTGGGGACCGGCGTGATCGACTGCGGATTGAGCACTTCCTGCACGGAGTTCACGGGGATGCCCAGCAGTTGCCCGTTCACCGTGAACGATACGTACTGGTTCTCGTAGTCCAGATGGTTGGCCATCGAACCCGCACGACCGCGCTCCTCCACCACCGCCGCGCCCGACATCAGCCCGCCTCCGCTTGCGTGTCCGCGTTCCGTCCGGCGGCCAATTCGGCGACCGTCGCGAGGAACCGATCGGTTTGAAATTTCACGAGGAATCTGTCGAAACCGGCCCGCTGCGCTTTGGCCTCCTGGTGGGACCCGGCCAGCGAGGTGAGCGCCAACAACGGCAGGTTGTTCCAGCCGCGCTCGCGTACGGCCTTGGCGAACTCCCAGCCGTTCAGATCGGGCATTTCGATGTCGGAGACAACGACGTCGAACTTGTCCCCAGCCTCGAGGAACCGCAGGGCTTGCTTGCCGCCGTCCGCCGTCCGCACGCGCCAACCCTCGGTTTCCAGGGTGGTCGTGACGAGTTGGCGGAAGAAGATCGAGTCGTCGACGACGAGCACGCGCTTCGCGCGGGTCTCGGTCTTCTTGGTGAACCATTCGGGGTTGGCGCGGGTGACGTAGTGATGCGTGTCGACGAGGTCCGTCGCCAAACCGTTGATGATGGCCGTCCCCAACACGCCGGGGGAACGGGACTGCATGCGGATAACTAGGTGCTCGTCGAGGATGTCCTGGATCGAGTGGACCATCAGCCCCATCGAGTGGGCACCCTCGGAGAACACAACCACCGGTTGGGGGTCGATCTGCGCCGCGCCGCCGCAACCTTCGACGGACGACAGCGGCAGTAGGGTGCCGCGGTACTGGACGACCAGACGGTCGCCGGCCCGTTCGATCTGCGAACGCGGAAACTCCTCCAAACGGGCCACGAGGGAGAGCGGCACGGCCATGATCGAACCGGGCTTGGATTCGAACAGCAGCAGGCTGGTCGTCCGCGTATCGTCGTCGCCGTCCGCATCCACGCGCGTGCTTTCCCGGGAGCCTGCGGCGGAGATTCCGCCGAACGAGGCGGCGATGCCCGCAACGTCGAGGATCATGATGACCCGACCGTCGCCGAGGATCGTCGTCCCCTGATACAGCGCGTTGCCTTTGAGCAGCGATCCGACCGGCTTGACGACGATCTCTTCCGTGTCGAACACCTCGTCGACGATCACGCCGAACTGGTCCTCTCCCACCTGGACGACCGCGATGTTGGTGTCGGTGTCGTCGGCGATCGGACGGGCGATGCCGAGCACTTCGTCCAATCGGACCAAGGGGAGCAGACGGTCGCGCAGGCGGAACACCGACTTGTTGTGGATCCACTCGATCCGTTTGCGGTCGGCGGCTTCGAGTCGCACCAACTCGACAACGGCGAGCTGAGGAATGGCGAACGACAGGCCGCCGCTCTCGACGACGAGCGCGGAGATGATCGCCAGGGTCAGCGGAATCTTGATGCGAACGGACGTGCCTTGGCCGGGCTTCGAGGAGAGTTCGACCACGCCGCCGATTCGCTCGATTTGTGTCTTGACGACATCCATCCCCACGCCGCGGCCGGAGACGCTGGTGACCTTCTCGGCGGTCGAGAGACCGGGGTGGAAAATGAGTTGGAGCACTTCCTTGTCGGTGAGTCGCGCACCGTCCGCTTCGGTGACCAAACCCCCCTGGATGGCCTTGCGACGAACCTTCTCGACGGCGATCCCGGCCCCGTCGTCGGCGATGTGGATGATGACGTGTCCCCCCTCGTGGAACGCGTCGAGCTTGATCGTGCCGAATTCCGGCTTGCCCGCGGCGCGGCGAGCGGCGGGCGTTTCGATGCCGTGGTCCCCCGAGTTGCGCACCATGTGCGTGAGGGGGTCTTTGATGGCGTCGAGAACCGTCCGATCGAGTTCGGTCTCGGCCCCCGTCATCTCCAACTCGATTTGCTTACCCAACAGTTTCGCGAGATCCCGGACGACGCGTGGCAATTTGTTCCAGGCGTTGCCGATCGGCTGCATGCGGGTCTTCATGACCGCTTCCTGCAGGTCGGTCGTCACGCGGTTCAAGTGCGAGACCGGGGCGGCGTACTTGGACTCGTCCTCGCCGCGAACCATTTGCAGCAGTTGATTGCGGGTGAGGACCAGCTCGCCGACGAGGTTCATTAACCGGTCGACGACATCGACATTCACGCGAATGGTGAGGTCGGCGACCGACTTGCCCGCTTCGCCCTCGGAAACCGAGGTGTCCGCGACCCCGCGCGTAGCGTCCGTCAAGCCATGCGACGCCCCGTCCCCGACGGCGGCGACCGGCTCGTCGATGACGGGAGCTGGACCGGGAACAACCGGCGGAGCCGTCGCGGCCGGGGCGGCCACAGGGGTGGGAACCGTCGCGGACGCCCCGCCCGGTTTGGCTTGGTCGGCGATTTGATCGAGTTGGCGGATCAGCCCCGAGTTATCGCGCTGCGGTTCGGCTCCCGAGGTCTCCAGGCCGTGCAACAGGAACTTGATCTCGTCGACCGCTTCCAGCACCGGGGAGATGGTGGCTGGGGACGCGGCCAGATCGCCATCGCGCATCTTGCCGAGCACGTTCTCGGCGGAATGGGCGACCGCCCCCAGTCCGGTGAGGCCGATGAATCCGCAGGTCCCTTTAATGGTGTGGATCGTGCGGAAAATGCTCCCCAACAGCGCCTTGTCGGCAGGGTGCTTTTCCAGCTCGACGATCTCGGCGTCCAGTCGGCCGAGGTTCTCCCAGCTCTCGGCCAGAAACTCCTTGAGGATGTCGTCGTCCATGTTTCGGTGCGGACCCCCTCGTGTGGCGTCACAGCCATGCCGCACCCTGTGGCGCGGTGGAAAGGCGTCCTCCGGTCGATTGATCGATCGGGACGCGGCGACGGACTGCCGTCACGAATCGATATCGGCGTCCAATTTCGCGCTCATGAGAGGGGAGTGGCGGGAGATCGCAAAGGCATGGAAAACACGGCACCCCGAAAACAGGGGCGGTTTCGGCGAAGGGGGGGGGGCGGTCGAATCGGCGTCGACTTTGCAGGCGGTTTGTCCGAAATCGCCGACGGAATGAGGGAATTGGCTCAAGTCGGATGGTCCCGCGCGGTGCCCCCCAAAAAAGCAAAGGGCCGCGCGAAGATCGCGCGGCCCCGGCTGCTCCGTCCCATTCCGTGGGTTCGTCGTCACTCGGCTCCGACCATCAGCAGCGCTTCGGTATCGAACGCGCTCCAGAACGAATCGAGCGCCTCGACTTCGTCGGAGTCGTCCTGCGTCAAAGGACCGACCACCGCCGGTTCGTCGTCGTCCGAGTCGTCGGCGACTTCCACATCCGCGTCGACAGTGGCTGGTGCCGCTGTCGTGTTGACAGCGATCAGGCCGACATCCAGGTCCGTCGCCACTGCGGTAGTGGCTGAGGGACCGACGAGGAAGACGGATTCGCTCGTAGCAGCGCTGGTGGCGGGAGCAGCGACCGCGCTGGCGGCGGGAGGCGGATTCGTCGGGGTCGGGGGCTTGAAGTTGTCCAGTCCCGGCAACACGCCGTTCGCCTGCAAATTGAACGCGAACCCGACGGGGCTGTGCTCGACCCAAATCCCGGGGAACGCAGCGAGAATCGCGTTCTTCTGGGATTCGTCCACGGTGAACAGGTGGGTCCCCGAATTGTTGTTGTAGAGGCGGTACAGGATCGTCGTCTGGGCCCCTTCTCCGCCGTACATGAACCCTTCGGTCCCCTCGAACCGCCACCCTGTCGTACGGGTGTCGGGTCCGGTCGTCGGAGCCGGGACAAGTGCGGCGAGCATGTCCGCCTCGGCCTTGTTGGCCGTGTAGTAGTGGAAGCCCCGTTCGAGGTTGTACAGCCGGAACAACGCCGTGGTGCCGGGGATCGGCTCGCTGTGAACCGAGAACGCGGGTCTCCCTTCGGCTTCGTCGCGATAGCCGGCGTTGACGGCAAACTCGAACTGGCCGCGGTTGGTCGTGAAGAAGTGGAAGTCGGCGTTCGGGTTGAACGCTCGGAACACCTGCACAACGTTCCCTCGGTTGGGCTTGGTGTTGTCGATGACCGGAATCGCGACGTCGATCGTCCGTGACAAATTCGCGCTGTCCGTGGCTGTCACTTTGACGTTGACGATCGCTGCATCGGCGAACTTGAGTTCGACATTCCCCTTCAGCTTGAGGAATCGGGAAGAGATCTTGTTGTCCGCGCCAACAACATTGAGGACCTCGAATCGCGCGTCGTCGACCGTTACTACGTGCGTTTCGTTGCTGTCGGGGTCGTTGACGAAGATCGCGCCGAAGACATCCCCGGCGCGGCCCTCTCGAATGCCTTTGCCGGAGACTCGCACTTCCCGCGGCGGTTCGCCCACGTTGCTGACAACAACCTCGAACCGCTTCTTCGTGAACAGACCCGTCGAGTCGGTGGCCTGTACGTCGAACGCGAATCCCGATCCGACTTCAAAGTCCAGCACCTGCCCCGCCTTGACTTTCAGCCGATACTGCCTGGCAAGTCCCGGTGGTTGGATGAAATCGACCTCGAAACGCTCATCAGTGACGAAGAACGTCCACGCATCGCTTGTACTGGCATCGGTGACGGTCACGGTCCCGATCACTGCTCCGACCGAGTTTTCCGCGACGGTCAGATTGGAGATCGCGATGTCGGTGGGAGGGAGCGGAGGCTCAACCACAATCACAATCACTCCCGCCCGCACGAGCTTCAGCCCGTCCACATCTGTCGCCGTGATCCGGAGCGAGACGAACCCGGCCGTCGGGTTGAACTGGAAGCTCTTTTTGAGCTTGAGAGCTCCGGCGACGACTTCGAACTTGTCACTGTCAAGGAAAGTTCCGTTCGGTTGAAGTTCCTCGATTCCGAACTTGAACGGCGCTGTCGCGAACGGATGCAGCACCGAGATGGCGGCGATCGCTTCCCCTTCCTTGAGCGGCTCCACGACCAGCGTCTTCTTGTCGAACAGGATGCCCGTCGCCACGCCCCGTTTGTCGCTCGGGTTCGTGAAGGCGATCGTCGGATCCTCGGAGAAGTTGTTCCCCTCCGAAATCGTTATCGGGTTGCCGCTCGCCGACGTGTCGCGCGTCGAGATGTCGGGAACGACGGCGAGCGAGTCGGCCAAACGATCCGCCAGGTCGAGCGGGCCGTTGTTGGTGAACAGGCTCGACTTGAACGTGAGTTTGCTGTCAAGTCCGTTGGACGGAACGATGAGGCCCGGTTCCAGTTCGGAATCCCCTCCGAACGCTTCATTGAAGATCGCCGCACCGAGCTTGCCCGCCTTGTTTCCGGTGAAGATCGCTTCTTCGATCCGCACGGAGTTCTCCGCGAAGCCGAATTCCGAGTACGTGTCGAACGCCCCCCCCGCCTTGAGCGCCTTGTTGCGGTCGAACACAACCCGAGTGAGCAAGCTGTCCTCCACGTCCGTCAACGAGGCCGCACCCCCGAAGTAGGAGCTGTTCCCTTCGAACAGCACGTTCTCCAGGGTGACCTTCTTCGTGAAGATCGTCGCCAACGCCCCGCCTGAAGAGTTCTCGATGCGGTTGGTCGAGTTGTTGCGGAACACGCTGTTGCGGATGTCGAGGAAGATGTTCGAGCCGAACACCCCTTGCGAATAGATCGCGCCACCGAAACCGTCAACGATGGAGACGTTGGCGGGGTTGAAGAACTGCGGTTGGCCAATTCCACTCCCCTCCTCGAAGGTGAGACCGTTGATGTTGTAGGTCTCGTCCGCGCCGTTCGCGCGGAGATGCAGGATTCGCGAATGCTTCGGACCGTTCACCGGGGCGTCGGACTTGCGGCCGCGCAGGATGACGCGCCCGCCGTTTTGCAGAGCGTTGACGAAATCCACGGACTCATTCACCACGATCTCGCCCTGTTCGAGCTCGATCACGAGGTCTCCCGTGCCGTGGAAACTGATGATGTCGCGACCGGGATTCGCCTCGGCGGCCGCGACCGCGGCCCGCAGACTCTTGATCGTGTTGAAATCGGGATTCTCGACGCTGTCTCCGCCGACGGTCACCATCAGGTCCCGCGGCGCGAGAGTGATCGTGTCGATCGATGTGGAGTTGTCTTCCCGTTTCAACTCCCGTTCGTTCGCGCGGACCGACAGTCGGCTGGTCACCCGTTCCGACATGTCCCGGCCGCTGGTGAGCGCGTGAATCTCGAAGACTCGCGATCCATTCGCGGGCAGGTTGCCGATGTTGTACCTGATTTTCCGCCCCGTCTGCGTAAAGCCGGCGGTGGTGGCGCCCGCCGGGTTCAGACTATAGCCCTCGGGCAATTCGAACTCGAAAACCGTTCCCGTGGCGGTCGCCAATCCCTGAATACCACCGTTGGTGACGGTCGCCGTGTACACCACCGGCTGCATCGACCCGCCGACCCCCGTGCTGAAATTGTTGCGGTCCTGGCTGACCGTCACCTTCAGATCCGTGACCGGTTGGCCGATGCGAAAACTTCCCACCGACACCGGATCGGCGGTGACGGTGAACGTGCGGTCGACGAAATTGAACAAGGGAATCGTGGCGATGGGGTGTTCGAGTTCGTACAACGGACCGATGCTGAAGATTTCGGCCCCCAAAGCCGTGAGGGAAGCCTTCAACACCGTGAGTTTCCCCGACACACCGATCTCCATGCCGATGCGATTGGAGAAGGTGTACTTGTTGATCAGTTCCTGCTCGACGAGGACTTCCCGATTACCCGTGTCGAACAGTACGGGGGTCCGAACGCCGACATCGATCTGCGTCATGCCGGGAAAGGCTTGTCGGTTGTCCCCCACCAGAGCGGTGATCGCCACCGGAGCACGGGTGACGGGGTCGAGAAATTTGTAGCGGACATCGCGGCCCGAGATACTGGCGGAAGCATCCTGATTGATTTTCGAGGCCACGGTGACGTTATACGAGGCGGTCGTGATTTCCGCGCTGATCGGCCCGAGATCGGCCGTGAAGGTTCCCAAGGCGGAACCGAACGGAAGTGCCGAGAACAGATTGGCGATGTCGTACGTCCCGCTCAGGAAGGATCGCGCCTTGTCCGCGTCTTCGCCGAGCTGGAACTTGTCTGTCGATACGCGCAACACGCCGTCGGACTGATCTGTGTCGGAAAGGCTGAAGTCGGGGTAACCGATCGTCGCGTTTCCCAGCTTTTTGCCCACCGTCACCTGGCCGTTCGTACCCGGCACTCCCAATCCGATTCCGAAGTCGACGGACCCGCCGATCAAACCGGTGTCGGGCTGCGACACGGCGTAGGTGACTTCGGCGATCGTATTGGTGGACCCTTTACCGGACTTGTTCTTGGTCTTGTCGACGGAGTTCTTCTCGGCGGCCTTGGCGTTGTTGATCTTGGTGTTTGCGGCATCAATCTTGGACTGCGCGGCGTCTTTGCCGGCATTTGTTTTGGCGGTGTCCTTCTCACGTTGGGCCTTCTGTTTGTCGGACGCGCCTTCCCCCTTTTTCTCCCGGGACTCCTGAATCTCCTTGGCGAGTTCCACGAGGGGGCCGAGAGGATCGGACCCCAATATCAGGAACTGTCCGTCCAACGCCGGCGCGCCCGAGTCTTCACGGAACATCGGCGACCCGTCGGGGTTGGTTTTTTGGCGATTGAAGGACAACAGCGGGATGGTCTTCCCGAACCCGAAGCTAGTCGATCCCTGGACCTTGCCGAAAAACGCCGCGGCGGCGGAGATATCGACATTGAAGTCGACCAGCAGGTCGACATACGCCCCGAGTTTCGGGGAAACGGTGAACAGGCTGGAGTTTTGTTCGACCAGCGTTGTGTCGACCCTTTGGAGGAGTCTGCCATCCACCACCGTGTCGGACACATCAAATGCGTAGGCTCCGTCCGCCAGAATGCTGGCCGAACCGCCGTTGACGTAGTAGCCGTATTCGAACCCCGCTTTCAGGCGGGCATCGAGCGAAACCTCGGCGCCAAATTCAACACCCGGTTCCCCCTTGATGCCGCCCAGTTTGAACGGGTCCGGATTGAAGTCGAAGCCGAAGAAGTCGGGCTTCTTCTTCACACCGCTCGCATCCGACTTGCCGTCGCCGTTCGCGTCCGGTTCCCCGTCGTCGAAGCCGACGCCGATGATCGTCGCCTCGTTGCCATTGAACTGGTTAAAGGTCTTGGCCGCAGACCATTCGACGATCGCCAACACCCGGCGGTCTTCCAACACCTCGACCGCCAGAATTCCCCGCGCACGCCGCGAACGGGTCGCCTTCTTTGCCTTGAGCAGCGCCAACAGCCCGAACCCGCTCCAAACCCCTCGCGACGCGTTGCTCATGGGAACTCCCAAGTTGATATTCAGATTGATGTTACAGCAGGTCAACGACCTCGCCGCGCAACCCATCCGTGGAGACCTCAATGGCCCCGACAGAGCGCAGCCACGCTCCGTTTGCCCCTCGGCGGGTTCTCTGGCCCCCCGCCAACCCTCTTCGCCCCTAACAAATGCAGTGGGAGCGCGAGGTCTTACACGGTTTTTGGAAATTTTTGGACAAATCCCCAAAGTTTCGCCGACGAACCGTCAACAGGCATCGCATCAATTGCAAGCGATGTGATGCTGGGTGGTCGCGTTCTCGCCTCCCCTCCCCCGTCAAGCACCCCGTTTTCCAGCCGGTGGATTCCTGCCAACCACGAACGTAAACGCCTATCTTGAGGGCCTCTCGGGACGCCTTCCGTTCTCTCTCAGGGTCGCGCCATGTCCTCGTACCCGCTGTGTCGACACCTGTGGGCAGTGCTGACCCTGAGTCTGGTGACGACCGTCGCCGGTAGCGCCCGCGCGGCTGACCTCCCCGCCGGGGTGCTGACGATGGAGTTCGTCTACGACACCGCGCCGTTCCGCTCCTGCCATGCCTCGACCGTGGCCGTGACGAAGTCGGGACTGGCGTGCGCCTGGTTTGGCGGTACGGCCGAAGGGAACAAAGACGTGGGGATCTGGCTCTCGATCCACCGCGACGGCGCGTGGACTCCCCCCTTCGAGGTCGTCAACGGCGTCCAGCCAGATGGCTCGCGGTACCCGTGCTGGAATCCGGTGCTCGATGTCGATCCGGGCAGTTCCGACCGGCTGACGCTCTACTACAAAGTCGGTCCCAAACCGACCCGCTGGTGGGGGATGAAGACGGTCTCGACCGACGGCGGACGGAACTGGTCGTCCGCCGAGAAACTCCCCGATGGGATTCTCGGTCCGATCAAGAACAAGGCCGTGCGGTTGCCCGACGGACGGTTGCTCTGCCCGTCCAGCACGGAAAGCCCGGTCAACGGAGAATGGCGGGTGGTGATGGAAACGTTGACGGCGGACGGATCAAGCTGGTCGAAGACCGATCCACTCCCCGATCCCGACAAGGTCCAGGCCATTCAACCGACGGTCCTGTTCCACTCCGCGGACCGCCTACAACTGCTCGCCCGCAGCCAGGTCCGAACGGTCGCCGAAAGCTGGTCGAACGACGGGGGCCGCACATGGTCCCCACTCGCCAAAACGAACCTACCCAACCCCAACAGCGGCATCGACGCGGTCACGCTCAAGGACGGTCGCCATCTGCTGATTCACAATCCCGTGGACAAGGGGCGAACGCCGCTAGTGCTGTCGACCTCGCGCGACGGGAAGGAGTGGCGCGAGGTGTCGCGACTGGAAACCGAACCCGGCGAGTACTCGTACCCGGCGATCATCCAGGCGGCCGACGGACGGGTGCACGCGACATGGACATGGCGACGACTGAAGGTGCGGCACGCGGTGATCGACGTGAGCCGATGGGATTGAATCGGGCATCGGGTTCGTGGGGATCGACTCCCGTTGCGGAGGACCAGCGTGGACAAGGGGTTGAAGATCCTGTGCCCGCATTGCGGGGCTCGCATCAAGGTGCGAGACACGTTGATCGGCAAGACCGTGCGTTGCCCCGCCTGCCGTCGCGAGTTCGGCGTGGCACTGGAGGATGACTCGGGCCGCTCGGGGACGGCGTCCCAGACCGGAGTCGACGCCACGGTGGCTGGCTCGGAACAACCGCGCGCGGGAGCGGGGGATGCCAACGCCGCGACTATCGTCCAATCCACCGAGGCGGGGAATCTCACCCCTTCGCTGGGCCACCTGGGCCGGTTCAAACTGCAGGCCGTGCTGGGACAAGGGGGCTGTGGGCGCGTGTACCGCGCGTACGATCCACAGTTGGACCGCACGATCGCGCTCAAGGTGCCAGTGTTCGTCGATGACGACGGAAGCCTCGCGCAGCGTTTCCAGACCGAGGCCCGGGCCGCCGCGCAGTTGCGGCATCCGCACATCGTTCCGACGTTCGATTCGGGACAGGCCGGAAGCCAGTTTTACATCGCATCGCAGTTCATCGACGGCAAACCGTTGTCGGCGCACATCCGCGAGGGAGCTGTTCCGGCGGACCGGGCGGTGGAATGGACCATTGCCGTCGCGCGGGCGCTGGGCTACGCCCACGGGATGGGAATCGTTCATCGCGACATCAAACCGCACAACGTCATGCTCGACGAACGCGGCGAGCCGCAGTTGATGGACTTCGGGTTGGCCAAGCGCGTCGACGAGCAATCGGACCTGACGACCGAAGGGTCGGTGATCGGTACTCCCGCGTACATGGCCCCCGAGCAAGCGGGGGGCGAATGGTCGCGCGTGGGGCCTCGCTCCGACCAATACTCCCTGGGAGCGACGCTTTACGAGTTGCTGTCCGGCCGCAAGCCCTTCGAGGGCCCTCCTTTGGCCGTGCTGACGCAATTGGCCAGACAGGAGCCGCCGGCGCTACGCTCGCTCGTACCGGAGTTGCATCCCGATCTGGAAGCGATTTGTCAGAAAGCGATGCGGAAGGAGCCAGACGGGCGTTACCCGGATTGCGACGCGTTCGCTGACGATCTGGAACGCTGGCGTCGCGGCGAGCCGACGCTCGCACGCCCGGTGACACGCCTGGAGCGGTTGCAGCGTTGGACGCGACGCAACCGTGGGTTGGCGACCGCGCTCGGAATGGCGGCGTCAGCCCTGCTGGCGGCCGCGGGAATCGGGACGTGGTTCGCCGTCTATCAGGCCCGTGCCGCCGCCGACCTTCGCGCCGAGCAATCCAAAACTCTGGATGCGCTTCGCGACACCAAGCAGGCCAAGGAACTGGCCGAGAAACATCGCGTGCTCGCCGAGGAAGGGCAAGCCCTCGCCAACGCGAAGTCCGAGGAATCGCGTGCCCGTCAGTACGCCGCCGAAATGCTCGTGGCCGAATCGGCCTGGAGTGCGAACCGCACGGCACGCGTGCGGGAAATGCTGCGCAAGCAGGAGCCGAGTGACGGGGTCGACCTTCGCGGCTGGGAATGGCACTTCCAGGACCGACTTTGCAATGTCGAGCAGGCCGTCCATCACCAACCAGGGTGGAAGAGCTATTTCGCATTCGACCACGGCGGAACGCGTATCGCCCTCGTCGGGGCGGGAAACACCGTCCAGCTTTTGCCGACCGCGGATCTCAAAGCTCCGCCTGTCATGCTTGAAGGTTTGGGGAACAGCGTCTGGGACATGGCGTTTCACCCATCAAAAAATCGCTTGGTCACGACCAGCCGCGTTCCTGAGATCGTGTATTGGGACCTCGACTCGCGCCAACCTTTGTGGCGGATGAATCCGCGCATGCACACGGCCGAGGGAAATCGCGTTGTCTTCTCCAGGGACGGAAGGTTCTTTGTCGTCGGAGCGCAAGACGGTGCCTTGCTCGTGGAGGCCACCGACGAGCGTCCACCCGAGCCGAAACACTTCCCCAGCGGGACCTTTGCGAGGGGGGCGGTCATTTCTTCCGACGGCGTCTGGCTCGCCTCGGGCTCCGATCAAGGTACGGTGCGGCTCTGGAACACCGATCGGAATTCGGATGATCGCGTCTCGTTCGCCGGAGTTGTTCGCGATTTGAAGTTCGACGCGGAAGGCGGCCGACTATTGGTCGCCGCCGCGCGCGAGGTCGCTCTCGCGGACGTGAAAACAAAAGCCGTTCTCTGGAAGCATCCAGCTCCCGGCCTGGAGTCGTTCCGTGCTGTCTCGTTTTTCCGCAGCGAGTCGCTGGTCGTTGCCGGCGACTCGCAGGGGGCGCTCACGGTCCTCGACGCGGCGAGCGGCGAAGTCGTCCGGACCATCCGTGGTCACGAGATCTCCGTCGAGGATGTGGATGTCAAGGGGGATGAGATCTGGTCGCTCGACAGTGGCGGTACCCTGCGTATATGGCGCGATCATCCACGACCGGGCGAGCGTGTCTTGGCGACGGTTGGCCATCCGATCGGACAGATTCTCGTCGACCCGACAGGCCAGTGGTTTGCCGCTCTGCATGAATCCCACGGCGCGGTCCCCGCGAGTTCGATCAATGCTAATGCGCCTCAGCGGGCGGTCTCGATCCGCAGCTTCGTCGACGGTTCGGTCCGGGGACAATTGACCCGGGTGGGGGACGAAATTCACCATGGTGATGTCAGCCGCGACGGACTCCGGATGCTTCTCGCCCTCAGAAACGGCAAAGTGGAGGTTTGGGACGTTTCGAGCCGGACCCGGGTATTGGAAGTGATCGCCGGAACGGAAACGTGGAACGCCGGACACAAACGTGTCGGGGTTCAAGCGGCCCTGTTTGACGCCGCGGGCTCGACGTTCTTTACCGTAGGTGTCGACGGGAAACTCAAGAAATGGAACGCGAGTGACGGGCGGTTGATCGGCGAGTTGAACTACGAATCGGGCGGGGAATTGCCTGTCGATGGAGCGATTGCGGGACACGCGCGGCAGGGAGCGGTCGGCTACAAGGACCGCATCGAGATCTGGGATTTGGACACCGGGACGGTGTTGCGCCGATTTCCCGTCTCAACGACGCGGCTGGCCTTCAGTTCGGACGGCCGGTGGCTGGTGGCCACGTTGCCCGGCGGATCGCATACGGTGCTTGACGCGCGGTCGGGGGCAAAGGTTTTCGAGGCGCGAATGCATGTTGGAAATGTGATCGACAGCGCCTTCAGTCACGATGGCCTGCGGGTCTTCACGAGCGGGTCGGACCGGGCCTTCCGCGTGTGGGATGTCCGCACCGGACAGGAAGTCCGCACCTTGCCCGGCCTGCGCTTCGCGCCGTTGGCCGACGGCGGAAGGTTCGTCGTCGGCGACTCCGACGGCACGATTCGCCTGTTCGACGGGAATCCACGGTCGACCACCGGGGACTGACGCACGATCACTGGGATTCTTCGGGCGGCGAATCTCAGCGCTCGCCGCCGCCCATTTTGAATTCGTAGGCCCCACGCATGTCCGACATCCGCAGTCCCACCCTCCTGTACGTCAAGGGGGGATTGATGCTTCTCACCGGCCTGCTCGCGGGAGGATTGCTCCTTGCGGATCGACCGGACGCGCGCAGCGCCCTGCTGCTGGTGGTGTGCGTGTGGGGTTTCTGCCGGGCGTATTACTTCGCGTTTTATGTCGTCGACCACTACATCGAACCAGGCAGTCGTTACGCCGGGCTGACCGAGTTCTTCCGCCGTCGCCTCGCGCGTCGGGTACGGGCCGGAACGCCCCCCGACAACCCGGCGGAACCGCGGTGAGCCGCCATCAGCGGGACACCCGATCGCTGGGCACGTAGTGTTCCTCGACGTAGCCCTGCTCCATCCACCAGCGCCAGCGGGCCACGCGATGCAGCGTGCCCACTTCCGTCGCAAGGTCGGCCACGCGCCCTTGCCGACCGATCCCCGGCACGTGGCTCCCCGCCTCCTGATTCAGCGACACGAACGACCGACGCGCCACGCGGCCGATCGTTCGCAAGTACTCGCGAGCCTCGTCGACGCCGATCTCGGGGAGCGAATTCACATTGATCACATGGTCGACCGAGCGGTCGAGACGCTCGTGGAAGGTCCAATGCGGAGAAACGCGAGTCACGGGACGGTCGGCGGGCACATCCTCGCCGAACAGCCGCACCTCGTCTTCGGGTAGCGTGTTCAGCAGGAAGTAACCCTGCACCGCGTTCATGAAGGGGAGGTCGACGATCTCGTAGTTGCACAGCCCCGCCCGCGCGAACAACAAGCCCATGCAGCCATAGCCGCCGCCGATCTCGACAATCGACGAATCGGACGACGCGCCCAGTTCGCGCAGCCGAAACAGCGAATACGAGTGGATGAGGCTGTCGAGCGTCAGGAACCGCCCGGCGACGCGGACACCGATCGCCCCCAACATCTCGGGGAAAGAGAGGTCCAGATCGGCGGCCCGCTCGATCTCGGCGACGAGCGCGGCGAGATCGATGCGGAAACCCGTGGCGTAGCGCTCGAAATCGCACGCCTGCTCGATCGACGGCGCCGCGCGGACTCCCACCGCCTCCCCCAGCGAGCAGAGCATGTCGGTGGCGCGGAGCGGAAGGTAATGGTCGCGCGGGCGCCGAGCGAACTCGGCCGGCCACGAGGGATGCATGCGGGCCGTTCCCCACACCACCGGTTCGCGGAACATGTTGGCGAGGATGCGGTGGACGCCGTCGACATCGCGCGATTCGAGGCCGCGCACGAACGGTCCGAAGAACGAGTCGCGTGCGTAGTCCCATTGCGACGGCGCGTTCGCGCGGGCGACCGCGCCGGCCCGATGGAACGCGTCGATCACGCGCTCGGCGGCACGGCGACCGCGCGGCGCGAGGGGATCCCCTGGCAGTGCAACCGGTTCCGCCAGAGAACCCCGAGCCGTGTAGTGGACGAAACCTGCCTGCCGGAGCCAGTACCGTTCGCGCGGCGCCCGCGCGAGATCGGTCAGATTCCGCCAGACCAGCTCCGGCACGCGCGCCGCCGCCGAAAGCGCGGCCTTCGGATCGGAGATGCGACGCGAAACTTTGCGGACCAGGCCGAGTGTCGATTGCAACATGCGTGCATTCCCGCGACGGGATCGGGCGGGCCGGTGCCCGTCTCGGTCGCGATGTCCCGTCTAGGCCGCGAAATATGGTGCGGACGGCGCGTGGGGGCAAGGGCAATTCGGAGTTCGCGCGGCGGGTAGGCCAAGCCGCCACATTGGCGTTCCCGCGACCGGGCCGTTTTTGATAGCGTTCGCCGCGCCGAATCGACCGGTTCGGCGGGACGGGACGCTGGAAGTGGCTTCAAAACCCTCTGCCGGGCAGATCCGCGTTCACCCCTGTCGAGGTTCTCGTGCCGGCAACCGGGTTTTGAGACAGCTTCTACGGACACTCGGAGGCGGGACATGGCGGGTTCACCCCTGCGAATCGCGGGCGGGTCGGAGCGGGAAAGCTCCCCGAAAATCACCGTGTGCGTGCCGCATTGGCAGGTGCGCGAGATGATGTCGATCTGCTTGCGTTCGATCCGTCGACATTCCGCCAAGTACGACCTTGATGTACTGGTGGTCGACAACGGATCGCGGGACGGCAGCCTCGATTGGCTGCGCGGGCTGTCCTGGATCCGACTCGTCGAACGGCCCGAGGAAACGTCCGCGAACTGGCCGGCCAACGTGTTCACCGCATGGGACTTCGCCGCCCGACACAGCGACGCCGAATTCCTTGTGACGATGCACTCCGACGTGTTCGTCCGTCGCGACGGTTGGCTCGACCCGTTCCTGCGCGAGTTCGCGGCCCGCCCCGCAGCCGGGGCCCCCGAGACCGCGGCCACCGGGGCCTGGAAGCTCAACCTGGAGAGCCCGCTGTACGCCCTGCAAAAGCAGTGGTTCGGGGACGCGCTGGCGGGGATCAAGCGGGTGTTCGGTCGCGAGACGCGCGGAGACGCCGAGGCGGGGCGGTATCCGCGCGACTATTGTGCGATGTATCGCCGCGACCTGCTGGTGCGACACGATCTGTCGTTCCTTCCGGAACCGGGTGAAATCACAGGGGGGTTCCCGATCGCGCGGCGGTTGATGGAACTGGGATACGGCATGCGGGTGTTTCCGGTGGCCGAGATGGCGCGGAACAT